>JBIHZX010000044.1:0-12323 GCA_044240195.1 Candidatus Nanopelagicales bacterium | reverse complement strand
CCTGATGAGTGCCTCAAGGACCTTGGGGCTTACACATTCTGAAAGGTATTTCATGAAAATTGCACTAGCTGGAATTGCTCTCCTTGGAGCCGCTTCCCTCATTCTTGCCGGTTGTTCGAGTGATTCAACAGATGAAGCATCGGTAGGCGGCATGGCCGAATGCAGTGATGCGGCAATGGCTGAAGCGGTAAATGCTGATCCGGCATTCGCCACTTACGTGGTCACGGATTATAAGTGTGAAGGTGGCTGGGCGTATGCCTCGGCAGATCCGGCCGAAGGTGAAACTGGCGCACCGGCCATGATGATTTTTGAGGCTGAGGGACAGTTTTGGATCCCTAAAGCTGCGGCTGATGTCTGCGGAACCTACACGGATGGAACCTACGCAGCAGATGCCATGATTCCTGAGGCGCTCTATGACCCAGCTTGCTTGGCGGGTTAAACGTTCTTCTTAGATTTGACGTAAATGTGGAGTCACCCGGCGGGTGACTCCACATTTGTCATATCTGCTGGGTAATCTGTCAATATGCCTAGTGTTTATGAAGTCTGTGCACTCCTTGATCGTCACTTCCCGCCTGAGACTGCCGAGGATTGGGACAGTGTTGGCTTGATTTGTGGCGATCCGACCGCAACCGTTAAACGGATTCTCTTCGCTCTTGATCCTACGATTGAAGTAATCCACGAAGCAATTGATGTCCAAGCCGATCTCGTTATTACCCACCACCCGCTTTTCCTTACCGGCGTCCACGGCGTGGCTCGCGACACATTGGGTGGTCGAGTAGTCCATGAAGCGATCTCACACGGAATCGCACTCTTTAATGTCCACACCAATGCAGACCATGCGAATCCGGGTGTCTCTGATGCTCTCGCCGCGGCCTTGGGTTTGGTTGAGTGCGCGCCCATCCAACCCGCAGACACCCCACTCACCGGAGCCGGTCGTATAGGCCGATTGCCCAAAACCCAGACTCTGGCTCAATTTGCCCAGCACGTTGCAGACTCGCTACCGAAAACGGCCGGCGGAATCCGTGTCGCGGGGGATCCTAATAAGAAAATTGACATGGTGGCGGTCTGCGGGGGGTCCGGCGACTTCCTATTGCCGATTGCCGCGACATTGGCCGACGTTTATGTCACCTCAGACCTCAAGCATCATCGGGTACTTGATCACCCACGTGATGAATGCGCCCTCATTGACGCTTCACACGTGGCAACCGAATGGCCGTGGGTGCGGGTGGTGGCAGCTTTGGTGCAGACTGAGCTGGGAACGTCGGTGAGTACATTAGTGTCCTCGGTACAAACAGATCCTTGGACCGGGCATCACGTCAGCACCAACGAATAACTAAATAGCCGCCAGAACTGCTACTAGGAGATTGCATTGAATGTCGACCCGCAGATCCAAGTGCAGATCCTTGATATCCAGGCGAAGGACACTGAAACAGCTCAACTTGAATACAAACGAGCCACCCTGCCTGCCATTGAGGTGAAAAAGGGCCTTGAATCGAGTTTTGAGCGCGCGCGTGACCAACACATTGCATCTGAAATGATCCTGAGTGACCTTTCGCGTGAGGCGATAAAAGCTGAAGGTGACGTCGGGGTAGTGCGCCAGCGGGTAGCCAAAGATCAAGAGATGCTCAATTCCGGTGAGATCAATGACCCCAAGCAGCTTTCTAACCTTCAGCACGAACTGGAATCACTCGGCAAGCGCCAACGTGACCTAGAAGACGTTGAACTTGAAGTGATGGAGCGGGTTGAAGGCGCGAAGGCTGCAGTAGAAGTGCTTTCCCAGCAGAAGAAAGATTTTTCGGCTCAACTCGAAGTTGTTAGTACCGAACTTGACTCTGAATTGGCGGCTTTGGGTGTCGATCTCATTGATGTGCGCACAGAGCGCGAGAGCCTGGCGGCAGCGATACCCGCAGAGTTCCTGGCACTCTACGAAAAAATCCGGAAAGGTCACCAAGGCATGGGGGCGGCCAAACTGCACCGTGGTCAATGCGAAGGATGCCGACTCACAATTCCACCTCAGGAACTTAATGCAATCAAAGCTGCCTCACCCGACGAAGTTATTCAGTGCGAGGAATGTCGCTGCATCCTAATTAGAACCGCTGACTCAGGAATCTAACTCATGTCTCGGGATTTAATCGTTGAAGCCGACGGCGGAAGTCGAGGCAACCCAGGTCCAGCGGCCTTTGGTTCACTTGTACGTGACGCGATAACGGGTCACGTTCTTGTCGAGTTGGGGGAGTCTGTCGGGATCGCAACAAATAACGTCGCAGAATACGGGGGAGCGATCGCTGGATTACAGGCTGCGGCTGAGATTGACGCTGAAGCATGTGTTGAGGTACGACTCGATTCCAAACTAGTCGTTGAGCAAATGTCGGGACGTTGGCAGATCAAGCACCCTGACATGCGTGATCTGGCTAAAGTCGCCCGTGCGGTATTTCCGGCAGGTCAGGTCACCTACACCTGGGTACCCCGAGATCAAAACCGCGCAGCTGACGCACTTGTAAATGAAGTTCTCGATCAATTCGACGGAACTACACCCGTTCGGATCAAGCGTCACTACACGACAGAGTTGAACGAACTTGCTCGTCAAGATCTTCTCGGTTCGGTTCAAGAGTTGCAAGCCCGTGATATCACTGAGGAAGTTCTTCGAGCAAAACCCAATGTCCTGGTCGGTTGGGCCGATTTAGGCACGCCGGTTACAACGCTTATGGCCCGGCACGGTGCCTCTATTTATTCACTGGAGAAAAGATTCAGTGGGTCCGGTGGAGTTGATGTTCCCTTGGCACCCATCGGGATCAAACAAGCAGAAGCGCTCGCCCAAGAAGTAAAAACTCGTGGCAACGTCACACATATTGTTTCTTCACCCATTTTGCGCACACTGCAAACCGCTCACATCGTTGCCGAAGCAACCGGACTGACTATTTCGGAGAATGCTGATTTTGCTGAATGCTCGTTTGGCGAATGGGATGGTCATACTTTCGCCGAAGTTCGTGCGCGTTGGCCACATGAACTCGACGAGTGGTTGGCTAATCCAGATGTAGCTCCACCCGGCGGGGAATCACTGGTGCAATGCCGTGATCGGGTAAACCGCGGCCGGGCTTCCGTTATTGAGCAATACCCGGG
Source organism: Candidatus Nanopelagicales bacterium (assembly GCA_044240195.1). Classification (GTDB taxonomy): domain Bacteria; phylum Actinomycetota; class Actinomycetes; order S36-B12; family S36-B12; genus UBA4592. The sequence goes on along the minus strand of JBIHZX010000044.1, from coordinate 9,203 downwards.
GCAGACAATTTTGGTTGTGTCCCATGTTTTACCAATCAAATTAATGACCGGTATCGCAACAGGCGCGCCACTTGAGTCTACGTTCCGGATGGAACTTCCACCATGCTCGCTGACATCCCTCGTGTGGTTCCCTGATGGAAACTCCAGCATGTTTTCATTCGCTGAAGCAAGCCACTTGCGTGAACTCAGAACTGACGGCGTTTAACTCGAACTGACCTGCGCGTTTCCGGCCATTTATTTGGTGACAATCTGCAGAGTTGGAACACCGGATGTGCTCGCATCCAGTTCAGACTCAAAACCTAATTGTGTGAAATATTGCGCCAGTTGATCCACTTTTGTGGGAGCCTTGATCGAACTTAGGCAGGCAGCCCGGACCAGGTCACCCTTGGTCGCTTTATTGAAATGGGTGACCGGTTTAAGCACCCCGTTAACGTTCGTCAAGACTTTCACACTTACAACCGGTTGCTTCAGTTGTTTAGCGGGTGCAAGCTTTTCGTAGCTCCCCGACCTCATGTCGAGGATCAACTCCTCACCACATTGAGCGAGTGAGTCGAGCAGTTCTGTTTTCCAGTACTGAACCAGTGAACCAATGGGGGGAATTATTGATGCTCCGCTGAGGCGATAAGCCGGGATGGGATCTGTTGGAGCCGAAAAACCAAACAGGGCTGAGGCGATCAGAATGCTGGAATCGGCTCGAGCACGTGCCTTAGCATTCAAAGTTGAATACCCCAGGTGGTCATAGAGAACCCCCGTGTAGATCTGGATCGCGGGGGCGCACTTTGCCGTCAGCAATTGCGCGTTGGTAGTGAGTAGATCACTCTGCTGCGGCCCCAGATCAAGGGCCTTTGCCGCAAGTTTTGGCTCGCTTGCGCACAAATGTGCAAGTGACTCTATTAAGTGCAGACGCTTTTGGGTGAGGTTGGGGAAAACTAATTTTTTTGGGGCAAACTTCGAACCTTTGCTTGCCGGGGTTTTGCCTTCACTCGGTGGTAGGAGAAAGATCACGCGGGCAGCCTACGGCGTAATTCAAGAAATAGTGAGTTCTTGTGTCCATGGGATCACCGACGGCGTAACCTGTGCCATGAACGAGTCGGTCGGGTGATCGCGGCGCGAATTAAACAGCGTGTCGAGGAAAGTCCGGACTTCACAGAGCAGGGTGGTGGGTAACACCCACCCGGAGTGATCCGCGGGATAGTGCCACAGAAAACAGACCGCCAAGGGAAACCTTGGTAAGGGTGAAACGGTGGTGTAAGAGACCACCAGTGGTGCAGGTGACTGCATCAGCTCGGTAAACCCCACCCGAAGCAAGGTCAAATAGGTCGGCTTGCTGGCCTAAGCAGACGGGCTGCTCGCCTCATGTTTGCTGGTAGACCGCACGAGGCTGCTGGTAACAGCAGTCCCAGATGGATGATCACCGCTTGAGCGATCAGGCACAGGATCCGGCTTATAGACCGACTCGTTCACTTCATAGAGGTTTTCTGGCAGTAACGCGCGCGCCTCAACCCTGGAAAGGTCAAAAACAATGTTTTAAGGCACAATGTCACCATGCCCAGAATCAGTGCACCCAGCATCGCTGAACACCGTGAAGCGCGCCGTGATGCTCTTCTGGCTGCCGCCGCACAACTCATGCTCTCGGGGACACCATTTACGGTTGCTCAAGTTGCGTCTGAGGTGGGGCTTTCGCGATCGGCGGTTTACGAGTACTACGCGAGTGCAGCAGATTTAATCGCCGATGTCCTGGTGGACGAGATGGCCCTGTGGGTTGACGAGATGTCACCGATGGTGGAAGCCGAAAAAGATCCGCTGGCTCGCATCGAGACGTGGGTGCGCGGTGTTCTGGGTTACGTCAAAGATGGACGTCACATATTGGTTAAGTCCGCCGGATCGGTCGAACTTCCGGAGGCTCGCCGGGCGCAGGTATCCTCGATGCACCGTGAGCTAGTTGCACCACTCGTTCAGGCTTTGACCGAACTAGAGGTTGCTGACGTTCGTCAGTATTCGGCCTTTTGTTGGGGAGTTCTTGACAGTGCGATCACGCGCGTTGAATCACAAGGTTTTGATTCAATCAGTGAAGGTGATGCAGTTATGGCGTTCATTAAAACTGGTTTAGGGCAATAGAAAAAGGGATGCAGTGCTTTGCGCTACATCCCTTTCCCTGCAATCTGATTAACCCAATTTATAGGTTTTGGTCGTCACCAGTGGCTTGAAGTTGCGGCCGCCGGTTGTCGTGATTGTTAGCGTGCACGTGCCTGAAGCAGCAAGTGCTGTGATCTTTGCATCCCGCACTGAGCAGTTATCTCCGGTAATTGATGGAGTCAATCCGGAGAGCGTGGTCGCGGTGAAAGCTTGACCAGCTTGGGTAATGGTGGAATTCTCTTTCGGAGTCACGGTGACAGAGTCGGCCTTGCGATCTGATTTAACCGGCTTGAAGACTGTTGGAAAGACGCGCAGGTAGGTTGGATTTGCGCTGTCGCGACCGGCTCCCAAGATGTAAACCGCACAGGCTCCCATGCCGGGTGCCACTACAGCGCGGCAGTCAACTGCCTGATTAACGCTAGCGCCGGATTGTGGGTTTGGGTTTGTTCCATAAAACTCACCATTGACCTTAATCTTGGCAGCAACACTGTCACGGTCTACTGTCGTAGCGGGAATGTAGACGAGTGAGTCCGCTGAACTGTCGCACAGTGTTGGGGCTGATCGAGGGTTTGCAGGAACCGCGCAATTCAGTGCATATATGCCCACGTTTGCTGGCAAATTGGTGATTTCGATTGGTTGAACGGAACTAGTTTCAAGGGCAACCAACGGAGTCATGTTCTTTGCACCCGCAACGGTGGCGTTGAAAGCTCCTGCGGCCTGGGCTGGAACCGCTGAAGTCGCCCAGACGATTCCCAGCGCGGCTGTTGCAGCAACTAGATTTCGCATTCTTTTCTTGTTGAGCATTGTTCTCCTTCTATCTATTTGAATGTGACGGGAATGAAGAGATCTGCCCCTCGGAAAGAGGACTTTGTGTGGTCCGCGCGAGTAACTATTGAACAGGATGTGACTTTGCAATCGATCTCGCCAATTTGAGAATTGATTGAAAGAGTGACGGCGAATGTTCCACCTTTTTTAAATGGAATAGCAAGTTCTGACCCATAGGGTGGTGGATTTGACGAGATCCAGGCAGAAGCAGGATCGCTGGCATTCATATTGATACCGCCGCCGCACGGGCCTGGTTTTGTTGAAATATTTATTGGCGTAACGCATAAACCGATATAAATTCCGATGCGTTGATCGAAGCCCTTGCCATTAACCTTCACGCGGGCATTCGTCGAATTCAAGTTCTTAACCGGAGTCGCGGATAACGTGGCAGATCCACTTTTTGTGGTCTTTGTCGGAACCACAGTTGCCCCAGCCATGGAATTGAATGCGGGCGCCACCATTACTCCACACATCACTGAGATAACCGCAAGCTTCTGGAATCTGCCTAGTCTTCTCACGAGGGAAAGGCTAGGCATTGTGAAGCAGGGTTGCCTGACACGTTGTCGGCCGTTCCCGACAACGTGCCGGGAACGCAACCACCCAAGCCTTGATAATGTCCTTGTGAGGAAATTTGGGATTGCGATGATCGGAATTGCATTCACAGGGTTCGCTTTGTCGTTACTCAGCGGTTGCGCGAGTGAGCCCACTTCTCAAACCCCACAATCGCAAAGCTCTGGATCTGCTATTCGTCCGATTGAGATTACGTCGTCGGATGTCGCTTTTGCGGCGCCGTTCGCTGAACCGTGGCCAGCAAGTGCAGCGCAACGAATTGTGACGATCGCTAACGGCTCGGGTGAAGTGGTTGTCGCCCTTGGCGGGGGATCCAGAATTGTGGGGCGAGATGAAACCAGTAACGCCCCCGAGATAACAGACACACCCGTTGTTACAAGTGGCCATGAAATTAATGTGGAGAGTGTTATCGCGCTCAAGCCTGATCTTGTTCTTATTGACGCATCCAGTGGGCCACAAGAATCGATTGATGCGTTAAGGAATGCGGGCATAAAGGTTGTTGAAGTTCCCGAAGCCTGGACGATCGCTGACATTGGGTCCAAAGTGAGTGCAATAGGAAGTGCAGTTGGAGCACCTGCCCTTGCGGTGGAATACGTATCGACACTGACTTCGGTAGCAGCCCAGTTGCCATTGTCACCAACTCCCAGGGTTGCATTTCTTTATTTGCGGGGGACCTCGGCCATTTACCTTCTCGGGGGCGCCGGATCGGGCGCAGACTCAATGATCAGTGAAGCCGGTGGCATTGATGTTGGCGAACAGGCGCAGCTTGGGGCCTTTACGCCCTTAAGCGCCGAGGAACTGATCAAACTTGACCCTGACGTATTGCTCGTCATGACTAATGGCCTGGAGTCGGTTGGCGGAATTGACGGTTTATTGCAGTTACCCGGTGTTGCTCAAACAAAGGCGGCCGCATCCCGATCCGTTATCGCAGTAGATGACACACTGCTGTTGTCATTTGGTCCACGAACGGGTGAACTTGTTCTTGCGCTCAATCAGGCATTCTCTGAACTGAATGCCCAATGACGAGGAATGGTAAAGCGTGGATTCTTGGAATCGGACTAACGCTCACCTTGATTGTCCTGGTTGCCATTTCACTCAGGTTTGGTGCAGCGGGTGTCGAATCGGTAGTGATCTGGAATATCAGGTTGCCACGAACCGTTGCAGCAATACTGGTGGGGATCGGTTTGGCGAGCGCGGGTGTTTTGCTACAGGGTGCGCTAAGAAACCCGCTTGCTGACCCGGCCTTAGTTGGCGTTTCTGCTGGTGCTGCGCTGGGCGCGGTTTTCGGGGCCGCAATAGGTCTGCCATTTAATTCACTCGGGGTAACAGCTGCTGCTGTAGTTGGTTCCAGTATCGCGATGGCCGTTGTGGTGTGGGTTTCTCGTAGCAACGGTCGAATAGAGGTAGTTACGGTTCTCTTAGCGGGAATTGCGGTAAGCGCGTTTGGTGCAGCCGTTATTGCAATCCTTTCTTCCATGAGCGACCTCGCCGGGGTGCGTTCAGTGACCTTCTGGACCACCGGATCATTCGCATTAAGCAATTGGGCGGGTGTTAACTCAATGTGGCCCGCGATCGCAATCGGCGTCGTGCTGGCTTTTTACCTTTCTCCCTCGCTGGACCTTTTGGCCCTGGGGGATGAGGGCGCCTATGCGAGTGGAGTTCCTGTTTTCCGCGTTCGCACACTCGCACTCTTGGCCGCCGTTTTGCTCACGGCGGCGGGAGTTGCGGTGGTTGGGGTCATTGCCTTCCTGGGACTAGTGGTTCCGCATGCAATCCGGCTGGTAATTGGCCCCGCGCATCGACGCCTGCTTCTCATCAGTGCCCTTGGAGGCGCAGTTGTGCTCTTGCTCGCAGATACCATCGCCCGATTGGCGTTGAGTCCCGTCGAAATACCCGTCGGCAGCGTGATGGCAATTGTTGGAGCACCGGTGTTCTTCATCCTTCTTGGCCAAGCTCGAAATAGGCAAGGTGGTTGGGCATGATTCTTGCTGCTCGAGCATGCACGGTCCTGGGTGAAGCTGGACAACTTCGCCTTGATGCAGTGAGCGTTGAACTGGGCCAGGGTGAAATCCACGCGGTAATTGGTCCCAATGGTGCCGGGAAGTCAACCCTGATGGGAATCCTCAGCGGTATGAACAAAGTTGATTCAGGGATCGTCGAATTCAACTCCGGGCCGTTAGAAAATCTCAATGCGCGGGAGTTGGCTCGCGTGCGCTCAGTTTTGGGACAAGATCTCGCGGTCACCTTTGGATTCACGGTGGCCGAGGTCGTGGCGTGGGGTCGTGCCCCATGGCGTGGAACCGACCGGATGAAAGAAGATGAGAACGTCATTGAGCGCGCGATGCGGGCTACTCAAGTCACATCGCTACGTGAACGCCCCATTAATCAACTCTCTGGCGGTGAGCGCAAACGTGTTCATATCGCTCGAGTGATCGCCCAAGATTGTCCACTCATGTTCTTTGACGAACCTGATTCAGATCTTGACCTGATAGGCAACAATGAATTAGATGCCACGCTCCGAAATTTGAATCAAAATGGTCACACTTTGCTCGTGAGCAGTCACAACCTGTCCTGGATATCTGGCCTTGCAACACATGTGATCCTGATGGGCGATCACAAGATCGTGGGTGCGGGACCTACACGGGAAATATTCACACCGGAACTGCTTTCGCAGGCATATGGCACGGCAATTAATGTTCAGTGGTCAACGGATTCAACTGGCCGTGATATCGCAATGTGTACCTCGGGTTAGTCGCGGTTCTCGAGATTTATGCTCTGTAAATGCTCCGAGATTTTGCGCGAGATTCGGCCCAATTCCTCGAATTCACTCGGGGTCAATAGATCCACGAAGTGCTCTCGCACGGTAGCCACGTGCACAGGTGCCACCCCATCAATTTTCTCCCATCCCAGCTGAGTAAGCACCGCCCATGAGCCGCGGCCGTCATCGGTGCACGGTTCTCGAGTGACAAATCCCTGTTTAGCTAACCGGTCGAATTGATGGGTGAGTCGGCTGCGCGAAGACAGGGTTCGATCGGCCAAGTCACTCATGCGCATACGACGGTCAGGGTTTTCGGAAAGTTGGACCAGGATTTCGTAGTCGGCGCCGGACAAGCCATGGTTGGCGCTCAATTCACTACTGAGTCGATCAGGGAGAAGGCGCGACATGTCCAGCCAGGCACGCCATGACTCTTGTTCCTTCGGGCTGAGCCACCGGGTCATGTTGCAAACTCCCATGCTCGAACCCCACCGATCAGTCCGGCGGTATTGGGGACGATCTCACAACCCGGTATCAGGTCCTCTTCTCGCAAGTGTTTGGCGTTACCGCCACCGATAAACATTTTGTCAGGGAAGAACATTGCGTCAAAGTCGATGAGGGCTTTGGTGACAAGGGGTCGCCATGCTTTATTGCCGATCACCTTTCGTTGCGCATCACCCAGGGCAATGTCGATATTGGTTCCGGCAAAAGATCCGTGTGACAATTCCATGTGCGGGAGCAGGCGGCCCTGATAGAAAACGCCTGTACCCACCCCCGTTCCCAAAGTAACGACAAATTCCATGCCAACTCCCGTTGTGACAGCACACCCCTGCATATCTGCATCATTGATGACAAGAGTGGGAACGTTCACAAGTTCGGATATCCGGTCTTGGAGTGGGTAGCCATGCCAAAGGGCAAAAAGCTCCGGATCTCGGGGACCGCTTTTAACTGCTCGTGCATACGCGCTGGCCCGGTAAATGTGACCATTGCGCACCATCGCGGGGAAGCCAACCGAAACCCGATCAAACAAGGGTTGGTCCGCCACTAATTCGCTGACTATCTGCAGAAATAGCTCAGGAGGGCAGGGGTAGGGGGTTTCAATCCGAGATCGCTCAGAGGCAGGTTCACATCGTTCGTTGAGAACCATGGCTTTAACTCCACTGCCGCCAACATCAATTGAGAGTGTGAAAGTCATCGCGGGAAGGAGTCTAGGCGGTGGGATCGGCAAGGGTGAGGATCTCTGCACCATTTTCGCGAACCACCAAAGTGTGCTCAAATTGTGCGGTCCAACTCTTATCCTTGGTAGTTGCGGTCCAGTCGTCTTTCCACATGTCGAATGCAATAGTTCCCAGCGTGAGCATGGGCTCGATGGTGAAGGTCATGCCCACTTTCATCTCTTGGTCCGCGTTCGGGTCATCAAAATGCGGAATTATCAGGCCGCTGTGAAAAGAAGTACTGATTCCGTGCCCGGTGAAGTCTCGAATTACCCCGTAGTCGAATCTTTTGGCGTAACTTTCGATTACTCGACCAATGACGTTGACCGGGCGCCCGGGTTTCACCGCAGCGATTGCACGCATGGTCGCTTCCTTGGTTCGCTCAACAAGAAGACGTGCTTCTTCGTCAACGTCTCCGCAGAGGAATGTTGCATTGGTGTCTCCGTGAACCCCGCCAATGAACGCCGTGATATCGATATTGCAGATATCTCCGTCTTCGAGCACGGTTGTGTCAGGGATTCCATGGCAGATCACTTCGTTGAGTGAGGCACAAAGACTGCGGGGATATCCGCGGTACCCCAAAGTTGACGGGTAGGCACCATGGTCACAGAGGTATTCGTGTCCGACCCGATCAAGTTCCTCGGTCGTGATACCAGGAGTAACAGCCTTGCCCACCTCTTGGAGTGCATTCGCGGCCAGTCTCCCAGCAATTCGCATTGCGTCAATAGTCTCTTCGGTTTGAACCTCTGGTCCGGTGAATGGACTGGGCCCACGCTTACCCACGTACTCTGGCCGGGCAATATTTACCGGCACGGTTCGAGTAGGCCCTAAGACCCCGGGTGTCAGTGGTGAACGCGTGCGCAGACTCATGGGTGGAGTCTAATGCGCGTTAGACTCACACCCGAAACGTCACATATTTGATTGCGCAACCACGATCGAGATTCATAAGGGAGAGACATGAGTTGGTACTACTGCTTAGAGCACATGAAGTCCGAACCAGAAGAAGGCTGCCCCAACTCTGAGCGGATGGGTCCATACGCGACCCAAGGTGAAGCCGATGCGGCCCTTGAACATGCCGCCGAACGCAATGTCGCTTTTGATACAGACGAGGACTAACGCCGTACCTAGTTCATCGGCAATGAAAAAGGACCCGCACATTGTGCGGGTCCTTTTTATGAAGTAAAAACTTCAGAGGAAGATTACTTACGACGTGCGGTCTTCTTTGCTGCCCTGCGAGGAGCTGCCTTCTTTGCTGCCTTGCGAGGAGCTGCTTTCTTTGCTGCCTTGCGAGGAGCTGCTTTCTTTGCTGCCTTGCGAGGTGCTGCTTTCTTTGCTGCCTTGCGTGGTGCTGCCTTCTTGACAGTGCGCTTGGCTGTGGCCTTCTTTGCTGCCTTGCGTGGTGCTGCCTTCTTGACAGTGCGCTTGGCTGTGGCCTTCTTTGCTGCCTTGCGAGGTGCTGCTTTCTTTGCTGCCTTGCGAGGAGCTGCCTTCTTTGCTGCCTTGCGAGGAGCTGCCTTCTTCACAGTCTTCTTCGCAGTTGCCTTCTTTGCTGCCTTGCGAGGAGCTGCCTTTTTGGCAACTTTCTTGCGTACAGCTTTCTTTGCTACCGCCACGATGCCTCCCGTGTGGAGTGATCCCTGCGATCTACAGGGAACATATGACATAACTGTGACAGAGCAAACGCAAAAATACAAAGATATTCG
>JBIHZX010000043.1:0-12700 GCA_044240195.1 Candidatus Nanopelagicales bacterium | reverse complement strand
TAGAATCATGGAAGGCGGCGATTCGCCCTAATACCAAAGCTTTTTATGGTGAAACCCTGTCCAATCCCAGAAATGACGTTTTGGACATCTCAGGAGTTGCATCAGTGGCTCATGAGTTCGGCGTGCCGCTAATTGTCGACAACACCGTGGCAACTCCTTATCTCATTCGACCATTTGAATTTGGCGCCGACATTGTTGTTCATTCGGCGACGAAGTATTTGGGCGGACATGGAACTGCGGTTGCAGGTGCGATCGTTGACGCTGGAACATTCGATTATGCGCAGTACCCGGAGCGTTTCCCCAATTACAACCAACCTGATCCCAGCTATCACGGTCTCGTGTATGCGCGAGATCTTGGTGTCGGTGGGGCATTCGGAGTGAACTTGTCATTTATTTTGAAGGCTCGGGTCCAAATGCTGCGTGATATTGGTGCAGCAGTGTCTCCGTTCAATGCATTCCTCATTGCTCAAGGAATCGAAACTCTCTCACTACGGGTCCAGCGTCATACTGAGAATGCACTGGCAGTCGCGCAATGGTTGGAGAAGCGACCTGAGGTCGTTTCAGTGAACTATGCAGGCCTGCCATCAAGTCCTTGGTATGCAAATGGGCAAAAATACGCACCCAAGGGAACAGGTGGAGTGCTCAGTTTTGAGATTGTGGGAGGAATCGAGGCGGGAAAGAAGTTTGTTGAGGGCCTCGTCCTACACAGCCATGTCGCCAACATCGGTGACGTGCGAAGCCTGGTTATTCACCCTGCATCCACGACCCACTCGCAGTTGACCCCGCAGGAGCAACTGGGTAGCGGTGTTACACCAGGGCTCGTTCGCCTAGCAGTCGGTCTTGAAGGAATATCCGACATCCTGGCTGACCTTGAGGTCGGATTCGCGGCGGCCAAAAAGTAAATGCACACCGAATATGGAGCCTTGAGTTATCAAGGAACCCCTCCCGCCAGCGGCGCTTGGCGAGAGGGGTTCCCTCAGGGTGAACGGCTTTTCTATGACTTTGGCCCATTCACGACTGATACGGGATTTGAGTTTGATCAGGTACGAGTCGCCTACCAAACGTGGGGCGTGCTCAATGGCGATGCAAGCAACGCAATTTACGTTGCCCATGCTCTTACAGGTGATTCCCACGTAACCGGCGAGGCAGGGCCTGGCCACTCGACCGCTGGTTGGTGGAATGCCTTGGTGGGTCCCGGAGCCCCGATTGACACGGATAAGTATTTTGTGGTCTGCGCTAACGTACTAGGGGGTTGTCAAGGTACAACCGGTCCCTCTAGTGCAGCACCGGATTCGAAGCCATGGGGATCCCGTTTCCCTGTGATCACCATTGCTGACATGGTGCGTGTTGAATATGAGCTCATGGGATTTTTGGGAATTTCGTCCTATTCATTGATCTTGGGGCCATCGCTGGGCGGGATGCGTGTTCTTGAGTGGATGCTTCGCTACCCGGATGCGGTACGAGGAGGTCTTGTTTTAGGCTCGACAGCCGCCGTGAGTGCGGAAGAAATCGGGATTCACGCGACCCAAATCATCGCTATTGAATTAGATCCACATTTTAATAGCGGGGATTATTACGAATCCGCCATTGGACCAGTTGCTGGTATGGGTTTGGCACGTCGCATCGCCCACCTGAGTTATCGAAGTGAGAGTGAACTCGATCTGCGTTTTGGCCGAAATCTGCAAGGAGCAGATCTGCCTTCAGCGGGGGGAGTGTTTGCGGTGGAGTCCTATCTTGACCATCACGCTGACAAACTAGCGAGACGATTCGACGCCAACACATATATTGCTCTAACAAGGGCAATGACCCTATTTGATTTGGGCGAAGGGCGCGGTGGCGTCGAAAAAGCACTCTCAACAATTACGGCACCGCTTACGGTCGTAGGTATTGACTCAGATCGACTTTTCCCACTTCGGCTGCAGCAAGATATCGTCGATTATGCCCCAGGTGCCGATCAACTACACCTTTTGATCTCACCCATTGGCCATGATGGATTCCTTGTCGAAGAGGACCAGGTAGCTCGATTTGTTGGACATGCATTGAATCGTGTTGCGGAAATTTCCTCTGCTCAATAAGAGTCGTTGTTTTCCACAGGGACAAACTAAGGTCTTGATACAAAAAGCTTCTCGATTAACAATCAATGCGTGAAACACAACCGTCGGTCAGTATTGGTTCTCGTTATGAGCATTGGCGCGTTTTTATTTTCCAGTCTTGGTTCCTTCGCGCCAGGGGTCTTGGCTAATCCAGATGTCTTCGCCAATCCGGAACACGTGCGTTACGAGGGGAGCGGGGGACTAATCCTCCCTGCATCGGTAGCTAGTAGCACGCGTAACGAGGTTATCCGCTGTCGAGGGTGCGCTTGGAAATTAACGGCGGCATGTGTGCCGGGACCGGAAAATTATTGTGATGCAGGGATTCGAGGTTGCCCGGGGCTCATCGACCACATGCGGGTGTGGTTTAGGCCTCTCAGCGGTGAGTGGAATGAAGTTGATCGAATTTGTTTAACCAATTACGAGGTAACAACAGTGAGTGATGTGGAGAATCGCGTTGCTGAGCATTTCGAGCGATACGTTCCCGAGCAGAACGCGCGCTGCTGGCCGGCAGAGGGTGCAATTACGAACCTGCCCTTAATTTGTCAGTCAGGTCAGCTCCCCGACGCGCTCAGCTGGAGTATCCCCGTGTCAGGGTTCATTGTCTCGATAACCACAGCGCCCTCCTGGACATGGGACTTTCACGGGACAACCTTGTTCACGCGCAAGGCCGGTGGCCCATTTCCGAATAGGGAAGTTTCACACATATTCTCGACTTCTGGGGTTAAGTCCATCAATGTTGTGACCAGATGGGCGGGGTATTTCAGCGTTGACTCCCTTGAGTCCGCAGCGATCGAGCGCGAGCTGATTCAGAGGAGTTCGATCAAAGTCACGGTCGGCCAAGCCAAAGCCCGTCTACATTGCCCCGGCGTAGGACATTGCTGACCGGCATGTGAAGATAGAGCGCCCGAACAAGCCGACAGGCTTGACTCGGGCCCTTGTTATGGGTCATCGGCGAAAGGGCACCCACTCTCACATGGTAGCTACAGTGAAAAAAACGACCACCACCAAGAAAACCGCCGCAAAGCCCGCAGCAGTGAAAAAGAAGGTAGCCGCGAAGTCCCCGGCTACGAAAAAGGCTGCGCCCGCTAAAAAGGCTGCGCCTGCTAAGAAGGTTACGTCCGCTAAAAAGGCTGCGCCTGCTAAGAAAGTTACGTCCGCTAAAAAGGCTGCGCCTGCTAAGAAGGTTACGTCCGCGAAGAAAGTTGCGCCCGCTAAAAAGGCTGCACCGGCGAAAATCGCTTCTAAGTCTACGAAACCGGCTAAGCCCGCAAAGTCCTCAGACGAAATAGATCCTGAATTACTTATAGATGTCATCGATATCGGTGATGAGATTATTGAGATTGACCTATCCGATGAACCAGACTTGAAAGTCGCTGCTGAATTGGAGAAGGATTTAGAATTAGATCTTGAAAAGGATCTCGCCGATGCAGAGAAAGAAGACCCAGCTGCGGCATCTGATGACTCTGCCACCTTCACCATCTCACATGTTGATGAAACGGATGAGCCGGTTCAGACCGTTACGGTTGCTGGTGCAACAGCTGACCCGGTCAAGGACTATCTGAAGCAAATTGGCAAGGTCCCACTTCTTAACGCTGAGATGGAAGTTGAACTGGCTAAGCGGATCGAAGCAGGGCTTTTCGCAGAAGAAATGCTCAATGAAGGCGCCAAGATGGATAAAAAGAAGCGCCTGGACATGGAGTGGATCGCAACTGATGGCCGAAGGGCAAAAAACCACCTCCTCGAGGCAAACCTACGGCTGGTCGTTTCCCTTGCTAAGCGCTACACGGGTCGAGGGATGCTTTTCCTTGACTTGATTCAGGAAGGAAACCTAGGTCTGATCCGGGCTGTTGAAAAGTTCGATTACACCAAGGGTTACAAGTTCTCAACGTATGCGACATGGTGGATTCGTCAGGCGATCACCAGGGCCATGGCCGACCAGGCTCGAACCATTCGAATCCCGGTCCACATGGTGGAAGTCATTAACAAACTGGCCCGTGTTCAACGCCAAATGTTGCAGGACCTGGGTCGCGAACCAACACCTGAAGAATTGGCAATGGAACTTGATATGACACCTGAAAAGGTTGTCGAGGTCCAAAAGTACGGCCGCGAACCGATTTCACTGCACACGCCACTGGGCGAGGAAGGCGACAGCGAATTCGGCGACCTAATCGAAGACTCAGAAGCCATAGTCCCCAGCGATGCAGTTTCATTCACTCTTCTGCAAGAACAACTCGAGTCGGTGCTGGACACACTTAGTGATCGGGAGGCTGGCGTGGTGCGAATGCGATTCGGTCTCACCGATGGTCAACCAAAGACACTTGATGAAATTGGCAAAGTGTACGGAGTGACCCGTGAACGGATCAGACAAATTGAAAGCAAAACAATGTCGAAACTTCGCCACCCAAGCCGTTCACAGGTGCTGCGGGATTATCTCGATTAACCCGCGTGACGAAAACTATTTACGGCGCTTCGCTGAGGCGATGCAATTCATCAACAATGTTGACTGACTTGGGTCGCAAGGCCGCCTGATGCGTTCCCCAGTGGTGGCCGCAGAATAACAACTGTGATCCTCCCTGAAGCTCGGCGAGGACATAGGCCTGAGCCCCGCAACGATCACAACGATCGGTGGTGGCGAGGGTTGCTGGGGCCAGGGTCTGAGTGCTGGTTGCGGACATGACGTAATTTAAACATGAAAACGACGTTGATGGTGAGAAGGCGCTCCGAGGTTCGCCAATAGCGAAGTCGGGGAGCGCAAATCCTTGGACGTGAGTCATTCCCATGGTCTGGGTCCTCGCCAGACTAGGTTGGGGCAGTGGTCACGCCCAAATCTTCGCCGGTCTCCCAGCAGGATTACACAGCCAAGAACATCGCGGTACTTGAAGGCTTAGAGGCGGTACGCAAGCGTCCCGGGATGTATATCGGGTCAAATGACTCGAGAGGCTTGATGCACTGCCTGTGGGAGATTGTTGACAATGGGGTCGATGAAGCTTTAGCCGGATTTTGTACCGAAATCTCGGTAACCCTGCTCCCTGATGGCTCAGCCGAAGTCCACGACAACGGCCGTGGGATCCCCATTGACATTGAGAAGCGGACCAAGCTCACGGGTGTGGAGGTTGTTATGACCAAGCTTCACGCGGGTGGAAAATTTGGTGGGGGTTCATATGCCGCCTCGGGTGGGCTTCACGGCGTCGGTGCATCTGTGGTTAATGCGCTGTCATCGCGGCTTGATGTGTCCGTGACACGCGGGGGCAAGATTCACTCAATGTCATTTCGCCGAGGCGTACCGGGAAATTTCGAAGACGATGGTCCTCACGGGGCTTTCGCTAAGAAGAGCGGTCTCAACATCACGGGGAAGGCACCAAGAACCCAAAGCGGCACAACGGTGCGCTGGTGGGCCGACCATGAAGTTTTCACCAAGGATGCTCAATACGATCGCACAGCACTACGCGATCGAGCGCTTCAAAGTTCCTTTTTGGTACCAGGACTCACCCTGCGGCTCTCAGATATGCGTGATCCTGATGACCTTTGGCAAGAGAGCTTTGTGCACAAGGGTGGGGTCGCCGAATACGCGAGCTACCTCAGCACCGGCGAAGAAATTGGCGGTGTTATTCGGCTCACCGGTACGGGGCACTTCGCCGAAACCGTTCCAGTCCTCGATGACCAGGGCCATATGACGAGCCAAGAGGTACAGCGTGATTTGGGCGTTGACATCGGCTTAGTCTGGAACACCGGGTATGACTCAACCCTTCGTTCCTTTGTCAATGTGATCGCGACTCCCAAGGGAGGGACGCACGTGATCGGGCTGGAGCGCGCCCTTACTAAAGTTTTTAACGAGTATTTGAAGGACTCAAAAATACTCAAGGCGAGCGAGGACGGTGTCACCAAGGAAGACGTCAGCGAGGGACTCACGGCGGTTGTCGCGGTGCGACTTGCGGAACCGCAATTTGAGGGCCAAACCAAAGAAGTTCTTGGGACACCCGCAGCAACTCGAATCGTCTCCGCCGTGGTTGCAAAAGAAATGACGAAATGGTTGAAGACCCCACCGCGTGGCGATAAAGCTACGGCTCGATTGATTGCCGAAAAAGTGGCTAATGCAATGCGGGCTCGAGTGGCTGCACGCAGCCATCGCGACACTCAGCGCCGAAAGACTGCCCTTGAATCCTCCTCAATGCCGGCCAAACTCGTTGACTGCCGAAGCACGGATGTAGCTGAATCTGAACTCTTTATCGTTGAAGGTGACAGCGCGCTGGGTACCGCTAAGTCGGCGCGAGACTCAAAATACCAAGCGTTGCTGCCGATCCGAGGAAAAATCCTCAACGTCCAGAAATCTTCTCTCTCTGACATGTTGAAAAATACTGAATGTGCATCGATTATTCAGGTGATCGGAGCTGGCTCGGGTCGATCATTTGATCTTGACCAGGCCCGTTACGGAAAAATTATTTTAATGTCCGATGCCGACGTAGATGGAGCCCATATTCGGTGCCTGCTACTTACTCTGATCAATCGCTATATGCGACCCCTCCTCGAAGATGGTCGCGTTTTCGCGGCAGTCCCTCCATTGCACCGCATCGAAGTAGTGAATGCGGGTAGCAAAGCCAATGACGTGATGTATACGTATTCCGATCAGGAAATGAAAACCGCATTAGCACAAGCGGATAAACAAGGTAAGCGCGTCAAAGATCCCGTACAGCGTTATAAAGGACTCGGAGAGATGGATTCACATCAGCTAAGAGAAACCACAATGGACCCTGCGCACCGCACTCTTCGCCGCATGACTCTCTCCGACGCGGACAATGCGCTGGACGTATTCGATCTTTTGATGGGCACCGATGTCGCTCCTCGAAAGGAATTTATTGTTTCTGGGGCCCAGGGCCTCGACCGGGAAAGGATAGATGCATGAAGAAAGACGCAAGTGTGTTTGACATCGATTTCGCCGATGTTCTCGAGGCCAATAAGGAATATGCACTGCATTTCAGTAATAGCGATCTCACCGGCGTTGCCCGAAGGGGACTGGCGGTGGTGACGTGCATGGATTCACGTATTGATCCGCTGGCACTTCTCGGCATGATGCCAGGAGATGTAAAGATTCTGCGCAATGCGGGAGCCAGGGTGACGGAGGACGTTCTGCGAACCCTGGTCTTAGCGAATCACCTCCTGGGTGTTAACCGCGTGCTCGTGATGCCCCACACCAATTGCCGGATGGCCTCTGGGGAGGAGGAGCAAGTGCACGAGGCTATTTTTGCTGCTTCGGGCATTGACTCTCGCGGAATTGAGATCAGAACAGTCACAGACCAGCTGGGCGCATTGAAGGCTGACGTCACGCGGGTGCGCGCTTACCCGTTACTCTCGAAAACAATTGTGGTTGGCGGTGCTATTTTCGACGTTCACTCCGGACTATTGATGCCGCAGGATGTTTAATTCACGAACTGGAATGAGGAGTTCATGAGAGTCGCGATCATTGGTGCGGGACCTTCGGGCATTTATGCCGCCGAGCATCTCGCATCCGAATACCACGTTGAAGTTGATGTCTACGATTATTTGCCCGTACCTTTTGGCCTCGTGCGATACGGAGTTGCCCCCGATCACTATTCGATCAGGTCCGTTCGGGACAAATTGGCGGAAACGTTTGAGAACCCATTGGTTCGCTTTCGTGGAAACGTAAAGATTGGCCGAGATATTTCTGCAGAGGAATTACAGGAAAACTATGACGCCGTCGTTTACACCTATGGGGCCTCACTTGACCGGGAATTAGGTATTCCGGGCGAAGATCACCTGATGAGTATTCCCGCTACCGCTTTCGTTCGTTGGTACACCGGGCACCCAGACGCGATCGATTTTGGTGAGTATCTGCCCTATGCAAGTGAAGTAGCGGTAATTGGTTTGGGAAATGTTGCTGTCGATGTGACTCGTATCCTGATCAAGCCGGTGTCTGAGCTGGAATTGACCGATATTCCCCAACACGTCCTTGAAGCACTAGCGCGCAGTGCCGTTCGCCGAGTACATGTCGTAGGGCGACGAGGCCCTGAACATGCCACGTTCACAACAAAAGAATTGAAGGAGCTAGGTGAAATTCCTGGCGTTGACGTGATTGTGGATCCCGGGGACTTACCTGCAGATTTCGCTCAAGCTGCTGCGTCGAACAAGGTAGTTGCCCGAAATCTCGAAGTCATGTCCGACTGGTCCAAGCGCGAGGAACATGCGGTCAAAAGCATCCAATTTCATTTCTACTGCGCACCCGTAAGCATGGATTTAGAGCGCGGTGTCTTAAGCGTAATCAAGATGAAACTCAATGAAAACGGCCAACTCATTTCAACAGGGGATGTGAAAGACATTGAATCCCAAATGGTTATTCGAAGTATCGGATACCGTGGTGAAGGGCTACCGGGAGTTCCTTTTGATCAGGAAAGCAACGTAATTCCCAGTGCGGACAGTGCGGTTGTTGGCCTGGAAAACTCGTATGTTGCAGGCTGGATCAAGCGTGGTCCCTCGGGAATTATTGGCACGAATAAGAAGGACGCGGTAGCGTGCATAAATCAACTTGTTTCAAGCAGTAGTGAATCAAAAGCGACGAGTGCAGAGATCATTGACCAAGTGTTGGCTGGTCGAGGCGTTAATGTCGTTGACTTTGCAGGCTGGAAGAGAATCGATGCTCGTGAGAAGGAACTTGGACAATCTCGCGGCAGGGAGCGAACTACTATTCACAATCGTGAGGATTTGATTCAGATTGGTCTGGGAATCTAGGCCTGCGGTAAATTATGCTTTCGTGTGCAATGAATACCAAGTATCGGATTTCGAGTCGCCGCCACAGGATGCCACGGTTGACATTGCCGTTGAAGTAACAGTAAAAGATTCTCTTTGGTTGTTTACCAGAGCGGTAATGTGAAAATCCGCGTCGTGTTGCTCACACGTTAGAAATGTAATTTCCTGTGGCCACACGAAGGCGTGGACCACCTGCTCCGCCGGGGATAATTGAGTGACACCCCGGATATATCGAGAGTCCACACCGCCTTTCCCAAGTATGTCCTCAACCGCCTGGGGTTCAAGTCGACCGAGAACAAGATTTTCGGGCAACCACACTGCAGTCGGAGCGAACCGGTGACCGCCGAGGTGACTGCACTCCAGGATTTGCCCATATAGGTCAGGGGAGAGCATCTCCTTGCATTGGCTGATCAAGTCTCTCCCGAAAGTGGCGCAACACTGGTCACGTTTGCCGTTGGTGCAGATCAGAAGTTTCGGTTGGGAGCGGTGTGTATCTGCGAGGTCGGGGAGGCCTTGTGAGTTGAGTATTCCCTGAAGTAGGTCCGCATGGCCATTGGAGTACAAAAACGTTGACTCGGGATAGGGATCGATGCCCTTGGGTGTGCGTGCAATCAAGACTTGGGCGCCCTGTTCATTGGCCCATGACTTGAGATCCTGCGATATCAGGGTGTCCACCGGACGCTCACCCCAAGCGCCTTGATGCAAAACAATTAACCAAGATTGCGAAGTTGGTGCAGATCCAGCGAGGGGCGCTTGCGCATTAAGAATGCTGCATGCTGTGTAGGCAGCCACAGGTCAAGATTCCAGACGAATAATTATCGGGCCACCGATTGCATCAATTGGGTGAGTGAGTTGCACACCCGTACCATCGCGCTTACCGTCGGGGGTTGGGAGGTGAGCAGCTTTTCCACTTGAGGTGGCCGCTCGAGCTGGTGTCGGGCCGCACCAGGCTCGTAGCAGTGAGTCTTCCCCCGACCGAAACTTATGTGCCCGGACTCCTGAGGTTGCTCGTCCTTTGCCTGGATACTGGGTGAAGTCGGACACTTTGCCGTGGCCCAATTCGGTACCGGGAAGCGCTTGACTCGAGCCCGAGACACTGACCACTAGATTCGTATTTTTTGGGTCAACCACACCAAAAAAGATTACGTGCGAATCTGCAACCTTTATCCCTGCCACACCGCCTGCGGCTCTGCCTTGGGCGCGCACAGAAGTTGCAGGAAAATGCAGGAGTTGCCCAGCTGCGCTGATGAATACCAACTGGCACTGCTTTGCGTTGGCATCGTCGAGTGCAACCGCTCCAACGATAGAGTCGTTCTCGTCTAATCCGATCACATCCCACACAGTGCGATTGATTGCGTGGGTTGATGCAAGACGCTTGACTAATCCATTACGTGTGCCCAATACGAATGGTGACTCGAGATTGAGAACGGCAACGGGTGATTCATTTTTCTCTAAGGTCAGAAATGCCCCAATCGGTGCACCCCCGCTGAGTCCTGGAACTCCCTGTGTTGGCGGAATTGCTGGGATATCGACCACCGAAATTCGATGGACATTACCCATAGATGTAAGGACTCCTAACTCACCGCGTGAGGTGCCCCGCGCAGCTGAAATAACAACATCATGGCTTGAGCGGGCAGGTGCATCACTGTCGAGTGAAACGTCCGTGTTGATAGAGCTGATGGAAGCTGTTCGTGCGATCAATCCTGTGCTCGAGAGTAGGACAATGCAATCCTCGTCGGCTATTTCCATTGAGTGATTTGCAGCGACCTGAGGGGCTCCGGTGGCTTCCAGAAGTAAGGTTCTTCGAGGACTGGAGTGTGCTGAACTCACCTGGGCTAATTCAGTTGACACGAGTGTGCGAAGTCGCGCTTCGCTGGCGAGTAGAGCTTCCAGTTCCTCAATTGTTGTTCGAAGCTGATCAGCTTCCTTATCCAACTCGATACGTGAAAACTTGGTGAGCCGGCGAAGAGGCATCTCGAGTATGTAATTCGTTTGGATTTCTGATAGGTCAAAAATCTCCATAAGACGGATTCGCGCGGCAGCGGTGTCATCACTATTGCGAATCACTTGAATGACCTCGTCAATGTCAAGAATTGCAATGAGTAAACCGTCAACGAGATGCAGCCTGCTGGCAGCGACTTCCTTGCGGAAACGACTGCGTCGTGTAACCACATTGATCCGATGGTCAATGAAGACCTCAATCATTTGCTTGAGACCCATGGTCACCGGTTGGCCTTCGACAAGGGCGACCGCATTGATGTTGAAAGAGTCTTCCATTGGAGTGAGTTTGTATAACTGTTCAAGTACCGCTTCAGGGGAAAATGCGCTCTTACATTCGATGACCAGTTGCAACCCTGAGTCACCATCGGTGAGATCCACAATGTCGGAGATACCTTGGAGCTTTTTACTGATGACCAAGTCCTTGACACGCTCGATAACTCGCTCGGGACCGATGTTTGCGGGGAGTTCGGTAACGACTATTCCACGCCTTCTCGGAGTGATTTGTTCAATCTTTGCCCGGGCGCGGACTCTAAATGTCCCCCTCCCACTTTCGTAGGCATCTCTGATGCCATCAAGGCCAATAATCACGCCTCCGGTTGCGAAATCAGGCCCAGGAATGAAGGTCATGAGTTCGTCGAGGGTTGCTTTCGGGTGGTCCAAGAGGAACCTCGTGGCATTTATCACCTCGGTCAGATTATGTGGAGCCAAGTTTGTTGCCATCCCGACGGCGATACCACTCGCACCGTTTACCAACAAATTAGGAATGGCTGCTGGGAGTACCAGTGGCTCAACTTCTCGACCGTCATAATTTGGGGCGAAGTCCACGACGTCTTCATCAATTCCAGCGGTCATGTCAATGGCGCTCTGAGCTAAGCGCGCCTCCGTGTAGCGCATTGCGGCCGGTCCGTCGTCGAGTGAACCGAAATTTCCATGCCCATCAATGAGTGGAAGTCGAAGTGAGAAAGACTGTGCCATGCGAACCAGAGCGTCGTAGATTGCGGAATCTCCATGGGGGTGTAGTCGGCCCATTACTTCACCGACAACTCGTGCACTCTTCACGTGGCCTCGGTCGGGGCGAAGTCCCATTTGATTCATCTGAAAAAGAATTCGACGTTGAACGGGCTTTAGACCATCACGGGCATCGGGTAGGGCCCGCGAATAAATGACCGAGTAGGCGTATTCCAAGAACGAGTCACGCATTTCGTCGGCGACGTCGGTGTCGATAATGCGCGAAACACCGCTTCCAGCGTTCTTCTTAACGGCCATGGGTCGGGCAATTTCCTCTCAATGGAGTTCGCTTATCGGGGCGCCGAATCATTGGTGATTGTGGTGGCTCCAACTTCGCCAAGGACACGTCCAGCCAGAATAGTGCCTGCTGCGATGGAAGCGGGGATATCGCCGCCTGCGAGCCACGCGTTGAGATAACCGGCATTAAAGGCATCTCCAGCACCAGTGGTTGATGTGACCGAACTGATTTTGGTAACCGGGATCGTGTAGTTGTGAATTGAGTTTCCAAGGGCACGAACGGGTTCCGCGGCATCGGTAACCACGACGGTGGGTGATGAAGGGTGTAGAGCTGTTGAAATAAGCCCCAAATCAATATTGTCGGGTTCGATACCCTCTGTATTGAGCAACCGCGTGATTTCGAGTGCTTCATCGGCATTTGCAAGTAATAGGTCACTCAAGGCCATGGCCGCCATAAGTCGATCGCGGTTGCGGGCAAGAAGCGCACTCGAGGCAGGGTCCAAACTCACGGTTGCACCGAGTTGGCGCGCTTGCGCCATGTAAGCGAGGGCGGTAATTCCACTGACTTCGTGGAAAAGGATGTACGCCGACACGTGAAGGTG
>JBIHZX010000042.1:0-12720 GCA_044240195.1 Candidatus Nanopelagicales bacterium | reverse complement strand
CGAATCAAAAGCACGCCGAACTCTAGCGTTTGCCACCCATGTGAAATGGAAATGTGATAAACGCCTAGTCTTCGCAAGTGACTTTCCGCTCAGATTTACGCAATGTTGCCATCATTGCCCACGTTGACCATGGCAAAACCACCCTCGTGGACGCCATGTTGTGGCAATCCGGAGCTTTCCGTGAGAACCAGGACGTGAATGACCGGGTCATGGACTCGATGGACCTTGAGCGCGAAAAGGGCATCACGATTTTGGCTAAGAACACGTCCGTTCGTTACATGGGACCTTCTGCACCACCGGAAGGCATGATTTTCAACATCATTGACACTCCCGGTCACGCTGACTTTGGTGGCGAGGTTGAGCGTGGACTCGAGATGGTCGACGGGGTTGTACTCCTCGTTGATGCTTCCGAGGGTCCGCTTCCCCAAACCCGATTCGTGCTGCGTAAGGCTCTCCAAAAGAATTTGCCGGTTGTTCTCGTTATTAATAAAGTCGATCGACCTGACTCACGAATCGCTGAAGTGGTCGACGAAGCTTATGAACTTTTCCTTGACCTCGACGCCAATGCAACTCAGATCGAATTCCCGATCGTGTACACGAGTGCCAAAGCTGGCCGGGCCTCGTTGACTCGTCCCGCTGACGGTGGAATGCCTGAGGAAGAAGACCTCGAGCCACTGTTCCGCACTCTGGTTGAAACGATTCCAGCGCCCAGTTACACCGAGGGTGCACCGCTGCAAGCCCACGTAACGAACTTGGACGCATCCCCTTATTTGGGTCGTTTGGCACTGTGCCGCGTACATGAAGGAACAATCAACAAAGGCCAGCAGGTTGCCTGGATTCAATCTGATGGAACCATCAACCGAATGCGCGTTGTTGAACTCCTGATGACCGAAGCTCTTACCCGTGTGCCCGCCGACAGCGCTGGTCCCGGAGACATCATCGCGGTGGCAGGTTTTCCTGACATCACGATCGGTGACACTTTGGCCGATCCAGAAAATCCCATTGCTTTGCCCGTGATCACGGTGGACGAACCGTCAATCTCGATGACAATCGGTATCAATACGTCTCCCCTCGCCGGTCGTAGCGGTGGAAATAAGTTGACCGCCAACATGGTGAAAGAGCGTTTGCAGGCTGAAACGATCGGTAACGTCTCCATTCGTGTTCTTCCCACCGAGCGTCCCGATACATGGGAAGTGCAGGGTCGAGGTGAACTTCAACTCGCAATTCTCGTTGAAATGATGAAGCGTGAAGGATTCGAATTGACAGTGGGCAAGCCCCAGGTTGTCACCCGGATAATTGATGGCAAGTTGCACGAGCCCGTTGAGCGTCTTTCGGTTGACATCCCCGAGGACTACCTTGGCGTTGTCACCCAGCTCATGGCTCTGCGCAAGGGCCGCATGGATCAGATGATCAACCACGGAACAGGGTGGGTTCGCATGGACTACCTGGTCCCAGCCCGAGGTCTGATTGGTTTCCGAACTGAGTTCCTCACTGAAACCCGCGGAACCGGACTCCTGCACCATGTATTCGACAATTACGCCCCTTGGTTTGGTGAGTTGCGCACCCGTCCAACCGGATCACTGGTTGCCGACCGTACCGGTCCGACCACCGGCTTTGCCCTGGCAAACCTGCAGGAGCGTGGCACGATGTTTGTTGGCCCCGGTACCGAGGTCTATGAAGGAATGGTCGTTGGGGTGAACTCCCGCAGCGACGACATGGATGTGAACCCCACTAAGGAAAAGAAACTGACCAACATGCGTCAGTCTTCAGCCGACGTTTTGGTGCCGTTGATTCCTCACAAGCAACTCTCACTCGAGCAGGCCCTTGAATTCTGTCGTGAAGACGAGTGCGTTGAAGTTGCACCTTCAGCGGTCCGGATTCGCAAGGTGATCTTGGATGCGGGCGAACGCCAGCGTTCTGGGCGCAAAGCTAAGGGCTAAGTCTGCGCGATATGTGACGGTTCCAAGTTTTCTGGCCTTCAACTGCCAAGTGCCATCCCCCACCGCTCGGATTTCATCAGTGGCAACTCGGGTCGGGAACCGAACAGAAACACGAATGGGATAACCGCCGGAATTGACGGGGTGGCTGTTATATAGTGATGTTTACTATGTAGGCTCTATGAACTGGCAGACCGAATTGACTCGCCGCTCGTCGTGTTGGGAGAGATGCGCGAAGCGAAAAGTTCACGTCCATCAGTTTTTTGGCAACTAACAATTCCAGGACTGAGAGATCCTGGGAGATCGGAGATAAGGCACATGTTTGAGGGACGCACGCGATTCAACGGTACCCCGGTTCGTAGACCGGAAATGAAGCTGGCGCTTGCCCGGTGGATTCACGCCGTGACCCGTAAGGCCAAGTTACGCGAACCTAATAGGGACCGGACGCGAGCATTCATCGGCGGGATCTCCCTTGCCTTGGCGCTCAGTGCTGGTGTGCTGGGAGCACCGACTGCCCACGCTGCACCCTGCATCGAAACCCCGGTCGCCAGCGGGACAGGAGCGGCCACTATCTATACCGTGACGTTCACCACCGTCGGTGCGTGCGATTGGACGGCGCCAGCAGGTGTCGTCCGGATAGATGTGCTCCTCGTGTCAGGTGGCGGTGGCGGGGGCGGGGGCTATAGCGACGGTGGCGGGGGCGGGGGAGCGGGTGCAGAGGCAAAGGTCGTTGCCGGAATCGGCGTTGTTTCCGGAAGTTCGTACACGGTCACCGTTGGAGACGGTGGCCTTGGCGGCGGTGTGAACCCAACCCCACTCCCTGGATCAGCTGACCAAGGTGCCACTGGAGACACGTCGAGTTTTCGCATATCGGTTAGTACCGTACAAAGTGCGAACGGGGGTGGCGGTGGGATCCCTGGCGGCGTGACCGCGGGCCGAGGTGGCAATGGAGGTGATCGTGGGGCGAGCGGCGGCACGACCACAGATTCCAGCGGCGGCGGTGGCGCCGGCATGAGCGGCGCCGGTTCGGCGGCGACCAGCGTCAGTGGGGGGAGTGGAAGCGCGGGCGCCGTCGCAGCGTCGCGCTCTGGCCTCTTTTCGGGCTGGGCGGATGTGTACGGCGGTGGGGGTGGTGGCGGCGCCGGGGCTGGCGCGGGAGCCGGGGGATCCGGGGGATCCGGCGGTGGTGCAAGTGGTGGCGTGGGAGTCGACGGCCTAAGCGGGACGTCAAATACCGGTGGTGGCGGTGGTGGCGGAGGTGACGGCCGTCCGGGTGGCCAAGGTGGCAGTGGAATTGTCGTCATCAAGTACCAGGTCGCATCGGTAAGTCCCTCGACTTTGACTGTCAACGCAACTGTCGGCCAGGCGATCACGCCGACGACCTTTGTGCTTTACGGAGTGGGGGCGACGACGCTGAATCAGTGGTGTGAATCCACTCCTGGAACCTACGACGGTACGTCTGCCACCTATGAGTTGGTGCCGGGGGTAACGCTCGATGAAAGCACGTGCGTGCTCTCTGGAACACCGAGTGCTGCTGCGTCGACCGCGGCCTTCGTCATTGGAGGCGGAGGATCGGCCACCGTTCCCGCGGGGGGTAGAAGCACCGTTACCCTCACGGTTTCTGCCGGCGGAGGTGGGAGCGGCGGTGGTGGTGGTTCGTCGTCAACTCCAGAGCCAACTCCGACACCTACTCCGGCTCCGACGCCCTCAACTGTAGCGACGACTCCGCCGGTGGTGGAACCGATTCCACCAGGGTCCAACCCGAACATCCCGACATCAGGTGTGCCTCTCGGGGCATCTGTTTACTTGGTGAATGGCGAGCCGCAGACGGTAGTGGTCAGGCCGGATGCGCCGAAGGGCGCGACAGCTATCGATGTGGTGGGTGACGGCTTCACGATGAAGCTCGCCGGCCTGGGGGGCAATGGGCAGCCACTGGGCGTGACCAGTGATGGTGCGCTGATCCTGCAGTCGGATCGCACCGCTGCTGTGGAGGGCACGGGATTCCTGCCCAACAGTGACGTAAACCTCTACACGTTCTCCACTCCGCGGTTCCTGGGTACGGTGAAGACCGATGCTTCAGGGAACTTCAAGGGCACCGTGCCCCTTCCGACGGACATCCCGGCTGGTCGTCACACCTTGCAGTCGAACGGTCTTGCACCGGATGGTGCGGTGCGCTCGCTCTCTCTCGGCGTGCTGTTGACTGCTGACAAGGCACGGGCAAAGGCTAGGACGGCCAAGGCGACGGTGTACTTCAACGCTCTCTCACCTGCACTGACTAGTTCAGCGAAGGATTCCCTCAAGGCTCTGGTGAAAGGGCGCGCCGCGTCGGCGACACGAACTCTGGTCGTCGGCTATGTGCAGGATTCAGGCCTCGCGTCCAACAATCAGACACTCTCCGCCCAGCGGGCGAAGACGATTGCCGCGTACCTGCGCTCCCTTGGACTCAGGGGCACCGTGGTGACTCAAGGGGACGGCGTTGCCAAGGAGAGCGGAGCGGCGGGCCGCAAGGCCGAGGTGACAATCCGGTACCGACGATGATCAGACCTTCGCAGAGAGGCTTTCGCGTAGTCCATTCAACCGCGGGAGAATGGGTTGAGTGCTGAGGGTGGGTTGCCCGGTCGAGATGGTGGTCAAACCTAATCCCTGACTCATTGTGCACTTCGCGTCATGTGCCCATAGTGAGGTCCACTTTCCGTATTGTTAAACCCTGGGACACTTAGGCTCGGATGGAGCAGCCATGGCAGAGCATTCGGCGGTTAGCATGGCTCGACCGCGCCGTGCCCGCTCAGGCCGGGCCTTCACCACAGACCGCCAGGTTCTCGATGCCGGCTTCGCGGTTATTCTCGAATCTGGTTGGGATGCTCTTTCGGTGCTCGCCTGCGCGAGGCGGGCTGGGCTGTCGAGCAAGGCCGTCAATGATCGTCATGCTTCGGTGTCGCACCTTGGCGTTGCTGTTTGGCAGGACTCCGCCGGGCCGGCACTGCGCGATGCCCTCGCCTCTGTCATGGATGCGATGCTGCCCCTTGATGGCTCGGCGGCAGATGTCGCCGCAGGTAACCGGGCGTTCAGGTCAATTGCCCGTCCGGTAAGTGCACTAATTGTTGCAGGAGAGTTGCTGGCAGCCGCGGTGTTCGATGGTGTGCTGCGCGAAGCGATTGCTGCCGATCTTCAGGCGTGGCTCGGAGCGTGTTGCATACCTGGCGGAAAGGTCAAGTCGACTCGGGCTGCGCAAGGCGTCTACACGCTTGTGGCAGCGTTGGGCCTGCTCTTCGGCTTCCGGCGCCCAGGCGCGGGGAAAGTCAGCCTCCAGCTACAGGTCGAGAATCTGGCCCTTGCACTGGCGAATCCGGCCAAGCCGAGCAAACTTCCCGCCCTTGAGGCCACTCACATGCGCCTTGATCCTCCGGGCCCCATCGATGACGCGCATGATGCACTGCTCGCGGCCACGGTCCTGGAGGTGGCGGCACACGGTTACGCCGGGGCAACCCTCGTACGCATCATGGCCGCGACGAACTCGACCGAGGGTTTGCTGTATTCGAGATATGACAGCAAGATCGAATTGTTCGTCGCGGCGACGAAGTGGCGGACTGAATACGGGTTTATGACCAACCTGAACTGGTTCAAGGCCATGTCGGAGAAAGCCGGTCCCGGCTTAGCGGATGCAGTTATGTGGCGCGAGTACTTGCGACCAGAGCATGCGCTTGGTCGAGGCCTGGCCATCGAGCAGGTGCGCACAGGCTGGCACGAGCCCTTGATCCAGAAGGTCAATGATGAAGCCGAAGCGGAATTCGCCGCGACCTTGCAAAAGTCCAACCCACACATGAGTCGTGCGGAGTTGAGTGCAAACTTGCACTGGGATATCGCCTTGGGCTACGGGGCTGAGCTCGTACCCTCATTCTTCCCCGATGCTTGGAAGCTACCCTTCGACGTTGTGTCCGTGCCAATGCTGACCGGGCCGACGAGCGGGGACCTCGCGCTCGGCTACTTGGGCACCTAAACATATGGTGCGCGGGTGTGTGCCGCGCCACGCACTCAATCAGATCGCCAGCGTTCGGGTCGTAAAGCTAAGGCGTAAAAATCACCATGTTTAAGTGACCGAAACCGGGCATTTCGTCAACGTTTGCTCACAATCCGGTAACTCTGGTCTTTTCGATTCCTGACCCAAGAAATACGGGTGTAGGGTTCGGTATTTGCCAAATGGTTCTGGCTAGTCAGGGTTGTAAGGGAGGTGGAGAGTGTCTTTTCAGGTTGACTCCTCCACGGGAACTGCGACAACTGACCCTTCGGTCACCTCGTTTGCTGGCCTGTCACTTCGGGCACTTGCCTGGCGCCGGCTCAGGCGCGACAAGGCAGCGGTCGTTGCCATGGTCTTTCTCATCTTGGTCGCTCTCATCACGATCTTTACTCCGTGGATCGTGGGCGCACTCGGCCTTGACCCATTCACTTTCGACCAGGAAGCCCTCGACCCGGCGTTAGGATCAATCCCGGCCGGACCGTGGGGTGGAATCTCTTGGGATCACCCACTCGGCGTTGAGCCGCTGACGGGTCGCGATATTTTCGCCCGGCTGCTCTACGGAGCACGAGTCTCACTTTTCATCGCGTCCGTGAGCGTGCTGTTCATCGTCATCATTGGAACTACGGTCGGCATTACCGCTGCCTACAAAGGCGGTTGGCTGGACACGTTGATTGGCCGCCTCACCGACTTGATTCTCGCGTTCCCGTTTCTCCTCATCTTGATTGCGCTCAGCCCGGTGCTCACCCAAAGGCTTGAAGCTTTCGGGGTGAGCCCCGAGTGGTCCCGGTTCCTCTATTTGATCATCGTTTTTGTGTTTTTCGGGTGGCCATATCTTGCGCGATTGATTCGCGGGCAGGTACTGAGCTTGCGCGAACGAGAATTCGTGGAAGCAGCGGTGGCGACCGGCGCTCCGACCCGCAGAATCTTGTTCAAAGAGATTCTTCCCAACCTGTGGGCGCCGATCATCGTGTACGCAACCATCTCGCTGCCGACTCTGATCGCCGCTGAAGCGGTGCTGTCCTATTTGGGTGTTGGAATCATTGAACCTACTCCCTCATGGGGCAAAATGCTGTCGGACTCGGTCCGGTACTTCGTGATCATCCCGTCTTACCTGTTTATCCCGGGAACCGCTCTCTTCCTTGTCGTTTTTGCATTCAATGTTTTTGGTGATGCAATCCGTGACGCTTTAGACCCGCGGGGAAGTCGAAATTCTTAAATATGAAAATTGAGTAGGACAGCAGAGTTTCGGTGGCGCCACCCTGGCGTTACCGATTGGCAGTGGCTCGGAGTCACTGTCTCAGAAATGGAGAAACAATGAAAAGAAAGTCCATACACGGGCTTGGCTTCGTTGCGATCGCAGCATCTGCAGCACTCGTGCTCGCAGGTTGCAGTAGCGGCGACGGCTCGGCTGATGGCGAAGGTGCCGGGGCATCCGACGGTGGAACGACCGGCGGCACGATCAATATTCTGACCGAGAGCGAGCAGATTCTGCACCTTGATCCACAGCGGAACTACACCGGCGTGGACCTCGCGTTCGTAACCGGCTACATGCAGCGCACCCTGACCGCATACAAGTTCGCTGAAGGCGCTGAAGGTGTCACGATTGTCCCCGACATGGCAACCGACCTTGGAACTCCAAATGCCGATGCCACCTCATGGGAATTCACGATCCGCGACGGTGTGACTTTTGAAGACGGCTCCGAAGTTGGCTGCGCCGATGTGAAGTACGGCGTTTCCCGCACCTTCGCCCAGGACGTCATCACCGACGGCCCAACCTATGCAATCTCACTCCTTGACATTCCGAAAGCCGAAGATGGCTCATCGGTCTACAAGGGACCATATGTAACTGAAGGCAGTGACGTTGCCGCGTTTGACGCTGCAATCACCTGCTCCGAAGACAACAAGACCATTACCTTCAATCTTGCCCGTCCTGCTGGTGACTTCAACTACACGGTCACACTGACCGCGTTCTCACCCGTGCCACAGGCGGCAGATACCGGTGAAGGCTATGACAACGCGCCTGTTTCGACCGGCCCGTACAAGATCTCCGAGTACACCAAGGGTCAGCGCTTGGTTCTCGTGCGTAACGAGAACTGGAACGCTGATTCAGATGATTACCGTCCGGCATACCCAGACCAAGTTATCGTTCAGTTCGCCTTGGATCCCTCTGCGATTGACCAGAGATTGATCGCTGATTCTGGCGAAGATCAAACTGCTGTCACCCTTGCCGGCTTGACTCCTGAGTCACTCGCAACGGTGTTCGCCGGTGATCCTCGTTTCACCGAGAGGTCAGTCGACGGTTTCGATCCCTATGTGCGTTATTACACGATCAACTCGGCAAAGGTGCCAAACCAGAAGCACCGTCAAGCAATTGCGGTCGCACTTAACCGTTCAGAGTTGCTCACCATCGCTGGTGGCGACTTTGCCGGTACTCAAGGTGACGGTGTGATCAAGCCCAACTTGGCAACCGACTATGCCGAAACCGGCATGTGGGATGGTCTCCTTGGCGACACAGTTCCCGACGAAGGTAATGTCGAGCTCGCAAAGAAATTGATTGCTGATTCAGGCGAACCAATGCCAGTGATCACATTCGATTACCCACAGACACCAACGAATGACAAGGCGGCTGCATCCGTGCAGGCATCCCTTGCCGCAGCCGGGATCGAA
The DNA here is from genome assembly GCA_044240195.1 of Candidatus Nanopelagicales bacterium. Taxonomy (GTDB): domain Bacteria; phylum Actinomycetota; class Actinomycetes; order S36-B12; family S36-B12; genus UBA4592. The sequence goes on along the minus strand of JBIHZX010000042.1, from coordinate 4,101 downwards.
GTCAAACTCAACCCAATCGAATCCGGCCAGTATTACGGTGTCGTTCTTGATCCAGAACAGCAGAATGAATTGAACTCTGCTGGATGGGCTCCAGACTGGCAGAACGCCTCCACCGTGATTCCAGAACTCTTTGGTGCTCAAGGTGGCTTCAATCTGTCACAGGTGAATGATCCAGCATTCGAAGAGCAGGTTCAGATTGCTCTTGGAACAACCGACCGCACAGCGCAGGCTGATTTGTGGAAGGAACTCAACAAGAAAGCAATGGAGCAGGCTTGGGCAGTGCCGACACGTTTCGGCAAGGTTCAATACCTGTGGGGTTCCAAGATTGGCAACGCTTTCCTCTGGGATGCCTACGGCTCATTGCCGTTCGGTGAACTCTACGTAATGCAGTAGTAGCTCGAGGGTGGGGTCCGCCATTGGCGGGCCCCACTTCGCTACCCAATTTTGATCGTTCTATTTTTTAATTGTTTGGAACAACATTTCCCGTGAAGGATTAATTGATGACCACCTACGTGATTCGCCGAGTACTTACCGGCATCCTGATACTGATCTTGCTCAGTATCGTCACGTTCCTCGTGTTCAACGCGCTTCCGGCTGATCCGGCCGCGCTCACGTGCGGCAAGTCGTGTAACCCTCAGGTCATTGCGGCAAACCGAATTCGACTTGGTCTGGATCAACCTCTCTACGTTCAATACTTCGAGTTCATCAAGGGAATTTTCTTTGGACGCACCTACGGTTCAGGAACTGCAACCTTTAAGTGCGATATCCCTTGTTTGGGCTATTCGTTCCGCAAGGGTGAAGCAGTCACACCGTTAATTCTTAAAGCACTACCTGTCACCATCTGGCTCTCACTCGGAGCGTTCCTGCTGTGGCTGATCCCCGGAGTTTTGCTTGGGATTTATGCCTCACGACGTCGCGGCCGAATCCAAGAGCGTCTCGTACTGGGTTCAGCGCTGGTTGGTTACTCCTTCCCATCGTTTTTCATCGGACTTTTACTCCTTTTCTTCGTGGTGATCAGGTGGCAGTGGTTGCCCTACCCCAATTACGTTTCACCACTTGAAGACCCGGTGCAGTTTCTACAAACCATGATTCTGCCGTGGATCACCCTCGCGTTGGTGTACATGGCTTTTTATATTCGCCTGACGCGAAATCAACTTCTCGAGACCTATAGCGAGGATTACATCCGCACCGCTCGAGCTAAGGGATTGCGGGAAGGCACCGTGATTCGCAAACACGCCTTGCGCGCTGGGTTGACACCCATTGTTACCGCTGCCGGTCTTGATCTCGCGGGCTTACTTGGTGGTGCGATTATTACCGAGAGCATTTTCAGTCTTCCCGGTGTTGGGAAGCTGGCTGTTCAGGCAGTAGTTGATTCAGACCTTGCGGTCATCACCGCCACCGTCCTGGTTGCCGGCACGTTTATCGTGGTTGCGAACATCGTGGTTGACCTTTTGTACGCGGTCATTGACCCGAGGGTGAGGCTCGCATGACATTCCTTCGCGTCAAAGACTTGCAGGTTTCTTTTTCCACCGAGGACGGAATCGTTAAAGCCGTTGACGGGGTCTCCTTTGAGCTCGAGCGTGGCAAGACTCTGGCAATTGTGGGAGAGTCCGGCTCAGGGAAAAGCGTTACTTCCCAAGCAATTATGGCGCTGCACACGGGTCGCGGAACCACAGTTTCCGGTCTAATTGAACTTGATGGAACCGATATTGTCACGGCCTCAGAAGAAAAGCTGCGCTCCATGCGCGGTAATGAGATGGCCATGATTTTCCAGGATCCTTTCGCATCACTGCACCCCTTCTACAGAATTGGAAACCAGCTTGAAGAGGCCGTGCACGCGCACCGCAAGGTGTCCAAAAAAGAAGCTAAGGCTGAAGCCCTTCGAATGCTGAACAAGGTGGGAATCTCCAACCCGGAGCAGCGTCTTGAGGACTATCCCCATCAACTTTCCGGTGGCATGCGTCAACGTGTCATGATCGCGATGGCGCTCATTAATGGTCCGGAACTCTTAATTGCCGATGAACCAACAACGGCCCTCGACGTCACGGTACAAGCTCAAATCCTTGAACTGCTGGCTGAACTTCAAGCAGAGTTCAACACGGCGATCATCTTGATCACGCACGACCTCGGAATTGTTGCCGACATGGCTGATGAAATTGTGGTCATGTACGGCGGGCGAATTGTGGAAAAGGCCGGGCTACACGACCTGTTCTACAAACCCCAAATGCCCTACACCGTCGGATTGCTGTCCTCGGTTCCCAGGCTTGACTCGACCGGGAGCCGGTTAGTTTCCATTGGCGGGGCGCCGCCTTCGCTGATCAACCTGCCGACCGGCTGTGTGTTCAATCCACGTTGCGCCGCGAAGAATCCTGATATCGCGCCTCGGTGCGAGGGTGAGCGACCGGAACTGCGCGAGGTCGGGGAGAACCAATTCGTGCGGTGTCACCTCGATGATGAACAGCGAGAGAAATTTGCCACCACCAGACTCGCGGAGGTGCTCAAAGGTGAGTGATCAAGAGATGTTAAAGGTGACTGATCTCTATAAAAAGTTTCCCATTTACAAGGGTGCACTCCTGAAAAAAGAAGTCGGTTCGGTTAATGCCGTCAATGGAATCAATTTGACGCTTAATGAGAGTGAAACCCTTGGACTGGTGGGCGAGTCAGGATGCGGGAAATCCACTGCAGGTCGGGCGATTTTGCGACTGCTCGAACCCACTTCAGGAAAAGTGGAATTCGAAGGAACCGACATCACGACGCTGAGTCGCGGTGAGATGGTCCCCCTGCGCAGCCGGATGCAAATGATCTTCCAAGACCCATTCTCATCTTTGAACCCACGGCACACGGTCGGCAGCATTATTGGTGCCCCGTATGAGGTCCAAGGAATCAAACCTGCTGGAGGGGTGAAGAATGCGGTGCGCGAAACCATGGAACGCGTGGGGCTCAACCCCGAACACTTCAATCGATATCCCAATGAGTTCTCCGGTGGCCAGCGCCAACGAATCGGGATTGCTCGAGCGGTAACCCTGCGACCAAAATTCATTGTGTGTGACGAACCGGTCTCAGCCCTCGATGTCTCTATTCAAGCTCAGGTGATCAACCTGCTCCAAGATCTACAGGACGAATTTGGAATCGCCTACCTTTTCGTCGCCCACGACCTTTCGGTTGTCCGCCAGATCTCCGACCGCGTTGCCGTGATGTACCTCGGACATATTGTTGAACAGGCATCGCGTGATGACCTCTACACGCACCCCTATCACCCGTACACCCACGCGCTGCTTTCCGCAGTTCCGGTTCCTGATCCAAAACTCGAGGCCCAGCGCGAACGAATCGTGTTGCGTGGTGATCTGCCTTCACCCATCAACCTTCCATCGGGCTGTGTGTTTAGCACTCGGTGTTGGCAAGCTCAAGACAAATGTCACACCGATGTTCCCGAACTCCAAGATATGGGCAACGGCCACAAAGTCGCTTGCCACTTCCCGATCATGGAATTTCTAGGAAATACTTTGATCACCGGTCCTGACTCGGGTATGACCGAGCAGCCGGACCGTGTGGTGCCACCGCCCAGTGAGGTTTTGCAGAGTTTGCAAGGAGGTCGGGCAACCCGGCCCAAGGGAATCGATTACGCCGAAGGTGAAGAACCGATTTAGTTATGCCTTACAGGTTTTGCTGAAAGAACTCCAATTCAGCAAGCATGAGGTTTTCCGCAACTATTTCCTGCGGGGTCATATGCGTGACGCCGGTGAGTGGAAGCACGCAATGGACTTTCCCGGCGGCGAGGAGAGCCCCGGACAACTGCAACGTGTTCGCCATCAAGACATTGTCATCAGCGATGCCGTGAATGATCAACAGTGGACGGGTGAGCTTATTGGCTTTTGTCAGGAGCGAAGTTCGCTCGTATTGCTCCGGATTGTCTTGCGGTGTTCCCAGATAGCGCTCCGTGTATGCCGTGTCATAGAGCGCCCAGTCGGTCACGGGTGCGCCGGCAACGCCCGCGTGAAAGACATCGGGTCGCTCCATCACCGCAAGAGCGGCGAGGTAGCCGCCGAAGGACCATCCGTGAATTCCCACTCGATCAAGATCAAGATCGGGTAAAACCTTGGC
>JBIHZX010000114.1:0-3691 GCA_044240195.1 Candidatus Nanopelagicales bacterium | reverse complement strand
ACTTGGCGTCTCGTGATTTCACCAGCTAAAGGAATCTTCACGTCAGCCGACAGCACTTACGCGGAAGGTGATTCACTTCAACCCAACGTGCACATTGGATCCATTAAAACTTCCCGCGAACTCATTCCGATTCACGCACCGCACGGTGGCGTCGTGATTGAGTGGCTTGCCCAAAACGGTGATCCGGTTTCCCCAGGAGCGCCACTCCTTCGCCTACACCCCACAGCACAGCCCGCCTAATCATCTACCCAACTGCCAAATCAATACTCACGCCAATTAAGGGAGCTCATGCCAACGCTTAACACTGTCGCAGGTGCCAAGCATGCGCGTATTTATTCGGTTGGCAGCTACCGTCCCAGGCGCGTAGTTACTAATGCTGAAGTGTGTGAACTCATCGATTCATCAGATGAATGGATTCGTGAACGATCCGGGATCACCGAACGGCGCTGGGCAGGCGAGGATGAATCCGTTGTTTACATGGCTGCAGAAGCGGCAAAAGTTGCCATTGAGCGAGCCGGTATTTCTGCATCTGACGTAGGACTGATCATGCTGGCAACCGTTTCCCATCCATATGCATTCCCGTCTGCCGCTATTGAGGTGGGTGACCTCATTGGCGCTCGTGGCGCCCCCGCCTTTGACCTGTCTGCAGCATGTGCGGGCTTTTGTTTTGGGCTTGGAATGGCTGCCGATCTCATCCGCGGCGGTAGCGCCAAGTTCATTCTGGTAATCGGCGTTGAACGCCTCACCGACTGTGTCGACAAGCACGATCGGGGAACCGCATTTATTTTCGCTGACGGCGCCGGAGCCGTTGTCATTGGTCCTTCCGAGAGCGCCGGTATTGGGCCAACCGTTTGGGGTGGCGACGGAAGTCAAAAAGATGCAATCACCGTCAGCGGATCTTTGACGGACTACCGTGACGGGATCATCAGCCAGTACCCCACCGCGGTCATGGCCGGTCAACAGGTTTTCCGTTGGGCTGTGGGAGAAATGCCCAAGGCGATCAACCAAGCCCTCGAAATTGCGGGTATCACCGCCGCAGACCTCGACGTATTCATCCCCCACCAGGCAAATAATCGGATCACGGATGCCCTCATTCGAGCCCTTGATCTCCCTCAGAACGTAAAGGTCGCCCGGGACATCATCACTACGGGAAACACCTCTGCCGCATCAATACCTTTAGCCATGGATGCAATGCTTCTCAGTGGCGAAGCAAAATCAGGTGATACCGCGCTACTCGTTGGATTCGGATCAGGCCTTGTGCACGCAGCGCAGGTTGTTACGCTCCCCTAGGTTTCCGCACAACAATGCGGGATAACAACACTCCACAATGAAAGGTATGAAATGAGCCAGGAAGAAGTATTAAGCGGTCTTGCAATAATCGTCAACGAAGTTGCCGGTGTTCCCGTTGATCAGATCACAATGGAAAAGAGATTCGTTGACGACTTAGACGTTGACTCACTCTCCATGGTGGAAGTTGTCATGGCAGCAGAAGACAAATGGGGTGTGAAAATCCCTGATGCTGATGCAAAGAACCTCGTCACCGTCGGTGACGCAGTGAAATACATTGAGGCAAATTCCTAAATCGAAGCTGAAACCCATACGGCTAGCCAGTTTGGCTCAACATCTTGGTGTGGCCAGTGTCAATGGAGTCAATGCAGTTATTGATCCTTTCACTGACACTGGCACCCACTAAAACCGCATTAAACAATTCATTAATTTGGAGGATTACATGTCCCGCGAAGTTGTAGTGACCGGCATGGGGATGACCACCCCTGTCGGTGGTGACGTTGAATCGAACTGGGCAGCAATCCTCGCCGGTCGACCCGGCATCAGCTTGATTGACGAACCGTGGGTTGAAGGTCACCCCGCAAAAATTGCCGGAATTCTGGCCGTCGATCCACTCACAATTCTTGAAAAGCACGAGACCCGCCGCATGGACCGCTCCCAGCAAGCAGCACTTATCGCCGCCCGGGAGGCCTGGGCCAATGCTGGTTCCCCCGATGTTGACCCAGAGCGCCTTGGCACCGTTATCGCGACCGGTATTGGCGGCATTACTTCGCTCATGGCGTCATACGACATCTTGCTTGAGCGTGGTCCTTCCCGAATCTCCCCACACATGGTCACCATGATCATGCCCAACGGCCCAGCGGCGATTGTCGGTTTAGAGTTCGGCGCTCGAGCCGGAGTTCACACCCCCGTAAGCGCCTGCTCTTCCGGTGCCGAAGCCGTCTCCTATGCCGCCCGGATGATTCAAAGTGGAAGAGCTGACGTAGTGATTGCCGGCGGCGCCGAAGCCGCAATCCACCCAATCACCATGGCCGGGTTTGCCGCAATGCGCGCATTGTCAACCAGAAATGACGACCCGCAAGCAGCCTCGCGCCCATATGACATTGATCGTGACGGATTCGTCATGGGTGAAGGTGCCGGAATTCTTATCCTTGAATCAGAAGATCACGCCCGATCTAGGGGGGCCGTAATCCTTGGACGCTACGCGGGTGCCGGACTGACCAGTGATGGACACCACATTGCCCAACCTGACCCAGATGGTGCTGGCGCAGCACGGGCAATCACTTTCGCACTCGAAGAAGCAGGCCTGACCCCTGCAGATATTGCACACATCAACGCACACGCAACCTCAACGCCGCAAGGTGACATTGCCGAGGCAGCCGCGATCAGGCGTGCACTCGGCGGTGCCACAGACACCATTTATGTTGCTGGCACAAAATCCATGACGGGCCACCTGCTAGGTGGAGCCGGCGCGATCGAGTCGATTTACAGCATCCTCGCAATGCGGGATCGAAAAGCACCCCCAACCGCGAACCTGGAAAATATTGATCCCGAAATAGACCTCAACGTGGGTAATAACGGCCCCGTTGACCTACCACAAGGTGACATCGCGGTCCTTAATAACTCATTCGGTTTTGGTGGACACGACGTCGCCGTAATTTTCAGGAGTGTCTAACATGACAACGGCGACGCAAGAAACCGAACTGGATCCGCGATCGCCTTTAGTGAGACTTGCTAAGTTTTTTGACGACGGTGAATTCACCGCAATCACTCCGATTGACGACAGCGGGGTTCTCTCTGCGGTGGGAACCGCAGGTGGTGTGCACTGTGTTGCTTTCTGCACCGACCCAACCGTGCAAGGTGGAGCGATGGGCGCGGTCGGTTGCCGAGCAATTGTCACCGCTTATGACCGCGCGCTGGCTGACTCCGCTCCCATCGTCGGAATTTGGCATTCCGGCGGCGCTCGCCTGCGTGAAGGCGTTGCGAGCCTTGATGGTGTCGGTCGTACGTTTCTAGCGATGACCCAGGCAAGTGGCAAGGTCGCCCAGATTTCCATTGTGCTTGGCCCTGCAGCCGGTGGTGCAGCCTACGGCCCCGCCTTGACCGACATAGTGGTTCTTGGCCCAGCCGGACGCATTTTTGTTACCGGGCCTGAAGTCGTGCGCTCGGTCACCGGTGAAGATGTTGATATGGACCGGTTGGGCGGGGCTGAACCACATGGCCGTCGCAGCGGTGTTGTTCACATCACCACCGACAGTGAAGAGGAAGCCATTGACAAAGGCATTCAACTCGTCAAACTCTTAGGCCACCAAGGTTCTCTTGACCTCAGCAGTGTCGCCGACCGCGATCTAGGAGAACTCCTTCCCGAGTCATCACGCCGCGCCTACGACGTGCACCCTCTCGT
>JBIHZX010000113.1:0-3745 GCA_044240195.1 Candidatus Nanopelagicales bacterium | reverse complement strand
TATTTCGTTCCACGGGGCAAAGTGATCTTCTTTTTTACACTCCCGCTCGAATTCACGACGGGAAACCCACTCATCCCTTTTGCTGAAATAGGAAAGACCACAACATCTGCATTCCCTTGGTAGGTAAATGTTCGCGAGCTATCACTTTTTGTCGCCTTGGGAAGTTGGACTACCGCGGGAACAATCCCAGAAGTTGTCTTAGCGGCACTGGTTAAGGGCAATACTTCAAAGGTCCATTGATCCGGTGCCGTGATTTTTGCACCGATGAGCGGTGACGAATTCTTCTCTGAGAAGACACTTCCAGCGAGTGGCGCATTGCTCTCCAATAACGGTGTCGGTCTTTTGTCTTTGGTGAAAATTGGAGTCAAAACCGCCGGGCCCGATCCCGCAAAGGTGAAATTAATGATGACTGATTTGCTGACCGGACCTAGTTCAACTACCGCATTGCCCGACCCTTCGAGAAGTGGCGCAGCCGACACGGTGGGAGCCAGCATGAAAGCGCCAAGAACTACCGTTACGACAACTTTCAGAGCTAAATTGATCCGCATATACTTAATCAAGAAGTGGGTTGAGCCCAGCGTCAACAATTTCTTGCAACTTAGCTTCATCAACATCAAAGCCCGCATATTTAGTCGCGTTCTCCAACACTTTCGATCGAGCTTTATCAACGTCTTGGGCTGGCTTTGCATTGGCGGCCGCCCAATCTCGATATAACTCCCACGCAAGTTCACGCTGACGCAGGGCCTTATTGACCCGCTCCATTTGAGCATCGGTTGCTTCCAGGCGCCACGTTTCTCTGATCGCTCGGGGTACTACCGCTCGGTAATCGTGTCCACCCTCAGCAAATGTTCCTGGAGTTGGCACGAGCGCATTCATCATGTCCAGGAAAGTCATCAGGAAAGTCGTGATGGGCATCCATTGCGTCCCCTTGGGGCTGCCCATCTGCCGAATACTTTCCGGGCCCATCCAATCGGGCTTGCGCCATAAGACTTGGGATCCAAACTTGGGGATCGGATCATCGCCATTTTGCAGTAACAGGAACTTGATGCGATCTCGCTCCTCATCGGCCAATTCAATCCAATCCTTCAAATTTCGGGGTAGGTATATACCTGCTTCATTGACCGAAGGGGCCTCGGCTATTGGACTAGTCCCCCAAATCTCCTGCCTCCATTTAGTGGCGGCGGGAGTGCCGATCCACAGTGCGGCGTCGAGTTCGGTGCCAAGAAGTCCCATGGAACCTAAGTGGCGGAACATTTCTTCACTGACCTGCGAGCCCAAACTCTCACCGAAGAGGAAAAACTTGGGCCGCTTCTCTGCCGGAATCGCAAGAAGTCGTTCGACGACACCTTGTAAAACCATGCGGGTTTGCGCGGTCCCTTCATCGACTCGAGTGAGTGAGAGAGCAGAAGGTAACACCGAATACTGAATTGCGGCAGATGCGCAATCTCCGTGCATCAAGTATTCGAACGTTTCATTCGCTACGTAATTCACATAACCCGAGCCGGTCGGTGAGAAGATCGCAAACGCTTTTCGTTCAAGGGCTTTGGTTCGATCAATCTCACGCAAAAGAATCTGTGCACGGTCTTCATCACTAGCCGCAACTTCAGTGGATGCATAAACTCGAATTGGCTGTTTCGCGTTCTTAATTTGCATCACGCTATTGATAGTTTGCGGTGGCAGCGACATGCTCAACCACCTGGCGCCTTCACGCGTCTGCTTATTCCACGGCAAACCTGATGCTGCTGAACCCGAAACTTCTGGGGTGTCGGGCGCGCTTTCTAAACCAGGGTCAATTCCTCCACCGCTTTTGCCCAAGAACCTGTCTGCTTGACCGATAGCAAGCCAACCCACGCTAGTGAAAATGGCAAGGCTGGTTGCCCGTCCTAAGAAACGATGATCCTGTGGCTGACCACCAAGAACATAGGTTGCACCCTTGGACATTGTGTTGGTCAATTTCGACTCAACAAAAGAAAGTCCAAGAGTTACCGCCGCAACTCCCGTTCCGATGACTGCGGCTTTGACGGGTGTTACTTCACGGACTTGATCCTCGAAAAAATACTTCCCCTTGAACTCGGTACTCACCGAAGTTTGCGGGTAGGTCGCCGAACCAGGCAGTGACTTCCAAGGTTGGGTTGATGCCCATGACGCGGCACCCGCCACAGCGGCCACTCCCACATGACGCATACCTGGTCCACCACTTTGATCCCGCGAAGCCGAGTTTGCCAGAACACTCGCCCCCGACATTGCGGCCAGAGTTTGTGCAGCTAGCCGTCCCAACGCTCGTCCCGATGGTTCATGCTCGCGCCAACGAAGTGCGTAGGCCGCCCCGGCACCCAAGGCTCCGGCAACACCGGCAACCAGCAGGCGACTTCCCGCACTCGGTTCATCGGTGCGACCCAAACGAGAAGCAACCGAGGTCAACAGGGCATCGCCGGCGCTGTATACCTGGTATGCAATAGCCGATGAAGCACCGGTAATGATCGCCTGGTCTGTTGACCCGCGAGTCAACAAATTAGGTTGAAATGAGCGCCCAATTGCTACCGCTGCTCCGATAATTCCTGCGCTGGCTGACCTGTCCATAACGGGAGTCTATAGATATGTGTCAAGGCCAGGAAAGGGCCTTTCCCGCAGGCTCGAAGCCAAGAATGCGACGATGCCAGCGCATAAAAACAAAGTGGAGCTGAGGGGAATTGAACCCCTGGCCTTCTCATTGCGAACGAGACGCGCTACCAACTGCGCCACAGCCCCTTGTGAGAGGCAGGTTAGCAGAGGCTATTCGTTTGCGGCGCGCGCTTGGTAGGGAGAATTCGCGCGGATGATCGGGATCTCGGCGGTTTCATCGGTCACGTTGGCAACTCGACCCTGTTGAGCTTTGTTTACCAGGTCCAACATGGACTCACCGGACCAATCACCATTGCGCTCAATGTTGCGCGGGATCGCGGTTGCGCGAGGTGACGTGATGTAACTGGGAAGGGTTTGTGGAACGGCATCCCAACCCGACACTTCTTCATCCCACGGATCCCAGTTGGCGAACTCATCAAGTTCACTCTTTTGAAGCTCGGCTCGAGTTCGGGGACGTTGCTCCTTGCGCGACTCGCGGACTTCCGCAACTTCATGAAATTCACGGTAGACACGATTCGTACTGCTGGCACTGCGCACCGGCGCCTGAGCGCGCTTCGAGGCGGTCAACATGGTGGTGACAAGGAATGCAACTAACAGGATCCCGGCTGCGATGGCGATAAAGGCAGGGATAAATCCCATAACCGTGCCGATCAACCCAAGGGCGGTAATGCTGGTCAGCGCTGCGAGCGCCATCGAGCGGCGTTTGGCCGCTTGGGCCCGGGCGCGATTCCGAGGAGATGTGAACTCGCGATCATGGCGCACCTGTCGATCTGACTCGGAATTAGCACGATCGGCTCGATCAGCATGATCACCGAGTGACCTCATCGCTGAACTAAACCGGGCTGTCGAACGAACTTCGCTGACTTGATCTTGGCGCTTGAGCCAAATGGGGATCAAAACGGCGGCCCAAAGACCAATGATCACTACATAGATCAACCCCGTCACGCCTCAAGATTAGGTGCACCCGCCTACTTCTCTTGGTATTCCACGTATTCTGCGATTGGCGTGTCGCGAAATTTAACAAAACCAATATGATCCCGCCAGTCACCGTCGATATGTAAATACCTCGGTCTGTATGACTCCTGGGTGAACCCTGCTTTCACGGCAACCGCACATGAGGCCG
>JBIHZX010000112.1:0-3755 GCA_044240195.1 Candidatus Nanopelagicales bacterium | reverse complement strand
CCCCTCCCCACAAATCCTGAGGCATTAGCATCAATATATGGAAACTACGAGTGATCCTTGGGCCCAGTTCTCCGATCATGAAGAGGTCGTAATCAGCCAAGACCCAAGGTCCGGTTTGCGGACGGTTATCGCAATTCACTCCACCAAATTGGGGCCGGCCCTAGGCGGTACCCGAATGGCGCTGTACTCAGAGCACGCCAACCCCCATGCGGCCGCCTATACCGACGCTCTAAGGCTGTCTCGGGCTATGACACTCAAAAATGCGCTCGCCGGGCTCAACCATGGGGGAGGTAAGGCCGTTCTGATCGCAGATCCAGCAAATAAGTCCCGCCAAGAGTTACTTAACTATGGACTCCTCATCGAGTCATTGGGCGGGAAATATGTCACCGCCGGCGACGTGGGCATGCAGGTTGTCGACATGGATGTGGTGGGTGAGACGAGCCAATATGTCACCGGTAGATCACCAGAAAATGGTGGGGTCGGTGACTCTGGGATCTTGACCGCTCTAGGAATCTGGCAGGGGATGCAGGCTGCCGTTGAATTTATGAGCGGGAGTAATGACCTGTCGCGGTCAACCGTCGGTGTGATTGGTGCGGGAAAAGTGGGTGGACGCCTCATTTCACACCTGATCGAATCCAGTGGGGCCAAAGTTATCGCGATGGATCCACTCCCTAGCGTCCGTGCCGAAATAAGCGCTCAATACCCTGACGTTGACTTCGTTGACTCCTTCGAGGAAATGCTGGCGGTGGGGCCCTCGATTATCTCCCCCAACGCCATGGGTGGTTTTATCACCGCAGACCTCATTCCGGGCTTAACCGCTGCTGGGGTTTCCCTGGTCTGCGGCGGAGCCAATAATCAGTTGGCCGAAGCCAGAGTTGGGGACCTCCTCGCGGCTGCCGGAATTGTGTACGCACCTGACTTTATGGTTAATTGCGGTGGTGTGATTCAAGTGGCAGAAGAGTTGGTTGGGGCAGATGTGAATCGGGCTCGCCAGCAGGTTATAAAGGTGTACCAAACCACCCTCGAAGTCCTCGAATCAGCCAAAATCGCAAAAGTAACTCCGATAGCGGCGGCCGAGGCCAAGGCGTGGGAGCGGATAAACGCCTAGTTCCATTGGTGCATCCGCGCGATCCAGAGATGGACGATAGTATTGACCGATGGCGGGGTCGAATGCCCCCATCAAAACTATTAGTCCACTAGCTACCGGTATTTACTGGAAGAGGGGGTCGAGTCATGGGACGCGGCCGAGCGAAAGCCAAGCAAACAAAAGTTGCGCGCGAACTCAAATACGGCGGGCCTCAGACCGACTTTGATCGGTTACAGGCTGAGTTGAGTGGTCAGCCTGCACCTGTCTATGTTGAAGCAGTTGCCGCAGACACGGACTCTGAAGAGGACCCGTATGCGAAGTATTACGACGATAGTGAAGACGAAGCCGCGAAATAGTTGAGAGACCTACGTTTCGTAGGTCCCTACAAGATTCACGGATCCCCCGCCGCCCCCTTTAGCGGGTGCGTCACCTTTCTCGCCAGGATTACGATCACGTATTGATCCGCACACCCACGCTTCACGTTCACGTTCTCCCAAAATTTGCAGGCATGAGTCAACCTGATCTTCGGGAACAATGGCAAACATGCCGATTCCCATATTGAATGTCTTTTCAGCGTCACCCAGTGAAACATTTCCTTCACTGCAAATCAAATTAAATATTTCCGCGGGCGCCCACGTCTGTCGATAAACATCAGCTGCGAGATTCTGCGGCAACACCCGGGCCAGGTTCGCTGCAATCCCACCACCGGTGACGTGGCTAAAAGCGTGAACCCGCGACTGCCGAATGAGGGCGAGTGCGTCGAGGGCATATATATGTGTGGGCTCTAACAGTTCTTCACCCACTGTTCGACCAAGTGCTTCACTGTAGGCATCCAGACCCAATTTTCCTTCACCCAAAAGCACGTGCCGGGCAAGCGAGTAACCGTTCGAATGCAACCCGGAAGACTTCATTGCGATAACAACGTCTCCCGCGTTCACTTTCTTTGGCCCCAAAAGATTCTCTGCGTCAACAATTCCTGTTCCTGCCCCAGCGATGTCGTACTCATCAGGTGCCATGAGCCCAGGGTGTTCCGCTGTCTCTCCACCCACGAGTGAACAGCCAGCAAGTTCACAGCCGCGAGCAATTCCCGCCACGATACTTGCAACACGTTCGGGGTTTACTGAACCAACCGCGATGTAATCGGTCATAAACAAAGGCTCAGCGCCACAAACAACGAGGTCGTCAACCACCATTGCTACCAAGTCCAACCCAACCGTGTGGTGAATATCGAGTGCGCGCGCAACTGCAATCTTGGTTCCCACACCATCGGTTGAGGTTGCCAGAAGTGGCTTGCGCATGTGCTTTGCAGCAGAAATGTCAAAAAGTCCGGCGAATCCACCAAAGTCTCCAACGACTTCTGGTCGAGTACTTGCTGCGATAGATGCTCGCATGAGTTCAACAGCACGCTCACCGGACTCGACGTCAACACCGGCTTGCGCATACGTTGCACCCTGCTGTGTCATGGGCGATTTAGTGCGTCAAGGGCGAGTGGATCAACCAACAGGTGCTCGGATTCAGAGACCCTGCGTTCAATTCCTTCAAATATCTCAAGGTTCACTTTGTGTTCTTCAGAGAGTTCAACGGGATAAACCCCATCAAAACAAGCCCGACATAAATTGTCTTTGGGAACATGTGTTGCTTCAATGAGAGCATCAAGCTCAATGAATGCGAGCGAATCCGCCCCAATTGAGGCACAGATCTCGTCAACGCTCAAACCGTTTGCAATGAGTTCTGCTCTCGTTGCAAAATCGATTCCGTAGAAACACGGCCACTTAACAGGCGGGCTAGAAATTCGAACGTGGACTTCGAGCGCTCCTGCTTCGCGCAACATGCGCACCAACGCTCGTTGCGTGTTCCCGCGGACAATCGAGTCGTCAACCACGATCAGTCTTTGACCTGCGATTACTTCCTTGAGTGGGTTTAATTTCAGTCGGATACCTAATTGGCGAATCGTTTGTGAGGGTTGAATAAAGGTTCGACCAACATACGAATTCTTAACAAGACCCTCGGCAAAAGGAATCCCAGATTCTTGGGCGTAACCGATTGCGGCGTAGCGACCAGACTCAGGAACGGGGATAACGAGGTCTGCTTCAACGGGATGCTCCCGGGCGAGGCGACGCCCGGTGTCAACGCGTGTTGCCTGCACGGAACGCTGGGCAATGGATGTATCGGGGCGGGCCAAATACACGTATTCGAATAAACAGCCTTTTGGTTCCGCGGGTGCAAATCGGTGGGTACGCAATCCTTGTGAATCTACAACGATTAGCTCACCGGGCTCCACTTCGCGAACAATCGAAGCTCCCACAATGTCAAGAGCCGCCGACTCACTGGCAATAACCCAGCCGTTCTCAAGTCGACCAAGTACCAACGGTCTGATTCCCTGCGGATCCCGAGCCGCATAGAGCGAATTGTCGTCCATGAACACCAAAGAAAAAGCTCCCTTGACTGAAGGGAGCTCTTTGATCGCTGCTTCTTCGAGAGAAAGATCAGGATGGGCGGCGAGTAGCGCGGTCAATATTTCAGTATCGGTGGTTGCCGCGATGGTCGCGTTAAAAGGCAGTTCTCCCGATCCGCTGTGCAACTCAGCGATCCGCTTTCGCAACTCACCCGTATTTGTCAGATTACCGTTGTGACCCAGAGCTAAATGGCCGGTGGCTGTCGTTCGAAA
>JBIHZX010000041.1:0-12936 GCA_044240195.1 Candidatus Nanopelagicales bacterium | reverse complement strand
TGATTGCGCCACGGATTCGAAGGGCTGCGAAGTGACGGAATGGCACCCCGCGGTCTTCGGAGAACGAGTGGGCTGCTTGGACGAGGCCTTCAAGACCTGCTGACCGTAGTTCGTCGCGGTCAATGTGAGTGGGAAGTTTCATAGCGAGGCCGCTGACTACATAGCCGACGAGTGCGAGATTGCTGGTAACCAGCAACTCTTTCTCTGACGAGAGAGTCTGCTTTCCTCCTGCGGATTTCGAGTCTTGCATTTTGGCTCCTTTGTGCCACAGCACAAAAGTGCTGAAGCGAAAGTAAAATGAGCTTCCATGCCCAGAGCTACCATTTGGTAACCGCTGCTAACTATTTGATCGAAATCCTTTTCGATCTGGCCTTGCGACCGAACACATGCGAACATGTGCAGATCCGTATTAAGTCCTAACTAGAGCAAATGTGTCAATCTCGCAAATCGATACTCTGGGAAAAAGAATCGGTTTTTACATCATTAGTCAAGGCATCGTGAATTACCCGCGTGAGATTTCCTAATGTCCAAATCTGACTGTGAACACACCCACCCGGTTGGGAACCCGCTGGTACCAGAATTTGCCTTATTAGAGAATATAGTTTATTTTACCGTGGTATAAATCAAGTTCAGTCACGAATTGGGGCGTGCCCTAGCCAGTAATTCAATGGCCCGCCGCACGGTGTTCATGTGGGAGCAATATGGGGTTTCCCCGGTGCACATAACGTGGTTTATGTATAGTACGGGGTTTCCCCTATGCGGAAAACCTGACTAACGGAGGGTTTCCCAAGGGAAGAACCGGGAACCGCACAGTCGCGGAACCTGATTAAAGGGAGTCATGGGTCAGAAATTTAAAGTGCGGGTGTTGGTTGCTGATAGTGAACCTTTCACCCGTGCTCTCGTGGGCGAGGCACTCGCCGCAGCCAACTTTGCTGTGAGCGGGGTACCAACGGTCCCTGAGGCAATCGCCACAATTGAATCATTTTCACCGCATGCAATCGTGACCGATTTGAATTTTGGTCATGGAGCGCCCACCGGTGCTGACCTCCTCGCACACGTGGACGAGCACCACCCTTGGATCGGCAAAGTGGTACTCACCTCGCACGGATCCGCTTCATTGGCATTACCCATGGGAAACCAACTCACCGGCGGCGTCACCTACTTGGTGAAAGCCCAAGTAAGTTCGGTCTCCGAATTGGTGTCCGCGGTCAACGAATCGATCACCGGGCAAACCGAATCAAAAGTCCCACAAATAAATGTGGCAGAACAAATTCGTATTAGCAGTGCACAAGGTGAAATTCTTTCACTTATCGCTGAGGGCTACACAAACGCCGCGATGGCCAGGAAACGCGGTGCCACCGTTCGCTCGACCGAAGCTTTGGTTCAGCGCACCTTTACAGCGCTAGGCCTAGGAAATGATGCTGACTTCAATCCGCGAACAAGGGCGGTAAGAATGTGGCAGCAGGGCAAAATTGTCGTTAAGTAAGGGTTTTTTACCACGGCAACACCAAATTGTGTCAGCCCGGATTCAGCAGTCGGCCATACCGGTGCATGGTTCGAGAAATTGACTGTTCCTTGACCCAGTGGGTCAGTTCAACTCTCCCACTTCCGGTGACGCGAGCAGTGTCAATTGTGACGCCAGCCTTGTTCGCAAATTCGTACAGTTCATCAGTTGCGGGTGCAAGTACGCGTAACCTGACTTCACCACTGGACTGTTTCATTCGATTGCCCAAGGCGAATTCTGACTCGTCACTGTCAACCGAGATTTCTAGGGAAACACCGGTGAGCGCTGAGGCTGCCCGCAGCAGGTCAATTTGGGGGGCTGTTGGATCACTGCAACGAACAAATACTTTGTCAACGGGGAAGTAACGCAAAATGTTTGCCTCACTCTTTAGCCCGGTGGGGTCGTGCTCCTTGGTGAAGTACTCATTCCACTGAATTCGATAGTCGGCTATGCCTTGATCAACGTTGATATTGAGATCCGTCCAATTTCCGTAACCGGAGAGGTGATTGGGGCCACCTGGTTTTGACCCTGGCCCGATACTGGATTTCTTCCAACCGCCAAATGGTTGACGCTCAACAATTGCCCCGGTGATATGTCGGTTGACGTAGGCATTGCCCACTTGCACGTTCGCCAGCCAGTATTCAATCTCTAAAGGGTCAAGGGATTGAATTCCACCGGTGAGTCCGTACTCGGTTGCGTTCTGAAGCTCTAGCGCATGGGTGAGGTCATTGGCTCGCATGAGTCCAAGGACCGGCCCGAAACATTCGGTGAGGTGGAACCAAGAATTTGGCTTTACATCTTTTCGAATTCCTGGCGTATAGGTTTTCTCGTCGAGTTTGGTGGGTTCAACCAGCCAGAATTCACCCTGTTCAAGCGTGGTGAGTGCACGGAGCAGGTTTCCTGTTGGTGGACTGATCAAGGGACCGACAACATTATTGAAATCAGTTGCTTCTCCAACACAAAGTGATCTTGTTGCATCTGCCAAGCGAATGTGAAAGCTTGGATCGTCATAGACGCTGGCTTCGATAATTGCCAAACTTGCTGCCGAACATTTTTGTCCGGCATGCCCGAATGCTGACTTGACGAGTTCCTTGATGGCTTGGTCGATGTCGGCTGCAGCCGTGATCACCATGGCGTTCTTGCCGCTGGTTTCAGCATTGAGCTGGATTGACGGCTTCCATTGTTGGAACATGCGGGCAGTATCAATGGAGCCGGTGAGCATCACCATGTCGACACCGGGGTGTATGACTAGGTGGGTTCCAACCTCGTTGTCCGGTGTGCAGACAAGTTGTACAAGATCTTGTGGGACACCGGCTTCGTGCAATTGATCAACGAGTTCAGCGGCCACCGCACGAGCTTCAGGTGCTGGCTTAAGAATTGCTGCACTGCCGGCAGCAATCGAACTGACCAGTCCATTAGCCGGTATCGCTGCAGGAAAATTCCACGGTCCGGCAACCAGGACTAAGCGGTGTGGTTCCCACGTGAGTCCTTGGGAAATGAAATCTTCGTGCGCAAGAGTTGAATGCGCGGCGTAGTTCGCGAAGTCAATTGCTTCCGAGATTTCAGGGTCACCCTCTCGGGCAGTTTTACCAACACTTTTGGCCATAACCGCCAGAGTTGCGCCACGGCGGGCTTCCATCACCTCTGCTATTTGAGCGAGTACCACGCGGCGAATGGCCAACGACGTTTGTGCCCATTGTTTTTGAGCAGTGTGTGCTCGTTCAACTATGTGGTCTATTTCGGGAATTGAGTCAATGATTTCTGGGTTGGGAATCTTCGTTTCTGTGAACGCTTTTATTACCCATTCGCGGTTGGGAGGCAGGGTGAAGTCAGTGTCAACACTTAGGTGAAAACTTCCATCAACGGGGTAGCGAATCATTTCGCCATTGCGGTTCTGAATTCGCCTTGAAGTGCGTGGGACTGTGTGACGCTCATGTACCGAGTTGCGAAACCACTGTGATTGCCTATCCCATTCAGGGGAACCGGGTGTGATGTCAAAAAGTGCGTGCAAGAAATTCTCTGGTGAAGAGTTTTCATCGAGTCGACGTGAAAGGTATGCGATCGAGGCTTCTCGATCCTCCTTTGCAACAACCGGTGAGTAAAGAAGTAGTTCACCTGCGTCATTGCGCACCGCACGTGACTGTGGCGGAGCCATGCCTTCCAGCATCTCAATTTCCATGATTTCGTGGGCATCGAGTAAGTCGCGAATTGTCAGTGCCCAAGCAACTTCAAAAAGGTTATGGCTGGCAATACCTATACGCACCGCTCCAGGATCTGATTTAGTGAGCGCTGTTTCCAGCATGGCCTTATATGACGCATCAACATCATGTTTTGTTGGGTAAGGTGCTTGCGGCCAGTCGTGAAGTTCGGCTTCCACTGCCTCCATCGCCAGGTTCGCTCCTTTAACCAGTCGGATCTTGATTGGCGCACCACCGCTACGAAAACGCTCATTGGCCCAGTCAATTAATGTCAGTAAGGCTGCGTGACTGTCAGGGATGTAGGCCTGCAACACAATTCCCGCGCGCAGCTGAGTGAACTCGGGCTGAGAAAGTACATGGATAAAGGCTTCCACCGAGAGTTCGAGATCGCGGAACTCTTCCATGTCGAGGTTGACAAATGTCGGAGGCGTTGTTGACGCGGCCGCTCGGTACAGATCCGACAAACGCTCATTAATACGCTTTAGGGATTCTTCTTTGGCGAGGACGTCAAGGTTCGCGCACACCGCTGAGATCTTCACCGACACGTAATTGACATCGGTTCGTAAAATGCGACTCCGCACCGCATCGGTTCGTTTAGTTGCTTCGTCATCACCGAGGATTGCTTCACCCAAAACATTGATGTTGAGGTTGAAACCATCTGCCTTTCGGTTTTTCATGTACTTACTGAAAGCGGGGTCTTCTGAGGGGAGAATCACCCCGGCAGTGTCTTTTGCGATCCGCCAGTTAACGGCTCTTTCTGTGATCCGCGGTATCAATGGTGCGATCTTTCCTAAAGTTGCGAGACCGAAACGGTCGAATCCACCAAGGGATGCCGGCACCCCGGCGGCGGTGAGTTCGTGCAACCGTCGGGCCGAACGCTTTGCCTTGCGGATCCGTAGCACCTGGTCGGTGAGGTCCAGCAGGAGATCACGACCAGCTGAATCGGCGAGTAGTTTGGACAGTCGAGTTGCCGAGGCCGCCTCTTTGCGAGAAGTGTCGGTGAGTGAGGCTTCCAGTAGGGCCAATGCCCGGGCCTGGGCTAGATCAATCAGTTCGGCGTCACTGGGCAATTCGCTGACAGGTCTCATGTAGTTATTCAATCGCGCAGCGCTGGCAGGCGTCTTGTGTAAGAGTACGCATGTGGATGTCGAATTAATACAAAGTCAGTCGGCGGTGCTATTTCGGCAATTGGTCGGTGGGGTCCCCCAAATCATGGGATCGATTAAGGACCTCAATGACCGGCATGTCTACGCCAACGAGGGATTTTGTGCTCGTTTGGGACTCAAAGCGAGTGAAGTTCACGGGAGAACCGTCCGGGAACTCTTTGGAGATGAACTCGCTGTCTCATATTTAGCCCAAGACGAATTGATACTAAAGACGGGTCGTCCGCTGCAAAATCATTTGGAACTCATTGTGCGGGCCGATGGCCAACTGGGTTGGTATGTCACCAGCAAGTCGGCCATCACGTCAAATGCGGGTGAACCCATTGGAATTGCCGTGTTATCCGTTGACCTGCATTCGCAAGTAAATAGCGCCCACGCTGGCCTAGCTCGAGTTATCACCTCAATTAGGGAACGAATCGATGAGAAATGGCGGGTCGCACAGATGGCCGAGATTGCGGGGCTTTCCTCGCCATCACTCGAGCGTTTGGCTAGGCGGACACTTGGGTTGCCGCCCCAGCAGCTTTTGCAAAGACTCCGGCTCGAGCATGCGGTATCTCTGATCACCCAGACTCCACAGTCCATGGGGTATATCGCCGCAGAGTGTGGGTTCTACGACCAGAGTTCATTCACCCGCCAGTTCCGAAAAGTTCTGGGGCTGACACCCGGTGCCTATCGGCGCGTCGGTTAATCGAAAGCGATAGCCTTCCCCCGTGCTGCTATCAGACCGGGATTTATTGACTGAAATTGATAATAAGCGCGTCGCCGTTGAGCCATTCGACCTGGAAATGATTCAGCCGTCGAGTATTGATGTGCGGCTGGATCGCATGTTTCGGGTTTTTGATAACCACAAATACCCCCATATTGATCCCAGCATTGAACAAGAGGACCTCACGCGACTTGTTGAGCCCGAGGGTGACAACCCGTTCATTTTGCATCCGGGTGAATTTGTTCTCGGTTCAACTTTGGAAGTTGTTTCACTCCCCGACGACCTAGCGGGTCGACTCGAAGGAAAATCCTCACTTGGTCGTCTTGGTTTGCTCACGCATTCAACCGCAGGTTTCATTGACCCTGGTTTCTCCGGTCACATCACGTTGGAACTTTCAAATGTGGCAACTCTGCCTATCAAGCTTTTCCCCGGCATGAAGATTGGCCAACTGTGCATATTTCGTTTGTCCAGTCCAGCTGACCACCCATACGGATCTGATAAATATGGATCTCGCTACCAGGGGCAGCGTGGACCGACGGCGAGTCGTTCATTTGCCAATTTCCACCGGACCAAGATTTAGGTTATTTCCATTAAAAGGTAGGTCTTTTTCTGACTCAGGATAAACTTTAAATATGATCAGAAGTCCGCACCCAACAAAAGAGCGTCTCATCTCCGTCACCATGTCGATGATGGATGGGGACCGACCTGACAAAGTGCATATTGATGAAGTTTTGTTGCAGTCAGGGATTTCCAAGGGTTCCCTGTATCACCACTTTGATGATTTCAGTGAACTCATTGAAGCTGCGATGATTAGTCGATTTAGTATTTTGGTGGATGCAAGCATTGGTTTAATCGAAAAAGTTGTTCATGATTCAAAGGACAGAGAAGAATTCATGGCTGGGCTGAGGCATGTCACCCGAGCAACCCAAGACCCGTCCTTGTCCGCAAATCGTTTTGAACGGGCACGTGCCCTGGGAATGGCTGGCAGTAACCTTCGCTTCCGCAGTGCTCTGGCCGTTGAACAAGACCGGTTAACGAGCGCACTTGAAGACCTCTTTCGCGAATCGCAAAACCGAGGCTGGCTCTCAACGCGGTTCAATCCGCACGCTGGTGCAGTGATGGTTCAGGCGTACACGCTCGGACAGGTGATCAACGACGTGTCCGACAACTCATATAACAATGACGACTGGGTCGCATTGATCGATTTGGTTCTTGATCGGGTGTTCAGCTAACTGTTTTTTAGCTGAAAGTCTTTTTCCTCGTCGCTTCTAGCAACAGCGTTGCGACATCAGAGACAACCACACCTTCAGCCAAGCCTTCTTGTTGGCGTGAAGTCACTGCGTCGTTGAGCATGACGGAACAGAATGGACAGGCCACCGCGATTGTCTTTGCACCGGTAGCAATTGCTTCGTCACCACGGTTCTTGTTGACCTGGGTGCCGATCTTTTCTTCCATCCACATGCGGGCTCCACCGGCGCCGCAGCAGAACGACTTGTCACCGGAGCGCTTCATCTCGATCTTCGTTGCACCCGTTGCTTCAAGAAGTTCGCGAGGCGGTGCATAAATATTATTGTGACGACCCAGATAACAGGGGTCGTGGTAGGTGACACTCTCGCCAGGTTCGGTAATGGGTGTGAGTCGATTGTTGTTAACCAATTCACGCAGTAATTGGGTGTGGTGGACAACGTCGTAGTCACCGCCAATTTGTGGGTACTCGCGCTTGAGTGTGTTCAAGCAGTGCGGGCAGGTGACAACAATTTTGGTTGCCTTGATCTCGTTGAGCATCTCGACATTTTGCATTGCTTGCATTTGATAAATGAATTCGTTGCCGGCTCGGCGAGCAGGGTCACCGGTGCACGTTTCACCATCACCCAGAACCATGAAGTTCACTCCGGCTGTATGAAGTAGTTCAGCGACCGCTTTGGTGGTGGCCTTTGCGCGGTCTTCAAATGCGCCCGCGCAACCAACCCAGAATAGGTAGTCAACGTCGGCAGGAATTACGTCTTCGCCATTGCGGCCGAAGACCCGAACTTCGAAGTCGACTTCTGAGATCCACGCATTGCGGTCTGCGGCGTTCATGCCCCAAGGGTTGCCTTTGGATTCAACGTTTTTGAACATACCGTTGAGTTCACTGGGGAAATCTGATGCAACCATGACCTGGTTGCGGCGCATGTCTGCAATGTGATCAATGTGTTCGATATCAACGGGGCACTGATTAACACAGGCGCCGCACATGGTGCACGACCAGAGGACGTCACTGCCCATGACAGGTAGCTCAAGTGAGAAGTCACGGTGACCGTCATAGGTGTAACCATCGGTTCCGGCGTGTTCGGTATCCATGCGGTCACCAATGAATGGTCGTTGTACGAGCTCCTGTTGTTCCGGGGTCAAGGTTGCTAACGCAGCCTCGTCGAGTTCGCCCGAACCCAATTTTGATCCCTTGGCCGCGAGCAGGTAGTCCGAGGACTGGAAAAGGTTGTCACGAAGATCCATGATCAGAAGTTTTGGACTGAGTGGCTTCTCGGTATTCCACGCTGGGCATTGATCTTGGCAGCGACCGCATTCGGTGCAGGCCATAAAGTCAACATAGTTTTTCCAGGTGAATTCAGAAATATGTCCCTTGCCGAACAATGCGTCCTCGGGAGGATCTTCAAAGTTCAGTGGCTTTCCGTCATACATGATGGGTTGCAGTGGGCCGAGAGCGTTAGGTCGACGTGAGGTGTAGACGTTGACCGGTGCGGTGAAAATGTGAAGGTGCTTACTGTTGAGAACAATCAGCAGCAGAACGAGGATGACCCCGATATTGAGCCATAGGCCAACTGTTTCAATCCACTCATTGGTGTGGACCCCAAGACCATTAATCCACGTTGCGAAGTACTCGGATGCGAAGGCGCCATCGGGGAAGGGGAATACTCCGGTGTTCACCTGGGCGGCGCGGTAGAGGAACAGTGTCCAGACAACGTTGAAGATCATGAACAAAATGAGCCAGGCGCCAGCAGTATGCGAACCAAAAAAGCGTGAAGCACGGCCTTCCTTGCGCGGGTCATTAGTCAGGCGAATAAGAGCAAAGATCGTGATACCGACCAGTACGAGGATGGCGAACAAATCTTCGGCAAAACCGACGATCGCCCAGGTGCCAATAATGGGAACAGCGAAGTCAGCAACATACAGCGCACCGAATGCCTCAATGATTGTCAGACCCAAAACAAGGAAGCCCCAGAAGGCAAAGACGTGTGCAACTCCGGGCACTATCCACTTCAGCAGTTTGCGTTGGCCAAGAACCTCAGTTGCTTCTGCCTCTACGCGAATCGTGGGATCGGTGAATCGTCCAACCGCCTGGCGGCCGGTCCGGGCGAGGGAAAATAGGAACCAACCTCGTTTTGCGGCAAGGGCAATAAGTATGAGGGAAAGTACTGTGCCCACGAGGGCGCGAATGAGCATTTGGTCCATTGGATAAATCTACTCATGCTTGAAAATATTGTCTCTATGGACCGGCCGCCCCAGATAACATGGAGATGTGGCCACAAATCCTGATCGTTCCTCCTACTTCCCGGCGATTGAGAAAAAGTACGACCAACCTATGTCCTATTGGTTTGCCCAGATGGCCGAAATCTCCGATCGGAAATACCCGGAGCAAATTGCCTATTTGCGGGAAAATTTTGGCTTCACTCAAGCGCACGCCAATGCATTGGTGCTCTATTCCCGGGGTTCAACCACGTCGCACAGGTACAAGAACATTGATCAGTATCTTGCTCAATTCGATGAAACCAAGCAGTCAACCGTACGTTCAATTTTTAAAGCGATGACGGACAAATACCCGGCAATGCACGTCGTGATTGCGTGGAATCACCCATTCGGGAAAATCGGTGATCAGTACATTCTCGGGGTTTCCGTTCACCAGAAACACATTTTATTAGGCCCGTGGCACACGGAGGTCCTTACAGATCTTGCCACCCAACTCACTCCCTACGTTGTGAACAAGAAGACTTTCAAAGTCCCGGTTGATTGGAAAGTTGATGCCAAACTTTTGCGTCAAATCGTGGCATTGACACTTAACTCACAAGAGTGAATAGGATGCACACATGGGTAAATGGGCTGATGGCAAATCACTAAGTAATAAAAGCTGGGGACTTCTAAAGGAAAATAAATATTTCCTGTGGTTCCCCATCATGGGACTCCTGCTTTCCATGATTCCGTTAGTGATCCTGGGTAGCGGTGCACTTGCCTTGGCCGCCCTAGGCATGAATGTTCTAGCGATAGTGGTCGGATTTATTGGATTGATCCTGATCAACTTCGCCTTCACCATCTCTGGCGCAGCCATGGTGGCCGCGGTTGATGAGGAACTCTCTGGACGTGACTCAACCCTTGGTTATGGCTTCCGCAAAGCTTTTCGTCGCCTTGGACCACTTCTTGTTTGGTCCGTTATTCGTGCCGTGGTCTCAGCTCTTTTGGGGCTTCTGCGTGGCAATGGTGGCGCTGCCGCGGTTGCCGGGAACGTTCTCGCTGCAATCGGTGCAGCCGCTTGGTCCATCGTTACTTTCTTTGTCACCCCGTACATCATGCTTAAAGGACTCAGTGCCGTCCCGGCTCTCAAAGCATCCGTGCATATGGTGAGAGAGAAGTGGGGAACTCAGGTCACCGGTGGTGTTCGAATTGGATTGCGACTATTGGTAATCACTCTTCCAGCGATCGCTCTGATCGTTGGTGGACTCGTTCTTCTCAACGGATCCGGGGCATCTGTCTCACTTGGCCTGGTTCTGCTCGCTGTTGGATCTATCTTGCTCATGATTTCTGCACTACTCAGTGCCGCATTGCAAGCTATTTTCTCGGTCGCACTTTTCCACTTCACTACCGGCGAAGGTGGCTACGGTCCCTTCACCCCCGAGGAACTCAATGGAGTCCTCACCAAAAAATAGGTTTGCGCCTAAGGTTCTCGCATGGGAAAACTTGATGGCAAGGTTGCATTAGTCACCGGTGGTGCCAAAGGTATGGGCGCCAGTCATTGCAGTGCTTTAGCAGCTGAAGGCGCCTTCGTGGTTGTTTGTGATGTTCTCGATCAACAGGGTGCTGCTCTCGCCCAAGAAATTGGGGGGATCTACCTACACCTCGACGTTACACGTGAGAGTGACTGGATTAGTGCGGTGGAGGCAACCGAAAAAGAATTCGGTCCCATTGACATTTTGATTAATAACGCGGGTGTCGTTGGTCTTGGTCGAGTTGACACTACTGAACTTGATGAATGGAACCGAATTATTGGGATTAATCTCACCGGAACTTTTCTTGGAATTCGCCATTGCGCTGAAGCAATGAAAAAAGCTGGTTCAGCAGTGATAGTCAATATTTCTTCAACCGCCGGTCTCGTTGGGTACGGCGACATGTCGGCTTATGTTGCCAGTAAATGGGGGGTGCGCGGACTAACTAAGTCTGCCGCTCTGGACCTTGGTCGATTCAATATTCGAGTGGTATCAATCCACCCCGGAATCATTGAAACCGATATGTCCTCGGGGCTGTCCATCAGTTTTAAGCGTCAAGCGATCCCAAGAATTGGCCACAGCGAAGAAGTCGCAAAGCTGATGCTGTACTTAGTGAGCGAAGCGACCTACTCAACCGGATCAGAGTTTGTCGTTGACGGTGGACAAACCCTTGGGCCGGTATACGACCTTAATTAACTCAGTCAGCTCAGTTAGCTGGGGAGCTTACGAAATAGCGGTTTGGGCAAAGTTTTCAGTCCAGCCATGACAAATCGCAATGGTCCGGGTGCATAGACGGTGCTCTTGCCTTTTTTTAATGCCGACACAATTATTTTGGCAACATCTTCTGGGTTCGTCGTCATTGGCGCTTCGGGAAGGTGACTTGTCATGCGGGTTCGAACAAAACCCGGACGAACAATGAGTACGTGGGCACCTGTTTTTTCGAGGGCAGCATCAAGGCCTTGGGCAAACGCGTCTAGACCTGCTTTTGTTGAACCATAAACAAAATTGGATCGACGTGCTCGGTCTCCTGCAACACTGGAGAGGACAACGAGGGTTCCGTGACCTTGGTTTTTTAATCTACGAGCCACGTGTAATCCAGCGCTCACCGAACCGGTGTAGTTCACTGTCGCGATTTCAACGGCATGACTTGGATCTTCCTCAGCGGTCATTTGATCGCCGAGAACACCGAATGCCAAAATCACGACATCAATGTCGGAGGCGTCAAAAGCTGCATCAATGATCGCGCCGTGGGTGTCAGTATTTTTTGCATCGAATTCAATTGACTCGACACCAGCAATGTTGAGGGCCTTGAGTTGCGCGACTGCCGCGTTGAGTGATTCAGAAGGACGACCCGCTAAAAGAACTCTGCGAAGTCGGTGCCTGGGCATCTCTTTGATGGTTGCTAGTGCAATTTCACTTGTTCCACCCAGGACGAGAACGGACTGTGGTTCACCCAGTGCATCGAGCATGTCAATTTCCTTTCAGATTCCAAGTCGCCGAGATAGATCAGAAGCAAAAACGTGGTTGGGGTCCATGGTGTCACGGATCCCACGCCATTCATCCAGGCGCGGGTAGGTGCGAGCAAAATTTGCCGGTGATTGACGAGAATCTTTTGCTAAATAAAGTCGGCCACCTACGGCACTAACGCGTTCATCAAGTTCGTCCAGCGTTCGACCAAGGTCAGAAATACCAGCGGGCAGATCAGCCGCAAGAGTCCAACCTGATTGCGGGAATGACAGTGGGCCCTGATTCCCCGGGCCAAAACGCTTGAGCACAGTGAGGAAACTGGGTGCACCGATCTCACGCAATTTGCTCAACGCAATCCCAATGAGGTCACTGCTGGAGTCGGGTACCTGGAATTGATATTGCAGAAAGCCACGGGGTCCATAGATTCGGTTCCAGTCTTGGACACCATCAAGTGGGTGGAAGAACGCACCGATTCGTTGAAGTTCACCGATGCGTGATCGTGGGTGCTTGCGATACCAACCTTCATTGAATGCTCGCACACTTAACTTATTGAGAAGTCCTGGTGGGACTAGTCCGGGGGCTGTTGCAATATTTTTTGGATCGTAACTTTCTGGGTCTTTGATGCCCTCGGCATTGCACTGCGCGATTGTTGCGTGGTCTCCACGGGTAATCACGCCGCGGCCAGAAGCTGAAACACTATCGATCCAGGCAACCGTATAACGGTATTCGTGGTCACGTTCCATCATCGAAGACATGACCGAATCCAGGGTCTTCGCCCGTTCGGTATCTACGGAAATATAGGAACTTTGAATCGGAACAACGGTAAAAGTCGCACGGGTAATAATTCCGGTTAAGCCCATGCCGCCGATGGTGGCCCAAAACTTGGGGTCTTTCGGGGTCAACGTTTCTTGCTCACCTAAGCCGT
>JBIHZX010000111.1:0-3776 GCA_044240195.1 Candidatus Nanopelagicales bacterium | reverse complement strand
GGGCAGTTCGTGGCGACCGATTCATGCAAATTGGATTGCGAGGCTATTGGCCCGAACCAGAAACGCTCGGCTGGATGGCCGAACAAGGAATGCGTTCCTACGAGATGACGGAAATTGTTTCGCGCGGCCTCAATGAGTGCCTGACACAGGCGTGCGAAATCGCAATGGATGATTGTGATGGGATTTTCCTCAGTGTCGACATTGATGTGTGCGATCCAGGACATGCTCCGGGAACGGGTACGCCGGAGCCGGGCGGTCTCAGTGCACGAGAACTTCTCGACGCGGTTCGCAGGATTTGTTACGAACTTCCTGTTGTCGGCATGGATATTGTTGAAGTGTCTCCACCATTTGACCACGCCGACATCACAGCACTTTTGGGCAACCGTGTTGTGTTAGAGGCACTCAGTGCAATCGCTCGGCGCCGCAAGGATCAGCGGGATGGAACAACATGGGATCCTTCGCAGCCATTGCTCGACGGACGGATTCCGGGGGAGAAATAAACAGTCTCCGTTTAGGCGGTTGCTTCAAATGCTGCTTCAAGAATCCCTAAGGCCTCTTCTAATAGGGGGACCGGAATCGTTAATGGTGGCAGGAATCTAAAGACGTTGCCGTAGGTGCCCGCCGTGAGTGTCACTACCCCGTGCTGGTGGCAGTACTTGTTGAGCGCGGCGGTCCTGGTTGCGTCGGGTTCCATCGTGCCAGGCTTAACGAGTTCAATAGCAATCATCGCGCCTCGACCGCGAATATCGCCAATAGTCGGATGATTGATTTGCATGGCGGTGAGTCGTGACAACATGATCGCTTCAATATCTTTAGCGATTTGACGGGCATCATGATCTTGCATCCACGCGATTGACCCAAGAGCTGCGGCACAGGCAACTGGATTTCCGCCATAGGTGCCTCCGAGGCCACCTGCATGAACTGAGTCCATCATTTCGGCTCGGCCAGTAACTGCAGCGAGTGGTAATCCGCCAGCAATACCTTTCGCTGTGGTGATTAAGTCGGGAACAACACCTTCGAATTCACTAGCAAACCAATCACCCGTGCGGGCAAATCCGGACTGGATCTCGTCTGCAACGAAAACGATTCCATTTGCCTGTGCGTAATCAGCGATGGCTGTGAAGTATCCGGGTGCCGGGACGATAAAACCACCTTCACCCAGAATTGGTTCAATCACAATTGCGGCGATATTTGTTGCACCAATTTCTTTTTCCATGCGCGAGATGGCCCATGCAGCAACTTCGGGGCCACTGTGGGGACCATCGTGGAAGGGGTAAGAGACGGGCACCCGATAAATTTCTGGGGCGAATGGACCGAAAGATTGTTTATACGGCATGTTTTTTGCTGTCATGCCCATGGTGAGATTTGTGCGACCGTGATACCCGTGTTCAACTACGACGACAGCTTGGCGACCCGTGAAAGCGCGAGCAATTTTCACCGCATTTTCAACTGCCTCGGCTCCAGAGTTAAACAGTGCACTGCGCTTTTCGTGATCTCCCGGGGTGAGTCGGTTGAGCACCTCACACACTTCGACGTAACCTTCATAGGGAGTCACCATGAAACAGGTATGCGTGAAGTTAGCAACTTGTGCTGCTACTCGAGAAGCGACTTCGGGATTGGCGTTACCAACCGTGGTCACCGCAATACCTGAGCCCATGTCGATGAGCGAATTGCCGTCTGCGTCAACAAGAATTCCGCCGCCAGCCTTTGTGATAAACACGGGGAGACCAATACCCACACCTGCTGAGACCGCTTGCTCTTTTCGAGCTAGAAGGGCCAGAGAACGTGGACCGGGCAATTCAGTGATCAGATTGCGCTCCTGAATTACCCCATTAATGACTCGCTCGGCAGCAATTGTCATGGTTGTTCCTCTGATGATTGGTTGTTATCGGCACGTGGACCCAGCATAGGGGTGAATCGGTACTGGCGAGATTGCTGACCTTCTAAACTGTTGCAGTGAGCCAGCCCCGTACCGAACCCATTCGAGTCGTGATTCTCGGCAGTACCGGTTCAATTGGGGTGCAGGCTCTGGAGATCATCGCCCGGAATCCGGATCGGTTCACGGTTGTCGGGTTATGCGCAACAGGTGCGAATGCTCAAGCATTGGCGCAGGCGGCCCTCGAATTTAACGTGGAAGTTATTGGGGTGACTTTGGGCACCTGCGCCCAAGACGTCCAGATGCATTTATTTGCCGGCGCCCAAGATCGTGGATTTTCTCAAGGGGAGCACCGACTTCCTGAATTGGTTATCGGTCCCGATGCCCCGGAGCAGTTGGCTCGAATGGATGCGGACATCGTGCTCAATGCAATTGCTGGCGCTGCGGGGCTGAAAGCCACGCTGGCAACCCTCTCGGCCGGTACCAAGCTTGCACTTGCGAATAAGGAATCCCTGATTATCGGGGGAGATCTGGTGAAGAAAATATCTTTTCCCGGGCAGATTATTCCGGTTGATTCCGAACACTCGGCGATCGCGCAATGCTTACTTGCAGGGAAAAGATCCGAAGTTCGTAAACTAATCATTACTGCCAGCGGTGGTCCATTTCGCGGTAAGACTGCTGCAGAGTTGAATCAAGTAAGCATTGCCGATGCACTTGCCCACCCGACGTGGAAGATGGGTCCACTTGTCACCATTAATTCTGCGACTTTGGTGAATAAGGGTTTGGAAGTTATCGAGGCTCATCTGCTATTTGACATTGCTTTCACCAACATTGAAGTCACTGTTCACCCTCAGTCAGTGGTCCACTCAATGGTGGAGTTTGTGGACGGCTCAACGATCGCTCAGGCAAGTCCGCCAGATATGCGAATCCCGATTGCGTGGGGTTTGTCTGCAGGTCGCGAGTTGTTCCGAGTCGCCGATGCAGCCCCCGCATGCGATTGGAAGAGTGCCGCAACCTGGGAGTTCATGCCGTTAGACGAAGTAGTTTTCCCGGCAGTCGCACTCGCCAGGGTTGCCGGGGAAGCGGGTGGCACCGCCCCGGCAGTTTTCAACTCTGCGAATGAGAGTGCGGTTGCCGCGTTTTTAGCCGGGGAGATCTCTTTTTCGTCAATTGTTACTCATATTGAACGGGTCTTGACTTCACATTTGGCGGGATCAGGCCACGAAGAACCGGGAAGTCCCTATGTGTCAGGGAACGCACTTACACTGGAAGACGTCCTAGCTGCCGATAGTTGGGCACGCGAGCAACGACCAGGCAACTGAGCGGTCCGGAAAGGGAGTGAACATGCTGGAAGTAGTGGGAATTGTTCTCTTCGCACTGCTCATTGGCCTTTCAATTGCCTTACATGAAGTTGGCCATCTTGTTCCCGCCAAGAAATTCGGGCTTCGTGTTCCGGACTACATGGTGGGTTTTGGTCCGACAATATGGTCAACGGTGCGTGGTGAGACACGCTATGGGATTAAGGCAATTCCATTAGGTGGCTATATCAGGATGGTCGGGATGCTCCCGCCAGCCAAAAATGATCCTGAAGGTCGATCCCGCTCCATGTCAACCGGTCGGTTCGCAACTTTGGTCGCGCAGGCGAGGAAAGCTTCATTTGATGAAGTGCTTCCCGGTGATGAGAATCGCCTGTTTTACAAATTACCCGTCCATAAACGCGTGATCATCATGCTTGGTGGCCCGGTTATGAACCTTTTTCTCGCATTCTTTTTGTTCACGATCATCTTGGTTGGAATTGGTTTGCCACAGCCATCCCTTACGGTTGCCGCTGTTGTGCCGTGTACGCCGACCGTGCTTCGACCTACAGGCGAATCGTTGCCTTCTGGTGTGTGTCCGGAGG
>JBIHZX010000110.1:0-3795 GCA_044240195.1 Candidatus Nanopelagicales bacterium | reverse complement strand
TGGTTGGCGGCTTTATCGTCCAGATGTCAAGCCCCACAAAAGGCGTCAACGCCGCGATGCTTCACGGCGCGCTCACCCAACTCGTCACCGGTGTGATCTTGGTTGGCATGGTGGAAAGTGGGACGGTCGACGATGAAGTCGACACCACGAAGATTGCGGTAAAGCTCGTAATCGTGTTGGTCGTAACAGTATTGGCGTTCATTGGCCGCAAGAAAACCCCGCCGCAGGTTGCATTATGGGGAGCAATCGGCGCGCTGAGCATCGCTAATATTTTTATTGCCGTTCTCTGGAACTAAACAATCCTCCGCTTTACGCTGTATTGACGATTCGGAAACTTTCAGCGAGCGCTTCAGGGCCAAACCCAGCCTCAATTGCGGTAGCGCTCATCCAGGTCCGAATACGTCCTTCAAGATCGTCCATGTGCGCAGTTTGTGATTCGTGCGCTTGTAAAGCGGCCAGCTTGTGCGGCAACATGTCGGTGACATCTTCATAGTGATTTACCTCGGGTGCACCCATCACCCACACTTCATCAACGGTCCAGGCGTCGAGCCCTTCGTCGTCGAGTAAAACTGGGTGGGCGAATGGATTGCGAGCATCGGGGTATACCGAAAAAATTGCGGCTTCACCGGCAGCGAGGTGATCGGGGTGGGCGGAGTAAATCCGGTCCCAGTTGCGTTCGGGGGATTGGATCACGACCCGTTGAGGTTTGACCTGGCGAATAACCCGACTGATATCTCGGCGCAAGTCTTGGGTTACCTGCAAATTCCCGTCGGGGTAACCCAGAAAATGAATATCGGTCACACCCAGGGCCGCGCCGGCGGCCCGCTGCTCGGCCTGACGAATCTTGGGAATCTCGCTTCGGGGGACGTCACGGTCGGCCCCACCGGCGTCACCATTGGTGCAAATACAGTAACTGACCGCTATTCCGGCCTGGGTCCACTTGCGAACCGAGCCTCCTGCACCGAAATCGACGTCATCGGGATGGGCGGTGATGACCAGAATGCGTTCGATTTCCATCAAATTCCCTCTATAAATCGTCTAAATTGACATAATTTCTGAATTACACACGTGTTCTTACTCGTGTGGATTAGTCACATGCGCCACTTTCGTGTCAGAGTATGCATGTGCTTCCCCATAGTACAGGGCGTCTCGCCCTGCCTTCCTTTCGCGCGCTTCTGCGCGGTGGTGGGATTTTTCTATGTGCGAGTGCATTAATCCTGCAAGCTAGCCCGGCATCAGCCGATGGCAGCGGATGGCAATCAACCAACTGGACAGGCGTGCTAGCTGGTGCACCCGTTCCAGGTGTCGGTTTGCCAGCTGCCCCGGTGCCCGCTGGCGCCCCGGTTGCACTCCCTGCCGAGTACGACATTCACCCCGAATACGAGGGACAAGCCCAGTGCGACCCGGTTGCAAAACCAGGAACTCAGCGCTTCGCAGACCTGATCAAGGCAACCTATGGCCAAGATGAAGTTGTGTGGATCCCACGTGACTGTGGAGTTGGAGGCCAAAGTGAACACAAAGAAGGCCGTGCAATCGACTGGATGGGCAATGTGCGCGTTGCGGAAGATCGCGCCGAGGCCGAAACATTTCTGAATTGGCTGATGGGACCAGATCAATTCGGCGTCGAATACGGCAATGCAATCCGACTTGGAGTGATGTACATCGGTTGGAACGACCGGATTTGGCGGGGCTATGACATTGGGAAAGGGTGGACCGAACTCAAAGGCTGTTTTGCAAAGCCGGATAAAGGATCGGATAACACCTGTCACCGCAACCACATTCATATCTCACTGACCTGGGATGGTGCATCGGGTCGCAGTTCATTCTGGGACGGCACCGCCATGAATGTTCCGTTTTGTGCACGCGATAGATCTTCAACCTCCGGCGCTCCCGCTACGCGTGTTAGTGGAGTAGTTGCCGTTGATCAGGTTCGAGTTGTCGACACTCGATCTGCCATCGGAGTGAAAGAACGTTGTCGATTGCAGCAGGATCGTTGGAATGGGGATAGTAAAAGAATTTTTGCGAAAGTCACCGGGGTCGGTGGGGTGCCCGCGGACGGTGTTGCTTCGGTCCTGATTCGCGTCTCGGTCTTGGGGGCAAATGCGCCCACGACTCTGCGTGCTTGGGCGCCGGGAGCAGGTTCCAGTGTTCCCGTGGTCAAAGCGCCGATTAACTCTGATGCGTCCGGGGATGCAATCATCCCGGTCGCATCCAATGGAACTATCGCAATTGCCACTACTGCTGGCGCCACAGATGTCACCGTGGACGTTTTGGGTTATTACCCTGCTGGCTCCGAAGTGGAAAACAAGGCTGAGGTTGTCAGCGATACCTTGATCGCGCCAATGACCGAGTTTGGTCCACTCCCTGCACCTGTCCCCGCGCCAGTTGCACCTACTGGTCCGGCCGTGCCGGCACCGGGCGCTGCACCCGAGGAAGGCGAGTTCATCGGTATTGGAGCCGAACTCGGCTATGAATCCATAAGCCAAGGGGCAATTCAGCCGGGTGAGACCCGCACCGTGACGCTTGCTGGTTTACCGGTTGGAGCGACGAGTGCACTCGTCACCGTGACGACCAGCGAGTCAACGAAAAAGGGCAAACTTCGCATTGGTCAAATTGGAGAAAAGGTCAATGCGGCAACGCTTAATGTGCGAAAAGCAAAAACTCGAACCGCAATATTGGTTGTCCCCGTTGTTGGCGGAACAGTTCAACTTTCCGCTTCCAAAAAGCCATCGGTACAGGTGAAAGTTGAGGTACTGGGATACCAAACGAGCGCCGTCCCGCTGAAAGCTCGTGGTATGTCCTCCCAAAAACTAACAACAGCGAAATTTGACGGTACCGAAGTGAAACTGGCCAAAGTTACCGGGATCGGGGACGTGCCGAAGAAACCAAAAAATGTGGCAGCGGTAATCCTTCGCATTACGACCAGGGGCAAGGGCACTGATGGTCGCTTGGCCGCGTATGCCGTTGGTGGAGTTGACTACGGGTCACGCTCAGCCACCGTCACCGCAAAAGGAAAGACTACATCCATTGTGGTTGCAGAAGTCGGGGAAAAGGGACTGGTCGCACTCGCCTCAAATGTTCCGGCAAGAGCCTGGGTAAGCGTGATTGGCTTCATCAAACGCTGATTTTCGGCGCGTGTTCGGGTGTCGGCGGTTGG
Organism: Candidatus Nanopelagicales bacterium; assembly: GCA_044240195.1. Lineage (GTDB taxonomy): Bacteria > Actinomycetota > Actinomycetes > S36-B12 > S36-B12 > UBA4592. The sequence continues at coordinate 638 of JBIHZX010000110.1, read as the reverse complement.
GCCTAGACTGCATCAGTGTCTGATTCGAGCCAATCCCAGTTGTTTTCACAACGAGGGGATCAATTACTCGAAGACCTCAACCCCGCCCAACGCACGGCGGTTGAGCATCGGGGCAGCCCACTTTTGATTGTTGCTGGGGCAGGTTCGGGGAAAACCAGGGTTCTTACCCGCCGAATCGCACATTTGCTGGCCACCGGGGATGCAACCCCCGGACAAATTCTTGCGATCACATTCACCAATAAGGCTGCCGCCGAAATGAAGGATCGCGTGGTCGACATTGTCGGACCAGCGGGACGCACCATGTGGGTCTCAACATTTCACAGCGCCTGCGTACGTATTTTGCGTGCGGAGGCCCACCGACTCGGGGTCAAGTCCAACTTCACAATCTATGACACCCAAGATTCGCTGCGCCTGATCACTTTGATCCTGCGCGATTTCAACATCGATGCGAAGAACACTCGTCCGCGCATGGTGCTTTCTCGGATATCAGCGGCAAAAAATGAATTGATTGACCACGAAACTTTTCTCACAAATACCCAGCAGTCTTCTGACAAAGAGGCTGCCATTGAATCCGTGATTGCCCAGATTTACCGCGAATATCAAAACCGATTAACCCTTGCTAACGCATTTGATTTTGA
>JBIHZX010000040.1:0-13315 GCA_044240195.1 Candidatus Nanopelagicales bacterium | reverse complement strand
GGCCGCAACGGTTTTCCGCTGCGACCCTAACGCTCCCCCACTTGGACTCGAACCAAGAACCCTCCGATTAACAGTCGAATGCTCTGCCAATTGAGCTATGGGGGAATGACCGCCGAACACTATCAAGAGGCCAAGCGTGTGCTACACCCCGAGGGTATTTCGCAGTTGCGCCAGGGCGCGGTCAGCACTCGCCGCTATCAATGGGTCACCGGGATCAAGTTCCCCGTGGAATTCGATCAGCCACGAGATTTCAGTGCTATTGGGCTCACGCCGCCCAATTGCCGTAATGCTGCCACCGGTTTCCAAAGTTAATGTCTCCCGAAACAGAACACTTGCGGTAACCCGGTCTCGAACCATGGGTGGAACTTGCCCACACGGTTCAAGATGCAACTTGATCAGGACATTGTCATTGGTCGTAACTTCCAGCCAAGGCTCCTCCCAAGTTGCTTTAGCGATCTGGGCCCAGGCGATGCGTTGCGGCTCGGTGATTGTTGCGAAGTAGAGCGCCGAGTCGGTCGCGATCACAACAGGTGGCTCATAGGCCTTGGGGCCAAGGGCCGTTGCCATGATGCGTTCGCTTTTAGGAACGTTCAACAATTTGGCATCGGCTTTGAGTTGTTTTTGGAATTGATTACGACCGAACATTAGGCTTCACCAAATGAGATCTCACGAAGTGAGCGTCGATACGTTTCCAATTCAACAAGTTGATTCAACAATTGGGTTGGATCTCCACTCTCTTCTGATCTAGTGAGTTGACCCTTTAGCTCGTCAATTTTTTTCGATGAGTCCACTTCGAGTAATCGCGCAATCATGCCGACCGCATATCGATCCTGCGTTCCTGGTTCAGTTGGCATTGGTTCAACGGTAAGTTCACGAATCGTGGAACGCACTTCGTCATTTTCGGCATTAGCGAGCACCTCGTCGATCCAGGCCATACCTTCACGTTCTTTTGTCGGTCCACCTGCTTTTGCGATAGCAACGTGGACCGCTGCGGCCTTTGGGTGAACGAACGTCGACTCGTCAACGGATGCATACCATTCACTAACCGCCCCGGGGAGTTGCAATGCAGCCTTGAGTGACTCACGTTCAACACTTGACCCGATAGTGGATTTGCGGGACTGATTTGATGCTGGCGCGCTCCCGCCAATTGCTTTTGCAACGGTTGTTGGGTCCATGCCGAGCCAACCTGCCAACCTACGCGAATACTCCGGGCGCAATGCCGAGTCCCGGATTTTGCGAATGATCGGGGTGGCTTCGTCTAATGCAGCGATGCGGCCTTCACTGGTGTTCAAGTCGTAGGAGGCCAATGCGGATTTAATGGCGAACTCGAAAAGGGGTACCCGGCTCTCAATAAGGTCTCGAACAGCAGCATCCCCTTTCTGCAGTCGAAGATCACATGGGTCAAGACCGCCGGGTTCCACTGCCACAAATGTTTGGGAGACAAATTTCTGATCTTCCTCGAAAGCTCGCAAGGCAGCTTTCTGCCCTGCCGCATCTCCGTCGAAAGTAAAAACGACCTGTCCACGCATTCGGTCATCGTCCATGAGGAGCCTGCGCAAAACCCTGATGTGGTCCGCGCCAAATGCGGTACCGCAGGTCGCAACCGCTGTCCCCACACCAGCCAGGTGCGCGGCCATCACGTCGGTGTAACCCTCAACAATGACGGCTTGCTGCTCTTTAGAGATTAGGCGCTTAGCGAGATCGAGTCCATAGAGCACGTGGCTCTTTTTATATATAGGTGTTTCCGGTGTGTTCAGGTACTTGGGCCCTTCGTCATCGTCATACAACTTTCGAGCCCCAAAACCAATGACTTCACCACCGAGTTCGCGGATCGGCCAGACCAGGCGGCCACGGAAGCGGTCATAAATTCCTCGGTTGCCTTGGGAAACGAGTCCACCGGCGAGCAGCTCTTGATCGGTGAAACCCGCTTGACGCAGATGGTTGGTGAGGGCGTCCCAACCTTTAGGTGCGTATCCCACACTGAAGGTGGCACAAATCTCGGATTCAAATCCGCGCTGAGTAAGGAACTCACGTCCCGTTTGTGCCTCTGGGGTGAGAAGTTGGGCTTGGTAGAAATCTGTTGCCTTTTTATGGGCTTCCACTAATCGTTTACGCTGCCCCTGTTGTTTATTGGGGCTTGCTCCCCCATCAACGTATTGCAGCTGAACCCCGGCTTTATCAGCCAGCTTTTCAACGGCTTCGGCAAAACTCAGATGATCAATTTTTTGCACAAAACTGAGTAGGTCCCCACCTTCACCACATCCAAAGCAGTACCACATGCCTCTGCTGGGCGTGACGTGAAAACTGGGTGAACGTTCTTCATGGAATGGGCATAACCCTTTGAGGGAACCCCCGCCGGCGGACTTCAGAGTGACGTATTCAGAGACCACCTGGTCGATTCGGGCGCGTTCGCGGACGAGGGCAATGTCCTCGTCTCTGATTCGGCCCGCCATATGGGCAGTCTACGTCCGGTGCGGACCGGTCCCGTGATCCAAGGTTGAATGCTCCCATGGCCAATGACAAATCCGGACTCGATGTTGAGAGGCTTCGCGCTGACACTCTCGGGAGCACCGAGGTAGTTCACCTCAATAACGCTGGGAGCGCTTTACCACCGGCGATTGTCGTTGAAACCATGGTTGAGCACCTGCGCCTGGAGGAAATGATCGGTGGGTATGAGGCACATGCTCGCACCGTTGATCGCATCGATGCGGTTCGCGACTCAATCGGCGCCCTGCTGGACACGAGTGGTGCAAATATCGCCCTCAGCACCTCCGCCACCGACTCGTGGGATCGGGCTTTTAGTGCGATCACTTTTGCTGGGGATTTTGGACCCGACACAAGAATTCTTGCATCCTCCTCGGAGTACGCATCAAATGTTTTGCCGGTAATGCAATTAGCTCGCCACTTCGGGGTTCAACTTGAATTTATTCCCGATGACAACAAAGGGGTAACCGACGTTGCGGCACTGGAATCAATGTTGGATGACAACGTTGCAGCTGTTCTCATTAATCACTGCCCGAGTCAAAATGGGTTGATCAACCCGGTCGCTGCGATCGGCCATGCACTTGCGCGGGCGCAATCAAATGCTTGGTACTTGGTTGATGCCTGCCAGTCGGTTGGGCAACTACCCGTTGACGCCATTTCCATCGGCGCTGACTTCTTGAGCGTGACGGGACGTAAGTTTGTTCGCGGCCCGCGTGGGACCGGTTTCATGTATTGCTCAGCACGCGCTTTGGCCGAACTTGAGCCCTTCCCCGCTGATTTACACGGAGCCAACTGGAACCCTGACGGTTACAGCATGCGGACCGATGCGCAGCGATTTGAGGCTTGGGAAAAAAGTTATGCGGCCCTGCTGGGTCTGGGTGCTGCGATTGATTACTCGCTGGCACTTGGCATGGATGCCATTCACCTGCGGATTAATTACCTCGCGGGTGAAATACGGCTGCTGCTCGCTGAGATTCCTGGTGTGAACGTCCTTGACCGAGGTGTTGAAAAAAGCGGAATCGTTACTTTCAACCACGAACGAGTTGAGGCAGCAGCAATTGTTGCTGGGCTAAGAAACTCAGGAATCAACGTATCCCTGGGAACACCCGAATATTCACAGGTTGACTACATTGCCCACCACGTGAGTTCGTTGGTCCGTGTGTCGCCGCATGTTTTCAATACCCGCGAAGAACTCGAGCGGTGCGCAGAAACAGTGCGCGGCCTCACCAACTAGTAGTTGCGGGCTAGCGACAAAATTGAGTGTGCCACTGCTCGATACTGATATCGGTCAGACTGGCGACCTGGTCGATCACAACCCGGAAACGCTGCGCATCGGTGGACGCTTCTTCAAATGTTGGCTTGAGCCAACGCTCAAGATTACGACCGGCGTCCAGCACTAACGCGTGCACGAGCTCGGCAATTATTTCTCGCTGTCGTGCATAGGCGCGATCCGCACCAGGACGGTTCATGACCCACTTGACCGCGACCGATTTCATGACCGCAACTTCATCTCTTACTTCTTGGGGAACAATCAAGGTGGCGTCATAGCGCGTCAGTCGTTGATCCCCGAATTGCTGCTGGGTGGCGATTTGAGCGGAAACACTGAAACGACCGATCAGGTGACTGGTGAACTTCTTGAGCATCACCATGCTGCGCATTGAGCCATCAAATGAACTCGGGAAATAGTCGAGATTGCGAAGTCGTGACACCGCTTCCTGTAACTGCTCAAGCGAAACCTCGGGCAAGTACCGTTGCTGGGCAATTAAACAAAGTTCATCGGTAACATTTTTGTCCCCGAATTCAAGAATGGATACCAGACCTGAGTGAACGGCGTCTTCAAAGTCATGGACCGAATATGCGACATCGTCGGACCAATCCATCACTTGCTCTTCGAGACACGTTTGGGTTCCCGGCGCACCTTCACGCAACCATGCGAAAACTTCCGCGTCATCTTCATAGTAACCAAACTTCGGGTTCCCCGGGGTTCGTGCCCACGGGTATTTGCAGGATGCATCTAACGATCCACGGGAAAGGTTCAGGCCCGCAGACTCGCCACTTTCGGTGAGGACTTTTGCTTCAAGACGACTGACAACCCGCAGTGTTTGAGCATTGCCTTCGAAACCACCAATTGAATCAGCGAGGCGATTAAGTTCATCTTCACCATTGTGACCAAATGGTGGGTGACCGAGATCGTGGGCGAGCCCGGCGACTTCCACCAGATCCGCATCACAGCCCAAAGCATCGCCCAATTCCCGGGCAATCTGAGCAACTTCCAAGGTGTGGGTCAACCGCGTGCGCGGGAAATCAGCGACACCCGCTAATTGCACCTGGGTCTTAGCAGCAAGGCGACGCAATGCCGAAGAGTGAAGAACGCGGGCGCGATCGCGGGCAAATGCACTGCGCGTATTCTCCTTGACCGGTTCAACTACTGGGCGCGCAACGTCATGTTCGTTGTAACCCGCTGGAATCGCCACATGCGTGACTTTACTTGCTGGAAAGGATCTGTGGAACCTGCCATTGGTTGTACAGGTAGTACCACATCAGGGCGATTGCTTCACGGGCAATGTATTCAGAAGTTAGCGAGGATGCGCCATCAACCGATGAGGGGGTCATATGGGCGTCGATTCCATATTTTCCCGCTGTTACCTGAGCCCGAGCTGAGTGAGCCGGGTCGGTCACAATCGTGGCCGAACTCCAACCTAAGTCTTCGAGCAATGTGGCGACCACGGCCAACGTTCCCAAGGTGTCAGTTCCCGTGGGCTGATAAATCACGTCATTGGCTGGGATACCCAATTTTTCTAATTCCTCCTGTGATCTTTCAAATGCCCGCTGCGGTCCGGTCACCATGATTACGGGAGCTACCCCTGAGGCGTATAACTCGGATGCCCGTTCAAGTCGTTCATTTTTGGCGGCTTTCTGGTTATTCCATGCACCCGACGGGTCCATCACCACGATTACCTGGGTCTGGGTTTCATCTTCAATCTGCGAAGTAAGGACAATCTGGGCGGCCGCCCCAATCGGGATCAAAAGCAGAAAACTGACACCGACGGTAAGGACTAAAGTAAATATGCGCGCTGGTGAAGTTACCGGTTCCAGAGCCACTGCCCCATGTTCACATGTTTAGCCACGAGTTCGGTGGTGCGACACATGTGATGAAGTCAGCCACCACTGACACTGAGTTCGGCAAGGGAAACGTTTACCCGATCCTCGGCGGTTAACTCGCAACTCTCCAACCAGCGATCAGGCAGGGCCGGACGACGCCCACCAGAAGTTCGACCGCGTGGACCAGATCCCACCTCTGAATTGAAATCTTGGTCGGGATTGATCTGGGCTAAGAGAGCGTCCAGTTCTGCCAGGGTCTGCACGGTTCCCAGCGGCTGGCGAACCGTGTGCGGGACACTGAATCCTTTGAGGTACCAGGCCATGTGTTTGCGCATATCGCGACACCCTTTAGCTTCACCGTAATCAAGGGAAAGTAATTCAGCGTGCCTACGCAAGATCTCAAGGACTCGGCCCAGTCGCGGCTCAGTAGGCAACTCTTCGCCAGCAAAAGCTGCGGTCAATTGGGAGAACAACCATGGTCGTCCCAGACAACCCCTGCCAACTACCACTCCGTCAGCGCCGGTGTGCGCCATCATTTCCAGTGCATCAGCACCGGTCCAGATATCACCGTTCCCGAGTACCGGAGTATTGAATTGACGCAGGTGGTCCTTCAAGTTTTTAATTGCGTCCCAGTCGGCACTCCCGCCATACATTTGGGCCGCTGTTCGACCGTGCAGTGCGACCCAAGCAACCCCGGCTCGGGCAGCGCTCTCCCCCGCTTGCAAGTAGGTCAAGTGTTGGTCGTCAATCCCTTTTCGCATTTTCACTGAGACGGGTACTTTCCCACCCGCGGCATCAACCGCACGTTCAACAATTTCTTTGAACAAATCACGTTTCCACGGTAACGCGCTGCCACCTCCCCTGCGGGTGACTTTGGGGACCGGGCAACCAAAGTTCATATCAATGTGGTCGGCGCGATCCTCGTCAACAATTATTGAGACGGCTTTCGCCATAACGAGCGGATCAACGCCGTAAAGCTGTACCGAGCGTGGGGATTCGTCAGCGGCGAAACTCACCAAGTCCATCGTGGCTTCATTACGCTCAACCAGCGCCCGTGAAGTAACCATCTCAGAGACATAAAGTCCCGCACCTTCCTCACGGCAGAGCCGGCGAAATGCTCGGTTGGTGATTCCTGCCATTGGGGCTAGCACCACGGGTGGATCCACTACATAAGATCCAATTGCAAGCTTGGCAGACATTCCCCAAGTTTCGCATGTCTGATTTTCAATACTTCATGGCATAGGGCACACTCAGGTGACGTCTAAGGAGAATAATGTCGAACCCCACCACCCCACCCGTTCATAACGTGGTTTTAGAAGGTAAAAAACGATGGGCCGCCCTGGTTTTCCTCGCACTCGGTGTCGCCATGATTATTCTCGATGCCACGGTGGTGAACGTTGCAATTCCCACCATGGTCACCGATTTGAACTTAACGACCAATGACGCTGAATGGGTTAATGCTGCTTACTCACTGACCTTTGCCTCGCTGTTGATCTTCTTCGGTCGCCTCGCTGATCGTTTTGGTCGAAAACTGCTTTTCATTGTCGGCGTAGTGACTTTCGTTCTCGCCAGTGTTCTCGTTTCTGCCTCTGACTCGTCAATAACTCTGATCACAGCACGCGCACTCCAGGGAATTGGTGGCGCAATGATTTTGCCGGCATCCCTGTCCGTGATTAACGCTGTTTTTGTTGGCAAGTCGCGCGCCGTGGCTTTCGCGGTGTGGGGCGGAACTATCGGTGGCATGGCAGCCCTTGGACCACTGGTTGGCGGCTACCTCACTACCTATGCGTCTTGGCATTGGGCTTTCCTCATCAATGTTCCGATTGGAATCATTGTGATTATCGGTGCGATCGCAGTTGTTCCCGAGACACGCGACCTGTTCGCGCGCAAAGGATTTGATATTCCAGGAACCTTGTTGATCACACTGGGATTGGTCGGAATTGTCTTTGCTGTGATCGAAGGGCAACGTTATGGCTGGATCACGCCGATTGCCGACTTCAAGATAGGCGGTTGGACGTGGCCCCTTGACTCCGTATCGATCGTGCTTGTCTCCGGAATTCTGGGAATTATCGCTCTCATCCTCATGGTTTTTGTTGAGAAGCGGCGGATTGCATCCGGGAAGGTTGTGATTCTCGATCTACGCCTATTCCGTATCAAAAGCTTTGGTGCCGGTAACGGGGTCGCACTTATTGTCAGCCTCGGTGAATTTGGGTTGCTTTTCGCAATTCCCTTATTTCTCCAGGCAACACGCGGCTACGACGCACTTCAAACCGGTTTTATCTTGACGGCACTCGCCGTCGGTTCATTTGCCGCATCCGGTGTTGGTGCACCGCTCTCCCAACGCGTTGGTCCAGTTCGCGTTCTGCAAATTGGCATGGTCTTGGAAGTCATTGGAATTGCGGGACTGGGATTTATCTTCTCCGAAACCGTTACCGGTTGGAATATGGCGCCGTGGTTGTTCATCTATGGGTTGGGCGTTGGTTTTGCTACCGCACAACTCACCGGTGTCATTCTCTCTGAAGTCCCTATTGCTGAATCGGGCTCTGCAAGTGCCGTTCAGTCAACTTCACGTCAGGTGGGCGCCGCAATTGGCACCGCCCTCATTGGAACGACCTTGCTCATTGGTCTTGGGTCAACCGCAGGCCACCTCGAAGATCGAGGGATTCCGGCGGCACAGGCACAGCAGATCAGTGACGAGGTTGCCAGCAGCGCCGGGCAAGCGATTCCATCACTGGCCGCGCAACCAAATGGTCAAGAGCTGGTTGCCGGAGCTTCCGAAGGGTTCGTCACAGCGATTAAGTCCGTTTCCATTCTCGCTGGAATCTTCGTTTTCCTAGGCCTGCTCATGAGCTTCCTGCTCCCCAGAAATGCGGCACGCATTGAATCTGAGGGTTACAAACCGCCTCGAGAGTGATTCCCGCGACACGCGGGTGTCACCCATCACCGGCAAAACTGATGAATATAGGCTCATATGTTATGGTAATGAAAATCATTATCACTAAGGAGTCATATGAACCGTTCTGAACTCATCACCGCCGCATCAGCTCACAGTGGAGTTCCCACCGCCAGCGTCGAGCAGGTTCTCACCAGTATTCAGGCCGTTGTTATCGAGTCACTGATGAACCAAGAAAAAGTAACCATTCCTGGATTCCTCACCCTTGACGTTGTCGAACGTAGCGCGCGAACCGGGCGAAACCCAAAGACCGGCGCACCATTGGAAATTTCCGCGCGCAAGGCCGTTCGTATCGCCGCCGGTCATGGACTTAAGCGGGCTGTTGCAGGTATTCCTGCTACCGGCAACTAGCCGTGAACCACAACCATCGAGGCCAGAAGAGCCCGCAGGGCTCCGACACAATCGACCAACGGGGCATTCCTACCAATGCATGTGTCGTTTGTGGCGGCAATGTGATGGTGGTGAAAGTCGTCTTTGAGGACTACGAAATAGCGGGTTACCTACTGGATGCGGAGTGTGCGGACTGTGGCAGCTTGCTGACAGCCCCGTGCCCATTAGATCGTCCCGAAGGACATATCGAGGATTGGAACAATTAGATCGGGATGCGCTCACTTAACCAGCCGGTGAGCGCATCAATGCCAATGCGTACTTGGGCCATGGTGTCTCGATCGCGGATTGTCGCTGCCTGATCCTCGAGTGAATCGAAGTCAACCGTGATGCAATAGGGCGTACCGATTTCATCTTGTCTGCGATAGCGGCGACCGATCGCACCTGCGTCATCAAAATCAACATTCCAACGCTTGCGCAACTCTGCTGCGATCGCTTGTGCCTTAGGCCCAAGATCCGCATTTCGCGATAGCGGCAAGACTGCTGCCTTAACGGGCGCCAGACGCGGGTCAAATCGCAAAACTGTTCGGGTATCTACTCCACCTTTTGAGTTCGGTGCTTCGTCTTCGTCATAAGCATCCAGCATGAATGCCAAGACTGCGCGAGTAAGACCCGCCGCAGGTTCAATCACATATGGCGTCCAGCGTTCCCCGGACTCTTGGTCAAAGTAACTCAAATCAGTACCGGAGTGCTCACTATGGGTTTTAAGGTCAAAGTCGGTGCGGTTTGCAACACCTTCGAGTTCTGCCCACTCGCTCCCAGCGAATCTAAATCGGTATTCAATATCAACGGTGCGCTTTGAGTAATGGCTGAGTTTTTCTTTCGGGTGTTCAAAGCGTCGCATGTTCTCTGGGTTTATGCCCAGATCCACATACCAGTTCCAGCGTTGGTCAAGCCAATAGTCGTGCCACTCTTCATCGGTTCCAGGCTTTACAAAGAATTCCATTTCCATTTGTTCAAATTCACGTGTGCGGAAAATGAAGTTTCCTGGCGTAATCTCATTGCGGAAACTCTTACCAGTTTGGCCAATACCAAATGGTGGCTTTTTGCGAGCCGCGGTCATCACATTGAGGAAGTTAACAAAAATTCCTTGGGCAGTTTCTGGACGCAAGTAGTGAACTGCACCGGCATCTTCGACGGCCCCGATAGATGTGCGCAACATTCCGTTGAAGTCACGCGGTTCAGTGAACTGACCTTTTGTGCCACAGTTCACGCAGTTAATGTCGGCAAGACCGTTAGCGGCTTCTTTGCCATGCTTTTCTTCATACGCTTCCAGTAACTGGTCGGCTCGGTAACGCTTATGGCAATTCTTGCATTCGGTCAAAGGGTCAACAAATGCATTAACGTGACCTGAGGCCTCCCACACTTGGGGTGCCAAAATGACGGAGGAGTCAAGCCCCACAACGTCGTCGCGTTGGCGAACGACCGCCTGCCACCACTGCTTGCGCACATTCTCTTTGAGTTCCACGCCATTGGGACCGTAATCCCAAGCGGAGCGACTACCGCCATAAATCTCTGAGGATTGAAATACAAATCCACGGCGCTTGGCAAGGTTTACGACTGCGTCAACACGATCCATGGAGTGAGTCTAATGGTGGGCTTTAAGCACCCATTGCCTTCGATCGCTGATCAAGCAGGGCTAAGGCAGACTCAAGGTCAATGACGTCAAAATCCGTGTAGTGCCAGGCGAGTGATCGCGCGCCAAGCGGTGACTGGACCGAGACGATACCTGTGAAGAGAAACTGCAATTGGTTCATGGCTGTACGTGGGCAGACCGGAACGGCTAACACCAATTCAGCAACCTCCAAGGATCTGAGCCATTGACTGCAAATAGTTGCCGCTGTACCTGTTTCAACACCGTCATCAACCAGAATCACTCGTTTACCGTTCACCAAGTTTTCGTCAAAACTGGAGAGAAAATCCGGGTCGAGCACCACAGTTTCACCGGTTCGAGTTAATTGGATGCCAAAAAGTTCACGCGCGCCCACAACACTCTCAATTCCAAGAGCAACGGGAACGCCGTTAGGCATAACGCACGCAATCAGTACATCGGTAATTAATTCCGAGTGCTGTTCTCGCAAGAGAGACCCAAGTTCAATCCCAGCGTCAAATAGGTTCTCAAATTTAGCGCTCACCGTGGATACTTCCTCGATCAAATGTTTGTGCATCAGAAGCCAGTGAACTGGTTCCGTTTTCAACCCGATCCGATTGAGAATCCATAATGATTTCCACCGTCACCGAGTCCTTGGTAAACGTTGACAGAAAAGGTATTACCTCAAGTTTTACTTCATATCGACTCAAGAATTTGCGGTATGCACCGACGTCGGCCCACCTGTGAATCAGGGTGAAATCCTCGAGTGAATCGGTGGACTGACCAAGCTCACTTGACAAAAAACCGGGTGACTGCGCACTCAGTTCCACCATGCGCTCGTGACCTTGCTCGAATTGAACCCTCGCACCCGCTGGCACAGCCAATTGCACTATAACGGCAATGGTGTTTGGTGCAATATTCATAAAATCTGGCAGGCTCATCTGTGAACATTAACGCGCACTAGAGTTCGCCTAGCATCGGGTTTTCACTCGGACGCGCTTTCACCAGGAAGGACTAGCCGTGGCCAAGGACAAGAAAGAACCAAAAGGTACCGGTGGTGTTCGTGGTCCCGGTGGCCCACAGTTCACACCCAAAAACAGTCAACCGGCAACACCTAGAGTGCCCAAGTCTCCTCAATACTCCTCGAGTCCGAGACGTGCCGCTTTTGAGCGCAAAAGCTTCCCAGTTTTAGCACGGGTAACCGCTGCCCCTCGCTGGCTTCTTATTGTTGGTTTGGGCTCCTCACTGCTTCTGGGTTTGATCCTCAGTGATTCGTGGGCCTGGCTGGGCGCGATCTTCCTACTCATCGTTGCCGCATTCCTTGGCTGGCTACTCGCCTTGTCCTGGCCCTTGCTGAGCTCGGGTCGTCGCTTCATGCGCCTTCTAGTCGTTGGCGCCCTTGTCGGAATGTCTATTCTCAAACTGGGTGGCTCATTCTAACCGCTAATGCATTTGACAATCATTATCATTAAGTTTATGTTGAGCACATGACCACCACAAAAATTGCCCTATTAAGCCTCCTTGCCACCTCAACCCTGATCCTGTCAGCATGTTCGAGTACTGACACCTCCACCGATTCAGCAGGTGCGACAAGTACTCCCAAGGCAGTAGCAGAATCTGCAGATTCACAAGCCGGTGGATCCGTTTCGGTAGTGGCAACCACCACCATGCTCGGCGATGTAACCAACGACATCGTTCTCTGCGCCGGTGGAACAGTTGAGGTCTTGATGCCCAATGGTGTCGACCCACATGATTTCTCAGCTTCATCAGATCAAGTTGCATCCATGATCAGCGCTGACTTGGTGGTCGTCAATGGATTAGGTCTAGAAAGTGGACTGACCGACTCGTTAGCAAATGCGACAAGTGACGGTGCAAATATCTTTGAAGTCGCACCCTTACTTGACCCCATTGAATTTGGGGCTGGATCACATTCTGAAGAGGGCCACTCAGATGAAGAGGGCCACTCAGATGAAGAGGGCCACTCAGATGAAGAGGGCCACTCAGATGAAGAGGGCCACGATGATCACGGATCAATGGATCCACACTTCTGGTTTGACATGAGTCGCATGGCAACAGCCGCTGAGCTCATTGGTGCAGAACTCACCAAAACCACAGGCGATGAGGCGTACACCACGTGTGCGCAGACCACGGCAACGCAAATCCGCGCAGCCGAAGGTGATGTTCGTGCCTTGCTCGAGTCAGTCCCGGCCGACCAGCGGATCCTTGTCACCGACCATGAGGCATTGGGCTACCTAGCGGATGTTTACGGTTACGAAGTTGCAGGAACGGTTATTCCGGCCGGAACCACATTGGCCGAGCCCAGTTCAGCAGATCTAGCCGCACTTGTTGCGACAATCCAAAGCGAAGGCATCACTGCAATATTCTCAAACACATCTTCTCCAACAGCGTTGGCTGAAGCCGTTGCTGCAGAATCAGGAACCGACATCAGGGTCATTCCGCTTTATGTGGAAAGTCTTGGGGAACCAGGTTCACCTGCAGCAACCTACATTGAGATGATGCGAGCCAATGCACAGCTGATAGTGGAGGGTCTGCAAGGCTGACCCGGTGGAATGGTTTCTTGACCCGTTTGCACTCGGGTTTCAACAGCGTGCCCTAGCGGGTGGAATTCTCGCTGGACTCATGACCGCGGTTGTCGGAACATGGTTGGTTCTTCGTGGGATGAGTTTCTTTGGTGACGCTTTCGTTCACGGGATTGTTCCTGGTGTAGCAGCAGCGGTGGTCTTTGATATCAATCCACTTCTCGGTGCTGCCGCCGCCGCACTCGTCATGGTGCTTGC
>JBIHZX010000109.1:0-3934 GCA_044240195.1 Candidatus Nanopelagicales bacterium | reverse complement strand
CGTCGCGATAGCTGCGGCAAAGCGGATCATGGGATTTAATGCCGATCCGATCTGGACACATGCCCACCGGTGGACTTTTGCAAAACCAGTTGAAGGAACCACATCGGGTGAGCCCAACTTTATTCTCGGTGATGTCTCACGTGCAGGTGATGAATTCAGTGACCGACCCCGGGTTGAAGCCGGCTGGCTAAGTGGACGCGATCTCGGGCGGGCGCTGGCTGACCTAGCGTAATTTCCCCCGCCAAGCTGAGAATGACTTCACAGATTGTCCATGCGGTCTTTTTAACCACGGGTAAGGGTGAATCTCGGCTAAATGTGCGAATTTTTTAAAACTGGGAACCGGTGCATAGGTTACGGCGACGTGATTCTGGCGGGCGAACTCATACGGGTCACCCAAAAATAGCCGCACGTCCCTTCGTTGCGCTAAGTCCTGAAGTGTCTCGAGGTAAAAGAAGATGCGCTTTGATGAAAGTTGTAACTTCGCTAGAGCTGCTTCATTGAAGACAAAGGCAACCGGCAACGTTGGATGAGCCATAAATGCTGGATCCTGATCACCCATCGAATCAATAGTGATTAGCACAAACTGCGGGGTACTGTTTTTCACTGCAATCGAAGGACCGGCGGTTTCGCCAGGATCAGGGTCGGAGGCGAGTAGCGGTTCTGTTGGTGTTTCATCGAGTGGACGTTCATCAGGGAAATGTGCAATGGGACAGTTGCTCTTCAGGGCGCACCCACCACACAACTGCGGTGCTCGTTTTTGCACCTGCCACTGGGAAAGCCCATACGGTCTGCCATTTCCTGAACCAACAACCCATTGCCAGCCGGTCAGATTTGCGGCCCGCGACCCGTCGATCAACTCGCGATACATCCGCTCTTGACCGTGCAGCCAGCCAACTTGATTTCGAACTGTCCACTGCGATGCCAACCACATTCTGGTTTGGTTCACAATCCAACCGTCACGACCTAATTCTTCAACTGCAAATTCAATACAGGCCATGTCTGCTTCATTTTGCGGCCAACCATCGCCGGGGGCATCTCGCACCTGTTCGAATCGAAGGTTGTGGAATAGACGCGTACCCAACCGTGCATAGAGGTGTCGTGAATACTCCTGCCACAGCAGTTCGTCTCGGTATTTCTCTCGATCTGCAAAGGGCGCCTTTGCTACCCGGTTCCAGACCTTGTCGAGGGTCAGCAGATTGTGTCGAATATAAGGTGAGAGCACGGTTGCGCCGCGCGCCGTGACCGGCAAGACTTCAGAACGATCTCGCGCGTATCCGGCAATATTCAACTCCATTAATGCGAGGTCAGCCGCGCTTTGCCCACCAGAGATTGAACTTCGACCCCCACCAGAATGCAAGCCCGTGAAATGATCTGCAAGCAGTTTTTCATCGTCCAATTTAATGTCTAAGCTTTTCAAGGAAATCCTCACTTTTCACGTGAAGTCACAGGTTACCGAAAAATGATTGCTTCACAACTCGCGCAAACAACAGTCACTCACACGGGTCCATATCTTCTCCGGTAGCCTTTCTCAGTGCCCGCAATAGTTCTGCTTGGCTCCCAATGGGGGGATGAAGGCAAAGGTAAGGCAACAGATCTCTTAGGTGATCGTGTTGATTACGTAGTTCGATACCAAGGCGGTAATAACGCCGGCCATACGGTTGTCATCGGTGATCAAAAATTCGCACTGCATCTGCTTCCCAGTGGGATCCTGACCCCGGAAGTAATTCCAGTAATCGCTAACGGGGTTGTGATTGACCCCGCCGTTTTATTAGCTGAGATTGCCGGCCTCAATGATCGAGGGATCAATACCTCAAAATTGCTGATTAGCGCGAATGCGCATTTAATCACCAGTTATCACGTGACTTTGGACAAGGTCACTGAGCGATTCTTGGGCAAAGCTCAAATCGGAACCACGGGTCGAGGAATTGGCCCTACTTACAGTGACAAGATCGGACGCGTTGGTATTCGCGTTCAGGATTTATTCGACGAATCAATTTTGCGACAAAAAGTAGAGAGCGCGCTAACGAGTAAAAACCAGGTTCTGGTCAAAGTGTTTAACAGACGCGAAATTGATATTGACTCGGTGGTTACTGACCTGCTGCAATTCGCTGAAATTCTTCGACCCATGGTTCGCGACACTTCACTCATACTTAATAAGGCTCTCGACGAAGGCAAGGTAGTTCTCCTTGAAGGGGGACAGGGAACCCTCCTTGATGTTGACCATGGCACGTATCCATTTGTGACTTCGAGTAATCCCACCGCCGGTGGGGCGTGTACGGGAAGTGGTATTGGACCAACCCGCATTGACCGGGTGGTGGGAATTCTCAAGGCGTACACAACTCGTGTCGGCTCAGGCCCTTTCCCCACCGAGCTCTTCGATGAAGATGGTGAGAAGTTACGCACAATTGGTGGAGAGCGTGGAGTTACGACGGGTCGTCCGCGTCGGTGCGGTTGGTTCGATGTCCCGATTGCTCGCTACGCAACTCGGATTAACGGACTAACGGACACTTTCTTAACTAAACTCGATGTCCTCACCGGCTGGGATCAGATCCCGGTCTGTGTTGCCTACGACATCGATGGTGAACGAAGTGAAGAAATCCCGATGACCCAGACGGAATTCCATCATGCTAAACCGGTCTACGAAATGCTGCCGGGTTGGAGTGAAGATATCTCCGGTGCAAAAACACTCGCTGACTTACCAAAGAATGCACGCGACTACGTCAATTTCCTGGAAGAAAAATCCGGAACTCGAATCAGTGCAATCGGTGTCGGTCCAGATCGCAACGCAACCATTGCAATTAATGACCTCATCGGCTCATGAGCGAGAAGCTCATTGCGGAGTACGAACCGCAATTTGAGATTGATGCACACGGCAATCGCATTGGTGTTCTCGTAAGCAGTGATCAAACACCTCTCGTTCCGCGTGGCGCATTAATCGGAACGTATACGCGGCTGGAGCCACTTGATGCTGATCGGCACGTATCTGATCTGTTCACTGCATTTGCTGGTGCAGATCATCTATGGACCTATATGCCCCATGGCCCATTCTTCGCCGAGAGTGAATATCGTGCGTGGGTTGAATCAAAGCAGGGTGATCACGATCCATATTTCTACGCGATCGTGGACCAGCACAGCGGGAAGGCTATTGGTGTGGCCAGTTATTTGCGGATTGATCCGGGCGCTCGAAGTATTGAAGTCGGATGGATCACTTACTCACCAATTCTTCAAAGGTCACGAATCGCAACAGAGGCAATGTTCCTCATGATGCGAAATGCATTTAACCTCGGCTATCGCCGATACGAGTGGAAATGTAATGCGCTCAATGAATCCTCGATGCGCGCTGCCCAGCGTCTCGGTATGACCTATGAGGGAACCTTCCACCAAGCCACGGTGGTCAAAGGCCGGAATCGAGATACAGCCTGGTTTGCCATTTTGGACGGTCAGTGGCCCATCATGCAACGGGCCTTTGAGCGATGGCTGGATCCGGCAAACTTTGATGCCACGGGAAATCAATTGGTTTCCTTGGATTCCTTTAAGGCATCGAATCCGGTATAACCGGGGCCTTTCGTCGCGACTTTCGACAGTTGGATCTAGAGTTCTGTTATGACAAATATTGATGCTGCTGAAGGTGCTCGCGTTTATGATCTGGACCGCTCCTATGTTTTTCATTCGTGGAGTGCGCAAAAAGCTCTTAAGCCAATGTGTATCGCGGGAGCCGAAGGTAGCTACTTCTGGGATTACGACGGAAATAAGTTCTTGGACTTCTCCTCGCAACTCGTCAATGTCAATATTGGTCACCAACACCCAAAGGTGATTGCCGCGATTGTTGAGCAGGCCGGGAAACTGGCGACTGTTGCACCCCAGCACGCCAATGACAAGCGTGGAGAGGCCGCACAACGTATCGTCGAACTTGCTGGTGGGAAGGCTGACAAAG
>JBIHZX010000039.1:0-13579 GCA_044240195.1 Candidatus Nanopelagicales bacterium | reverse complement strand
TGGGCAAGATTAGTGTGAATGGGCGGTCGATTCTCACCGCTAGCCCCGCTGGGCGGGTCTGACCCTCTAAAGTGCTGACCGTGAAGGGCTCAAATCGCGTGGCGGCTCCCAAAGTGCGCAAAGGTCGCGCCGGGAACTTCACGATCCGGGTTCACAACCGCGATTCATTGCGTGAGTTGATAGCAGAAGTCGCTGGCACGGGGGAAGTTGCCATGTCGGTCAATCTGGTTATTGACCAGGCAACGGCGCCGCGTTCGGGTTGGTTGGGAAGACCTGAACTTGCATTGTCGCAATTTTCTGCGCGATGGACCGATTCCGGTTTTGAAGCCGATGCAAGCGTTGCTACCGAACTCTCGCTGGCAGTCATGTTGTCAGGCCTATTGCGTGCGTGCACTCCAACGCCGGGTGGGGTTTTCACCCCTAAAGTTAGTTGGGAACCGAAAGCGCTTCCGCGTAGCGGAAACCTCGCAGAAACACTTCGATATTTAACGATCGCAAATTCCAGTGAAAATCCTCACCTTCGTTCTACTGATCTGACCGTCACACAAGAGAACACCTGGTTGACGGCCCCGGACACCGAGTTTGTGGTGAACCCACTCGTACACCGCCCAATTGGTCGTCGCTCACTTGCACAAGCCAATGTGGTCCCGGCAACATCTCTTTCACTTCCTGATTCACTTGATTCCGCCACCGTTCACCGACTTCGCGGGGTCACCGGGCTAACGGAAACAACGGGGCTCACGCTCACCCAAAAAATCCAATTACAAGCCTGTGGAGTCAATCTTGATGATTCAACGGCTGATCCTCGGGAAATAGAATTCAGATCGATTGCCCAGCGAAATAGTGCCTTACGTAAACATTCGCCGCACCCTCAGATTTTTGGTTGGCCCAGTGTTTCCATGGTGTTGGTAACGAATCGAGAAAATTATTTGCACGAAATAGTTGAGTTCGTTTCCCGGCAAACGTACCCGAATCTCGAACTCATTCTCCTCACCCACGGATTTGAACTCGACGCCAAGATCGAAGCGCAACTCTCTGATTTGCCCTTTCCCGCTCTGACTCACGGTGAACCCGACACCCTCAACTTGGGTGAGGTGTTGACGGTGGCGAGTTCCCTTGCCAGCGGTGAACTCATTACGAAAATAGACGATGATGATTTCTATGGATCAGAACATGTCTGGGATTTGGTCACAGCTCGCATGTTCTCAGGGGCGCAACTTGTGGGCAAGGCGCTCGACAACATTTATCTTGCCGGCGAAGACGTCACGGTGTTTCGACCGACGTACGCTGCTGAAAAGTATGCGAAGTTTGTCGCCGGTGGAACCATGTTGATTTCCCAAGCTGACCTTCGAGAAGTTGGCGGGTGGCGGCCCGTTCCTAAATCAGTTGACCTAGCTTTAATCGAGCGTGTCACCGAACACGGGGGATTGATCTACCGAACCCACGGGCACGGATATATCTATGTCCGGCACGCCCAGGATTCCAACGCGGTCAATACGTCACTCGTTTCTGACGCGCATTTTCGAAAAGATATCTCAGGTGAAGTAAACGGAGTCGACAGCAATATTTTGCGTGGATACGCAGATCTGGACCAGGAGCCCTAGATCAATGAATCCTCTCCCAAGTGTTGCAATCGTGATGCCCGTGCTCAATGAAGAAGAACACCTCGAGTCCGCGATCCAGCGCTTACTGGCTCAGGACTATCAAGGTGACATGGTGATTGCTCTTGCGGTTGCCCCATCACGGGATCGAACCGAAGTGATTGCGGCCGAACTAGCGGACCGTCACCCGAGTGTGCGAGTGGTCGCTAATCCCAGCGGAAAAACCCCTTCAGCGCTCAACGCGGCAATCGGGGCGACAACCTCTGAAGTAGTTGTTCGGGTTGACGGTCATGCACTCATTCCTTCCGATTACATCCGCATTGGCGTCGAGACTCTGAATCGAACCGGTGCCGACAACGTCGGTGGGGTCATGGCGGCAAGTGGACTGACACCGATGCAAAAGGCGATAGCTGCTGCGATGACGTCAAAATTTGGTGTTGGCGGGGCGGCATTTCATGTCGGTGGCGCCGAGGGTGAAGCACTCACCGTGTATTTGGGCTGTTTTCGTCGAATTGCCTTGGAGCGCGTTGGCGGATATGACGAATCAATGGTGCGGGCTCAAGACTGGGAGATGAATCACCGAATCCGTGAAACCGGTGGCAAAGTTTGGTTTACCCCCGAGATGGTGGTTACCTACCGCCCTCGCTCGAGTCTTCGTGAACTTGCGCAGCAATATTTTGGTTATGGAACGTGGCGCCGGGAAGTTGCTCGTCGCTACCGTGAAACGATTTCATTGCGCTACCTGGCAGCCCCGGCACTTGTCATCGGGCTAGTTCTCGGCTTATTGCTACTACTCATTGGCGCGCTTGCATCACAACAATTATTAATGTGGATTGGCTTGATTCCATTCGTTGCCTACTTTTTGGGAGTAATTGGGGCAAGTGTTATTTCACAGGCCGGTCGGAGCGGACTTTTATTACCTATTGTCTTTCCTGTCATGCATATTTCCTGGGGGCTCGGGTTTCTCATCGGGCGGGCTAAGTCATGAAACCCTTCTCACGTAAACCCCAATGGTCCATTGTTACTTCAGCGCCCAAAGGCGAAGCGGGAAAGCAGTGGGGGGACTACTGGTTTGCCACAGACCTAGCCGAAGCCCTGATTGCCGAGGGAGTGGAGGCAAAAGTGGTTTCTCGCGCTGGTGCCAACAGCGAGAAGCGCGATAGCGACGACGTTGTTCTGGTCTTGCGTGGGCTGCGACGAGTTGTTCCTTCCAATACCAGTGCAACCTGGATGCTGTGGGTGATCTCGCACCCTGAACTCGTTGAGCCCGGTGAAGCCGGCCAGTATTCGCGAGCATTTGCTGCAAGTAATCACTGGAGTCCTGACCCGGAGATTGGTGAATTTACCCCGCTTTTGCAGGCCACCAATGCCAATCGCTTCACACCAATGACCTCAGGGCAAAAATCTGGCGTTCTTTTTGTTGGTTCAACCCGTGGGGAGTTTCGTCCTGTTGTGCGCGATGCACTCGCTGCTGGAGTTCCATTGGAGGTCTACGGGGTTGGCTGGGAAGAATTCCTAGCCCCTGATCAAATTGCGGGCGAGTTCCTGCCGAATAGCGAATTACCCAATGCTTATGCAAACAGTTCACTAGTGCTCAATGACCACCATCGGGAAATGGCCGAACTTGGATTTCTTTCAAATCGACTATTTGACTCGGTTGCTGCAGGTGCCCGGGTGGTGAGTGATCCGGCACTGGGCATCAGTGATGTTTTTGGTTCCAGCGTTGTGACCTACCGTGAGCCGGAAGAGTTGGCCGAGATTTATCGCAATCCGGATGCCTATTTCCCCATCGATTCAACCGATGCACAACGCATTCGAACCGAACATAGTTTTCGAGCACGTGCTCGAACACTAATTGCAGCAGCGGAATCAGCGCGCCATGAATAGCCCGCAGGTTTCCATCATCTTGATTGGATACAACGACTCGAAGCGCTTGCCTGCCGCCTTAGAGTCGCTTACCGACCAATCATTTCGCGAAATTGAAATTATTGCTGTCGATGACTGCTCAACCGATAACTCTGTTGAGATTCTGCGTACTGCTGCGCAAAGCGATCCGCGGATTCGAATTGAAGTCCTTGCCGAGAACTCAGGTGGGTGCAGCGCTCCACGTAATCGTGGCATGCAGCTGGCGACTGCGCCCTTTGTCATGTTCTGTGACTCTGATGACACATACGACCGGCATGCAGTTCGTAACTTGTATATAGCGATTAATGAAATGAAGACTGATGTGGTGGTGGGCGCAGCCAGGCGTGTCATTAGTGGTACAGGTGAGAAGAAAATTTGGCGACCAGAATTGCACGCGCAACCGGAGGTCTTTGAGGGTCTGAATGAACAACCGGGATTATTGTTTGACACCATCTCGGTGAACAAGATTTACCGCACCGAATTTTTGCTTGCCAACGGAATTGATTTCCCCAGTGGATTGCTTTTTGAAGACCAACTGTTCACTCTCAAGTGCTACCTCGCAGCCTCACGCATTGGAGTGATTCCCGAAGTTGTTTACAACTGGAATGTGGAGCGAGCCGCGAAAGAAGGTTCAATTACCCAATCCAGAAGTGAATTGCGCAATGTACGAGATCGCATCGCAATCAATGAGTTAATGGATCGCGCACTTGAGTCCAATCAGGTTTTGGCTCACTATAAAAACCAGAAGTTTCTCCAACACGAGCTTTCTCTTTACCTCGCAACTCTCCTTGAACTCTCACAAGATCAGTCAAGTGAAATAATTCAGATTCTGTCTGAGTACATCCGTTCTATCCCAATTGAAGACTTTGAATGCCTGCGGCCAGGTTTGCGGGTTGCCACCTACTACCTGCTTTTGGGTGACCAAGAGCAAATGCGTAGGTCGCTGTATTGGGAAAAAGGTGGTGGATTCATTAACACCGAATTGGTTGAAGGGGATCGTGACCTGTGGTCGCGTGAGGACACGGAACTTATGGGACGCTCAGCATCATGGTGGCTTGATGTCAGCGAGTTACACCTCACCTTGATCCCATTTGATCAAAGACGTTATTTCGCGACGATGGAAAAGGGACAGGATCCTGATCAGTGGTTGATCACCTGTGTGGACTTCGCGGGTGATCTACCCGCCGATACGGCTGCGCAGGTGATCTTGCGTGAAACCAAAACCGGGGCACTCATCGCCTTTCGCACAACTCCGACTCAGACCGGTGCGTCGCATAGGAGCTTCCTAGTACATCTTGGCTCGAGTAGCGCGGAACTCATTCAAGATCGCGGAATTTACTCGGGAGAACGTGGCTCTGTTCAAATCCAAATAACCTGCGGACTGGGCGTGAGTCGCTCAGATTTACACATTAAATCGGGTGAAGATATCCCAGAATTGTCAATAACTCGGTTGGCATCCCTTGGCAGTGCGAATCAAATAGTTTTTGAAACGCGAGCCGATTTGCGTATTTTTTGGAAAGCAAAAAGAATATCAATGACATTAACGGGTGTGGTGCGCAAGCTTCGACGCATGCGCAATAACACCCCCAATCCATCTCACTTACCGCTGATCAAGGTTTTGGATCGGCCCACCGTCGTATTCGCGCCCGCAGATTTAAACGCATTTGACAGCAGACTTGAGCGATTTGATACGCAAGCGTGGATTGACGATTTCGGTGTGAATACGTATCTCCTGATACCTCTGGAAGTTTTCACTCCGGCGCCAAAACGATCCCAATATGCCTTCGGAGGTTATTCGCCTCGCCAACTCAAGGATGCACTTTCCATTGCTGACATTGTGATCACGGATCGACCGGAGTTGATGAGTGATCCAAAGGCGATCATCTTCCGTAAGGATCTTGGGGCCGCGCGCTACCTATTACCACCCTTTGTTGGAGCATCGATTGAGGATCAACGGGTGCTCCATGAACTCATTCGCACGCTGCTTCCGTCACAAAAGGTAGGCGAATGAAACCTGTAGTGATCATGGCAAACAATGTTCAAGAACTTGGCGGAGCCCAAGTCGTTGTCCACACCTTGGCAAAAGTTTTGGCAACCAATGGACATGAATGTTGTGTGGTGGGTGTTACCCCACATGCGGATCCACATGATTTTGGCGACCGTGGAACCACGACACTGATGCCGCGAATCTGGCCGCTGTCAATCCAACATGATCCGCAGAATGTTAAGGATCGAACGGAACTGCGAAGTCTGGCGGTGCGCAATCTCGCTGATCTTTTGAACTCACTTGATCCGGGGTTTGTCATTGCCGCACAACTGTGGTCACTGGAGATTTTATTGGACGCCATGAAGGTTGTGCGCCGAAGCTCAGAGTGGCGCATTATCGGTCAGTATCACGGTGCTTTTGCTGCAGCGGCCAGTGGAAGGGACTTAAAACGAGCCGTGCGACTGGCCCCTTCATGTGATGTTTTTGCGGTTCTTACCGGTGAAGACGCTCAAGCATTCGCGCAATGCGGTTTAACCAATGTGATGGTGATTCCTAACCCCAGTACGTGGAACCCATCAACGGGTTTCACCCGCTCACCGAAAAAATACATCGACTTTATTGGCAGGTTCTCACCGGAAAAAGGACCGGATCTGGCGCTAGCCGGATTTGAACTAGCCCGCGCTGAACTTGGGCCGGAAACGAAGCTGCGCATGATCGGTTCAGGGCCGTTGGAATCCGAGTTACGTGAGCAGGCTGGCCCCCAGGTGGAATTCGTTGCCCCCACCACAGACATTGAGTCAATTTTTAGTGAAAGCGGTGTGCTGCTTCTGACGTCACGAACGGAGGGAGCCCCACTTGTTGTTGCTGAAGCATTAGCCGCGGGTGTCCCGGTGATTGCGACCGATTGTTCTGCAGGAGTTCGGGAATTCTTTCAGGCGAACGTGGGGGCATATACAGATCTGATTGCCCGTGAGAATCCAAGGGCAATTGCCGAATCCCTTATTCGATTTTCGCGGGCGCAGGCTATAGCCATGCCGACGAAGAGTCAGGTGCCCGTTTCGGGTTACGAGATTTGGTCTGCGGTATTCACATCGCTGTGATGTGAACCGTTACAGGTGCGAATTTGCGCGCGTAAGGTCTTCCTCGAAGTCGACTTCCACCGCGAAAAGGTCTGAAATATCAACAGGTCGGACTCGAGTCCCGTGGGTATCGATCATGATTTCAATGCCACGTTCAAAGTAGTCGTCGTCCGCGCAGGCTGCCAGCCCTTCGATCAACAATTGCTTGTCTTTGTCAGCAACGAAGTTAATTCCCACTGACTCACCGAGGGCGTTGACCACCTGCTTGGAAAGTTCACTCACGAATCCGTCTGCGTCAACCCGGTATTTGACTTCTTCGTCGCCCACAACGGCGGTGTTGACGCAGATAATTGATTCATCTCGGTCGATGTATTCCTTGACTCGCTCGAGTACTCGGGGGTCAAAGACCACGTCACCATTGAGCCAAATCACCCCGCCGGGACCAGAGAGCCGCAGCGCCTTGAGCAGACTGCGATTGGTATTTGTTTGGTCGTAGGACTCGTTGTAAACGTAAAGATTATTTGGGAAGGACTCAATAATGAGTTCAAGCTTAAAACCAATGACCGTCATGACCCGCAACTCTTCACCAAAAGCTGCACTGAGATTATCCATCTGCTGGCGCATGATCGTTCGACCGTCAGCGAGGGGGGTGAGGGGTTTAGGCCACGGGCGCCCGAGCCGAGTCCCCATTCCTGCGGCCAAAATTACGGCTGTTTGAGTCACCTAGGGAGCCTACTGTCTACATCGACTACGACTGAACTTGCCGCACTCGTTGAATAAGGCTCAGAGCAGATTCATATGCGGCGATCTCTGAGGTGATCGCTGACCAAAATGCCTGTGTGCTGCTCCCCTTAGCGGTGTCACCGAAGTAATACGTTCGCATCCGGGCACGATCATCGCGATGCGTATCAGCATCCAGAGCTGTTGTCATCAGTTCACCAATGTGTGAAATGGAATTCTGATCAATAACAGCACACGCTGCCGACATGGGGGAGTCGGCGAGTAGTTGAGCCGGGTTAGATCTGCGGTCTGACAGCAGAATAGGCGAATGCGGTCTGAGATACAGGTAGTCAAGGGTCACACTGGAGACGTCAGCGATCAGCAAGTCGGTTTCGGGCAAAATTCCCAAGATATTGGCTTTTGGTAGATAGGCATGTGGAGCCCCCGCGCGAGAAATTAAGTCAACAATTTTCTTGTGGTTTGCCCGGACAAGTGGATCTGCGGATTCAACAACTTGGGGGTGTGGCTTGTAGACCAGACGTGCATGAGGCACGGCGAGGGCGGCCTCAACAATTTGCGGCCCATAAAGGTCAACGGACGTGTAGTTGTTGACTTCGTCTTCACCTTCCCACGTAGGGGCGTAGGTAATTGTCGTCAATTCACTCTCAGAAAGAGGGCTGTCGATATCAAGATCGAGTTGAGGTCTACCCACACTCACGAGGTGGCTCGGATCAAACCAAGTAATGGCTGCAGCATGACGATCTCTTGCGGCTTGTCCCGCTACGAAAACCTTGTCATAAGCCTTTGCTTGATTACTCACCATACAGATTTTGTCGCTCTCGCCGTGGTTGACGTGAATATGAACGGCCTGTTGAAATGAGAGAGACTGGAAATTAGTCCAACCGTTATTCACATAAATCACGGCGTGAAAATCTGCTCGGTCATACAGGGCCATCAAGGTTTCATAGTTGGGCACAAGCAGAACGTTCAGTGGTGTCCGGGTGCGTAATTCGTTATATGACTCTAGGTTGCGAACAACGACGATCGTCCGCAGTTCAGGGTGATTCTCAAACACCGGAAGCCACTGGAGAAGTTGATACAGCTTTTCGGGTTGATCGGCGAAGTACAGGGCAATATCGGCGTTCGGGATGTTTTCTAAGTCGAACCCCTCTGGTTCAGCCTCCCCAAAATCGCGCAGGCGCCGACTCAGGCTACGAGCCACGCGCTTGGCAAACACGCTTAATCTGCCCGTGTTTTCGGATCTCGCCGCTTTGTTCTCCACGTGGTGCACGATACGCGAGCGGTTGTCATCTAATGTAAACGCCGTGCGCGCACTCTGGGAGCACCGCCAGGTACTCCGAATGTTGGTCCTTCGTGACCTGCAGAATCAGTACACCAAATTCCGGCTCGGTTACCTCTGGTCGCTGCTTGAGCCACTCGGCATGTCCTTGGTCCTGTGGCTGGTTTTCTCGGTCCTCCTGGGTGATCGAGCATTGGGTCTTTCGCCGTATTTGCTTTTTCTCTCCGTTGCGATTCTGCCGTGGTGGTGGTTCAGCAAGAGTGTGAATGCGTCAACGAAAATCTTTCGTCGCGCCCGGGGTGAACTAGCTTTCTCGGCATTGCCCCCGCAAATCTGGGTAATGCGGACGGTGCTCTCCACATCGGTTGAATTCATACTTTCGCTCCCTGTGATCGTGCTCGCAATTGCGCTCACTAGGGATTTACCCGGGATTTACATACTGTTTTTCCCGGTCGCAATCCTTTTACAGTTTTTACTTCTCTATGGCATCGGATTACTTGTTTCATCGTTAAGTGTTGTTATCCCTGATCTTGCCCGAGTGGTAAAAATAGTGGTACGTGCAATGTTTTACCTCTCACCAATCCTCTACTCGATAACAAATATTCCCCAGAGTTTGCAATCCATTGCGGCGATAAACCCGCTCGTTGGAATCCTTGGTCTGTACCGAATTGGGTGGTGGCCTGAGGAACACGCCACGGTTGTATCACTCGTGATCTCATTGAGTGTTGCTGCTGCACTATTCATTGCGGGAATTTACACATTCCATAGGCTGAAGTCGCGAATTTTGAAGGAGGCGTAGTGGGCGTTATTGAATTTTCCCATGTTTCACTCACCATGCCTCGGACGAAACGGCGGCAAGGCTCGGGCCGTAAAAATCGCCTGCGGCGCTTCGCCGGTGAAACATCTCGAACCATGGTGCCGGTTCTGCAGGATGTTTCCTTTACGGTCAACAAAGGCGATTCGGTGGCAATCGTTAGCGGCAAGCCTTTAATGCGCACGTCACTGATTCGGCTTGCCGCGGCGACATTGATCCCCGATTCAGGCTCGGTGACTCGGACAGAACGTGTCGTCCCGATGATCGCAATTGGCAGAGCTATGGGCGCCTCATTCACAATCCGACAGAATGCTTTTCTGGTGGGTGGCCTGCTCGGAATGAGCCCGGAGGAACTCACGGAGAAGCTACCCTCAATAATCGAATTTGCCGAATTGGGCAATCACCTTGACCGTCACTTGCGGGCGGCGCCGCCGGGTGCGCGGCAACGACTTGCGTGGAGTCTCGCCATGGCCGTAGAAGCGGACGTTTATGCAGTTGATCAAACTTTGGTTGTTGGCCAGCTCGAATTTCGGCAGAAATGCTGGAGTGCGGTGGACACCCTGCGCGAAAACGGCGCGACTTTCCTTGTTTCCGCGGTCGGGGCCAAGGAATACCGCAGATTCTGTGACCGTGGCTTGTATTTTGACCAGGGCGTACTCATCTCAGATACCACGGTTTCTCAAGCACTTGAGCTTGCGCGCGAGGCTAGGCAGGAACCCCCCGGGGAATAGGCTGACCCACGTGTCGGTTTCTTCCATCCCAACGAAGGCCATTGCGGCAAATGGCGTCTTGCTCCATGTTGGTGTCCATAAGACGGGCACGACAGCCATTCAAGCGGCTTTAGCCGACGCCCGTGAAGATTTAGCCACCCAGAACGTCCGCTACCCGGGCAAGTTGCAAGCCCAACACCGCGCCGCACTCGCACTACTTGGTCGCCCTTGGGGTTGGAACAACCGTGGTGGTGGAGTCATGGATCGGGAGCATTTCGATCGGTTGGTCAAGCGCACGACCACAGCCCCGGGTCGCGTTGTGATCAGTAGTGAGTTTTTCTGCGAGGCAAGCGCCGAGCAGGCGCAGGAGGCGGTTACTGCATTGGGTGAGGCAGGGGCCCGGCCCGTTCACGTTGTGGTGACCCTGCGCAATCTGGGGAAACTCTTGCCTTCATCTTGGCAGCAATATTTGAAATACGGATTGACAACTTCCTATGACGCTTGGTTAACCGATGTTCTGGCGGCGCCGGGGAGTTCGAAAATGACTCCTACATTTTGGAAACGACACGATCATGGAGATGTCATCACGCGGTGGGCGAAAGCCGTTGGCCCGGAAAATCTCACCGTGATGGTGTTAGAAGATGTCCCGCGGGAATACATGTTTGACACCTTCGCACAGTTCCTCGACGTACCTTCAGAAATTTTGACTAGTCGAATGGAACTCACCAGCAATCGCTCAATGACGGCGGCTGAAGCAGAAGTACTTGTCCGGCTTAACAGAAAAGTCAAAAAAACGATGCAGTGGACGGATTACGTAACGCTGGTGCGACGCGGAGTCGCGCTCGGCATGGTGGAAGGCCGCGAGCCAGATCCAAGTGAGCCA
Source organism: Candidatus Nanopelagicales bacterium (assembly GCA_044240195.1). GTDB lineage: Bacteria > Actinomycetota > Actinomycetes > S36-B12 > S36-B12 > UBA4592. Next base: position 2,580 of record JBIHZX010000039.1, on the reverse strand, counting down.
AAATTGCACACCCCAGACTGGGCACTTGATGCGGCTCACCGAGTGGGAATGGCAAGCGTCAACACAATTCGAGAGTCGGGTGTTCAGGTTCTGGGAAACCTTGATGCGCTGACCATCCGGATTGAGTCAACCCCGAATCCGGAGGAGGTTGATCAACTCCCCATTGATGCGGCCGTAACAGCGATTGAGTCGGTGATCAACGCATCCCGTGAAGACCCAACCTCACGCGCCTTGGCTGGTCGCCTGTACCGGCAAACCAAAAAAGACGGAATCCGTTCACTGTTTCGTAAAGAGTCCGAGTGAGTCGAATAATCAATACGAGTGCGGGAATATCGGGGGTGCTCGCTGAGCTATGCACCGCTTTGGAAACACCTGACACGGCAATCATTGTGGTTGCCTCGGATTTACTTATCTCACCGCTTGTCTTAAGCCCGATTACGGAAAATTCACTTGCGGGAACGAGTGCCGGCGTTCGACCACAACGTGATGGGAACCTTCGGATTGCACACCACGGTGTGAGTGCGGTCGCAACTAGTTTTCATCACATCAACGCTGGCAACGCTCAAAGTGTTGGTGTGATTCGGATTCATCCCCGTGATTTTCCGGTGGCGTACAGCGCTGTCAGTGAATTGGCCCAGGCAATTGAGTCGGGCGCGATAACGCCCCATGATTGTGAAGTCACCGAGTTAATTTTGGCGGCATTGACTCGATCTCAACTAAATGTGCGCGCGGTGGAGTTAATAGATGCTCCCTGGTTCAGGTCGACAGCGGACGTTGACGCAGCTCAAGCGCAAATACAAGTAATGTCTGATTCACGCATTCGTGCACTTCAAGCCAATCGAGTCGATGATGGTTTCTACTCAACTTTCATTGTTCGCAAACTTTCCAAGCCAATAAGTGTCTTAGCGATCAAGCTCCGCATGTCACCCAACTTTGTCACGGTAATTTCATTCATTGTCGGAATTGCTGCCGCATTAAGTTTTGCCCAGGGTGCCCGCTGGGCCTTGATCCTCGGTGCACTTTTGCTTCAGTTGTCCCTGATTCTGGACTGCGTTGACGGGGAAGTGGCTCGCGCCACCCACCGTTTCTCGGTGATCGGTGCCTGGCTTGATGCATCAACTGATCGGGTGAAGGAGTACGCAGCCTACGCGGGCCTAGCCGCCGGGGCTGTCGTTACAGGTGTTGAATCTCAACTTGCTTGGGGAATCGCATTGATCTTGATGATTGTGCAAACGGCCCGACACATGGGGGATTACAATTTTGCAGCAGTTCAAAAAATGCGGGAAGCAGCGCTACCTCGCGTTTCCATTCTTGATCCAAACGATCCCTGGGGCAAGGATTACGCCACCTTCTCGGTACGGGTGAATAGCCGATCAAGTTTGCGCTGGTTCAAGAAAGTAATTCACATGCCCATTGGTGAGCGCTGGCTTGTTATCAGCGTCGTGGCTGCAATCTTCACACCGTTGGCTGCACTTTTAACGTTACTTGTTCTGACTTCCTTGGCTTGGCTTTACACGATTATTGGTCGGGTGGTGCGAACTCGAAGGTGGGAAAAGGTTCCCGTTGGTGTTGAACTCATTACCGCGCAGCTTGATAATGGTCCGATTCTTGATTCACTCCCTGAGGCATTTCGTCACAAGCCAACCTCACGTTGGAACTGGGCAAATCCCATGATTAATCGCCTCATTGAAATGGGCGTTGTGACCATAATCGCCATGACATGGTTCCCGCAGTGGATCACATTGGCGTTTGGCTACTTGTTCATCGTTGCATTTCACCACTACGACAATCTCTATCGTGCGTTAGCGGGGTCCAAAGCCCCTCGCTGGATCACGTGGGGAGCGCTGGGTCGTGAAGGGCGAACAGTCATTGTGGTCATTGCGGCCGGGGTAGGCATCACTGCTTTCTATGACGCGCTCAACCTGGGAGTAGCGTGGTTGTTCATGTGGTGCGTAATCATTGCTTCGGCCCAATACTTGTCTGCGCGGAAAGTGATAATCCTGTGAAACCAGAGAAGGCAATGCACCCGACCATTGAGCAGATCAAGGAAGTCTGCCAGCCACCATCTGTTCGCGACCGCAAGAATTCCGAACATTGGGTCGCTGACGTTTACCTTCGTGACATTTCTCCGTACTTAACGAGTCTTTTACTGCGCACTTCCATCACTGCAAACGGCGTCACTTATTTAATGATTGCGACAGGCGCACTTGCCGGGGTCGCACTCCTCATCCCTGGAATGCCCGGAGCCAGCTTGGCTCTGCTGTTGGGGCAAATGCAAATGTTGTGGGATTGTTCAGACGGTGAAATCGCGCGGTGGCGTGGAACCTCTTCGCCGAAGGGTGTCTTCCTGGATCGCGTTGGCCACTATGTTGCTGAAGCGTGTATTCCTCTCGCACTTGGTTTACGCGCCGCGGGCTTCCCCGATTCGGGTTGGCTGGATTCACCGTGGCCATTGATCGGAGCATTACTTGCTTTAATCATTATGTTCAATAAAGCGCTCAATGACATGGTCCACGTCTCGCGCGCTTACAACAATATGCCCAAGTTGGAGGACAAAGAATCCGTTGGGGTTCCTAACGT
>JBIHZX010000038.1:0-13650 GCA_044240195.1 Candidatus Nanopelagicales bacterium | reverse complement strand
CTGATGACCGACAGGCCCATGAGGCGCCCAGCTGATTCAGCGGTAGGAATGACGCTGGTTGCACCCGATTGACGCATTACGTCGGCGTTTTGTGACTCTCGGACGGCGGCGATAATTTTTGCATCAGCTGGCGCAAGCCGGCGGGCGGTGAGAGTTACCAACACCGAGGTGTCGTCCTCGTTGGTAGCAACAATTATTTGTCCGGCCCGCTCAATTGACACATCACGGAGCACTTCTTCTTGGCGGCCGTCACCAACGAAAGCGACGAGTCCATCTCTCGTTGCGAGATCACATGACTCGCGATCCGGTGAGACAACGACGATTGTGTTGGGGTTGTAACCGGCATCCAGGAGTGCCTTGGCGGCGCTACGACCTTTGACTCCGTATCCGATGATGATGGTGTGGTTTTCCACTTTCTTCCTCCATTGCCGGGAGCGGATTTCACTTCGAGTTTTTTTGGTGAGTACTTCAATTGTCGTACCGATCAGAACAATCAAGAACAGGAAGCGAAGTGGTGTGATCACGAGCACGTTGACCATTCGAGAGGATTCACACACGGGAACAATGTCGCCGTAACCGGTTGTTGACAGGCTCACGGTCGAGTAATAGAAGGCGTCCAGCAGGGTGAGTTCACCAGTGACACCTCTGTCGGCGTAACACGTACGCTCGAAGTAAACGATGAGTGCGGTAATGACCAGGGCGAGAACCGCGATACCAATGCGCAAACTGACATTCTGGAGGGGCGTTATTTTGCTGCCACGAAAAAGCAGGGACCGAAGGGAATCAGTTGAACTGCTGTCTTTATCTTCAGGCATCACAGTTACCGTCCCTTCGCACGCGCTCAATCATGCCAGCAATGACACCGGAGCAGGTGCTAGCCACTGCAATTGGACCCCTAATTAGACGCCTAATGCGGAAAGTGTCATGACAACGTCGCCGGGAGAGCCCATGCCGGGTGGGACGACCGCGAAGTCGGTTGCATTCGCCCATCCGATTAAACCGGCAGGTCCGCCAGAGTGAAGTACCTGTGCGGTGCGACCGGCAGGACTGTTAGTCACTCGTATAGGAACTATCGCTGTGTCCTCGGCGTACTCGGGTAAAGGAGTTTCATCCATGAGAACAGCAGTTTGGGTGCTCTCACTCCATTTTGCTCCGCGCAGACCAGCGACCAAAGGTGGTGCAATGCTCAGAAGAGCGGCAAGTGCGCTGCGTGGATCACCGGGTAGCCCGAGCAAGAGTTTTCCGTCGGGTAAACGCGCCAGGAGAACTTGAGCGCCAGGAGTCATGGTGATTCCATCAATTAACCAGTGTGCGGCTAAATCGCGCAGGACATTACGCAATAAATTAGCGCCGCCGGGAGCCGTTGATCCGGTTGTAATAAGTAGGTCAGCGTGTGAGTCATCAATTTCTTCAAGGAGTAAATCGCGAGTTTCAGGTGCGCGCACATATGGATTGCCTCGGGCACCGAGTGCACCAACGAATGCAGGGACACTGATACCCAAGGCATCACGCACGCGCCCACCTCGGGGTGCACCCTGTTCGAGAAGTGATGCGCCAATAATCAACGTGCTCACGATGGGTGGCGGGCAGATTCGCAAGAAGTCATGCCCTGCCGCAGCAGCGAGAGAAATAACTTGTGGGGTAATTAGTGAATCTGCAGCGACAAGTTCACGTCCGGCGCTCGCGATAGCTGCTTGACGAATAATCCCAGAGCCAAATTCGGGCCGGGCATTTTCATCGGGGGTCCCATTGAGCGAATCAAATGCAATAAGTTGGTGTTCACCCGGTTGGATCTCCTGTATTTGCCCTTGCGAGAGTGCGAGCACAGCGTCGGTGTGCGGCGGTATTGGTTCAAAGGCACGCAACTTTGTTGCATAGTGCTGGGGAAGTGCCACGTCAGGTGCTAAATCGATGACGGTCCAAGGTCCGGCGGCGCATACGGCGTAGCCGTCAAACTCGGCGACATCTTCACTGGGTTCATCAGAAATCGCTACTAAAGCCTCACCCAATAATGAACCGCTCGCTTCGTCGAGCCGAGCGCGAACCAAAGGCAGTGGTCGCCCGGCCGAATACGCCACCTGGCGAGCTAGGGACCAGCCGAGCAGACCATCAAGGCCCAGAGCCGAGTCGTTCACCTTCTCGTCCTCCAAACTCGACTCTAGGGCCCAGAGTCCAGGGTCATGGGTCCATGGTTCTGGATCACTATAACGTTGGAATGACTACACCGTGGCGTCCGCGAGCTCACGTGGTTTCGCTGTTTCCGGCAATTCTGACGTTTCTATATTCCTGGTGCCGGCCGTAGCGGTTGTTGGCCGTGGCCGAGGTGCTCGTCGAGCCGGTTGCACGAATCCGCGGGCAAGCAGGAGGAATACGAGGATGACCGACACGGCGACAACGAGTGCAATTGACCATTCCGTCATTGCGTCCGTTCCGGCGAGAACATAATGCGCGGTGGCGAGTGGCCAGGCGAAGTACGCGATCAAGTGGGACTTTTTGAAGAACGAATTTCCCTTCTTACCCATTTTTGTTCGAATACGACCGATCAGGGATACGGGCAACATGCACCACAGCGCCAATGTCCCAAGAGCGACCGGGATGGGCTGCCATGAAGCTAATCCGGGAACCAAAATTTCAGGCACGGTGAACTTCACCACGGGATCAATCAGTAGAGCACCCAGGTGCACGGCAAGGGCGGCTAAAGCGAGTGTGCCTAGCCAGCGGTGCAGGTGCAACAGGGTAACGGGAGTTGAGTTAGTACCAAGAATTCGTGTACGCAGGAACAATCCCCAGAACACGACCGCGGACAGAAGTGCCCAAGCCAAGACGCCACTGGCGCGAATGGTGAGCCATGTCCAAGCAATGTCTGCATTCAAAAGGCTATCTATGTTGTTCATGCGACTGCAACCTCTCCACTTTCTCGAACCAGGTAGTACGAGATTTCCATCTTGTTTAAAAATGTTTGAGCTTCGTTGAATCCAAGTACCATCGCTGCAGTTGCATACGCTTCTGAAATCCAGCCATGTTCGGCAACGACGGTGGCTTGCACGAGATCCGTTGATGACACGGTTCCGCTTCGGGGATCGATTACGTGGTGCGTACCGTTCCCCCACACGCGTCGGGCCGTTGTGCTTGTTGCCACAGCCAGTGAATCTGCGTCGGTGTTGACGGTGGCAATGATTTCATTGCGATCGCGTTCGTTGATCACACCAATGTTCCAGCCAGCAGTGCTGTCTGTATCTGTTAGGCCCGGTGTTCCAGAAGTCACGACATCACCACCAATGTTTGCCAACACGCCGATCGCGCCGGCGGCCCGAAATTCTCTACACAGGATGTCTCCGGCCAACCCCTTTCCAATTGCACCCGGATCCAAGGCAACCCCGGCATCCAATGCGAGGTGGTTTCCCCGCAGGTGAATCCCTGTTGGTGAAACAACCGTGGGCAGAGAAGTCGCGGCGCTGTGATCGGCTGAAATCTTGTCGAAATCAACGCTGTAACCAAGTGCATCAATCACTCGAGCCATCGTTGGATTAAACAGCTCATCGGTCAGTGTTGCGGCATCAAGCATTGACGTGACGAGCTCACGGAAATCATCGGAGATCAGGAGCTCGCCTTTCCCTGCATGTGCGTTATTCCGTGAGAGCTCACTGTCGGCTCGGAACCGGCTCCAGCTTTGCTCCAAAATTTCCATCCGGACCGGAACCAATTCAATAAGTTGATCAATGATCAACCGGTCGCCCCACAGCGTCACTTCAACGGGAGATCCCATGGCTCGGAAAGCCAGGGAAGCGCGTTCCGTGACGCTGAGGGCTAGGGCGATGCTCATCCGGATCCTTGTGAGTTGGTCTGAAGTGCTGGTGGTTTCGCGGCGGAAGGAACCGGAGCGATTTTCGGCGCAGAACTCGCGACGGGTGATTGTGCGGGCTTGGATGAAACGGTTACCGCACCACCTGCTTGAGCAGCAACAAGCTGCTGGGCGACCGCATTCAACTGATCCCGATACTCACTTAAGCGAACAGCCTCTTGGGTGAGGGCCTGCGCATAAGCCTGTAGTTGCTCAGCCGAGTAGCCCTCCAGGGAGGCGACTTCTACGCTGCTCGCATCGACGCTCGTTGTAGCTGGTGCACTTTGAGCCGCAGCATCTTCCATGGTTCGAAAACCGATGACTCCGACAATTCCAATGCCCGTTGCAACAGCCAGACCCGTTGAAATGATTTTTGTATTGCGTTGCTTAACGTCTTTTGAATTAGTCATCGTCGTTCTCTCTTTCGTCTTCCTCGTATTCGCCTTCTTCATCTTCATCTTCTTCGTACTCTTCTTCTTCGTACTCTTCTTCTTCATACTGCTTAACGGGAGCCGCTTTGACAACGACCCATTCATAAACAGCTCCGGTGGACTTATTCACGTATCCGGTAACGACCGATCCGTCGGTGCGCTTCACGGTGACACTGAAAGCATCGACTCCGTTGTGGTTGAGGGAGTCAACTTTGGTGACCTCACCGCCCGTGGCATCAACTACCGCCTTGATTGCGTAGTCGCGATCTATTTGACCGACACTCGGGGAGGAAGCCGCCACTTCATTGGATGAGCTTGACTTGGATGTGTTGGACTCGTATGTATTGGACTCGGCTGCCACTGGCGCTGATATCACCGGGATCTCGGGCAATTGTGAAGGGTTAAAAACGAGATCAGGTGACATCGGGTCAGTTGCACTAGGAGCGGCAAGAGTGACGGTGTCACTCTCTGACCCGCTGGTGATTGTTGCCTGCATCAGGGAGATTGCGGCAATAACGGTGGCCCCCACTATTCCGGTGGCGGCGATTACTGAGACGAGGGTGCTGTTTCTTTTCATGTATCAAGAGTGCCAAAGTGAACGTTAAGCGAAGGTTGTCCAAGGTTAAGTCTGGGTAAGGAAATCAAGTTTGGGGTCAGTCATCTGGCACGATAGCCCTATGCATGTACTCGTAGTGGAAGATGACCCGGCGATTTCAGGTCCCCTCGTCCAGGGTTTGGTGCGAAATGGCTTCGAGACAACGTGTGTGGAATTCGGGGGTTTGGTCGTTGAGGCCCTGCCCGGCAAAGAAATTGTGATCCTTGATTTGGGGTTGCCCGACATGGATGGGCTCGAAGTCCTGAAGGCGATCAGAAAAATATCCGATGTCCCCGTCATTATTGCAACCGCCCGCGGTGATGAAATGGATCGAATCATTGGACTGGAAATCGGCGCCGATGATTATGTGGTCAAACCATTTTCAGTACGGGAACTTGCCGCGCGGGTCCGGGCCATTTCGCGCAGGCGTGTTGTGGAAGCTCCCAGTGAAATGGGTCAGGTGAGTCTTGATCGAAACCGACGGTCGGTACATGTATTAGGTGAGTTGATTGACCTCACCGCAAAAGAGTTTGATTTGCTTGCCGTTTTACTCGAAGAACCAGGGCGTGTTGTTCCCCGCCAAGAGTTGTACTCGCGAGTGTGGGATCCCATTTGGATCGGTAGCGGTAAGACCCTTGATGTTCATGTCGCGGGTTTGCGTAAGAAGTTGGGAAATCCTGACTTGATTGAAACAGTTCGAGGCGTTGGCTACCGATACGTGGATCTCCCATGACCCGACGACTAGTCATTGCAATGACAACACTCGTCGCTGTCATTGCCTTAGCGCTCGCTATCCCTTTAGGACTTGCAATCAGTAACTACGAACGGGAAAGTTTTCTGAGTGAATTAGAATTTGACACATTGACGACTGCTTCGGTCATGTCATCACAGCCCTATATTGATTGGCAGGCCACTGCTGACGCAACAGCGGATAGCACCGGTGCTCGAGTTGTTGTCGTTAACTCCGATCTGACTTTGATTGCAGACAGTGATTCAAGTGGAGTGGATCGCGCATTTGATCGCCCAGAAATTGAGGCAGCACTTGCCGGGGAATTGGCGTCTGATGTCCGTCCATCTGTCACATTGGGTGAGGACTTACGTTTCGTTGCTGCCCCAATAGTTCAAAACTTCACGGTCGTTGCAGTGGTGCGGCTTTCACTGAGTGAAAGTGCGGTTGATTCGGAAGTCCTCATCGCTGAATTGTGGCTGATTGCTTTTGTTGCCAGTGTTGTTTTTGCTGCTGGTCTAGTGGCTTGGTTCCTCTCCCGCTCACTTGCCCGACCCGTCGATGCCTTAACCGATGTTATTGAACTCATGCCGCAGGACTTATCCATTCGAGCAGATGAAAAGCATGGGGCAAAAGAGATCCGCCACGCTGCTACGGCTGTGAACTCGACCGCCTCTCGTCTCGAAGGACTGTTGAGTCGGACTCAAAGGGTTGCAGCGGATGCATCCCACCATTTACGTAGTCCGTTAACGGGTGTGCGACTTCGACTCGAAGCGATCTCCGATGTGTCAACGGATCCTGAAGTGATATCTAACGCCGATGCTGCAATTGCCGAAGTTGATCGATTGGCACACCGCATTGATCAAATTTTGCTTTTGACCCGGTCAGATTCCGGGATGCTCAACATGCGCCAAGAGTCGCTGAGTGAAATTGTGCGCGACCGTGTTGAGGCAGCCACGGTGATTGCACAAGAAAAAGGAATCGCGATTCGTGCGGAAGTAGAAGATTGCACCGTCACGGTGCCCGCGGGCACGTGTTCTCGAATTATTGATGAATTACTGGGTAACGCATTGAAATACGCAAATTCCGAAGTTGTCGTCACCCTTCAAAGAGCGGGATCCTTCTGCGAGTTGACGGTCGCAGATGACGGATCAGGATTACCCGCGACCGAGGATTTCACGCAAATTTTTAATCGGTTCTACCGTGCAAGCAATTCTCACCCGGGTGGTAGCGGACTCGGACTGGCCCTTGTTCAAGAAAGTGCCCGCATGGCCGGAGGAGATGCTTGGGCCCAAGGAGCCCCGGAAGGTACCGGGCTTCAGATCTCGGTGCGGCTTCCGCTCACTTCCTGAACTATCTTGCGCTTTCAACCGATTCCCGAAATACATCGAGCCCTGATTGCGGGGCGAAGAATCACGTTCCGATCGTTGCCAAACGAAAACCCACCTATGCGAACTGCAAAAAGGCGTTGCCATGGATCGTCGATGCTTCATACTCGACGCGAGAAACAAATCGGCGTGCCCAATGGAGGCTTGTAGGCTCTAGCCGTGAAGTCCAATGCAGATGTTGTCATTGTCGGGGCGGGCGTGGTTGGGCTGGCGTTGGCCGACGCTTGGTTGACACGCCACCCTAAGGACCATCTCGTCGTAGTGGACAAAGAATCCACGTTGGGGCTGCATGCCTCTGGTCGCAATAGCGGAGTCTTACATGCCGGTTTCTATTACGCACCTGACTCTCTTAAAGCTAAATTGACTCGAGATGGCAATCGAATGCTCAAAGATTTTTGTATTGAGCGAGGCGTTACGGTACGCGAGACAGGTAAAGTTGTCGTGACAACGTCTGGGGAACAACTGTCAGAGCTCGAGAAGTTGTTTCAGAGGGGCCAGGCAAATGGTGTGGAGTTGGAAAGGATTGATGAAACCCAATTACACGAACTTGAACCATTAGCTCGCACACATGAACAAGCGCTGTGGTCACCTACAACCGCCGTGGCAGACCCGCTAGAAGTAATTGAGGCGCTCGCTCAACGTGTAGTTGAGCGCGGAGGTGTGCTTCGACTGGGACAGTCAGTGGTTGGCGTGGAATCTGGAAAAATTTTGTTAAGCAATTCTGAAACAATTTCTTTTGGGCACCTAGTTAATGCTGCTGGACTATATGCCGACACTATCGCTCATTGGTGCGGTGTTGGTTTGGAATACAAAATGCTCCCCTTCAAGGGTCTGTATTGGTATGGCAGGTGGGAACAGGGTCGTCTACAGCGTCACGTCTATCCCGTGCCCGATTCACGTAATCCATTCTTGGGCACCCACGTCACCGTGACGGTTGACGGTCGGGCAAAGGTTGGTCCAACGGCGATCCCTTCTCTTTGGCGAGAGGATTATGGTGGCCTGAGTAATTTCTCGGTAGCAGAAATGTCGAGTATCTTGCGTATGTATCCAGGCTTCTTCGCAAGCAAGCATCACAATGTGTGGAGTTTGCTCAGGACGGAATTGCCGAAATACTCAAGAAAAAAATTACTTTCGGAAGCCGCACGACTAGTGCCATCAATAAACAGTCGAGATTTTGAGACAAAGGGTAGGCCAGGCGTAAGAGCTCAACTTTTTCACGTACCTTCAGGTCGACTCGAAATGGATTTTGTGGTTCGTCAAGGGCCGAAGTCGACCCACGTGCTTAACGCGGTATCCCCGGCATGGACGAGCTCTTTAGCCGTGGCCAAGCATGTTGTCGAGGGAATTGAAACAGGAAACCTGTCTCCTTGAAATTCTGATTTCCGGTGGTGAGATTTTTTTATGCACTGTGGTAATTGTTTGGTGTTCAAACCGGGCCTCTACCGCCGACTACGGCTCGCTCATATGTTGCATCGTGAACCGCTTAAGCGGGGAGGATTCGCCCCATACCGGTGTAGCTACGACCCCACCATGATCCGGAGATCGGACTAACGCGAACGCTTTTGCCAGCATTGGGGGCATCGATCATTTTTCCGTTACCAATGTAAATCCCAACGTGGTGCGCTCCGCCTTGGAAAAAGAAGACGAGGTCACCTGGCTGGGCATTGCCTCTCTTAATTCTCTTAGCCTGGTTGTACTGGGCCTTGGAGTAGTGGGGAAGCGTCTTCCCGGTAATTTTCTTGTAGACAAATCGAACAAGACCCGAGCAATCAAATGCGTCAGGGCCGGAGCGACCAGCGCGATAAGGATCACCGATTTGCTTGCGGGCAAATGACACCAGTTTGTTGCGAACAACGCGGACTTCAGCTTTTTTGCCAGCCACACGGTTGACCTTGCTCAGTCGTTTGCCCTCGTTTTTGGTTGCGGCGAGAGATCTCACCGCTAATTCACCAGGAGCAGCCTTGCGGTCAGCGGTGCGAACATCGGCCGCTGGCACGCTGGCATGGGCAGCCGTTGACGTGATGGTCACCAGCCCCATTGCGCTCATCACGATTGCCATCAACATAGCAATGTGAGAAACCCGACGGGGGGTTTGCCCAAACTCGTTCGGCGTCTCTGAACCCAGGGAAGCCGGCTCAGCATTGCAGCCGTTCATACTCTTCATCGTGCGGTCCATCTGATCTCCTCGTCCCCCGACTTGGCGGCTCACGGTCCTGCAGTGTTTGCAGTGGGTGGCGTCTTGCATCTTGCGTCTAGCCGGTGCCACCCGAAAGTGAGTTTGAGGTTGATCTCAATTCGATTCCAATGCGATCTCGAATGAAGGTCAACCCCAAGGTCAGGGGTAAGACGTTATGGTGATTTGCAAGATAACGGAAATGTAACGTTCGTTTATCGGACGCGTTTCCGACCAGTCTGTGACATAAGTCACCGGAGCCCCCTCATAGATCAAAATGACCAAAGTCCCTTGGGAATCGGGCATTTTTGACCATCGGGGATGCGTCATTCATGTTCAAAAAGTGCCGCTTGAGTAGGCTCTAGCCCGTGGACCCTCAAACGCTCGACGCCTCCTCGCAGCGGTCCGCGGTCGCAAAAGGAATGATCTTCGTGGGGGCCGCCACCCTGATCGGTAATGGCACCGCATACCTGCTGAGCATGGTCTCCGCCCGAATCTTGGATCCAGCTGATTTTGGGGCGCTCGGGGCTTTGCTGGGGCTGCTCGTGATCATCGCGACCCTAGGAATCTCAGTCCAAGCGCTCACCGCACGCCGGGTTTCAACAGCTCCCGCAGCGGACCGCAAGGATGTTGAAGGCCAAGCAATCCGGCTGGCAATTCTCGTTGCTATTGCTATTGGAATTGGATCCGCGGTAATCGCCTGGCCGGTAAGCACGCTGTTCTCGATCCCGATTCTGGCTGTTGTGACCGGGGTTGCCTCACTGGGATTTGTCGTGATCGGTTCCGCCGCGATGGGAATCGCTCAGGGCCGCGAGCAACATGTAAAGCTGTCAATCGCCTTTATTGCCAACTCGGGGGGCCGGGCGCTCGGCGGAATCATCGGTGTTGTTGTTCTCCAGAGTGTTACCGGAGTTGGTTTCGGAATTTTGATCGGCTGCGCGATTGGCGCTGCCGTCGCTTATCAATTGATCTCACCAAAGACGTTAAGCCCCAAACTTAAAGATGGCATCAGTATTGAATTCGGCCATGTAGCGCACGCCTTAATCGTGCTTTTTACCCTGACAAATATTGATGTTTTGCTCGCCCGAGTATTTTTGACCGAAGACCTGTCAGGTGAATATTCCGTTGGGGTGCTTCTGGCCAAGATCGCCTTCTTCCTACCTAACGCGATCATCATTGTTTTGTTCCCCAAAATGAGTGGCGGCGGTTCACACCGAGCCCTTTACATAGCAACCGGGCTCACCGCGGTGGTAGGAGTTGTGATCACTCTTGCGAGCGTGTTCGCCGGGGATCTTGTCATCAGAATTCTTGGCGGTGCTCAATACAAAGATCTCGGTAGCGAAGCGTGGCTGTTTGCGCTTGAAGGATCAGCATTCGCCCTCGTTCAAGTGTTGCTGTACTCACGACTTGCCGCCCAAGACCGTCGAGCGGTGCTCGCGGTCTGGGGAGCCTTGGCTGTCTTGGCCGTTGTTGTCGTCGGCTGGCGGCACAACACCGTGGCTGAAATTGTGACCAGCGTGGTTGCCGTATCACTCGCGCTCACCGTGGTCGGTTTCGTCCTTGACCGCAGGCAAAGCGTGCGGGTTGACCTTCCCATTGAAGCGGCCGAATAACCCTCACATCGCAAGTAGTACCCGATCAATCCCGGCGGGTAGGGGATCAGTGGTCCGGCACGTGGAAACTATTTTTGGCCGTCCTCTAGAGTTAATGCGCTCACACACCAGGCGAGGTGGCAGAGCGGCCGAATGCAGGCGCCTTGAAAGCGCCCGAGGGGAAACTCTCCGGGGGTTCAAATCCCTCCCTCGCCGCTTTAATTGTGGCGCGGGATTTGGGAGGAGGTTGGGCGGTAGCCCAGCCCGACGGCTCCCTCCCTCGCCGCTTTACTTTTTCATCGACTTCGCGTGTGGTTCCGGTCTAGGATCAGATGAACACATCTACGGAAGGTGAGCCATGCACTTCATGGAACGACATTGGTTCGACGTCGGAGGCGTTCTTGGCGTAATCCTTGCGATCTGGTTGGCGATTTCTGGTTCCACGATGACCACGCTGACACTTCTGCTCTGGCTCAGCCTGCTCTCGCTGTTCGCACACCAGGTCGAGGAATGGCGTTGGCCAGGTTGGTTTCCCGGCATGCTGAACGTGGTCCTGTTCCGTTCCAAGGATCCATGGCGGTCACCGCTCAACGTCCGTAGCGGTCTAGCTGTAAACGTTGCGGTGGGCTGGGTCGGCTATCTGCTTGCAGCGATCCTTGCCGAGCGTGCGCTTTGGCTGGCTCTGGCAACGATCATGGTTTCCATAGGCAACTGCGTGTTGCACTTGGTCGTCCTGCCCATTCGAGGTCGCATGCCTTACAACCCGGGGATGGCAACGTCTCTACTGTTCTTCGTTCCCATTTCCGTTTGGTTCGTACTCGAGTTCCTGCCAACAATGAGTGCGCTCGACATCATCATCGGCGTAATCGCTGGAATTGTCTTAAATGTGGGTGGTGTGATCGGGCTCATCCGGGTTATGGAAGATCCGAACGCACCTCCATTTGAGGCACGACAGGTAGAGCCAGCACTGCGTTACGCTCGGGCATAGTTTGAAGGACGCCTGACCAGTAGAAAGTGTTTTCGATGCTCTATCTCGTATTTCTGATTCTGATCGACATCGTGATCGTGGCGGGAATTTCCATTGGTGTTGGCGCTATGGCTCCCCGATGGCACGGTAGGTGGCTCACAAAGGATTTTGGACCACTGCACTTTGCTCCTTGGGAGTCACCTAAATTCTTTCGCGCACTAAAAACTAAAAAGCTGGCGGAACACCTTCCTGAGCTTGGTTCCACTTTTGGCGGGGCAGCAAAAAATCAATTGCCGGGCCGCGACGCAGCCCAAATAGATGTGTATCTAATTGAATTGCGCAGAGCCGAATGGGTTCACTGGATATCACTTTTCAGCTGGGTCCCGATAGCATTTTTCAACCCGTGGTACCTAACACTTTTGTTTATCCTGATTTTGATCAGTGGGAATACATCATTTCTATTAATTCTGCGGAACAACCGACAGCGTCTTACAGCGTTGAAGCGTCGATTACAAAACGATACTTAACGTCGCTGTTGACGACGCGTTCCCAAGCGGTGTTGACGTCTTTGACATCGATTATTTCAATATCAGAACCAAAACCATGTTCGGCACAAAAGTTAAGCATCTCTTGGGTTTCCTTGATCCCACCGATGTTGGATCCCGTCAGTCTGCGGCGTGCCGCAAGTAGTGTGAACGTTCGAAGGGAGAGCGCTTCTTCGGGGATTCCCACCAACACCATGGTGCCGTCCAATGCGAGCAGGGACATGTAGCGATCAAGGTCAATTTTGGCTGAAACGGTATTAATAATCAGATCAAATGAGTAGCGCGCGGCTTTCATGTCTTCCTTGTTCGATGACAACAGGAAGTGGTCAGCTCCGAGTCGCAATGCGTCTGCCTCTTTGTGTGGAGAGTGGCTGATCAGGGTTACTTCAGCGCCCATTGCATGTGCAATTTTGACACCCATGTGGCCAAGTCCGCCAAGGCCAATAATGCCAACGCGAACACCAGGCCCAGCCCCCCAATGGCGCAGCGGCGAGTACAGCGTTATGCCGGCGCACATCAATGGCGCTGCGACGTCAAGACTCAAGCTGTCAGGAATCGTGAGCGCGTAGTTTTCATCAACGACGATTGCGCTGGAATAGCCGCCGTAAGTAGGAGTTTGCTGATCGGGTTCACGACTGTTGTATGTGGCCGACATTTGGCCCAGGCAATACTGCTCTAGGCCATCCTTGCAGTTTTCGCATTCGCGGCACGTGTCAACGAAACAACCAACACCGGCGTGATCACCAACACGGAACTTCGTTACCGCGCTTCCGACTTCGGTGACAACTCCGGCAATTTCATGCCCAGGCACCATGGGGAAAATTGCTTGACCCCACTCTTCTCGAGCCTGATGAATGTCCGAGTGGCAAATTCCAGAAAATTTGATGTCAATCAAAACATCGTGTGGACCCACACCGCGACGTTCGATTGTTGTTGGTTCCAGTGGTGCACCGGCACTTGGAGCGGCATATGCAGAAACCTTCATGTGACTCCTCAATATTGTGGCAGTTGCCAAACCCGAGCACCACCGATGAGTGCTGCTGTATTAGGAACGATAACAACGTCTTCACCCAGTCGTGCGATCGCGCTAGGTGTAAGAGCTCGGGCATTACCCCCACCCAGGTACAACCGGTCCCATAGGAACACAGGCCGCAGCACATCCACGGCTCGAGCGACCCTTCGAGACCACAGCGCGTCACCGAGGCGTTTGCGTTCGTGCTCACCTATATACGCGTCATAGGAAAGCCCCCATCGAACGGGAGCTTGCGACAGTTCCAAATGCGGTGCCAGAACTCCGCCATCAAAAATTGCACTACCCAAACCCGTGCCCAGGGTTAATACGAGCTCAAGTCCGGCTCCGGCAATAACACCGGCTCCGTGAATCTCCGCGT
>JBIHZX010000108.1:0-4037 GCA_044240195.1 Candidatus Nanopelagicales bacterium | reverse complement strand
TTACTGCCAACACAATTTCAGCCGTTTCTTTTTTCAAGTCTCCGTAGCCACGTCCCGAATACTCCGATTCCAGTGCATCAATTGACTTCCCCGTGATCGCTTTCTGCAGGGTCAATAGATTCGAAACTCCGGGCTTGGTTTCCTCATTAAAGCGAACTTCGGCATCTGAGTCGGTGACTGCAGTCTTGATCTTTTTTTCGGCCACTTTGTTTTCATCGAGTAGGAACACGCAACCGCTCGGACTTGATTTGCTCATCTTGGATGTGGGGTCTTGTAGGTCAACTATTCGACCAGTTTCCTTGACCACCATCACTTCAGGAACCGCAAATGTTTCCCCAAATTTGGCGTTAAACCGTTGCGCTAAATCACGAGTCAATTCAAGGTGTTGGCGTTGGTCCTCGCCCACGGGGACACCATTAGCTTGGTACAGCAGGATGTCGGCCGCCTGCAGGATTGGGTAGGTGAATAAACCAACCGTTGAACGATCATTACCCGCCTTCGAGCTTTTATCCTTAAATTGGGTCATCCGACTTGCCTCACCGAAACCAGTCTGGCATTGCAAGACCCAGGAAAGTTGACTGTGGGCCGCGACCTGACTCTGGGCGAAAACCGTGCACTTCTCAGGATCTAAACCAATTGCGAGCAACTGAGCAAAAGATACGAGAGTGCGTTTGCGCAGTAGTTCGGGATCGTGGTCAACGGTGATCGCGTGTTGGTCTACCACGCAAAAAAAAGAATCATGACTTTCCTGAAGTTTCACCCAGGCTTGTAAAGCCCCCAAGAGATTGCCGATGTGGAAAGAATCAGCAGTCGGCTGGATACCCGAGAAGACCCGCGGTTTTTGATTACTATTTGTCACCGTCGTTTTGTTCCTTACTGCTCATTTATTTCATTATTAATTTCGTGGGTCACCACGCGCACTCGCGATACTCGACGACCATCGAGTTCGGTGACAACAAATTCATGATTGTCTATTTCAACTTTGTCACCAATCTCGGGCAACTGCCCCAATTGGGAAATAATGAAGCCGGCAACCGTTTCAAATGGTCCCTCCGGCAGCACAATTGAGGTTCGATCCTCAAAGTCATCGCGATTGAGAAGTCCATCAACCGTTATTTCGCCCAGAGCGCCCAATTCATGGGCTGGGGACTCAACGTCATATTCATCTTTGATGTCACCGATGAGTTCTTCCACCAGATCCTCCATGGTGACGAGGCCGGCCGTACCGCCATATTCATCTTGGACCATGGCTAAATGCGCCCTCATTCGACGCATTTCAGTCAGTGTGCTGATCACTTCCTTACTTGCCGGGAAAGTTAAAACCTCGCGCGCCAGTCTGCCAACGAGAATGCTGGGGTCATTGAGGTCGGGGTCGAGTAGATCGCGAATGTGGACGAATCCGACCACTTCATCAGCACTACCGCGAATGACCGGATAACGTGAATGTGGTTGGTCAGAAATTAAACGAATCGCCTTGGATACTGACAACGAAGCGTCCAGGAAGGATACCTCCGTGCGCGGCATCATGACTTCCCTGAGCTCACGTTCCCCTGCAGCAAAAATGTCGTCAATCATTTCGCGCTCTTCAACACTGAGGTCTTCGTGCGCTGCCACCAAGTCCCGGAGTTCTTCACCACTCATCTGTTCCTTGGCCGCTTTGGGGTCAATTCCCAACAGACGGACAATCAGATTTGTTGACACGCCCAACGCGGCAATAAATGGTCGGGTAATCCTTGCAGTGAGCTCAATAGGTCCGGCGACAAATAATGCGACCTGCTCCACGCGCTGCAGTGCAATTCGCTTGGGAACCAACTCGCCCAAAACCAATGAAATATAAGCGATCACAACCGTGGTTAAAACAAATGCGACCGTGCTGGCGGCTGTCTCACTGAGCCCCCAGTTTTCGAGCGGGACAGCAAGATCAGGTGCGATAGTGGCCGCACCAAAACCAGCCGAAATAAACCCGGCAAGGGTTACCCCCACCTGACCGGCCGCAAGGAAGCGCCCCGGGTCAGCGGTTAAACCGGCAAGGATTCGTCCACGCTTGGAAGTCTCCGCCAAACGCGTGACCTGGCTTTCGCGAACAGAAACCAAAGCGAGTTCGGCCGCAGCAAAAAAACCGCCGATCAAGACAAAAATTAAGATCACACCAAAGTTGACCAAGATCTCGCTCACAGGCT
The DNA here is from genome assembly GCA_044240195.1 of Candidatus Nanopelagicales bacterium. Taxonomy (GTDB): domain Bacteria; phylum Actinomycetota; class Actinomycetes; order S36-B12; family S36-B12; genus UBA4592. The sequence goes on along the minus strand of JBIHZX010000108.1, from coordinate 1,857 downwards.
CAACCTTAGAACTATATTCACGTTAGGAACGCATTGCTCCCTGCAGCCGGGTGTCAATTGCGCTCAGGAAATCTTGTGTGGTGAGCCACTTCTGCTCTGGACCGATCAACATGGCCAAATCTTTGGTCATGTCACCCGCTTCAACCGTTTCAATACAGACCCGTTCAAGCGTGCGAGCAAACTCGCTGACCTCGGGGGTGCTATCGAGAACGCCTCGGTGCTCAAGCCCGCGAGTCCACGCGAAAATTGATGCAATTGGGTTGGTGGACGTTGGCTTTCCTTGCTGGTGCTGGCGGTAGTGCCGGGTCACCGTGCCGTGGGCAGCTTCGGCCTCCACCGTCTTGCCATCGGGTGTCATGAGAACACTGGTCATCAAGCCCAGTGAACCAAACCCTTGGGCAATAGTGTCCGACTGGACGTCACCGTCATAGTTCTTGCAGGCCCAGACGTAGCCACCCTCCCATTTCATGGCGGCAGCCACCATGTCGTCAATCAACCGGTGTTCATAGGTAATTCCGGCGGCCTCAAACTCGGCCTTAAATTCAGTCTCAAAGATTTCAGCAAAAATATCTTTGAATTGACCGTCATACGCCTTCAGGATTGTGTTCTTTGTCGAGAGGTAGACGGGGTAACCACGAGTGAGGCCGTAACGCATTGATGCGCGTGCAAAGTCGCGGATTGACTCGTCCAAGTTGTACATACCCATGGCGACTCCCCCGGATGGGAAGTCAAAGACATTGAATTCCATCGGTTCTGAACCGTCGGTGGGAGTGAAAGTCATGGTCAGTGTGCCAGCGGTAGGAACCTTGAAATCCGTCGCCTTGTATTGGTCACCGAAAGCGTGACGACCAATAATGATCGGTTGGGTCCAACCAGGAACGAGTCGAGGAATGTTTGAAATAATAATTGGCTCACGGAAAATAACGCCACCAAGAATATTTCGAATCGTTCCATTAGGAGACTTCCACATTTTCTTCAGACCAAATTCTTCAACACGCGCTTCATCAGGGGTGATGGTTGCGCATTTCACACCGACACCATATTTCTGGATTGCATGTGCCGAATCGATCGTGACCTGGTCATCTGTGGCGTCACGGTTTTCCATACTCAAGTCGTAGTACTTCAGGTCAACATCAAGATACTTTTCGATCAGTTCAGCCTTAATAAAGTGCCAAATGATTCGAGTCATTTCGTCGCCATCTAGCTCAACGACCGGATTAACAACCTTGATTTTTTGCGACATGCGAGTTACTCCTTGAGTGGGTATTGAATGGAAAACGATGCGTTCTTAAAGGGCCGAGACGTCAGCTTGCTTGGCTTTGACCGCTTCATATGCCTCAACGAGCAGGGCTTTTTCTGAATCGGTGAGTGGGGTTTCAACGATCTTCTTGATCCCCTCTTTGCCGATTTCGGCTTCGACCCCGAGGTAGGCGCCGGAGAGACCGTATTCACCGTCAACCCACGCACACACGGGCATTACCTTGCCGGAGTTTTCATGGACTGCACGGGCCATGCGGGCTGCTGCAGCAGATGGGGCGTAGTAGGCCGACCCCGTTTTCAACAGGGCAACGATTTCGGCTCCACCATTGCGGGTGCGCACGACAAGCTCTTCAATCTGATCCGATGAGAGAAGGTCACTCAGTGGCTTGCCGTCAACGCTGCAGGCCGATGCAACAGGCACCATGGTGTCACCGTGTGAACCAAGGGTCAGCGTTGTAACAGATCCAACGGGGACATTGAGTGCTTCGGCAACAAAGTGGGAGAAGCGGGCCGTGTCCAGCATCCCCGCTTGACCAATCACGCGGTTGTACGGGAACTTGGTGACAATTTGTGCGAGTGCGGTCATTTCATCAAGTG
>JBIHZX010000008.1:0-39826 GCA_044240195.1 Candidatus Nanopelagicales bacterium | reverse complement strand
GACACCTCGGTGGACTGACAGGAACTATTTACAGTGTCCTGAAAGTGATTTCCGCTGCCGGCTTTGACGTCATAATCATTGAGACGGTAGGAGTTGGTCAATCCGAAATTGAAATTGCCAAAATGGCGGATACGTCAATTGTCATTGCGGCTCCCGGGGCAGGCGATGGAATTCAGGCTGCCAAAGCCGGAATCTTGGAAATCGCAGATATCTTCACGGTAAATAAGTCAGACCGACCCGGGGCTGATTCAACAGTCCGCGAACTCAAAGGGATGCTCTCCATGGCTGCGGGGGCGCAGGGAATCCCCACTTGGGAAACGCCTGTGATTCCCACGGTCGCAACCGATGGATCAGGATTCGTTGAGTTGAGTGCAGCGATTTCACAACATCATGACTTTTTAGTCGATCAAGGTTTGCTTGAACGCAAGCGAATCGGCCGGATTCGTGAGTCCCTCCTGGCGCGAACAATTAATGAGTTAGCACTGCAGGCTCAAGAAATTGAATTACAACACGACGTGGCAGGTCAGTGTGCTGCAGGAAAATTGAGTGAAGATGAAGCCTGTGACCTGATCCGCAGTGCGATGAAACCGTGACAGTGAACCGCAGTTAAGACGCTTATGGCTTAAAGCCATAGTCTCTAAGCACTTCGCAGACTTGAACAGAGTATTGCTCGTAAAATGATTCCCGACCCAATTGTTGCGCCTTTTGGTGCTCACCCAAACTCTTCCACCGAGAAATTGCATCTAAGGAACTGAAGTAGGAAATAGTTACACCTTCACGGGTAATGGAATCGCGAAAACCAAAATGATGTTCATAGCCCTGAATCGTCTTGACTAAGTCTTCCATTTTGTTCGACCACTCGGAATACAACTGACCGTCGTCCAGATTACGAGTAGAGCGGAAAATAACAACATAAGACATATGTCAATTATGACAAGTTCATGCAGATTGTCAGTCATTTCCCATCAAATTTTACTAAAGAAGTGTCGCCTGAACCTGCCTAAATTTACGTTGGGATTCCCCGTGAAAACCGAGAAAATTGGGAAAGGTCATATAAAGACTTGTACAGCAAAACAATGGAAGGTGAGGGGAGATCGAGCATCCGCCCACCTGTGTTGAAGAAGAGCCAACCGGTAACCCACAATAAGGACATGAGTACCCCTTCATTTGCCGGAGCGATTGACCTTTCTTCATTGGGCGCCAAAAAGGCACCGGTTCGAGCGGGGGATTCACCCGTCATCGATGTCACCACCGACGGATTCGAATCACTTGTTCTCAAAGCTTCGGAAACAATTCCGATCATCATTGATGTATGGGCAACATGGTGCGCGCCGTGTAAGCAACTTTCACCGATCCTTGAGGAACTCGCTCTCGAGTATGCCGGTCGACTATTGATTGCCAAGGTTGACGCGGACGCCGAACCATCCATTTCCCAAGCCCTTCAGGTGCAGTCAATTCCTTCGGTGTTCGCCGTAATAAAAGGCCAATTAATTCCACTCTTCCAAGGGGCTTACCCCAAGGAGCAGGTCAAGCAAATATTTGACAAACTGCTAGAACTTGCGGCTGAGCAAGGGCTCAACCCAAGACCTGCGGTTGACGGTGAACAGCTAGTTGAAGTTGACGTTGAGGAGATTGCCGATCCGCGCTTTGATGAAGCCGTTGATGCGGTAAATGCGGGCGACTGGAACTTGGCAAAAAAGGCTTATCAAGGAATTCTTGACAGCGACCCTGGTGATCTTGATGCCCAAGGCGGCTTGATCATGGCGGGAATCTTTGAGCGCACTGATGGGGTGGAACCACCACTTGGTGACTCGTTTGATGAATTACTCGTCGTTGCTGACCTGGCTGCTGCAAACGGTGAGTGGGACAGCGCTTTTGCAGCGGCGATCAAGGGCGTGCAACTCTCGAGTGGTGCCGAACGTGAGCTTGCGCGCACCCGCCTAGTTGAATACTTTGTGCTTGCAGGTGAAGACCCCAGTGTGCCGGGGGCCCGCATCGCATTGGCTAATGCACTCTTCTAATAAGTTCTCATGAGCTCTCATGAGTTCTCATGAACACTGTGACCCCGAAAGTCTCCCCTTGGCTACCAATAATCTTGGGAAAATTCTGGCGGTGATATGAGTAGGATCATCCGCATGAGCGCACAGGAGAAAGTCAATATGGCCCCGGAAGAACTGTTATCCAAAGAATTCATTCAGGTGGAGAGGCAGGCAAGCACGGCAATAATTCATTTGAAAAGGCCACCGATGAATGCCCTCAATTTGCAGATGCAGCGTGAGATTGCTGAAGCGGCCACGTTTGTCTCCGGACGTGTTGGCATTGATGCGGTTGTGATTTATGGCGGAGAAAAAGTCTTTGCCGCCGGAGCCGACGTCAAGGAAATGGCGAACATGTCCTATGCGGACATGTCATTGGCTGCGCATCAACTGCAAAATGCATTCGCCACGGTGGCCAAGATTTCTCAGCCGACAATTGCAGCGATTACCGGTTTTGCCCTGGGTGGGGGTTTGGAACTTGCAATGTGCGCTGACTTTCGGGTCGCTGGAGACAACGCCAAACTTGGCCAACCCGAGATACTGTTGGGAATAATTCCGGGCGCGGGTGGAACGCAACGGTTGGCGCGCCTCATTGGAGTATCCCGGGCAAAGGAATTAGTCTTTGGTGGGCACATGATTACAGCAGAGCAGGCGCTAAGTATTGGATTGGTCAATGAGGTTGTTCCCCCCGCTATGGTGCTGGAGAGCGCCTTGGCTTGGGCCAATAAATTTGCTGGTGGGCCTAAATTGGCACTGGCCGCTGCTAAGCGCGCGATTGATCTGGGCATAAGTGCGGACCTACAGACCGGGCTTTCCATCGAGAGTACCGAATTTTCTGCACTTTTTGCAACGGAAGATCAAAAAACAGGTATGAATTCATTTATCAAAGATGGTCCAGGCAAAGCTAGTTTTTCAGGTCGCTAGTGGCTATTTCGCAAGAACAATTTGACTTGGCAAAGGTAGATCCGAAACGTGCAAATATCGTCTACCACGACTGGGAATCTGAATCCTACGATCAAAAGTGGTCGATCTCGTATGACCAGAGGTGTGTGGACTACGCTCGAAATTGCTTCGATCACGTGGTGCCACGCGCGATTCAAGGAGTTGACCTAGCCCAGGCGAAAGTTATTGAATTGGGTTCAGGCACCGGGTTCTTCCTGCTCAACCTGATGCAGTCGGGTATCGGAAGTACAGGAATCGTCACGGATCTCAGTTCGGGGATGGTGTCGGTTGCTGTGCGAAATGGCAAAAATTTGGATCTTAATGTGAGTGGACTCGTCGCAGATGCAGAACATTTGCCATTTGCCGACTCAAGTATTGACCTAATAGTGGGCCACGCGGTTTTGCATCACGTTCCCGATCTTGATGCATTGTTTGCTGAGGTAAACAGGGTGCTACGTCCTGGTGGTCGATTTGTATTTTGTGGTGAACCAACCCAAAAAGGTGATGTGATCGCTCGTGCATTATCTCGACTGACATGGTGGACGAGTACGCGAATGACGAGGTTGCCCATGCTTACAGAAAAATGGGCGCTTCCCGAGCACGAGTTAACAGCATCCTCGCGTGAAGCAGCTTTGGAGTCAGTGGTCGACATTCACACTTTTGACCCAGATCAACTAGCTCGAGTCGCACTACGTAATGGGAGCGTTGATGTCAGCACCGTGACGGAAGAGTTGACGGCTTCTTGGTTTGGCTGGCCAGTGCGTACATTTGAAGCATCGGTCAGGGCTGATGCACTTGGTTGGGGTTGGGCCAATTTTGCTTTCGGGACGTGGAAGAAACTTGAAAGTTTAGACCGCAATTTGCTGTCAAAGATTGTCCCCGACGAATACTTTTACAACGTGTGCATAACCGGAGTAGCGCCTTAACCGGACAAACACATGCGAATCTTGCACTTTTCTTGGGAATACCCACCGGTGATGTGCGGGGGACTGGGCGTTCACGTTGTGGCCTTGACGCAAGCACAAGCTCGAATCGGCCATGAGGTGACCGTGATCACGCAAGCTGCTGAGGGTGAAGCGGGATCGCACGTTGATGTAAATGGTGTTGAGGTTATCCGGGTTGAGAACCACTATCCGGATGCCCAAATGGTGCATGAGAAGTTCAATTACTGGGTGCATGGATTCGCGTTGGCGAGCCAGGCTGCCTGTGAGTTCATGTCGAGAAAACCAGAAATTGTTCATGGGCACGATTGGATTGCAGCAAGTCAACTCATTGTGTCTGCAAAAAAGTTTTCAGTGCCTAGTGTTCTTACCGTGCATGCAACCGAATTCGGTCGACATAATGGTTGGTTGACTTCGAGGCTCTCACAAGCGATTTACGCCCATGAGCGTCGAGCTTTAGGGTCCGCCGATTCAGTGATCGTTTGCAGTGACTACATGACCCATGAGATTCGCAGTGGCTATGGCATTGAACCAAAAAAACTCACTGTAATTGCTAATGGGGTTTCTCCGGCGCTCTCGGTGGGTGGGCCACATGAAATGAATCCCGAGAATATTGTTATAGGTTTCATCGGTCGACTTGAATGGGAAAAGGGTGTCCACCACATCATTGATGCTATGGAATTTATCCACGATCAGAGGGTGAAACTAGAAATCGTGGGACGCGGCAGTCAGTTGAGTGATTTGCAGAAGAAGGTTGAGAGAAAAGGCCTCGAAGATCGTGTTTCATTTCTTGGGCATGTCGAGGAGGGCGATAGAAGCACTGTCGTGCGATCGTGGAATACGGCCGTGATTCCTTCAAGTTACGAACCATTTGGAATCGTTGCACTTGAGCTCGGCCAGGTCGGAATCCCCATCATTGCCGCCCAAGTCGGTGGTCTGTCCGAGATCATTCCGACTAGTGAATATGGGTACCTGATTCGGGAGGCTTCTGGGGAGTCAATAGCTCGGGAAATCGAATCGATCTTGGGTAATCAAGCCGAAGCCGCTGAAAGAGCAGATCGGTTACGAGCGCGCGTTGCAACCGAGTTCACCTGGGAACGAGCGGTGAAACTAACAGATTCTGTTTATGAAAAGGTTTGTTCATGAAGCGGTTTAACCCTTGGCATTTTTCCAATGTGAAATGGATAATCCGTCATCGGGCTTGGAACTGGTACTACCTCGTGCGCTATCTGCGTTTTCTGAAATTGCATCACTTTGGTCCAAAAGGTGTTCAATGCACGGGTTTTGTTTTTTTAGGTAAGGGTGTTGAGCTCAATGTTCGCAAGGGCTACGGTCGAATTCTCTTGGAACCTTGGGTACACATTGGCGATCAGTGTCATATTCGTGCGCACGAAGGCGGCATCCGGATCGGGTCAAAGACAGTTATGGGTCGCGACAACACGATAAACGCCTATCTTGATATCTCGATTGGTTCGGAGTGCGTTATTTCTGACTCAATATATATGTGTGACTTTGATCATCGATTCGCCGACATTAGGTTGTCAATCAGGGCGCAAGGGATTCACAAAACCCCCGTTCGCATTGGCGACAACGTATGGATCGGCACAAAGGTGAGTGTCTTACGAGGATCCACTATCGGTGCTGGCAGTGTCATTGGCGCCCATTCGGTAGTTCGCGGGAATATTCCACCGATGTCGGTTGCGGTTGGGATTCCTGCCAAAGTCATTAAATCTAGACTCGACGTTGATGAGCAACAGCTGGAAGTGGAGCGTCACGCGGATTCAGTGCGATTGCGCACTCGCGCTGCACTAAATGAAATGAGCGGAAAGGGGTTATCCGAGTCGACTCCCGAATGAAGTTGACTCGCATGGTGGAGTACCCGGTCTTTGGCGTATTGCTCAGCGATCTCGCGAGAAACCATGAAAGCCCAGTCGCTGGATAATTGCAACATCAGCTGATTCAGATGTTCAGGCGTGCAGCCATCCCTCTCCATTAAGTCAAGGACGTAGTTTTGACTTTGATCATGTGCGACCACAATGTCGCGCACTCGTTCTCCGGTCCACACGGACCAATTCTTCCCGCTTCCCCATGATGACTCAGGAAGTTGAATTGACGTTTTTGCATTTGACGTTACTTCATCCAGTGTTGATGTGAGGATTCCTGATTCAGGCAGCAATTCAATCACTCGCTCAAACCAGGAAATGCCTTCATGCCACCAATGTCCAAGGAGCTCAGTATCGATTCCGACAACGAGTGTGGGTAACCCCGCGCTGGGATCACGCTTCTGAGCAAATGTGCTCGAGAGCTCCCGAATAAAACTTCGCGCATCTATTTCGATCTGGATGTGTGCTGATTGTGGATCGTAAAGAGGTTTTTCATCATTTGCTTTATCTCCAACGGCATTGAGCTTGAGTCCAGAGATTGCGTCGACCGAGTGAAAATCTCGGTAGACGGGTGACCCGGCATAACCTCGTTCATGTGACCAAACCAGGTCGCTCACCCGTGCATCACGGGCGGTGATCCTGACCTGCGAATCAGACAGCCAATATGAAGTAGACGCCTGCCCTCCCACACTGGTCACCGCGGGTTCATCCACCATGAAGTGGGTGACACCCAGTTGTTCGTAAATTGCTTCTTGACCCGGACGGTATGCACATTCAGGAACCCAGATTCCCGTTGGTGAGGCTCCATAGCGACGGGCAGCGTCATCGAGTCCAACCCGCAGGGCGATCTCAGCAATATCGGGATTTAGTCCTGGCGTGAATGGATGGGTGGCCGGACCACCCAGGAACTCAACTACTTGATCATCGATAAGTGACCGTATACGTGGGGAGGCGCCCCGAGAAAAGTATTGTCGGAAAATATCAAGAGTGGACTGGGCCTGGTTCAATTCGTAGCTGCGTAATGAATGCGTTTTGGGGAGATCTAGGGCTCGGAGTTGCCAGTTGTGCAACCATGAATCACACCCACGTAAAGCCCTTGGGTCATCTAGTTGTGCTGCGAGAATCGGTGTGATTCCCAGACTGGCAATATTTCGAAACCCTTTTTCTCCTAACCGGGTAAGTGTCTGAAAAAGGGGCAAATAGGAATGAGCGAATGCCTGATACAACCACTCCTCGCCAACGGGCCAAACACCATGACCCAGTACCCAGGGGAGGTGGCTATGTAAAACAAATGCAATCCGACCCGTGGGGTGCACCGGGACCCCCAATGTGTGATTGGCCACAGATTCCCGTTGTGCTCCCACAGCGTGACTCTAGAGCGTGATCAACCTGAACGGTCGTGAGTGGCTGTTTATGGGACTCGCGGGTACGCTTGGGGTCTCTAATCTGAAACTCGCAAGAATTTCATCCGGCAAAGGAGCCATTCACGTGAAGATTGCTGTGTGTGTCAAGCAGGTCCCCGATACATGGGCCGAGAAGAAACTGAAAGCCGATACGTCGACTCTCGACCGCGAAAGCGCGGACGGTGTTCTCAACGAGCTTGATGAGTATGCAGTTGAACAAGCATTGCAACTCGTGGAGGCAAATGGGGGCGAAGTTGTGATCGTGACCATGGGACCAGAGCGCGCTGCGGAAACCCTGCGTAAGGCAATCAGCATGGGAGCGGATGCAGGCATTCATGTACTCGATAACAATCTGGCTGGATCAGACGCCATCGCGACGTCAGCAGTCCTAGCCAAGGCGTTAGAGGGACGCGACTTTGACTTGATACTTTTCGGATCAGAGTCAACCGATGCACGCATGTCGGTGATCCCAGCGATGGTCGCCGAACGTTTGGGACTTGCGCAAGTGACTTTTGCTCAAAAGGTAACTGTGGATGGAACAACGCTAATCGCTGAGCGCGTGACAGATTATGGTTTTGACACGTTAACAACTTCCTTGCCCGCTGTTGTCAGTGTGGTTGAGAAAATTAATGAGCCTCGCTACCCGTCGTTCAAGGGAATCATGGCTGCCAAGAAAAAACCTGTTGAGACCTTAACTGCGGCAGATCTTGGACTGGATCCATCTGTTGTTGGTGCCGGAGCAGCATGGTCGGCAGTGGCGGATTTTGCGGCTCGCCCACCGAAGCCTGCCGGCGTCGTGATCACCGACGAAGGCGCTGGCGGAACATCCATCGCGGACTACCTCACCACATCCAAATTCATCTAGAAGTAACTAACAAAAAACTTTAAGGAGAAAGCCATGAGTGACGTACTCGTACTCGCTGAGCACCATGAGTCAGAGATTCGCAAAGTAACTTTTGAACTAATCACAGCTGCCCGCGCATTGGGGACACCTGTCGTCCTCTGGTTGGGAACCGGTTGCGGTGATGCTGCCGTAGCGGCAATGGGCAGCTTTGGAGCCACCAAGATTCTCGTAGCTGATTCCGCCGATGTTCGTGATCACCCGGTCGTCCCAGGTGCGGAGATTGTTGCAAGTCTCATTGAATCGATGCAGCCTGCTGCAGTTCTTGTAGCTTCCAGTGCTGATGGAAAAGAGATCGCTGCTCGATCGGCGATTAAGTCTGGATGCGGAATCATCACTGATGCGGTTGAGATTGCCTCTGATGGCACAGTGACTCAGAGTATTTTTGGTGGCAGTACCGTCGTTCACTCAAGAGTCACACACGGAACACCGATTATTACTGTTCGACCTAATTCAATTACAGCGAGCCAATCAGCAGCAACCGCCGTCGTAGAAAATATCACGATTGCGATCTCCGATTCTGCCAAATTGGTATCAGTGACCAATCGGAATGTTGTTGAAAAAGGTGCACGCCCAGAACTGGCTGAAGCTGACGTCGTTGTCAGTGGAGGGCGGGGTGTTGGCGGAGCTGAGGGCTTTGGAGTAATTGAAGCTTTGGCCGACAGTCTCAATGCAGCAGTCGGTGCATCCCGCGCAGCAACCGATGCTGGCTGGTACCCGCATCAATTCCAGGTTGGGCAGACGGGCAAGACTGTTTCACCTTCGCTCTACATTGCTAATGGGATCTCTGGAGCAATCCAGCATCGCGCGGGCATGCAAACGTCGAAGGTTGTAATCGTGGTTAACAAGGACGCAGAAGCTCCTATCTTCGAGTTGGCAGATTTTGGAGTTGTGGGAGATCTGTTCACGGTTGTGCCCCAATTAACCGAGGAAATCGCTAAACGCAAATAATCGACATTGTGGGTAATGAGACGTTAGGTAGTATCAGGGACTGTGCAACGCGTTTACCTTGATCATGCGGCGACTACTTCTATGTTGCCGCAGGCCCGTGCGGCCTGGCTTGAGGTGTCCGAGACGGTGGGCAACGCATCAAGCTTGCACACTTCAGGGCGCGCAGCCAGGCGAGTTGTGGAATCGGCTCGAGAGTCAATTGCTGAAGATTTAGGTATCAGACCTTCCGCCGTGATTTTTACGGGCGGTGGTACCGAATCAGACAACTTGGCTGTTAAAGGTTTGTATTGGGCACGTTGTTCACAATTGGGTCAAAGCCCAATGACTATTGTGACTAGCGCGATTGAGCATCACGCGGTTCTTGATCCAGTGATGTGGTTGAGTCAACATGAGGGCGCGTCCGTTGAGTTCGGAAGTACCGATCGACAAGGCCGCGTCAGTGTGGTGGATATAGAAAACGCACTGGTGCGCGGAGGTGTAGCCCTGGTATCCATCATGTGGGCCAATAATGAAATCGGCGCGATTCAACCCGTCCACGAGATCGCAGAGCTATGCAAAAAGTTTGATGTGCCATTTCACACTGACGCTGTTCAGGCTGTTGGTCAACTTCCGCTAGGGCTCGGCGAACTCGAAGCAACCGCGGTGACAATAAGTAGTCACAAAATTGGGGGGCCGGTCGGGGTCGGCGCCCTCATCGTCGATCCATTCGCGAAATTTACGCCGGTAATGCATGGAGGCGGTCAGGAGCGAGAAATTCGATCCGGGACTTTTGACCCAGCATCAATTGCCGCATTCGCTGCAGCAATTCACTACTCGGTATCAGACTTGAGTGAACACGCGGCAAGGCTGCGAGAATTGCAGGAGTACCTCATCGCGGCTGTAACCAGCGCGGTTCCGGAGGTAATACTCAATGGCCCACCTCTTGGTGAAGCTCGTTTGCCGAACAACACGCATTTTTCATTTCCTGGTTGCGAGGGTGACTCATTATTAATGCTCCTCGACGCGGCTGGTATTGATTGCTCGACCGGTTCTGCATGTACTGCGGGCATTCCAGAACCAAGCCATGTATTGCTGTCCATGGGAGTTGATGAAAAGACGGCACGGGCCTCACTTCGATTTAGTCTGGGACGAGATAGTTCGAAAGAAGGTATTGACCAATTGGCTCAGGCTTTGCCCGGGGTAGTTGAGCGTGCACTGCGGGCAGGATCTGTATCGGCATGAGCGCGATGCGAATTATTTCAGCTATGAGCGGTGGAGTCGATTCCTCTGTGGCGACGGCGCGCATGATTGATCAAGGCCATGAAGTTGTCGGGATTCATCTTGCGCTGTCCCGCACTGACTCAAACGGGAAGAGTCGCGGGTGCTGCACCCTTGATGATGCGCGTGATGCTCGTCGCGTGGCGGACAAATTAGGTATCCCGTTCTACGTGTGGGATTTTTCCACAGAATTCGCTGAGAGCGTGATGGATAACTTCCATTCTGAGTATGAGCTAGGACGCACACCCAACCCATGTTTGCGTTGTAATGAAAAAATTAAGTTCAGTGCCGTTCTTGATCGAGCCCTCGCACTCGGCTTTGATGCTGTTGCCACCGGACACTATGCCCAAATAGAGCACGGCCCCGATGGAGTTGAATTGCATCGCGCAATTGACCCGCTCAAGGATCAGTCCTATGTTTTGGGAGTTTTAACCCAGAGTCAATTGGCCCACTCATTGTTTCCACTCGGTGGAGATACCAAGGTTCGCATCAGAGAAGAAGCTCTTGAGCGAGGCCTGATCACGGCAAAGAAGCCCGACAGTCACGACATATGTTTTATTCCTGACGGAGATACTGCGGGTTATCTGGTTCGTAAACTTGGTGAGCAGCCTGGGGACATCACCGATGCAACAACAGGGGAAGTTCTTGGCCGACACAGTGGCACATTTACGGTAACCATTGGTCAACGCCGGGGGTTGAACTTGACCGTGCCTGCCGAAGACGGCGCTCCCCGATACGTCGTGGATATTGATCGTGAGACTGGCACCGTAATCGTTGGCGCCCCAGAACTACTTGACGTCGACTTCATTCGCGCCATCAACCCCATCTGGGCGGGGGCTCCACTGGGGGAGGTGGCCATTGACGTAAGTGCTCAGGTGCGGGCACACGCCGAACCAGTTCCGGCCAGTGCCTATGTAAATGGCGGTGAACTTTTTATTAATCTGTACGAACCGATCAGAGGGTTAGCGCCGGGTCAGGCTGCGGTCATCTATTCCGGTACCAAAGTCCTGGGCTCTGCCACGGTTGCGAGCACCAACCGGGTCGGTAAACAGAGCGCACTTCATGGAAGTTGACAGTGCTTGATGCCAGGGTCTGATGCCAGGGCCTCAGCATTAGGCGTCCTACCAGGAGTATCTGCCCAAGAAGCTGCCCAGGTGGTTGCAGGTGAATTTCCCGATGCCCTTTTTTTGCCGGTGTTGCCAGAGCGCGGACCCGGGGCAGACCCCATCGGACGCACTGCTGGACTACTCAGTGCTGTAAGTAGTGACTTTTCGACCACTGTTGTTCCATCAGGTTGGCAGATTTCTCGCACTCCCGGTATTGATATGCAACGGGCACATGATTTTCTGCGACAAGATCAAGACGCAATTGAAGAGCATGCGCAGGGGTTTTCCCAAAGATTTACCTGCACGGTCGTAGGCCCGATTAGCTGGTGTGCCAAGGTCGAAAGCGCATCGGGGGAAAGTCTCATCCGTGATCTTGGAGCGGTGTCTGAAGTCTCGCTGGTACTGGCTGAAGCCGTGCGTGCGCACATTCATTTATTGCAACGAATTTTTCCCAATGCTCAACTAACAATCATCCTCGAAGAGCCCTATGCGGCCGCTGCGTGTACGGGAACAATTCCAACGGCGAGTGGGCTGAACAGCTATGTCAATATTGATCGAGCTCGCATCCTTGAATTCTGGGAACCGATCGTTTCACTCGCTGAAAATTTATCCACCGGGTTCGGGATTTCCATGGGTGTAGACAATGAGCTTTTTGTTGAACCACTTTTGAGCGCGGGGGCGACAACCTTCTTTGACGTGGCCGAAAGCGGTTGGCTAGGCGATGTCATTGACCAGAAGCGAACAACAAATTGGGCAATTAAGCCCACCCTCACCGTGCGAGAAAATGCGCTAGATATCGCCCATCGAATTACCAGCCTTGGGTTTACGTTGAGTGAGACCGCGGGATCTTTGATTGTGGTTCCGCAGCCGGCTTCGGTTTCACGCGATTGGGTCTCGGCGCGGTCTGCTATCACCGCCGTGCGGGAAGTTGTAGATTTGTTGAATGACGAGGATCGGCTTTTGGGTGAGTGAGTCACTAGTGAGTGAGTCTCCATGGCTGTAAAATCATCGGGCGAGGTGACACCAAAAAAGGCAACACAGCGCTGGCAGGAACTCGTGGAAGTGATCAATCATGCACGAAGTCAGTACTCCCTGAATGAAAGCCAGACGCTCTCCGACGCGGAGTACGACACGTTGTTCGTCGAACTCGTTGCACTTGAAAACACATACCCAATTTTGGCCACGGGGGACTCACCCACGCAATCGGTTGGGGGCCTTAGATCTGAGCTCTTTGATCCAGTCGTTCATCTTGAACCTATGTATTCCTTGGACAACTCCTTCAGTCCCGAGGAGCTAAAAGCTTGGTGTGATCGAGTGGACGGTGCCCTCGATAGTGATCCGGAGTATTTGTGTGAGCTAAAAATTGATGGGCTAGCAGTAGATGCTGTGTATCGAAATGGTGAACTTGTTTCGCTAGCAACCAGAGGTGATGGAACAACTGGTGAAGACGTCACCGTAAATGCAGGATTCATCGCGTCAATCCCCAAAACACTGAATGGGAAATCAATTCCAGCATTACTGGAAGTGCGTGGTGAAGTTTTTTATCCTTTAGAAGCCTTTGATGCCATTAACGGTGAACAGGTCGCAATGGGGAAGCCTTTGTTTGCAAATCCGCGAAATGCGGCTGCGGGCGCCTTGCGTCAACGTATTGACAAACGAGAGCGAGAGGTGCAGGAAGCGAAGTCCCCTGAGCGTGCAGCGAAATTAACTCAAGATCTCAACGCTGCTGTTGCGCGATTGTCGGGTTTACAGTTCACGGTGCATGGCTTCGGCGCCCACGACTCAAAGATTTTGAAAGAAGCCCAGACACAAAGCGAAGTGTATGAATTCTTCTCGCAATGGAACTTACCAACGACATCTCATGCGCGGGTACATGCAAACTTCGAAAAGGTTCTGGGATTCATAGAGTATTTTAGCGACCACCGCACCGAGGTAAGTTTTGATATTGATGGTGTTGTTGTGAAGGTAAATGGCCTCAAAGATCAAGAGCTGCTGGGATTCACATCACGCGCGCCAAGGTGGGCCATGGCATTTAAGTACCCGCCCGAAGTCGTTCGAACACGCTTACTCGACATTGAAGTTAGTGTTGGTCGCACAGGTCGAGTCACCCCATATGCGGTCATGGAGCCGGTACAGGTCGCAGGAACAACGGTATCCATGGCCACCTTGCACAATCCCTTTGAAGTTGAGCGAAAAGGTGTGCTCATCGGGGACATGATTTTTCTGCGAAAAGCCGGTGAAATCATTCCTGAGGTTATGGGACCTGTGCTTGAGGAGCGTGACGGAACCGAAGTCCCATTTGTCATGCCCGAGTTTTGTCCTGAATGTGGTTCGCCCATTGCCCCCGAAAGTGAAGGCGATAAAGATCTTCGTTGCCCGAATGCACAGGGGTGTCCCGCTCAATTGCGTGAGCGTCTATTTCATATTGGTTCTCGCGGAGCACTCGACGTCGAGGGTTTGGGAGAAAAGGCCGCTCAAGCATTATTGGTCACCGGTGTCTTAGCGAACGAAGCTGAGCTTTTTGATCTCAGCGCTGAAAAACTCTTGGCAAGTAGTTTTTTTGTGAATGCCCGCAAAGGCCAGGAAGCAGCCGAGATCAATAAGGCAGGCGAAACATTGCTCTCTCAATTGCAGAAAGCGAAATCGGCACCCTTGTGGCGTTTCTTGGTCGCCTTGAGCATTCGACATGTGGGTCCCACCGCCGCCAAAAAACTAGCTCGGGCATTTGGATCACTTGAATCAATTGAAGCGGCATCGGTACAGGAGTTATCCGCGGTTGACGGAGTAGGAGAGCGAATCGCCGAGAGCATCATGGAGTTTTTCGAAACACCATGGCGCCAAGATGTGGTCGCACGCTGGCGGGCTGCGGGTGTCGGATTCGCCGACCAGCAGAGTTCCCCAGATAACCAGACGCTTCCCTTGAGCGGTAAAACAATTGTGATCACCGGTTCCATTCCGGGTTATACCCGTGATGGAGCCCAAGATGCGATCGCGTCACTGGGTGCCACCGTTGCCGGTTCAGTGTCCAAAAAGACCCACTTGGTGGTGATCGGTGAAAAGGCGGGGTCCAAAGCGGACAAAGCTCAGAGTCTGGGGGTTCCCACAACCGGTATTGACGGTTTTCACCTGCTACTGCGCGGAGACTTTGATGGAGCCCTTGTTAGTAATCCAAATAATCCAGGGTGACGCACCGTGATCGTGGACTCGTGACGATCAATAGACTTGCACCATGACGGACTCTGCAGCAAACGGGATCGATCAAGATCTCGTGGTGCACTTGGGCAAGCTTGCCCGACTTGAACTCACAGACGTTGAAGTGGAGCACTACACGCTCCAGCTGGAGCAGATTTTAGGCGCAATCACCTCGATTAGCGAGGTAGCAGCCGACGATATCCCGCCTACATCCCACCCGATCCCCATGGAAAATGTCTATCGCGAAGACATAGCCATGCCAGGGCTTCTCCAAGAAGACTTTGTGCCAGGTGCTCCTTCATTTGAAGATGATCGATTTAGGGTCCCCAGAATTTTAGGTGAGCCCACATGAGTGATTTGATCCGTCAAAGCGCGGCAACACTTGCTGCGGCGATCGCTCGCAAAGAAGTTTCGAGTGAGGAAGTAACTCGCGCGCACCTTGATCGAATCGCTGAAATTGATGAGCGTGTCCACGCATTTCTTTATGTCGACCCAGAGGCCTCGATAGCGCGGGCCCGTGAAGTTGATCAGCAGATTGCGAAAGGCGAACTGTCTTCACCCCTTGCGGGTGTCCCCATTGCCCTCAAAGATCTGTTAGCAACAAAGGGAGTCCCGACAACGTGTGGGTCGCGCATTTTGGAGGGGTGGCGCCCGCCCTACAACGCAACAATTGTCAACAAGCTCCATGCCGCGGGTGTGGTTTCGTTGGGTAAGACCAACATGGATGAATTCGCTATGGGTTCATCAACCGAGCACAGTGGATATGGGCCGACCCACAATCCATGGGATTTGGAGCGGATCCCCGGAGGCTCCGGAGGTGGTTCGGCTGCGGCAGTTGCCAGTTATGAATCACCACTCGCGATCGGCACCGACACCGGTGGCTCGATTCGTCAGCCCGCAGCGGTAACGGGAACGGTTGGCGTTAAGCCCACTTATGGTGGTGTGTCCCGGTACGGAATCGTGGCACTCGCCTCTTCGTTGGATCAGGCAGGTCCATGCGCGCGCGATGTAATGGACACGGCCTTGCTGCATTCAGTGATTGCCGGCCATGACCCACGTGATTCAACCTCGATTAATGCACCTGTGCCTGACTTTGTGGCAGCGGCACTTAAAGCAGACGTACGAGGCATGAAAATCGGGGTCATCAAGGAGTTGCAAGGGGAGGGTTTCCAGTCGGGAGTCCTACAACGATTTAACCAATCACTAGAAATCTTGACTGAACTCGGTGCTGAAATAGTCGAAGTTTCCTGTCCACATTTTCAGTATGCATTAGGTGCCTACTACTTGATCCTGCCTTCAGAGGCGTCGAGCAACCTTGCTCGCTTCGACGGAATGCGATTCGGTATTCGCGTCGATGACGGTAAAGACCGCTCGGTGGAACAAGTGATGAGCGCAACGCGCGAAAAGGGATTCGGAGCTGAGGTGAAGCGCCGGATCATGCTGGGAACCTATGCCCTTTCCAGTGGATATTACGACGCTTACTACGGCCAGGCGCAACGAATTAGAACACTGATCACGCGAGATTTTGAGGCAGCCTTCACAAAGGTTGACGTTCTTGTCTCTCCCACTTCTCCCACCACAGCATTTAAAATTGGGGAGAAGCTTGACGACCCGCTTGCCATGTATCTCAATGACATTGCCACCATTCCGGTCAATCTCGCGGGAAACTGCGCGATGTCACTTCCGATCGGCCTCGCTCCAGAAGACGGCCTTCCCGTTGGTTTGCAAATAATTGCTCCCGCCATGGCAGATTCATTGTTGTACCAAGTTGGTTCAGCACTTGAGAGTGCCTTGGTAGATCGATGGGGCGGACTGTTGATCTCGGAGGCGCCATCATTATGACAACGGAATACAGCGCCGTAATCGCAGAATTTGATCCGATAATTGGGTTGGAAACTCATATTGAATTGGGTACTAATTCAAAGATGTTTTGCTCATGCTCAGCCCAATTTGGTGGAGACCCCAATACTTTTGTTTGTCCGGTCTGTCTCGGCATGCCGGGAAGTATGCCCGTTGTTAACCGGGTTGCGGTTGAGTCAACAATTCGCATGGGCCTTGCATTGAATTGCTCGATTGTTCCCTGGTGCCGATTTGCTCGAAAGAATTATTTCTACCCCGATATGCCGAAGAACTATCAAATCTCCCAATATGACGAGCCTTTGTGTATCGATGGGTATCTCGATGTCACGGTTGCAACCGAAGACGGTCCGCAAATTTTTCGGGTCGAAATTGAGCGAGTGCACATGGAAGAGGACACCGGCAAATTGCTCCATGCCGGTGGCGCCGGTCGCATCCACGGTGCGACGCACTCACTCGTCGACTACAACCGTGCTGGGATCCCATTGATTGAGGTTGTTACTAAGCCGATTCTTGGTACTGGTGTTTTAGCACCCGAAGTCGCGAAGGCTTATGTTGCTGAGCTGCGTGATCTCATGCGCGCGCTTGGCGTGTCTGACGTTCGCATGGAAGAGGGTTCCCTTCGGTGTGATGTCAACGTTTCGTTGAGTCGGCCAGGGGAAGAGTGGGGAACTCGAACCGAGACCAAAAACGTGAACTCACTTCGATCTGTTGAGCGGGCAGTTCGCACCGAAATGCTTCGTCAGGCGGAACGGCTGCGCTCAGGCGAGCGGATTATTCAAGAGACGCGGCATTTCAATGAAGAGACCGGGGACACGACCTCAGGTCGATCGAAAGAACAGGCAGAGGACTACCGGTACTTTCCTGAGCCAGATCTTGTGCCGATAGCACCGAGCAAGGCGTGGATTGAGGAATTACGTGGGACGTTGCCCGAAATTCCATCTGTTCGCCGAGCCCGGCTGCAATTGGACTGGGGTATAACTGAATTCGACATGCAAAGCCTGGTGAACGCTGGCGCACTTGAGCTGATCGTGGCTTCAATCGACGCCGGAGTGCAGCCTGCTGCCGCACGTAAGTGGTGGACTGGTGAATTGACCAGGGTCGCTAATGAGCGCAATTGCGAGTTGGAGGAGTTATCCGTCACCGCCAGCGACATAGCCGAAATTGAAAAATTGATTTCCGCGGGTGAACTAACGGACAAGATGGCTCGATCTGTTTTTGAAGGACTCCTTGATGGCGAAGGCAGTGTGTCGCACATTGTAAGCAAACGCGGACTTGTCGTCGTGAACGACGACGCTTCACTCATTGCTGCAATCACCGCAGCATTGGCTGACGCACCGGATATTGCAGAAAAGATTCAAGGTGGAAAGATTGCAGCAGCGGGATCAATAGTGGGTGCGGTGATGAAGGCAACTCAAGGCCAAGCAGATGCAGCGAAGGTGCGCACTCTCTTACTTGAGCAACTCGGGGTAACGGAATAGGGGTTCAAATGACAAATATGAAACCACGAAGCGCAGAGGTAACCGACGGGCTTGAGCGGGCACCAGCCCGAGGAATGCTGCGTGCGGTCGGCATGGGAGACGATGACTTCTCAAAGCCGCAAATTGGTATTGCTTCCAGCTGGAATGAAATCACGCCGTGCAACCTGTCATTGGAGCGACTAGCGAAGTCTGCCAAAGAAGGAGTTTTCCAAGCGGGAGGTTTCCCCATGCAATTTGGAACCATTTCAGTGTCTGACGGCATTTCCATGGGCCATGAAGGAATGCATTTCTCCCTGGTGAGCCGGGAAATTATTGCTGATTCGGTTGAAGCCGTGATGCAGGCCGAACGCTTGGATGGAATGGTGACTTTTGCGGGCTGTGACAAGTCGCTTCCCGGGATGCTCATGGCGTCTGCTCGAATTGATGTCGCCTCTGTGTTCGTTTATGCCGGTTCAATATTGCCGGGCTTCGTGAAGCTCGAGGACGGAACTGAAAAAGACGTCACGATCATTGATGCATTTGAAGCCGTTGGAGCATGTTCTCGTGGCCTCATGTCGCGTGAAGACGTAAATCGAATTGAACGTGCCATTTGTCCCGGTGAAGGGGCTTGCGGCGGAATGTACACCGCGAACACGATGGCAAGTGCCGCAGAAGCAATGGGAATGTCGCTACCAGGTTCGGCTGCCCCACCCGCTGTTGATCGTCGCCGTGATGGATTCGCCCGCAAATCTGGTGAAGCTGTTGTCGAACTGATTCGTCAAGGCATTACAACGAGGGACATCATTACCCGTCAATCCCTGGAAAATGCGATCGCGATAGTGATGGCATTCGGTGGATCCACCAACGCGGTACTTCACCTTTTGGCTATTGCTCACGAGGCTGAAGTCGAATTGAATTTGGACGACTTTCACCGGATTGGTTCCAAGGTTCCGTTGCTCGCCGATGTAAAGCCCTTTGGGCGCTACGTCATGAGTGACGTTGATCGGGTTGGCGGTGTACCTGTGGTCTTGCGTGCACTCCTGGATGCCGGATTGATTAATGGGGATTGCCTGACGGTAACCGGTAAAACGATGGCGGAAAATCTTCGCGATATTAATCCACCAGATCCCGACGGTGACATTTTGTTCGCCTCCAAGAATGCAATTGCAACTTCTGGTGGAATCACGATTCTGGGCGGGTCTTTAGCCCCTGAGGGTGCTGTTGTGAAAAGTGCCGGGGTTCCGGTAGACACATTTGAAGGCAAAGCCCGCGTTTTTGAGAGAGAGCAAAGCGCGATGGCTGCTCTCGAAGACGGCACAATAAAGGCTGGCGATGTAGTCATTATTCGGTATGAGGGTCCCAAAGGTGGTCCTGGAATGCGGGAGATGCTCATGATCACCGGCGCGATTAAGGGCGCTGGTCTTGGCAAAGAAGTTCTCCTGATCACCGATGGGCGGTTCTCTGGGGGGACAACGGGGCTCTGCGTAGGGCACGTCACACCGGAGGCCGTTGACGGAGGTCCGATCGCGCTGGTGGTTGAAGGGGACCTCATTTCGATCGATCTCAGTGCGCGCACTCTTGAGTTGCATGTTGACCCGGCAGAATTAGAACGTCGCAGGGCGGCCTTTGTCCCAATGCCTAACCGGTATAAGCGTGGAGTCCTCGCTAAATATGCCAAATTAGTGGGATCAGCCTCATTTGGTGCTGTTCTTGACTAAGCCCGGGTAAATTACCCCAGTTTCGCGGTGTTTTAGGTCACTGATGACAACGAAGTGTTGACAGGTTATGGTTGGGCCGTGTTATACACATCAGTCGTAGTTATTAGGCGCACGGGCTAACCAGCAGCCAGTACCCGTGCGCAGCCCTCCGCAACCCTTAGGGGTCGGGGGGTTTTGCATTAAACACATCAACACAAACGCAAACTCAAACTTAAACTTAAACTTAAACCGACCTAACCGACCTAACAGAGACGAGGCACAGCAATCGTGAGTACTTCACATGAGGTGAACTCCGAAGCAGGCCCACAGGGCCTACAAGGCGCCCGGATGACCGGAGCCCAAAGCCTGATCACATCATTGGAATCCGCTGGCGTTGAGGTGGTTTTTGGTATTCCCGGTGGCGCTATTTTGCCGGCATACGACCCCATGATGGACTCCACCAAGATTCGCCACATCCTGGTCCGACATGAGCAGGGTGCGGGTCACGCTGCAGAGGGTTATGCAAGTGCAACTGGCCGGGTGGGAGTCTGCATTGCAACGAGTGGCCCTGGCGCAACAAATTTGGTCACCCCGATCGCCGATGCCTACATGGACTCGGTGCCCATGGTTGCCATAACGGGTCAGGTCCCCAGCGTCGCAATTGGTACCGACGCATTCCAAGAGGCCGATATTCGCGGGATCACGATGCCGATCACCAAACATAGTTTCCTGATCACCGATCCATCGGAAATCTCCCATGCGATTGCTCAAGCATTTCATTTGGCATCTACTGGACGACCGGGACCGGTGCTCGTTGATATTGCCAAAGATGCACTCCAAGCCGACACCACGTTCGTGTGGCCAGATTCAATTGACCTGCCCGGGTACAACCCTCGAACTCGACCACATTCCAAGCAAATCCGGGAAGCGGCAAAATTGATTTTGTCGAGTCGCCAACCGGTTCTCTACGTTGGTGGTGGTGTCATTAGGGGTAACGCTTCGACATCCTTGCGGGCTCTGGCCGAATTGACCGGACTGCCGGTAGTCACAACCCTCATGGCGCGGGGAGCCTTCCCCGATTCGCATACCCAGCATCTTGGGATGCCCGGTATGCACGGAACAGTGGCAGCCGTTGGCGCACTGCAAAGGGCAGACCTGCTCATTACCCTGGGTGCTCGTTTCGACGACCGAGTTACCGGCAAGCTTTCCTCTTTTGCTCCCAATGCGGCCGTGATTCACGCTGATATCGATCCGGCAGAAATTGGTAAGAATCGCGAAGCGGATATTCCGATTGTCGGTGACGTCGGTGAAGTGATTCCCGAACTCATCGCAGCAATCAAGGCTGAAATTGAACTGGGAAACATAGGGGACTACGCGGGATGGTGGAAAGAACTCAATCGATTGCGCGAAACTTACCCCTTGGGCTACGACCTGCCCACCGATGGAAGTCTTTCACCCCAATACGTAATTGAACGTCTTGGCAAGATCTCTGGCCCCGAATCCATCTATGCAGCGGGTGTGGGTCAACATCAAATGTGGGCTGCTCAATTCATTGGCTACGAGTTTCCCGGAACCTGGCTTAACTCAGGTGGCGCTGGAACAATGGGTTATGCGGTTCCCGCGGCAATGGGCGCAAAGGTCGGTTGCCCCGATAAAACGGTGTGGGCAATTGACGGCGACGGATGTTTCCAGATGACCAATCAGGAACTCGCTACCTGCACCATTAATGACATCCCGATTAAGGTTGCCTTGATTAACAATTCAAGTCTTGGCATGGTTCGTCAGTGGCAGACGCTTTTCTACAACGAACGTTATTCAAATACTGATCTGCAATCGCATAGATTCCCGGACTTCGTGAAGCTAGCTGAAGCCTATGGTGCTTATGGGCTCCAATGTGACAGCGCAGATTCGGTGGATTCAACGATTGAAAAAGCTTTGAGCCTCAGTGATGCACCAGTAGTAATCGACTTTGTTGTTCACCGTGACGCCATGGTGTGGCCAATGGTTGCTGCTGGAACCAGTAATGACGAGATCCTCTACGCGCGCTCAATCGCGCCTGATTGGGGTAGTGACGACTAATGACTCGACATACTCTTTCCGTGTTGGTTCAAGATCAACCGGGAGTTCTCGCCCGCGTGGCCAGTCTGTTCTCGCGCCGTGGGTTCAATATTGAATCCCTCGCCGTGGGTCCAACCGAAGTCCCTGAGATTTCTCGGATGACCATCGTGGTCAATGTTGATCGACTGCCACTTGAGCAGGTCACCAAGCAGCTAAACAAACTGATCAACGTTCTCAAGATCGTCGAATTAGAGGCTGATTCATCAGTCCAGCGCGAGATACTTTTGGTGAAAGTCAAGGCAGACCTCGACTCTCGCAGTCACATCCTGGAAACAGTCCAACTTTTTCGAGCAAAAGTTGTCGACGTCGCCCAAGATACCGTGACAATTGAGGCTACAGGTGCGCACGATAAGTTAGAAGCCCTGCTGAGGGTTCTCGAGCCCTATGGAATTCGGGAGCTAGTTCAGTCAGGCATGGTCGCCATGGGGCGTGGTTCACGCTCCATCAGTGATCGAAGTTCACGCTCCACCGAAAAAACTCCATAGATTTACGTTTGATCCAGCAAATCGCAATGTAAAACCAATAAAAAGGAGAGCCCCCGTGGCCGAATTATTCTACGAAGTTGATGCAGATTTGGATGTAATCCGAGGTCGTAAGGTTGCGGTAATCGGTTACGGAAGCCAGGGCCACGCCCACGCACTTTCTTTGCAGGATTCCGGCGTGGATGTGCGTGTGGGACTTGCCGAAGGGTCCAAGAGTTGGGCAAAAGCCGAGGCTGACGGCCTTCGCGTCGTCGATCCATCGACGGCAGCCTCTGAAGCAGATGTCATCATGATTTTGGTTCCTGATCCCGTTCAAAAAAAGCTTTATGAATCATCAATTGAGCCAAATCTCAAAGAAGGCGATGCCATTTTCTTCGCTCATGGTTTCAATATCCGTTTTGGCTATATCAAGCCACCAGCCTTTGTTGACGTTGCCATGGTTGCGCCAAAGGGGCCGGGACACCTCGTTCGCCGCGAATACTCAGCCGGTCGTGGAGTACCTGTACTCGTTGCTGTTGAGCAGGATGCCAGCGGACACGCATGGGCGTTGGCGCTGAGCTACGCCGCCGCCATCGGTGGACTTCGCGCCGGGGGAATTAAGACCACGTTCACAGAGGAAACAGAGACTGACCTATTTGGTGAGCAGGCCGTGCTGTGTGGTGGGGCGTCTCAGCTGGTCATGTACGGCTACGAAACCTTGATTGAGGCTGGTTATCAACCAGAAGTTGCCTACTTCGAATGCCTCCACGAACTCAAATTGATCGTCGACCTCATGTACGAGGGTGGGATAGCTAAGCAGCGCTGGAGTGTTTCCGACACGGCCGAATTTGGTGACTACGTCTCAGGCCCCCGAGTTATCGATCCCAGTGTCAAGGCGAATATGCAAGCTGTCCTCGCTGACATCCAAAATGGGAACTTTGCGGAACGTTTCGTCAACGACTACAACAACGGAAGCACTGAGTTCCTTGAACTTCGCGCTAACGGAGAAAAGCACCCAATTGAAGCCGTTGGGCGCAAACTTCGTTCCATGATGTCATGGGTGTCAGGCGATGACAAAGATTATGTTGAAGGTTCGGCTCAAAGGTAGTTCGTGGGCAAGCGCTGGGGAAGAATAAAGGCTCACGAGCGAAGCTTCTGATGGGTCATTAGGATTGGCCCGTGCCTAAATCCCGAGTACTTATTGCCGAAGAACTTTCACCCGCCACAGTTGAGGCCCTGGGCCCAGATTTTGAGATTATCAACTGTGATGGCGCCAATCGTGAAGAATTGTTAGCAGCGATAGTTGACGTTGACGCAATTCTTGTTCGCTCAGCCACAATGGTTGATGCAGAGGCACTTTCAGTCGCTAAAAATCTCAAAGTTGTGGCTCGCGCAGGAGTGGGTCTTGACAATGTTGATGTCAAGGCTGCAACCCTGGCGGGAGTTATGGTTGTTAACGCCCCGACCTCAAACATTGTCAGCGCCGCTGAGTTGGCAGTTGGATTGCTCTTGGCCAGCGCGCGCCATATCGTTCCCGCCAATGAAGCATTGCGCAAAGGGGAGTGGAAGCGGAGCAAGTACACCGGTGTTGAGGTTGCAGACAAGGTTGTCGGTGTTGTCGGACTTGGACGCATCGGAGTGTTAGTCGCTCAGCGACTAAGTGCATTTGGCGTTCGCCTGATTGCCTATGACCCATATGTGCAGCCAGCACGAGCTGCTCAACTGGGAGTTCGCATGGTGACCCTTGACGAACTACTTGTTGAGAGTGATTTTATTACCATTCATTTACCTAAAACCCCGGAGACCATTGGCCTTATTGGCGATGCGGAGTTGCATAGGACCAAGCCAACCGTTCACATCATTAATGCCGCCCGTGGTGGAATTATCGATGAAACTGCGCTCTACAACGCAATTGTTGATGGACGTGTGGCTGGCGCCGGAGTTGATGTATATGGAAAGGAACCGTGTACAGACTCCCCATTGTTTTTGCTGGAGTCCGTAGTCGCTACTCCTCATTTAGGTGCCTCAACCGATGAAGCCCAGGAAAAGGCTGGTATTTCAGTTGCCCGATCAGTTCGATTGGCACTCGCTGGCGAGCTAGTTCCTGACGCGGTCAATGTCCAGGGGGGAAATCTCCACGAAGATATTAAGCCATTGATTCCATTGGCAGAAATGCTTGGCGTGATCGCCTGTGCACTAGCGGATTCAGCAATAGTTCGAGTTGAGGTTGAAGTTCGGGGAGCCGTCATTGAACATGATGTTCGAGTTCTCGAGCTCAGTGCTACTAAAGGTGTATTCCAAAATTTGGTACATGATCCAGTTTCTTTTGTTAATGCTCCCGTTCTTGCGGAACAGCGTGGAGTCGAGATCTCACTAAAAACAGAGCGCATCAGTGACGACCACAAGACTTTGGTGAGCGTGAGCGTCACCCAGACCGACGGCGAAGTTGTTTTCGTTTCGGGAACAGTAGCGGGGAGCAAGCACCAAGCCAAAGTTGTCAACATCAATGGCTTTGAAATTGATGTCCCGATCAGTTCACATATGGCATTTTTCCGTTACCACGATCGACCTGGAGTTATTGGAGCGGTGGGCAATCTGTTGGGCGATTCTGGGATCAACATCGCAGGTATGCAGGTAAGCCGAGATAACGACGGACACGCATTGATTGTTCTGACAGTTGATTCGCCGATCGCCCCTGTTCTATTGGATCAGATCACTAGCGAAATCGGCGCACAGGCAGGCAAGTCGGTGGCGCTCTAATCCCGCATCGCCCTGTTCACTGCACTGATAATCCCTTTGAGTGAAGAGGTCGTAATGGAAGGATCAATTCCAACCCCCCACAGAACTTTTCCGTCGACCGCACATTCAAGGTAGGAAGCTGCTGTCGCATCTCCACCGGCACTGAGGGCATGTTCGGTGTAGTCCAGAACACGAACGTCGATTCCATACTCGCCCATTGCCTGACAAAAGGCGGCTATTGGACCGTTGCCTGATCCATTCAAGGTCACTTCGCTATTTCCATCAGTGATATTTGCTTCAATGGTCGTGTGCCCGTTGACATCTGAGTTTTGGCTGACAGAGCGCAAGGAGAAACGGCCCCATGGAGCTTGAGCATCCGGCAGGTATTCCGATGAGAAGGCTGACCACATTGCACTGGGGGCGATCTCTCCACCTTCAGTGTCGGTCACTTTCTGAATGACCTGTGAGAATTCAATCTGTAGCCGACGAGGCAGGTCAAGTCGATGCTCGGTGCGCATGATGTAGGCGACGCCACCTTTGCCCGACTGTGAGTTGACCCGGATTACCGCTTCATAGGTGCGGCCCAAATCCTGCGGGTCAATCGGAAGATAGGGGACTTCCCAGCGAAATGAGTTGACGTCGACTCCGGCAGCTTGGGAATCGGCTTTCATGGCGTTGAGCCCTTTATTAATTGCATCCTGATGTGAGCCAGAAAATGCCGTAAAGACGAGGTCGCCACCATATGGATGGCGCTCATGAACGGGGATTTGGTTGCAGTATTCAACGGTGCGCCTGATTTCATCAATATTTGAGAAATCAATTTCGGGGTCGACGCCTTGGCTGAACAGGTTCATGCCGAGTGTCACCAGGCACACATTGCCCGTGCGCTCGCCATTGCCAAAGAGGCAACCTTCAATGCGATCGGCGCCCGCGAGGTATCCCAGTTCGGCGGCGGCGACACCAGTCCCGCGGTCATTGTGGGGGTGAAGTGAAAGCACGATTGAGTCTCGGCGAGCGAGGTTGCGAT
Organism: Candidatus Nanopelagicales bacterium; assembly: GCA_044240195.1. Classification (GTDB taxonomy): domain Bacteria; phylum Actinomycetota; class Actinomycetes; order S36-B12; family S36-B12; genus UBA4592. The sequence goes on along the minus strand of JBIHZX010000008.1, from coordinate 13,855 downwards.
TCATCCATTCAATTGAGTCCGCGTAAATATTGGGAGTCGCCATCTCGACCGTGGCGGGGAGATTGAGAATCACCTTGTGATCGGGTGTCGGTTGCCACACGTCGGTGACCGCATCACAGATCTTCAGGGCGAACTCCAACTCGGTTCCCGTATAGGACTCAGGGGAGTACTCAAAGTAGATATCTGTATTTGGGGTGATTTCTTCGGCATATTTGACACAGAGTTGGGCTCCGTGAACGGCAATGTCAATAATTCCCGACTCGTCGAGCCCGAAAACGACCCGTCGCTGCAGGGTCGAGGTCGAGTTGTAGAGGTGCACAATCGCCTGCTTAGCTCCGATCAAGGATTCAAATGTTCGTTCAATGAGGTGTTCACGCGATTGGGTGAGTACTTGAATCACGACATCATCGGGTATTTTTCCTTCCTCGATTATTTGTCGCACGAAGTCAAAATCTGTTTGAGAAGCAGAAGGGAATCCAACCTCGATTTCCTTGTAACCCATGGATACGAGCAACTCAAACATTGCCATTTTGCGCGCCGGGGTCATGGGATCGATGAGGGCTTGGTTGCCATCGCGTAGGTCAACGGCGCACCACCGGGGCGCACTCGTTATTGTCTTGGTGGGCCAGGTGCGATCAGGAAGATCAATGGGCGTGAAGGGTCGATACCGGTCAAATGGCATTCCCGAGGGTCTTTGACTATTGCGTATTTCGTAACTATTTGATGTGTTCATTGTGGTCTCCGCGGCTAGGTTATTTCGGCTGATGAGGTAACCGGCGGAGCAGATTCTTGCTCGGCTGCTCCAGTAGTTCGGCCCGCGACGAGGATCCGGCTGTTATGCCTCGGCGCGGCAGCGAAGTGAGAGGCAGAGAGGCGAGAGGAGGAACCGGGGCTTCATAGTGCGTAAAGACTAGCACCGGTCTTCGGGAGGCCGAGTACCCACTAAAGTTCACGCATGAAGGCCAACTACTCGATCGCACTTATCCCAGGAGATGGAATCGGCACCGAGGTGGTCGCTGAAGCTATAAAGGTTCTCAATGTCGTCGCGCCGAAGGCCGGTTTCACGTTTGAAACGACTGAATACGACCTGGGTGCTAAGCGCTACAACGCCACGGGTGAGTTGCTGCCCGACTACGTCATCAAGGAGTTGCGCACAGCCGACGCTATTCTTTTGGGCGCTATCGGCGATCCCAGCGTTGCGCCGGGAATTCTGGAGCGCGGTGTGCTGTTGCCCTTGCGTTTCACACTGGATCATCACGTAAATTTGCGGCCCGTCAAACTCTACGATGGTGTCGCTGGGCCACTAGCCGGTAAGGGCCCCGCGGATATTGACTTCATCGTGTGCCGAGAAGGCACAGAAGGACCCTACGTTGGGGTGGGTGGCACTTTAAGAAAAGACACACCGCATGAGGTGGCGACTGAAGTAAGCGTGAATACAGCATTCGGTGTCGAGCGTATTGTGCGAGACGCGTTTGAAAGGGCATCTCGCAGGCCGCGTAAGAAGGTGACACTTGTTCACAAAACTAATGTTTTGGTTTTTGCTGGCAATCTTTGGGAAAGAACGTTTAATCGTGTTGCGTTGGAATTCCCAGAAGTCACGACTGATTATTTACATGTGGATGCTGCATCGATGTTTTTCTTAACAAACCCCGAGCGTTTTGATGTTCTCGTTACTGACAATCTATTCGGAGACATCGTTACTGACATTGGGGCTGCAATCGTCGGAGGAATTGGGTTGGCAGCCAGCGGAAATATTGATCCGAGTCGAAAAAATCCCAGCATGTTTGAGCCTGTACATGGTTCTGCACCAGATATTGCGGGCCTTGGGAAAGCAGATCCCACGGCAACCGTGATGTCGCTCGCGATGCTTTTGGACCATATTGGCGAGGGTCAAGCGGCGCAGTGGATTGAGCAAGGGGTCGCAGCAGATCTTGGCTCGCGCGGCACGAAGAGCCGATCCACTTCAGAAATTGGTTCAGCACTTGCGAATGCGAGTTTGACTGCGGCAGAGGGAAGCTGACATGCCCGGATTGTGGAAGATTGAGAACAAGACTGCAGGCGCGGTTCGTCTCGCTGATGCACAACGAGAACAAATTCTGTTAAACCCAGGTTTTGGAAAATACTTCACGGATTCCATGGTGACCGCGGACTGGGATGTCGACAACGGTTGGCATGATGCTCAATTGATTCCCTACGGTCCATTAGCACTGGATCCAGCAACAAACTTTATGCACTATGGACAGGCAATTTTCGAGGGACTAAAAGCGTATCGCCATGAAGATGGCAGTATCAAGACTTTCCGACCCTTTGAAAATGCTCGGCGCTTTGAACGCTCAGCCAGGCGCCTAGCTATGGCGGAAGTCCCCGAAGAACTTTTTGTGGCAAGTATTGAAGAATTGGTCGCACACGACCAAGATTGGGTTCCCGCAGGGCGAGAACGATCCCTTTACATCAGGCCATTTCTGATTTCGACTGAAGTTGGACTCGGGGTAAGGCCAGCAAATGCGTATAAATATGTCCTCATCGCATCTCCAGCCGGCGCGTATTTTGCTGGCGGAATTAATCCAGTTTCGGTGTGGATCTCCGATGAATACGTTCGCGCCGCCCCGGGGGGAACAGGGGAGGCTAAATGCGCAGGAAATTACGCGGCTTCGCTGCTCGCCCAGGCCGAGGCATCGGCCCATGGTTGCGATCAGGTGGTGTGGCTCGACGCTGTTGATCGGCAACGGATTGAAGAGATGGGGGGCATGAACCTGTATTTCGTTTACGGCGCAGGGGATTCAGCTCGAATCATGACACCTGCGTTGACGGGTTCGCTGCTCCCGGGAATTACTCGAGAATCACTCATCACGGTGGCATCCGATCTTGGGATTAGGGTTGATCAAGGTGAGATCACTGTGGATCAACTGAGGACCGGCTGTGAAAGTGGGGAAATCACCGAGGTCTTCGCTTGTGGAACTGCGGCAGTAATAACTCCCGTGGGTACGGTCAAAAGTCGAGCAAATGGTTCATTTGACGTGGCTGGAGGCAAGTCCGGTGAAATCACTCTGGCATTACGTAATGCCCTACTCGATATTCAGTCAGGTGCGGTGACCGACCGTCACAATTGGATGCACTCGCTCGTGAATTAATCACTTGCTATCGTCAACGATTGTTTTTGAGCCAGTGGAAATGGAGTAGGGAATGACCAAGAGCGACACTTTTCATGTGTATGACACAACTTTGCGAGATGGTGCCCAGCGAGAAGGTATTTCCTATTCGGTAAATGACAAAATTGCAGTGGCACGTTTACTCGATGATTACGGTGTTGATTTCATCGAAGGTGGTTGGCCTGGCGCTATGCCCAAGGACACTGAATTTTTTGAAATTGCCAAAACTATTCCTTTTCGTCACGCCCAACTGGTTGCATTTGGCGCAACTCGTAAAGCAGGCATTGCCGTAGAAGACGATTTGCAAGTCAAGGCTCTTCTCGACAGTGAAGCTCCGGTAGTAACTTTGGTGGCAAAGTCCGATATTCGTCATGTGGAGCAAGCACTCAAGACGTCGGGTGCCCAAAACCTAGAAATGGTGTCAGACACGGTTCGTTACCTGATTTCACACGGCCGCAGAGTTTTCGTTGACTTGGAACACTTCTTTGACGGCTACAAGGCTGATCCAGAGTATGCATTTTCAGTACTCGAGGTCGCACATCAGGCAGGGGCATCCGTTGTCGTGCTGTGTGACACAAATGGCGGAATGTTGCCTCATGGAATTGCTGGAATTGTTGCGGAGGTAAGTCAGCGCTCGGACGCCAGGATTGGAATTCATTGCCAGGACGACACCGCATGCGCTGTCGCGAACACGTTAGCCGCGGTTGAGGCTGGGGCCACCCATGTTCAATGCACGGCCAATGGTTACGGTGAAAGAACCGGAAACGCCGACTTATTTGCTGTTGTTGCCAACCTGCAATTAAAGATGGGCATTGAGTGCATTCCCGCCGAAGCGTTAGCGGAGACGTATCGGGTGTCGCACGCTATTGCTGAAATTGCGAACATCACACCCGATACGCACCAGGCCTATGCAGGCGTCTCGTCCTTCGCCCATAAGGCTGGGTTGCATGCGAGTGCATTGAAAATTAATGCTGATTTGTACAACCATATTGATCCGGTAATTGTCGGCAATATTCAACGGGTACTCGTCACAGAAATGGCCGGGCGTGCCTCAGTAGAACTAAAGGGTGCAGAACTTGGGTTGGATCTAAGTGGGAGTCCGACCGTGGTTTCTGCTGTTGTCGAAAGAGTCAAAGCATTGGAGGCTGAGGGCTGGTCGTTTGAGGCCGCAGATGCTTCATTCGAACTGCTCGTGCGTGAGGAGCAGGGCTCCGGCCGAAAATTTACCGTTGAGTCATGGCGAACAATCGTTGAGCAGCGCGAAGATGGAAAAGTGTTCAGTGAAGCAACCGTCAAACTACATGCAAACGGTGAGCGTCTCGTTTCAACAGGAGAAGGAAATGGTCCCGTAAACGCACTGGATAATGCCTTACGGAACGCTATATCCCAACTATTCCCAGATTTGGGCAAGCTTGAGTTGACCGACTACAAGGTTCGGATCCTCGAAGGTATCAAAGGAACTGGTGCTACCACGCGTGTACTTCTGGAATCTACCGATGGTGAACGTGTGTGGACCACGATCGGGGTCCATGAAAATGTTATCGCGGCATCCTGGCAAGCCTTGGACGATGCCGTTCATTACGGCCTGGTGCGCGGCCGTCTGTGATAAGAACTCAGCCCGAGGCGGTAGTGTTGTGAAGTGCGCATCTGTCGGTTTAGCCATGGCGAAGAGGTAAGTTTCGGAGTTCTCGACAACCTCGATGATCAAGGCGAACTCACCGACAATTCAATAATTGCAATACTCAGGGGCCACCCATTCGGTGAACTTGATCCAGACGGGCGCGTGATTGCCGCTTCAGCAGTTAAGTTTCTCGCGCCGATCCTTCCCAGTAAAATCATTGGCATCGGCAAAAATTATGCGGATCATGCAGCTGAAATGGATGGCGAGCTCCCTACCGAGCCACTCATGTTCCTCAAACCGAACACATCGGTTATTGGACCAAATGACTTCATTGTTCTCCCACAACAATCATCAATGGTTCACCACGAAGCGGAATTGGCAGTCGTTATCGGTCGGTTCTGCAAGGACGTCCCTCGAGAGCGGGTGTCTGAGGTAATTTTGGGTTACACCTGCGCGAACGACGTTTCGGCACGTGACGTGCAAAAATCAGATGGACAATGGACGAGAGCCAAGGGATTTGACACTTTTTGCCCGCTTGGGCCGTGGATTGAAACTGATTTAGATCCATCCGAACTTGCGATTGCTGCTTATGTCGGAAGCGAACAACGTCAATCAGGGAATACAAAGAATCTTATTTTTTCGGTAGTTGATTTGGTCAGCTATGTGAGTCACCAGATGACTTTGCTCCCAGGCGATGTAATTCTGACGGGCACACCCGCCGGTGTTGGACCGATTATTGCGGGAGATGAAATTGAAATAGCCATTGAAGGAATTGGAAGCTTGGTCAATCCGGTTAAGGATGCTTGATGAGTGACATTCGAGTTCGATTCTGCCCATCACCGACGGGAAACCCACACGTTGGCATGATCCGAACGGCACTTTTTAACTGGGCATTTGCTCGGCACGTTGGTGGAACTTTTGTGTTTCGAATTGAAGACACGGATGCGGCTCGTGACTCGCAGGATTCTTATCTTGCGTTGGTGGACAGCATGCGCTGGCTTGGCTTGGATTGGGACGAAGGCCCAGAAGTTGGTGGTCCGTACGGTCCTTACCGCCAATCTGAGCGGATGGGACTCTATGCAGAAGTCGTTGAAAAACTACTCGAGGCCGGATATGCCTACCGTTGCTATTGCAGTGCTTCGGAACTGGAGGCTAAGCGTGAACTTGCCACTTCCGAAAAGAGAACTCCCGGTTACGACGGCTCCTGTCGGGAACTGAGCGAAGAGCAGGTAGCCGCTTTCCTCGCCCAAGGTCGTGAACCCGTGATCCGGTATCGGATGCCCGGCACGGATTTCACCTGGAATGACCTCATCCGCGGTGAGGTGACTTTCCAAGCCGAGCACGTTCCTGACTTTGTGTTAGTCCGAGCAAATGGTGATCCGCTGTACACCTTGGTGAATCCGGTCGACGACGCCATGATGAACATAACCCACGTCCTGCGTGGTGAGGACCTTTTATCCTCAACCCCACGACAACTCGCCCTGTTCGAGGGGCTCACCGCTATTGGGGTAGCACAGCGCACCCCGGCCTATGGACACTTGCCCTACGTCATGGGCGAGGGCAATAAGAAGTTGTCGAAGCGCGATCCCGAATCATCACTTGCTATGTACCGGTCAAAGGGCTATCTGCCTGAGGCGTTACTGAACTACTTGGCACTTCTCGGGTGGTCCATGGGTAATGACATTGAGTTCTTCTCGCCCAAGGAATTGACTGAGGCTTTCACCCTCGAGCGCGTAAACCCCAACCCGGCCCGATTTGATCTGAAAAAATGCACCTCAATTAATGGTGATTGGATTCGTCACATATCTGAGTCCGATTTATGTGGTCGGCTTGTCCCCTTTATGGAGTCGGCAGGGGTCACGTCAGCCAACATCACCGCGGTGGAGCGGGCCCTATTAGCCCGAGTGGTTCCTCTGATTCAAGAACGACTTGACACACTCGATGCTGCACCGCCACTCGTTGAGTTCCTTTTCATTCCCGCAGATTTAGTGACGATTGACCCAAATCTGTGGACTAACGAGTCAGCTCAGGTTCTCGAAGTAGCGGGGAGAGCCTTAGCCGAAGTGGGCGATTGGAATGCGGAGGCTATCCAGGCCGCCCTGCGCGAATCTCTTATTGATGGGTTGGGCCTCAAACCCAAATTGGCTTTCGGGCCGGTTCGGACCGCGATCTGTGGCCGACAAATTTCCCCACCCCTATTTGAATCAATGGAAATATTAGGTCGGCACGAGTCACTTGTGAGAATCGAGAATGGACGCGCCCATGCTTTGAACCGACCTTTGAGCGAGTGATTTGTCTCCGGCGATACACTATCGCGGCACCCTTGGGGTATGGGGTAATTGGCAGCCCAACTGATTCTGATTCAGTTAGTCTAGGTTCGAGTCCTGGTACCCCAGCGAATCGTGTATGTCCGCGATTTTTTCACGGCCCCGTTGTGTAGTGGCCTAGCACGCCGCCCTCTCAAGGCGGTAGCGCGGGTTCGAATCCCGTCGGGGCTACAACGGTGGGGGAGTCCATCTGGATTCTCCCACCTTGCGCAATTACGTATTGAAGAATGGGAGTACGACATGGGTCGCACGTTGGCAGAGAAGGTCTGGTCAGACCATATTGTCCATGAAGGTGATGGACTACCGGACCTGTTGTATATCGATATGCACCTTGTTCATGAAGTCACCAGCCCCCAGGCATTTGATGGATTGAGGGCAACCGGCCGCCCATTGCGTCGACCCGATCTGACGGTTGCGACCGAGGATCACAATATCCCCACGGTCGATGTCGACAAGCCAATTGCAGACCCTGTTTCGCGAATCCAGGTTGAAACGCTGCGCAAGAATTGTGACGAATTTGGCGTCACACTTTTCCCGCTCGGTGATGTAGAACAAGGAATTGTGCACGTTGTTGGGCCACAGATGGGACTGACTCAACCCGGGATGACAATTGTGTGTGGGGATTCGCACACAAGCACACATGGCGCTTTCGGCGCTCTTGCATTTGGGATTGGTACCAGCGAAGTCGAGCACGTATTGGCCACTCAAACCTTGCCGCTTAAGCCATTTAAAACCATGGCAATCAACGTTGAAGGTGATTTACCTCTTGGCGTTAGCGCGAAGGACCTCATCCTCGCTGTGATAGCTCAAATTGGCACCGGTGGTGGTCAAGGCTACGTTCTAGAATATCGGGGAGAAGCGATCAGGGGCCTGTCCATGGAAGGCCGGATGACAATCTGCAATATGTCAATTGAAGCGGGCGCTCGCGCCGGCATGATTGCTCCCGATTCAACAACTTTTGAATTTATTAAGGGAAAGCCGCATGCACCAAAGGGTGCGGACTGGAATACCGCCCTCGCTTACTGGGAAACACTTGTCACCGACACAGACGCGAAATTTGACAAGGAAATCACGATTGACGCAACTAATGTTCGTCCCTTCGTAACGTGGGGAACGAACCCAGGCCAAGGTATGCCATTGGATCAGCTGGTTCCTGATCCGGAATCATTTTCTGATCCCGTTGAACGAGAAGCGGTGAAAAATGCCCTTGCCTACATGGATCTTCTCCCCGGTCAACCGTTGAAGGAAATTGCAGTAGATACCGTTTTCCTTGGGTCCTGCACCAACGGTCGTCTTGAGGATCTACGTGCTGCGGCAGGTGTCATCAAGAATCGCAAAGTCGCCCCGGGTGTTCGTTTTTTGGTTGTGCCCGGATCAACACGGGTGCGTATCGAGGCAGAGGCTGAAGGTTTGGACCAGATTTTCCTTGACGCGGGGGCTGAGTGGCGCGGGGCGGGTTGCTCAATGTGTCTCGCTATGAACCCTGACAAGTTAACGCCCGGTGAGCGAAGTGCATCAACGTCAAACCGTAACTTTGAAGGGCGTCAAGGACCTGGCGGTCGAACACATTTAGTTTCGCCAGAGGTTGCGGCTGCAACTGCAGTTCGAGGCACACTCAGCGACCCAACAGATTTAGTGGAGGTCTGATCATGGAGGCATTTACCGTTCACACGGGTACGGCTGCACCATTACGTCGAAGCAATGTTGACACGGATCAAATAATCCCCGCCGAGTACCTCAAGCGAATTACCCGACATGGCTTTGAAGACGCTTTATTTGCCAGTTGGCGCAAAGACCCAGAGTTCGTGCTCAACCTTGAACAATACCAAGGAGTTTCGATTCTAGTAGCCGGCTCCGATTTTGGGACTGGATCCTCGCGAGAGCACGCGGTTTGGGCCTTGCAAGATTTTGGATTCACAGTGGTTCTGAGCTCACGTTTCGCTGATATTTTTCGTGGAAACTCAGGCAAAGGTGGGTTGCTCACAGCAGTGATCCCACAGGATGCAATTGAAAAATTGTGGGAAATCATTGAATCGAGCCCTTCAACGCCAGTAACCGTGGATTTACAGGAACGTAGAGTTACCGCTGGAAATTTCAGTTGTGATTTTGAAGTCGATGATTACGTTCGCTGGCGCCTCCTTGAAGGCCTTGACGACATCGGAATCACCCTCGAGAATGCTGACGCGATAAGTGAGTTTGAAAAAAAGCGTCCTTCATTTAAGCCGATACTCAACTAATCTTCGCAAAGTCACAAATCACCTGTCACAGGGAAGCGAAAGATGTTGTGCACCAACACCTTTCGGCGTGGCTAATTCGAAATATTTGGAGTTTCAAGTTACATTTAGGTGTTGGTCACAAGATCAACCTAAGCACCCTCCGGAGGGGTTAAATCGTGAACAAAGCAGAACTCATTGATGCAGTAGCGGGCCGCGGCGACGTTAGCAAGCGTGAAGTCACCGAAATCGTTGATGCATTCATCGAAGAAATCAAGATGGCCGTGGTTCGTGGCGACAAAGTTGCTATTAGCGGATTTGGAATCTTCGAAGCCCAAGCTCGTCAGGCCCGTCTTGGCCGTAACCCTCGTACGGGAGAAACCGTAAAGATCAAGGCGACGAAGCTTCCTAAATTCCGTCCAGGTGCAGAATTCAAAGCCGTTGTGTCCGGTGCAAAGAAAATCGCAACCGCCGCACCTAAAAAGGCTGCTCCGAAGAAGGCCGCAGCAAAGAAGGCCGCTCCAAAGAAGGCCGCAGCAAAGAAGGCTCCTGCTCGTCGTAAGTAGTTTTTTAACAAATAGGTGGTCGCATCCCAATGGGTGCGGCCGCCTACTTGTTTCTAAAGCGACTTATTTTTATAGCAACTTGTTCCGACGCACGCTCATCGGTTACAGCATGAGCTTTTTGTTTGCGGAGTCGACCCGAATCCTTTGCCCAATTCTTGGGGCGATTAAGTCTGAAATAGTGTATTCAGCGTAGGTGGATTGAAGACCTGATTCATCGATTGCAGTAATTGGATTTGTCCCAGATATCGTTGCCGTGTACATGGTGGGTGCGCTTATGGCTTGCAATGTATGTGGGCCTACCCCAATGCGAATGGCATCCCATAGGTCTGTGGATGTATCAACGTCGCGGTGGGCACCCGCAGAACATGGAATCTCAACTGCTCCGTGCAACCGGTGTTCCGCACGGGATCGAATACCAAATCGGGGCTTCGCGTTAGATCCCGGCAAGCGAGCCCACAATGTGCTGCCAGTGCCCTCCGAGTCGCAGGTGAATGAACTATCGTGGTGAGCGGCTTGCTCCAGGAATAGATCGACATCTCGTGTGCGCAGGCAGGGTAGGTCGCCCAGAGCAATGACAACACCGTTGCCGGCGGACACGTTCTTGAGACCGAGATCCAGGGCATTGAGGAGTCCGGTTGAAGATTCTTCCATGATGACAGCTCCTCCCAGATCTTCAACGAGGGATGCAACTTCCATATTTGCGGTGATCACGGTGAGGTGAGCCACATGGGCAGAGCCGATGAGCGCCGCAACGGTGTCAGCCAGGAATGGTCCAGCTAAATCATTTCTGCCTAATCGAGACTTTGAGTTGTGAAGCCCCTTAGCGGGAACTAATGCGTGCCACGTAACTTCGCGGGGCGCAGACTGATCCAACATAGGACCATTCAACCGGGTCGACAGGTACGCTGATGCGGTGGCTGGACATACGACAAGGCGATCCAAAATCGGTCTGGGTTTTCGGATCGCAGTCTTTTTCGGCCTGCCATTTCTTGTGATTTTCACAAAATGGAATTGGCGAGGTTTTGAGCAACTGTCCCAGCATGATGGTGGGATTTTTGATGGTGGGATTTTTGATGGTGGGATTGTTGTGGCAACGAATCACACTTCCTGGTTTGATCCACTGGCCGTAGCCCACCCTTTATGGGCACATGACCGGCCGCCTCGGTTTTTGGGTAAGGAATCTGTGTTTAGGGTGCCAATTTTTGGTTGGATTATTTCTAGTGCGGGACAGATTCGGGTTTACCGTGAATCAAGTGAGGCTGTGTTTGCATTGCGAGATGCAGTGGTTGCGGCAAGATCGGGTGAATGTGTGGTCGTATACCCTGAAGGCACCATCACGCGCGATCCACAATTGTGGCCCATGCAGGGAAAAACGGGAGCGGTTCGTATCGCTTTGGAATCCGGTTGCCCTCTGTTTCCGATGGTGCAATGGGGGTCTCACAACGTAATTGGACCGTACAAGAAGCAGCTGCGACTCTTACCTCGTAAAACAATGAATGTCTGGTTGGGTGAGCCAATGGATCTGACCCGATATCGTGACAAGGAATGGACTCCCGAATTGCTCCATGAGGCCACAGATCAACTAATGCTCACCATCGCACGCATGGAAGGCGAGATCAGAGGAGAGGCTCCACCGGCTGTGCTCTATCGTCATACCGTGAATCAGAGGAGCGAGCGTTGACGAAGGTTGCCATGATGGGTGGCGGATCATGGGGAACGGCTTTTGCCGCGGTAGTTGCTGACGCAGGTTCGCAAGTGACCCTGTGGACTCGGAGTGAAGAAATTGCTGCCGATATTAATGATTTTCACCGAAATAGTCTGTACCACCCGGGCGTTGATCTACCCGAGTCAATCGTTGCAACAACCAATCCCCAGGCCGCCCTAGAAGACGCTGAGATTGTGGTCTTAGCGATACCGGCTCAGTCACTTCGCGGGAATTTAGTTGAGTGGGCGAAGTGGATTGCCCCCGATGCATTGTTTGTAAGCCTGATAAAGGGTATCGAACTGGGGTCATTAATGCGCATGAGCGAGATCATTGTCGAGACTACGGGGGCTAACCCTGATCGCATCTCAGTGGTGTCCGGGCCTAATCTCGCCCGGGAAATTATTGCGCGTCAACCGACGGCAACAACCGTGGCCGCACCTACCGAAGAGGGCGCAATCGCCATCCAAAGAGCATGCACCACAGACTATTTCCGCCCCTATTGGTCAACGGATGTAATCGGTACGGAGATTGGTGGAGCCGTCAAAAACGTGATCGCGTTGGCCAATGGAATAGCGGTCGGCATGGGTCTGGGTGAGAACTCCCAATCTTCCTTGATCACTCGTGGGTTAGCCGAAATTGGCAGACTGGGTGTTGCTCTCGGTGCCGACCCCCTGACATTTCAAGGACTCGCAGGGGTGGGTGACCTCGTGGCTACCAGTCAATCCCCACTTTCGCGCAACCGGACCTTTGGTGAGAATTTAGGTAAAGGCCTCACGGTTGAAGAAACAATTGCAATCACCAATCAAACGTGTGAGGCGTATAAGAGTTGTCAGCCGATTTTGGAGTTGGCACAAAAATTAGGTGTCGAAATGCCAATTACCCAGGAAGTGGTGGAGGTGCTGCATCAAGGAAAACCACCCCGGGAGTTACTGAGATCTTTTATGGCGCGCGACACTAAATCTGAGATCTAGGTTTTGCTTCCCATCACAAGTGCCTGATTCAGGTCTGTCCAAAGGTCATTGGGGTGTTCAATCCCAAATGAAAGTCGAATAAGGTTTTCGGGCACACCGTGGCTTTCTAGTGGCCATCTGCGCCGGCGTTCAAGGAGTGATTCCACCCCACCCAGGCTTGTCGCATACGTCCATAGCCGAGTTGATTCACACACGCGTTCTGCACTACCAGCAACCTCAATTGCTGCGATTGTGCCCCAGCCGGGGTATCTCAACCGAAGAACATTTGGGTGAGATTGCAGCTGTGAGACGAGTGAGATGGCGTTGCTCTCTGATTTTTCATATCGGACGAACAAAGTTCTCAATCCGCGCAAGGCAAGGTAACAGTCAAATGCACTCGGCATAGCCCCAAGCAACACGCGTCGGACATGCAGTTGTTCCCAGTTGTCGTGATCCTGAGCAACTACCGCGCCCATCAGAAGATCGGAATGTCCACTGAGGATTTTGGTGACACTGTGTAAAACGAAATCCGCCCCCATCGCCAGCGGATTCTGGCGTACGGGACTCGCAAATGTGTTGTCCACGATTGTTGTGACACCACAAGCGCGGGCGTGTGCGAGCAATATTTCGAGTTCGGCAATTTCAAGAAGCGGATTGGTGGGGGATTCAAGCCAGAGAACGTGTGACTCGGGAAGCAGGTCAATGATCACCTGAGTTTGGGTGACATCACACGTTGTGAGTTCGATCTGCCCACGAGTATGTAGTTCCCGCAATCGCACCGCAACTCCCGTGTACGCGGTCGTGGGTGCAATGACTTTTGCACCGATTGGCCACAGGTCCATCAACGCATTGGCTGCCGCCATGCCCGAGGAAAAAACAATTGCATGGCCCTTCTCCAATCCCCCGAGCGTTTCTTCCAACGCCGAGGCACTTGGGTTTGCCTCCCGGCCGTATTCAATTTCTCCGCCCGCGTGAAAAGTTGAAGCGGGAACTATCGGCGCATTGAGCGGGTTATCGGGTACCGCGGGTGGGCGACCCGAACTCACCACCCATGTGCTGGGATCCCGATCCGTGTAATCCATGGGAACACCCTAATGGCCACCCTTTTCGAAATGAGTTGTATTTCCTTGGAGAGCATCTACAACGATAGAAGACGTTCCGGGTACGGTGAGGGCATGCCTTTTGATCCAGGGACCCACATCGCGCTCGTATTTGGTGGGTGCGGTGAAGAGCACTCAATTTCGTGTGTGAGTGCCAAATCGGTGCTTCAAGCGCTTGCCGACTTGGGCCACGAAGTCGTGTGCATTGGTATCACGCGTGGGGG
>JBIHZX010000107.1:0-4070 GCA_044240195.1 Candidatus Nanopelagicales bacterium | reverse complement strand
TTCAACCGTGAGGAGTAGATATGGATATTGATATCAGTGCACTGAAGGCGCTTGTGAGGGAACGCAACATGTCCCTTGAGCTTCTGGTTGATTCGATTGAGGCTGCCTTACTCGTGGCTTATCACCGCACAGAAGGTTCATGTGAAAAGGCGCGCGTTGAACTCGATCGAAAGAGTGGCCATGTGACAGTCTGGGCTCAACAAGCGCTCACATCTCCCGAGGCAATTGCGGCCGGAGACGTTGCCAGTTTCAGTCCGGAATTTGATGACACCCCCAACGGCTTTGGTCGCGTGGCTTCAAGCACTGCCAGTCAAGTCCTACTAGGCCGGTTACGTGAAGCAGAAGGCGAAGCAACACTTGTTGAATTTTCGGGTCGCGAAGGGGACTTGGTTTCCGGGGTGATTCAGCAAAACACAAACCCGCGCATGGTGAGAGTCGACATTGGAAAAATCGAAGCGAATCTCCCCCCGGAAGAACAGGCAACCGGTGAAAGTTACCCCCACGGTGCCCGGATCAAGTGCCTCGTTACGGGAGTCCGGAAAGGATTCAAAGGTCCAGTCGTTACGGTTTCACGCAGCCACCCGGACCTCGTGCGCAAATTATTCGCATTGGAAGTTCCCGAGATCGCTGACGGCACCGTTGAAATAACTGCAATTGCTCGCGAGGCGGGTCACCGTTCAAAGATCGCTGTTCGCTCAAACAAGCCCGAAGTGAACCCGAAAGGATCGTGCATTGGTCCACAAGGCCAGCGGGTGCGCCAAATAATGAGTGAATTGGGTGGCGAGAAAATTGACATTGTCGACCATAGCGACGACCCAGCAGAGATGATTGCGCAAGCACTCTCACCAGCACGGGTCACCTCGGTGACAATTGTTGACGCAGAACTCAAAAGTGCCAGGGTTTTGGTGCCTGAATATCAGCTCTCTCTCGCAATTGGCCGAGAGGGCCAGAATGCCCGATTGGCTGCCCGGTTGACCGGCTGGCGCATTGATATTCGAAGCGATTCGGCTCCCTTACAGGATGTGAGCAGGGAACCCAATGTGAGCAGGGAACCGAATGTGAGCAGGGAACCCACCCCAGCTCCCGAGGCGTAGGCAGGCTCGGAATTGACCCACGAGCCTCAGCGGACCTGTATCGGCTGCCGACAGGCTGCGACGAAAAATGAGTTGATCAGGGTGGTTTGGCAGGAGGAGTTAGCTGCCGTAACGGTTGATTCGCATAACTCACTTCCCGGTCGTGGTGCCTACATTCACCTGGCGCTTTCATGCATCGAAAAGGGACAACGGCGGGTCCGCGGGGCTCTCCGGATCCCGGGCACGGTAGATTGGCGCACTGTTAGTGAACCATGGATGGGTCTGCGCACGCTGGCGAATCAGAAGTAAGTCGCCTTCGAGCACAGATTTCGACTTTCGTCGTCTCTCATCCAGCGGTTTGTGACCAAGATCAGTCCCATCAAGACACTAAGAGGTTGACCGTGAACAAAATGATGAGCGCTTCTCAATGAAGGCCTTCGCATGAGCGTGTCCGCATGAAAATGCTAGGCGCCCAGTAACGGTCCGGTAAGTAAAGCCCGGGCCAAGACAGGAGAGTTGTGTCAAAAGTCCGGGTATATGAACTCGCTAAAGAGCTTGGAATGGATAGCAAGGCTGTCCTTGCCAAACTCCAAGATATGGGCGAGTTTGTTCGCTCTGCCTCGTCAACTATTGAAGCCCCCGTGGCTCGAAGGCTCAAAGAGGCTTTACCCCCCGTTCCTGAGGGTGAAGCGAAGCCCGCCAAAAAGGTTGCCAAAAAGGCCGTCAAAAAAGCAGCAGCTCCAGCTCCCGATCAAGTTGAAGAATCCGCAGAAGTTGCCGTAACCGCGGCTGTCCCTGCGGCAAAAGCGGCACCGTCGAGCCCACCTGAAACATCCACTGAGGCGCTGACCGCCGCACCAATACCAGCGCCAATCCCGACGGCAAAACCAGCAGGCCCTCGTCCGGGAAATAATCCATTTGGTGGAAGTACCGGCATGCCAAAGCCAGCACCGCGTCCGGGTAACAACCCATTTGGTTCACCCGCCACTGATCGACCAGCTGCTCCTCGTCCGGGTGGGGTCGCAGGCGCGCCTCGTCCTAATCCAGGCATGATGCCCACTTCCCGTGCGCCACAGCGTCCCGGCGGCCCTGGCCGTCCCGGTGGACCCGGTGGACCCGGTGGACCCGGCGGTGCAGGTAGACCCGGTGGATTCACGAACCGTCCAGCTCGTCCCGGTGGGTCAGGTGGACCCGGCGGACCCAGTGATCCCGGTGGTCCTGGTGGTCCCGGTGGTCCTGGTGGTCCCGGTGGTCCCGGTGGCGGTCGCCCCGGTGCACGTCCTGGGGCGCGCGGATCAACGGCCGGCGCGTTTGGGCGGCCTGGAGGCAAGCCTTCACGTGGCCGTAAATCCAAAAGGGCCAAGCGTCAAGAGTTTGACAACATGGAAGCGCCCTCGATGGGTGGGGTACGCCTGCCTCGAGGAAATGGCGACAGCGTCCGACTTCCACGTGGTGCCAGTTTGACTGACTTTGCTGAAAAGATTGATGCGTCTTCGGCTGATTTGGTCAAGGTGCTCATCGGTCTTGGTGAGATGGTCACAGCAACCCAGTCAATTGATGATGACACATTGCGCTTGTTAGGGACCGAACTTAATTTCGTGATCCAAATTGTTTCGCCGGAAGACGAAGACCGAGAACTCTTGGAGACATATGACCTCGAGTTTGGTGAAGACGAGGGTGAAAATGCTGATCTTGAGGCGCGCCCACCCGTTGTCACGGTTATGGGTCACGTTGACCACGGTAAAACACGACTCCTGGATGCAATTCGAAAGACAAATGTTGTCTCAGGTGAAGCCGGTGGAATTACCCAGCACATTGGTGCGTACCAGGTAATCGCGCAGTCACCAACAGGTGAACGACCAATTACGTTCATCGATACACCTGGCCATGAGGCGTTCACCGCCATGCGTGCTCGTGGCGCTGAGGTCACCGATATTGCCATTTTGGTGGTAGCAGCCGACGACGGGGTGAAGCCGCAAACAATCGAGGCGCTTAACCACGCTCAGGCTGCTGGAGTGCCAATCGTGGTCGCGGTCAACAAAATTGATAAAGAAGGTGCTGACCCAACGAAGGTTCGTAGTCAACTAACCGAATACGGGTTGGTCGCCGAAGATTTTGGTGGCGACACGATGTTCGTTGATGTCTCCGCTAAAAACAATATGGGAATTGATGAACTCTTGGAAGCTGTGCTGCTAACGGCAGATGCAGCACTCGACCTTCGCGCAAATCCACATCAAGATGCCCAAGGTGTCGCTATTGAAGCGCACTTAGACCGCGGACGTGGGCCGGTTGCGACCGTATTGGTTCAGCGCGGAACTTTGCGCCCTGGTGATTCAATTGTGGCCGGAGATGCTTATGGTCGGGTTCGGGCGATGCTTGACGATCACGGCAACACGGTTGACTTTGCAGGACCCTCAGCACCTGTTCAGGTGCTCGGTCTGACCTCGGTGCCGGGAGCTGGAGATAGCTTCTTGGTAGTCAGTGAAGACCGTATTGCCCGCCAAATTGCTCAAACGCGTCAGGCGCGCGAGCGGAATGCGATGCTGGCTAAGAACCGGGTCAAGCGCTCTCTGGAAGACTTCCTCGAGTCAATCGAGCGTGGGGAAGTCTCAGAACTCACGTTGATTCTCAAAGGTGACGTCTCTGGTTCGGTTGAAGCCCTCGAAGACGCCTTAATCAAGATTGATGTCGGTGAAGAAGTTTCACTTCGCGTGATTCATCGAGGTGTTGGTGCGATCACAAAGAATGACGTGACCTTGGCAAGTGCTTCCAAGGCAATCATCATCGGCTTCAATGTTCGACCTGAAGGCAAGGTTGCGGAATTCGCATCTCATGAAGGTGTTGATGTTCGTTTCTACAGCATCATTTACCAGGCAATCGACGAAATCGAGTCGGCGCTTAAGGGAATGCTTAAGCCTGAGTTCGAAGAAGTTCAACTTGGTACCGCCGAAGTGCGTGATGTCTTTAAGTCATCTAAATTCGGAACTGTCGCAGGTT
>JBIHZX010000106.1:0-4077 GCA_044240195.1 Candidatus Nanopelagicales bacterium | reverse complement strand
TCAACGGAAAGTTGACCCGAACCTTCGTCACCCTTAACCGTTTGGGTGATTTCTTGGGCGAGGAAACTAATTGCTTTGAATTGATCCTTGACCATCTTGCGGAAGAAGAAGTCCAGACCTTGAATCGCGGTTGTTCCTTCGTAGAGAGTGTCAATTTTTGCATCACGGATGTATTGCTCAAGTGGGTAGTCCTGCAGGTAGCCCGAACCACCGTAGGTCTGAAGACCTACAGCGAGCATTTCATATGACCTTTCAGAACCAACGCCCTTGACGATTGGCAGAAGTAGGTCATTAATGCGCAGTGCCATATCCAAATCGATCGTGGTATCACCGGCTTCACCCATTTCAATCAGGTCCTGCCAGTAGGCGGTATACATCACTAGTGCTCGCAAGCCCTCTGAGTAGGACTTCTGCAACATGAGTGACCGACGAACATCAGGGTGATGTGTGATGGTGACACGCGGTGCGGTCTTGTCCGTCATTTGAGTGAGGTCCGCGCCTTGGACGCGTGTCTTCGCATATTCCAGTGCATTGAGGTAGCCCGTCGAAAGAGTTGCGATTGCTTTCGTACCGACCATCATGCGTGCGTACTCAATGACTTTGAACATTTGGGCAATACCGTTGTGTACGTCGCCAACCAACCAACCAACAGCGGGTTCGTTTTCACCGAACGTCATTTCGCAGGTGGTGGAAACTTTCAGGCCCATCTTCTTTTCAACGTTAGTTGCGTATACGCCGTTGCGTGCGCCTAGTTCACCCGTTGCTAAATCAACATGGTACTTGGGAACAACGAAGAGTGACAAACCTTTTGTTCCGGGTCCCGCTCCTTCAGGGCGAGCAAGTACAAGGTGAACGATGTTGTCGGCCATGTCGTGCTCACCGCTCGTAATGAAACGCTTGACTCCTTCAATGTGCCACGACCCGTCCGGCTGCTCGATTGCTTTGGTGCGGCCAACTCCAACGTCTGAGCCTGCATCAGGTTCGGTCAGAACCATCGTGGCGCCCCAACGCTTTTCAATCATCAGTTGACCCCAGCGCTTTTGATCTTCATTGCCGAGTGCATCAAGAATCGCGGCGAAGCCTGGCCCGGACATGAACAGGAAAGCACCTGGGTTTGCACCGAGCAGCAACTCTGCGGCAGCCCATCGAAGTGATGGCGGAGCACCGGAGCCACCGAGGTGCTCGGGGAGATCAAGGCGCCACCACTCAGCGTCCATGAGAGCGTTGTAGCTCTTCTTGAATTCTTCCGGCATGACGACCGTTTTGGTTGCAGGGTCGTAGACGGGCGGAACCCGGTCTGAAGAGACGAATGAATCAGAAAGCACACCGGTCGCTAGACGATTAACCTCATCCAAGACGTCGCGGGCGGTATCGACATCCATTTCGGCATAGAGGCCTTTCCCCATACGTTCCCCGGCTCCAAAGACCTCGAAGAGGTTGAATTCGAGGTCGCGCTGGTTGCTTTTGTAATGTGACATTGCCGCTCCTTGGTGCTGGAATTCGGGCTAAGTTACCCGCCGGTAACAATAATCCACCCACATGGCAACTTTTGCAAGCAGAGATGCCGATCTCACCCAATATTTTTCAATTTGCCCCTAAAAAGCAGCCGAACCTGACAAACTCCCCCCACGCATACCCCCACATTTAATCCTGCGAGGAGTCCCCATGATCGTCTTTAAAAGCCTGCTACCCGAGGTTGAGATTCCTAATATCTCCATCACCGATTTCATCTTGCGTGAAGCGAACCGGGTACCCGATCGGGAGGCTTTGATTGATGGTCCAACCGGACGCAGTTACACGTATGGACAACTCAAAGGGATGATCTATTCATTTGCCGGTGGTCTTGCGGCAAAGGGTTTGGGTAAAGGCGACACGATCGCATTGATGGCACCGAATATTCCTGAGTTCGCGATTGTGTTCCACGGCGCAGCAGTTGCTGGAGTTGCGGTGAGCACGATCAATCCAACGTACACAGCCGATGAAGTTAAGTTTCAGCTCAATGATTCAGAATCAAAACTCCTCGTCACAATCGGAATGTTTTTAGAGACTTCGCAGTTAGCGATTGAGGGAACAGCGGTTTCCGAGATAGTAATAATCGGTGATGCTCCAGACGGCACAACACCTTTCACATCGCTATTCGGCAATCCGATCGCACAGGTGGAGATTGATCCGAAGGAGCAGATTGTTGTTCTTCCTTACTCTTCCGGCACTACAGGTCTTCCCAAAGGTGTAATGCTCACCCACCACAATCTGGTGGCAAACTTGATGCAGGTCGAAGACGCTCTTGAAGTTGAAGACGGTGAAATAGTTCTTGCAGTTCTTCCGTTTTTCCACATTTATGGAATGCAAGTGCTTATGAATGAATTTCTCTCCCGTGGAGCAACGATTGTTACGGTGCCACGTTTTGATTTAGAACAATCACTGTCAATTATTCAAGATCGGAAAATCACTCGGTTCTTTGTCGTCCCGCCAATCGTGCTGGCGCTCGCCAAGCATCCACTCATTGACAAATACGACCTCAGTTCTTTAAAACAAGTTTTCTCCGGCGCCGCACCACTGGGTGCCGAACTGGGTGAAGAAGCAGCCGCACGAATTGACTGCAATGTTGTCCAAGGGTTCGGGATGACCGAACTCTCACCGGTAAGTCACATCTCACTCGAAGGTCGTTCAAAACCGGGCACGGTTGGCCTTACTGCGCCGAACACTGAAATCAGAATTGTTGACCCTGAAACCGGTGAGGACCAGGACGTGGATGGTGTCGGTGAATTGTGGATTCGCGGCCCACAGGTCATGAAGGGTTATCTGAATAACCCAAGCGCTACCGAGGTCACAATCGATCCTGATGGTTGGCTCAAGTCCGGGGATATCGCATCAATTGACTCCGAAGGGTTCGTCTCCATTGTTGACCGGCTCAAAGAACTCATCAAATACAAAGGTTTCCAGGTTGCCCCCGCAGAACTCGAAGCGTTCCTGCTCACCCACCCCGGTATTGCTGATGCTGCCGTGATTGGCATCCCAGATATTGAGTCCGGTGAAATCCCACGCGCATTTGTTGTGTTGCGGCCAGGCCAGGAAGTCAGCGCCGCTGACATCACGGCGTTCATGGAAGGCCATGTCGCCAAATACAAGGTGATCCACGACATCGTGTTCATCGACGAAGTCCCCAAGAGCGCGTCGGGCAAGATCCTGCGGCGCATGCTTCGGGACTAGTTCACCTCAAACTCCCTCGCAACACATAGGCTCGTTGGCATGTTAGAAATTCGACGTTCACTCGTTGAGGCCATCGTGGCTCATGCGCGCGCCGATCACCCCGACGAAGCATGCGGAGTAATTGCCGGACCAATCGGATCGGATCGGCCGGAACGGTTAATCCCGATGGTGAACGCGGTGAGGTGTCCAACCCTCTACGAATTCGACTCGATGGATCTGCTGCGCCTCTATCGAGAAATGGATGATCGAGACGAAGTACCGGTCGTGATTTACCACTCTCACCCCGCAACGCAGGCGTATCCCTCACGAACAGACATAACGCAGGCATCTGAACCCGATGCTCATTACGTCGTGGTCTCAATTCGCGAGACCGGCCCCGCCGAGGGCCCATTTGATTTTCGATCCTTTCGAATCGTTGACGGCGAAGTGACCGAGGAGCAGATTTCAATCGTTGAGTGAGATACTTTTGGCTTCCCATTCAATCCGCTAAGAATGAATCCGCCCAGAATGAGAGTTCCTGATTATGGCAATTGAGGTCCGCATCCCCACAATCCTTCGCCCGTACACATCGGGTGAGAAGTTAGTGAGCGCCCAGGGTGCGACCCTCGAAGAGGTTCTCAATGACCTCGAGCTCAATTACCCCGGCATGGGTGAGCGACTTATTGATGAAAGTGGTTTACGCCGTTTCATTAATATTTATGTCAACGACGAGGACGTTCGTTTTCTTGCTGGTCTGCAGAGCGAGATTGGCGAAAACGACTCGATCACTATCTTGCCCGCTGTCGCCGGCGGGTAGTTTTCAATGCGCTTTGATTCCTTGCTCGACTCCGTTGGCCACACTCCACTTGTTGGCCTACCTCGACTCTC
>JBIHZX010000105.1:0-4079 GCA_044240195.1 Candidatus Nanopelagicales bacterium | reverse complement strand
TAGGAACTTTGAATCGGAACAACGGTAAAAGTCGCACGGGTAATAATTCCGGTTAAGCCCATGCCGCCGATGGTGGCCCAAAACTTGGGGTCTTTCGGGGTCAACGTTTCTTGCTCACCTAAGCCGTTGATGACCACCATTTCAGTGACGTGGGCACCAAAGCTTCCATCACGGTGATGATTCTTTCCATGGATGTCGGCAGCAATCGCACCGCCGACGGTAATGATTCGCGTTCCTGCAGAAACGGGGACAAAAAAACCTCGAGGAACAATTTCTCGCAAAATGCTGTCGATACTCGCACCTGCATCAGCTGTGACGCTCATAGTGTCCGGGTCGAGACTGAAATCTGTCATGGTGGTCATGTCGATCACCGTTGCGCCACCCGACTGCGCGGCATCACCGTAGGAGCGGCCCAGGCCTCGGGCAAGAACACCGCGTGAACTTGATTGTGTGATGAGGTCGGCTATTTGATGTGACGAGTTTGCCTCTACTAATTGGGCAACGGTGGGCATGGTGCGGCCCCAGCCGGAAAGTTGTGTTGCAACTGCCTCACTCATACGCCTAATGCTCCCAAAGCAAAAAGGATGAGCCACACGGCACCAAGTACTTGTAGCCCTTTGTCTGCGAGCACGGCATCCTCTGGTGCTTCGGCATCACCTCGGTCGATCACAATTCCGTACCGCAAAATTGCCATCACGAACGGGAGCAGGCTCCATTGCGCCCATGGCAAAGACGACGGCGTAAGAGCCACGTCAAATGACCACAGTGCGTAACCCATGATTGTGACCGCGGCAGCGGTTCCCCAAACAAACCGCAGGTAACCCAATGAGTAACCGTCGAGTGACTTACGTCGATTTTGATTTAGAGAACCAGTGGTCTCTTCACGCTTAAGTTCACTGTAACGCTTGCCAGCAGCCATGAATAGCGAACCGAAACCAGCGACAATTAAAAACCATTGAGAGATGGGGAGACCGGATGCCGCACCACCGGCAACTGCCCGAAGTAAAAATCCCATGGAAAGCAGTACGAGTTCAATAACCGGCTCATGTTTGAGTAGTAAGGAGTAAGTCAAGGTGAATACTGCGTATGCGAGCACCACTCCTGCCAACGCAGGTGCGATCAGAAATGATCCGACAAGAGCTACAACCGCAAGCACGACGGCGAATGAGATTGCTAGTGGGACTGAGATTTCCCCTGCCGCAATTGGTCGCTTGTATTTCGTTGGATGCTCGCGATCACTTTCTCGGTCTTTGGCATCATTTATCAAATAGGTGGCACTTGAAATCAAACAGAACACGACAAAGGCGCCGACACTGGGCCAGAAAATATCTACTTCAAAAAGTTGACCGGCAGCGAGGGGTGCGGCAAAAACTAATACGTTTTTCGCCCATTGACGTGGGCGCATGGCAGCAATCATTGCAACGGGCAACGACCTACCCTTGACGGTTCCCTCCGTCACAGAAGAACTCGATCTACGTGCGCATTGGGTTCGGTGTCACCAATAATGCGGGCGATCTGTGGCACGACCAGTCCCCACGTAATTGCGTGCATGATCGCCAAAACTATTGCGGTGGAAACCAAAGTTGCCGTTAGGAAAGGTGCCGCAATTGACACTACTGCAATCACAGTCCCTACCCAAAAAACAATTCTGTGTGCATGGGGAATTCCACGGGCAAGAAGTGAGGCCATTGCACCGACTTGGGCCGCTGCAATTGGTACAAGTAAAACAGCGAACCAAAAAACGTGAATGGTTGTTCCCTCAAGCACTACATCCATGGGAACCCCGAACAGTCTCGCTATTGCAAAAACGATGAGGGACAGCAGGCCCGACCAAACGCCGGTGACTAACGCTGCATAGGAAAGAAATCTTGGTTTTGGGTCAAGTGAGCTCGGTGGAGCGATCGGGGTCTTTGAGGACATCCACTCGCCGGCGTCAGGGGAGGTTGGCGACGCGGACATGGGCTCATTCTGGCCTCTCGGGCTTGTCTGTGTAGCCCCGACCCGAATTTTCCCGTGTCCTAATTCATTCGGTACCTGATATTTAGTACCTAATTGGCGAGGGGTCAGTAGGTGGGCTTTTCCGGCTCAATTTGAGTCACCCAAGCCAGTACCCCGCCACCAACGTGGACGGCGTCACTAAAACCGGCGCCTTTAACAACTGCAAGTACTTCGGCAGATCTCCCGCCCACTTTGCAGTTCAACACAATTCGTTTGTCGGTGGGTAGGTCGGAAAGGGCTGACCCATCCAGGAAATACCCCTTGGGGATCAGGATCGCTCCCGGGATTGCGACGATCTCAAACTCACCGGGTTCCCGCACGTCAATAAGAACGAAGTCGTCTTCACCACGATCCCTCGCGTCAAGCATGGACTTCAGCTCCCGAACTGAGATTGTGGAGTCTCTTGCCGCTTCAGCGGCCAAGTCGGAGATTGAGCCACAGAAAGCTTCGTAGTCAATCAACTCGGTAACGGTGGGGTTCACGCCGCACACCGCGCAATTGGGGTCCTTGTGAATCTTGACCTGGCGATAGGTCATCTCTAATGCGTCATAAACCATTAACCGACCAACGAGTGGGTCACCAATACCGGTAAGCAACTTGATTGCCTCGGTAACCTGGATGGAACCGATCGAGGCGCACAGCACTCCAAGAACGCCACCTTCAGCGCAACTTGGCACCATCCCGGGGGGCGGGGGCTCAGGGTAAAGACAGCGGTAACACGGACCGTGCTCCGCCCAAAACACACTTGCTTGGCCGTCGAAACGGTAGATCGAACCCCACACGTAGGGCTTATTGAGCAACACGCATGCATCGTTAACGAGATACCGGGTCGCAAAGTTGTCTGTTCCGTCAACGATTAAGTCGTAGTCGGCGAAAATTTCCATCACATTTGTTGAATCAAGCCGCACCTCATGTAACTGCACGGTGACGTACGGGTTGATCTCCAACACACTGTCACGGGCGCTTTCGGTTTTTGATCGGCCAATATCTTTTTGACCGTGAATAATCTGACGCTGCAGATTTGATTCGTCGACTGTGTCGAACTCGACAATGCCTAACGTGCCTACTCCTGCCGCTGCGAGATACATGAGCGCAGGACTCCCCAGGCCGCCGGCGCCCACACACAGCACTTTGGCGTTCTTCAGTCTTTTTTGTCCTGACATCCCAACATCGGGAATGATCAGGTGGCGGCTGTAGCGACGAACTTCGTCGACACTTAATTCGGTGGCGGGCTCGACAAGCGGCGGCAGGCTCACGTTTGACTCCAATGAAAAATGGGATGTGTCGTACAGGACATTCTGACTCCTAGGACATTATGACTGTTAGGCCCACAACTGACCATCGATGGCATCTTCGGCTTCATCAAGGGTTCCTTCGTAAACACCGGTTGATAGGTACTTCCAGCCACCATCGCACACGATAAATGCTATGTCTGCGGACTCTTTTGCTGCCACGGCTTTGTTCGCAATACCCAACGCCGCGTGCAGTATTGCCCCGGTTGATACCCCGGCAAAAATTCCTTCGAGTTCTAATAACTCTCGTGTTCGTTTCACTGCATCTCTTGGGCCCACTGAAAAACGGGTAGTCAGCAAGCTTTCGTCATATAGCTCAGGGATGAATCCTTCATCAAGATTGCGTAGTCCGTAAACAAGTTCTCCATAGCGCGGTTCGGCAGCGACAATTGATACGTCAGGCTTGTTCTCTCGAAAGAATCGACCAACTCCCATTAGCGTTCCGGTTGTTCCCAGGCCGGCAACGAAGTGAGTTATCGAAGGAAGGTCGGCCAATAACTCGGGACCGGTGTTTTCATAATGGGCGAGCGCATTAGCCGGATTACCGTATTGATAAAGCATGACCCAATCAGGATTCTCGGCGGCTAAGCCTTTAGCAACGCGCACCGCCTCGTTGGAGCCACCTGCCGCCGGGGAGTAAATAACTTTCGCTCCCCAGATCACCAATAACTGAGCGCGCTCAACAGAAGTGTTTTCAGGCATGACACACACGAGTTGATAGCCCCGCTGCTTGGCAACCATTGCCAGCGATATTCCCGTGTTTCCCGATGTAGGTTCTAACAGCGTTGC
>JBIHZX010000007.1:0-39984 GCA_044240195.1 Candidatus Nanopelagicales bacterium | reverse complement strand
CATGTTTAGATTTGGAAAGCCCTCGATGGTCACCCCCGAGTCAGCCTTGCCGGGGCGCGACTCTCGCCCATTGCCGGTAGGTGACATAAACACCGTTCTGGGCTCTTCCCTTGAAGGCCCCTGGCCAAAAGGCTCCGAGGTGATCTACCTCGGTGCCGGTTGTTATTGGGGCGTTGAGGAGATTTACTGGAAAACACCCGGTGTTATCAACACCAGTGTTGGTTTCATGGGTGGATTCACCACACACCCAACCTATGAAGAAACGTGCACCGGCTTAACAGGTCACACCGAAACTACGTTGGTGGTCTACAACCCAGAAATCATTTCCGCGCGCGAGATCCTGACCATTTTTTGGGAAAACCACGATCCCACCCAAGGTGATCGCCAAGGAAATGATGTCGGCACCCAATACCGGTCTGCAATATTTTGGACCACTCCAAGCCAAGAATTGGTCGTCAAGGAAACAGCGCAACAATATGAATCAGTGCTCGTTGCCCGGGGATTAAATCCGATCACAACTCAAATTGCACCTGCCAGTGACTTCATCTATTACTTGGCCCAAGATTCACACCAGCAGTACCTGTACAAAAACCCCAATGGTTATCGCTGTCACGCCAACACTGGAATCGCATTCCCGAGGTAGGTCACCGATCTAGGTTGCTAGAAATGCAAGAACATCTTGTCGGGTAATCACACCGGTTGGCTTACCGTCGTCGACCACAATCAATGCATCAGAGTCGGCGAGGGCTGCCATTGCAACCGACACAGATTCACCAGCACCGACCATAGGCAACGTTGGACTCATAATCGATTCGACCGGATCGGAAAGGTGAACGGTTCCGAGGAATAGTGCGTCCAGTACTACCCGCTCAATAATGGCGCCAGAAACTTCAGCGGTCATGATGGGTGGCTCCGCGCGGACAACCGGAATCTGCGAGACACCGTATTCTTTAAGGATCGCAATAGCGTCAGCGACTGACTCTGTCGGGTGGGTATGAATGAAATCTGGCAGGTTACCGTCACGTGACTTGGCCTTTAGAACATTACCAATTGTCTGGTCTGTGTCCGCCTGCAGAAATCCGTATGCGGACATCCAATTGTCGTTGAAAACTTTCGAAAGATAACCGCGACCAGAGTCGGGAAGCAAAACAACAATCAAAGATCCTGGCTCGGCTTTTGCGGCAACCCGGAGCGCTGCAACAACGGCCATGCCACATGAGCCGCCGATGAGAAGCCCTTCTTCGCGGGCCATCCGACGGGTCATCTCGAATGAGTCTTTATCGGAGACGGCAATGATTTCATCGGCGACTGCGGGGTCGTAAGCGGTTGGCCAGAAGTCTTCACCGACTCCTTCGACTAAGTACGGGCGACCCGTGCCACCGGAATAAACCGAGCCTTCGGGGTCGGCGCCAATTACTTTGACTTTGCCATTGCTCGCTTCTTTCAAGTAGCGGCCCGTACCTGAGATCGTTCCTCCGGTTCCTACGCCGGCAACAAAGTGGGTGACGGTTCCATCTGTTTGGTCCCAAATTTCTGGTCCGGTTGTTTCATAGTGTGAACGGGGGTTATTGGGATTGGAGTATTGGTCTGGCTTCCAGGCGCCGGGCTCCGTTGAGAGTCGATCGCTGACACTGTAATAAGAACGTGGGTCCTCAGGATCAACCGCGGTCGGGCATACAACAACTTCCGCACCATAAGCTTTCAATACATTGCGCTTGTCCTCGGAGACCTTGTCTGGGCACACAAAAATGCACTTGTAGCCGCGTTGCTGAGCAATCAAAGCCAAACCAACACCGGTATTCCCACTGGTTGGTTCAACGATCGTTCCACCGGGCTTCAGTGAGCCATCTTTTTCTGCGGCATCGATCATGCGCTCAGCGATTCGATCCTTGACCGAACCACCAGGGTTGACGTATTCAACCTTGGCCACGACAGTGACACCCTCCGGAACAATTCCTTTGATTACCCTGTTCAACTTCACCAAAGGTGTGTTGCCAATTAATTCAACTACCGAGTCATAAATCTGCACGGCATAACCTTACGTCAGTTTTTTCTCGCTATGTCAGGAGCCTGCTGACTAGGGCTCTATTGCGTGTCACTATCAATTAGGGAAGTTATGCATATGCTGGGAGCATGGAATCAGTCGGTGTGGGATCAGTCAGGGAGGAAATGCTTCGTGAACTCGATCGCATCACAATGAGGCTGACCAGTTTAAATCCTGAGCGCCTTGCCGCCATGGATGAACAGGTTTTTCACTGCGCAACCCTGATCCGGCGCGCGACACAGGGTCAGGACCTTGATCATGAACTGCCCAAGGTTGGTCCGAACGCTTACGCCGCGCAACTCACGGTGTTAACTCGGGAATTACTGGTGAGCAATCCCAACGGGGAACCGGATGCTGCCGCGGCACTTACCGAGCTGCGGCATTCTCTGCCTTAGTCGCGACCGGAGAGTATTGACAGGAAGCGAAGAATTTCGAGGTAGAGCCACACGAGGGTTAGCAGCAGGCCAAAGGACAGTCTCCATGATTCCCGCTCTGGCAGCCCCATGGCAATACCCTGCTTGATCGCCTCAAAGTCCATCATTAAGGCAAATGATGCGAGAAGCACGCCTGCGGCGCACAGGAGCAGGCCCCAGCCACCGACACCGTAGAAGCCCCAGCCACCGCCAACACCGAATAGCGCGCCAACGAGGGAAGCCATTGCGATCACGAAGTAGCTGATCATGGCTGCCATGAAAATCCGCATGAACTTGCCATTTACCTTGACGATCCCCGTTCCGTAGAGGAACAGCATCACTCCAAATGCGGTAAGGGTGCCAATAATAGCTTGGCTAACCAGGCCTTGGTAGTTCTGAGCCAGGGCCATTTGGTCGTACGCCCAGCTGATTGCTCCCAGCATGAGTCCGGCGAAGGTTGCGTAGAGAAGCACGAGTACCGGCGAGACTGCTTTTTTAAACGCATTGATCAGCCCGAGTACGAATGAACCGCCGAGTCCAATCCACAAAACTGCAGGCATGCTGGGAACGAGCACCCAGCCAACGAAGGCCATGACCACGGTAATGATGAAAAGAATGGTGCTTTTGACTACTACGTCAGCAAATGTCAGGCGAGCCCCACCACCAGCAGTGATTGTGTCGAACTGCTCCTGCGTGCCGGCTGATCCACCTGCTGCTTGCGTGTAGGCCGACTGGCCTTCGGCGTATGCGAAGCCGTCGCCTTTTGCGGGGGATTCATAGCGCTTCAGAATTGGATTTGTGGTCTGTGAGAATCGTGAGGACATGACTAAATGGTAACAAATAAACATGAAATGAACAACATCTATGTGTCCCCGGTGGGATTTGAACCCACACTGTGCCGGGTTTAAGCCGGGTGTCTCTGCCGATTGGACTACGGGGACGAGAAGGTCTCCCCTCTCGGGCGTAACCCTATCTACCGGCGAGATTCCCCTCGCCTATGAAGTGTCATTCCTGCACCCACCCCTGCACCGGTTGTACATGTACACACCGGCGCGGGGTGGGTGATCAGGCTAGGAAGTCTTTAACGCAAGAGCCTTGCCGTTTTTGTTGTAAAGTCCAACGAGTCCTGGATCTGCGCTGCCACATTCAGCTGTGTCCTTTGCGAGGCAGGGACCCATTTCAAGCCCGTAGTAGTACGTACCTTTGCGGCCAAATTCGGCAACAATGGTGAACCCTCCATTGTTCCGAACGGTCGTGCAGGCTGAGTCAAGGGATTGTGATGGCCACCCATCAGTTTCTGGTGTGGTTTTGTAGCGAGATAAGCACACAATGTTGTCGCCATTAGTCCAGCTCGCGAGCGCCTTCCGGGCTTTTGTGCTCAAGGTTCCCGTAAAAGTTGCGGGATCCCCTGAAGGGACTTTGTTGGCATTAACTTCCATACATGCGTAGTCCTTGTTAGCCGTACCCTCTGAGCACACCGAGTTACTCGGTTTTGGCTTCTCGGCTGCCTGAGCAGTCACGGGAATAACGAATGGCACTGCAAGGGCCAATGATGCGATTCCAATTATGTTTTTTGTCAGTGATTTCATAAGAAGAGTCTCTCACACGGCTGTCTAGTTTTGCAGACTCAGAACAACCCCATCAAGTAAATCTTTTTCACTCACCAACACTTTGTCAAAGCCAAGTAGGCGCATTGACTCTCGAAGCACCAAGGCCCCGCCACCGATTATGTCGACTCGACCCGGGTGCATGAAACCAAGATTTGCGCGTTCCTTGTGAGTCATTTGGAGCAATTTATTAGTCACCGACTCAACCTGCTCACGACTCACGAATGACCCGTGGATTGCGTCGGCGTCGTACTCACTTAGTCCCAACGCCATCGCTGCCACCGTTGTTACCGATCCTGCAAGTCCAATAAAGATCGTTTCAGAATTGATCGGGACTGTTCTTTTAACATCTTCGATGTGATTATCGATGTCACTGACGGCGCTGGTGATTTCTGGTTGGGTTGGCGGATCAGAATGCAAGTGCCGCTCAGTCATGCGTACGCACCCGATATTTACACTGCGCGAGACCAATGAACCGTTGGATAGCGCAGTGACAAACTCTGTCGATCCCCCGCCAATGTCAGCGACCAACACCGATCCTTTTACATCAAGCCCTGAGAGTGCTCCGCAATATGACAGCTCGGCTTCCTCATCACCGCTGATTACTTCAGGTTCCACTCCAAGAATTTCTTTGATTCCGTCACTAAAGGCATCTCGGTTGGTTACATCACGTGATGCGGAGGTGGCAATGAAACGCATGGCCTTTACTTCATAATTCTTCAACAACGCTGCATATTCACGGGCGGCAGCAAAAGTGCGCTCAAGTGCCGCTTCGCTGAACTCGCCCGTGGTGTCAACGCCTTCGCCCAATCGAACTGTTCGCATTTCTCTCACCAGATCTGTGACGTGATCCCCGTCAACACGTGCAATGAGAAGCCTGATGGCGTTGGTACCGCAATCAATGGCAGCAAATATGGGCGGGGTCAACTCAGGCATGAGGTTGGATTCCACCACGGTGAGAGCATGGCTAAAGCGCGGTCACCTAACGGGTTGACGCCCGGACCGCAGGCCAAGGATTGCGCAATCAATACGTGCAGGCACTTGACCCGATTCGGCATTCCGCCGGCACTAATACCTTCAAGTTCAGGGACGGCGCCTAGTTTTTCGCGGTCAAGTAAATAGCGCTCATGTGCTGATTGGTATTGGGCAGCTAATTCTTGGTCCTGTGCCAATTCCGCTTCCATCTCCCGCATTAACCCTGTGCTTTCCAGGGTTCCAATAGCCCCAGCAAGTCGAGGACACGTGAGGTAATAGGTGGTCGGGAAAGGGGTGCCGTCGGGTAAGCGAGGCGCAGTTTGAACAACGAGTGGTCCCGTGCATTCACAGCGCGCAGCCACGCGACGACTACCACGCGGGAACCGACCTAGTTGTTCGCCAACTATCTCGAGATCCGTGGGTGAAATCTCATTCACTACTGGTACTGCCAACTCCGTCAACACTGCCAGGCTCAACTGAGTCATCGGCTTCGACTAATGCACCCCAAAGCTTGCCATACCAGTTGGGCTCTTCCTCGGCGGCTTGTTCGGAAATGGTTTCGGAAGCAGGTCGTCCGTCAGCGCCCAGGGTCACGTAACCGGTCTCACCAGGCATAACGAAAAGCAAACGGCGACGCGCTTCCGCCGCAATGTATGCGGGATCAGCCCAGCGCTGTTGTTCAAGTTGTAATCGATCAACGTTTTCCTGAGTTACTTGGATTTGGGCTTCAAGGACGGCTATTTCGGCTCGCTGACCAAAATAGTTGCGAACGGGTACCGCCAGAATGACAGCCACGAATCCGATCGTGAGAAGGAGCACCAAAGCACGGCCCGTTAACGAGCCGTTCAGGCGATCCTTGTTGCGAGCCACGGGTCAATAGTCACACGGTCCAGGCGCAAAAGCGCTCAGGCACCGCCGCCAAAACGCGGAAATGCAGTGCTGCCCGCATAGCGAGCACTGTCATCGAGTTCTTCTTCGATCCGAAGTAGTTGGTTGTACTTAGCAACTCGTTCACTGCGGGCCGGAGCACCCGTTTTGATCTGACCGCAATTCACAGCAACAGCAAGGTCTGCAATGGTCGTGTCTTCGGTCTCACCCGATCGATGCGACATCATGGAGGTGTAACCATTTCGGGTTGCCATAGCAACGGCATCGAGTGTCTCGGTCAGCGAACCAATTTGATTCACTTTCACCAACAGTGAGTTAGCGGCGCCTTCAGCAATTCCACGCGCCAACCGCTCAGGGTTAGTGACGAATAAGTCGTCACCAACAAGCTGCACTCGGTCACCGATTGCAGCGGTCGCGTGGATCCAACCTGCCCAATCGTCTTCGGCTAGAGGATCTTCAATGGAGACCATCGGGAAGTCAGCCAAAAGTGATTCGTAATACGCGGTCATCCACTCAGAAGAACGACTCGCGCCTTCGAATGTATAAGCGCCATCAGCATAAAACTCGGTTGATGCGACATCCAGTGCAAGCGCGATGTCTGTCCCAACAGTGAAACCAGCCGCTTCAATCGCAGTCACAATAAGTTCAAGGGCCGCGCGATTGTTGGGGAGGTCCGGAGCGAAGCCGCCCTCGTCACCAAGACCGGTTGCGTAACCGTTCTTTTTCAGTACTGACTTAAGCGAGTGATACACCTCGGTGCCGCTACGTAATGCTTCGCTGAATGTTGCTGCCCCAATCGGCGCGATCATGAACTCCTGAATGTCAACACCCGTGTCAGCGTGCGCGCCACCATTGAGGATATTCATCATGGGGACGGGAAGCAGGTGAGCATTAGGGCCGCCCAAGTATCTAAAAAGTGGCAATTCGGCAGAGAGTGCCGCAGCTTTTGCAACCGCCAGAGATGCGCCCAAGATCGCATTTGCTCCCAGCCGACTCTTATTGGGTGTTCCGTCAAGGTCGATCATGACCTGATCGAGCGTTCGCTGGTCATCGGCGGAAAGACCAATGATTGAATCGGCGATTTCACCCTCGACGGCTGCTACGGCCAGCAATACACCCTTACCGCCATAACGTGAATCTTCATCTCGTTTCTCGGCGGCCTCGAAAGCTCCCGTTGATGCTCCCGAAGGCACGGCTGCCCGAGATACGGTGTCGTCATCGAGGAGAACCTCAACTTCTACGGTCGGATTTCCCCGCGAGTCAAGAATTTCGCGGGCAATTACTGCTTCAATGATCGCCATGGCGGCAAGTCTACATATCGAGCGGCCGTGCCCGAATTTCCCTCCGATGCGAAATTGAGATGAAAATAATGAAACCTATGACCAGAAGTACACATCCAAGTGCCAAGGAGCAGGACACAGTTCTCACTTTTCTCACTTTTCTCACTTTAGGAGCAGAACATGCGTAGATCCAGAGCAACAATCCTCGCTGGAATGGGGCTTGCGGCGATTGCGCTGGCCGGCTGCGGCAATACCGATTCCGGTAGCGTGGCTGAGCCAATGACTACTGGGTCAATGGACTCCGGGTCAATTTCCAGCGAGTCGGTCTCATCTGGCTCATTCGACCAAAAGGCTGCCGATCAATACCTCACCCGCAATTCAAGTATTTCCTTGCAGGGATCAGATGTGAGTGGAATGACCGACATTGTTATGACAATCACAACCGAGTTCAAAGGAGTTGTCTCACAAAAAGATGCCCGTAATGACAGCGAGTTGAGCTACTCCTCACTCACGGTTCGCGTTCCCGATGCCGAACTTGAGGCATACCTTGATCGACTTTCGACTGTGGGCGAAGTGACTTTTCTCAGCACGTCAACTACCGACGTGACAACTACCGTAATTGATCTTGATAGTCGCATTGACACGTTAAACACATCTATCGCAACTCTCACCATGCTTCAAGCAGATGCCACTTCCGTTGCAGACCTGGTTGCCGTGGAATCAGAACTCACAGCTCGCACAGCTGAGCGCGATTCACTCGTTGCGCAGCGCGAGTTCTTACAAGATCAGGTTGACATGTCTACCGTTTACATCAGCATCTCGGCTGATCCCGAAGCAACGACCGAATCACCCAACTTTGTTCAAGGAATCCTCGATGGCTGGAACGCGCTAATTAACACATTCGCAGCGATCATTACCTTCGCCGGATTCATTGTGCCATTCATTGTGGCCTTGATTGTCATCGTGGTTGTCTTGGCGCTCATTCGCACCGTCCTAAAGCGAGTGCGTTCATCTTAATCGAGGGCTTTGATATTTACGACTAACATTGAAGTTGTCCAGTGAGATTGGTCAACACCTTTTCCGCCGCGGTCACAGCGTCACGTGCTGACAGCGCTGCATCAGCCATGCCGAGAGTTTTTGAGAAAGCATTTTCTTCTAACTGAGCGTCATTGAATTTTTGCACCGCGTCATTTTTTGCCATAACTGCCGCGTCAAGGTCAGCCCGAAATTTTTGTTGTTCAGCCGTGTCGCCCTGCAGCGATTCAACTAGGTCATTAAGCAAGACAACCTGATTATCAAATTCTGAGCTGAACGCCGAAACGAGATCTGGATTGGCAATTAGGTCAGTCACTGCACTGGATAGTGAAGATTGCATTTGGTCAAGCACATCGCAAGGATCGCTTGCCGCCGCGCTCGACTGCGGATTCGAAGGTTCAGCCGCCGTGTCGGGTACCGCTTGATCTGACGAAAGGTTCGTGTCATTAAGCACTGAATTTTGGGCTGAGCATGCGCTCAGCAGGAGAGGGAGAGCAAGGGCGAGGGCGATTAGTTTTTTATGCACAGCAATATTGAAACACGGGGAGGCTCACAGACCCAGCAGGGTTCGCACATGCCGTGGCGAAGCCCACTACTCATGGGATTGAATCAGGTGCATCCGGCGCAGGACTGCCTTTCGCACGGCAGCCTCAGAATCTAGTCCCTGCGAATTTGCTGAACTCACCAGTGCGAACAGATAATCACCCAATTGCTCCTCGGAATGAAGACCCGCAATGAGTTGATTTGTTTGCGTCAAATATGCGGGGTCTGGAGCGGCAACGGATTTACTCCGTGAAATGAGTTTTTCCGCACGCATAAGCGCTGGCAAAGCGTCGGGGATTCCCTCGGTGACCGAGTTGCGTTTCTTTTCCTTCGCCTTTCGCTGATGCCAATTCAGTTCCACCTCGGCTAAATCGTGCACTTGATTCTCAGTCTTCACCGCGTCATCAATGAAAACATGTGGATGCCGGCGAATCAGTTTTTGGGTTATGCCATCAATGACAGCATCGATGTCCCAACCACCCGGTTCCTCTTGGGAAATCCGCGCATGAAAAACAACTTGAAGGAGAAGATCACCCAATTCTTCACACATAGCCTCGCTGTCATTTGCGTCAATTGCCTCAACGCTTTCATACGCTTCTTCGATGAGGTACTCGACAAGGCTCTGATGGGTTTGTTCCGCATCCCACGGGCAACCTCCGGGAGATCGCAGCTGATCGAGAACAGCCACCAGTTGGGTGAAATGACTCCCTCTCACGAATTACTCCGAACCGAGGTCAACACTTTGCGGCTCTGAAAGCGAATTAGAACTCGGACCTACGGTCAAATTCTTGGGATCCCAGGTGCCAAAGCGCGGCGAAACTTCTGTGCCAATTTCGGAACTCAACTCAGAGATAGCAAGAAATACCGCTGCACTCTTGGCGTCGGGTTCGGTGTTGGGAGACAACACCTCGCCCAATTTGGAAACTTGAATATTCACGCGAATAATCGCGTCAACGTCGTCATTTGCGATGCCTTGCTGACTGATTTGAGCCTCAAATGCTTCCGCCCCACCGGCTTGGGCGATGTATTGGAGTCGCAGATCGTCGATCTCACCTTGGGTCACTTCAATTTTCTCGCGATTGGCCAATTCATTAACCAAAATCGTGGTGATCATCTGATCAAGGGTGCTGGTGATCAATTCATTTGATGAATCAGTTGCTGGCAAACCCTGCAAGGTGAGAACAGCCTGAACTTCCGAGTTGAGGGTGTCCTCGCTGATCCGCTGATCTCCCACGACCGCGGCGGCGCCGGCTGTTGGGGTTCCGCACCCACTGAGTGCCAAAGTCGCGGCGATTACGCCGATGCCAACAATGGCTGCTAGCCGGTGGCGGTTGGGCTTGACATTCACGTAGGACACAGAATCTCCGGATCTTCAGGGGTTGGTGAATAAGACGTTAAACAGTTCGTGGAGCCATTCTAGGAGTTGGGTGTCACGTAGCTCAGGAGCACCAATCCCTCGTCCCGAAGTCGGCTTGGGAACGAGCAAGATATGGGACGCCTCCTTTATGGTCGTCCCTGGATAAATCCTTTGAGCCCGCATTGCTCGCGACTCTGGCAGTGTTACCGGCGAAATACGGATTGCTTTACCCGCAGCGATAACTTCCAGCACCCCCGCTGCCTTTGCGGCAACTCGGAACCGGGCTACCCCGATGAGCGCTTCGAGCGCGCTGGGCATAGCTCCGTAACGGTCGACAAGTTCTGCGCCAACTTCGTCAACGGCTTCATTGGTACTGGCGTCGGCTAATCGTCGATATGCCTCAAGGCGCAATCTTTCCTGAGGGACGTAGTCCGTTGGAATACTGGCATCGATGGGCAATTCAACCCGAACGTCATTGACCTCTTTGGCCGGTTCATTTTTGTATTCGGAAAGTGCTTCACCAACGAGCCTCAAATAAAGGTCGAAACCGACATCAGCAATATGGCCGCTTTGTTCGCCACCTAGCATGTTGCCGGCTCCGCGAATCTCGAGGTCTTTAAGTGCGATCTGCATTCCTGAACCAAGGTCGGTTCGTTGAGCAATTGTGGCAAGGCGTTCATGGGCCGTTTCCGTCAGTGGCTTATTGGGGTCATAAAGAAAATATGAGTATGCGCGCTCACGGCCACGACCTACTCGACCACGCAATTGATGCATTTGTGAGAGACCAAACTTGTCAGCTCGATCCACAATCAAAGTATTAGCGTTGGGAATATCAATCCCCGACTCAACAATGGTTGTGCATACGAGAACGTCAATTTCTTTCTCCCAGAATTGAACTATCACCGATTCGAGGGCGCCTTCACTCATTTGCCCATGTGCCACCGCGATGCGCGCCTCGGGCACCAGTGTTCGAATTCTTGCTGCAACTCGATCAATTGACTCAACACGATTGTGAATAAAAAATATTTGGCCATCACGCAAAAGTTCTCGGTGAATTGCAGCTGTAATTTGCTTCTCGTCATAGGGGCCAACGAAAGTAAGGACCGGGTGCCGTTCTTCAGGAGGTGTTTGAATAACCGACATTTCACGAATTCCCGTTACTGCCATCTCTAGTGTGCGAGGGATGGGTGTTGCACTCATGGCAAGTACGTCGACATTGGTTCTCAGCGCTTTCAGGTGCTCTTTGTGCTCAACACCAAAACGTTGTTCTTCATCGACGATCACCAACCCCAAGTCTTTGAATTTTACCGAAGGAGTCAACAAGCGGTGAGTGCCAATCACAATGTCGACACTTCCTTGCGCAAGCCCAGCCAGTGTTTCCTTAACCTGGGAGGCAGGGGTAAACCTGGAAAGCGCCGCAACGGTGACGGGAAATGCCCGGTAGCGCTCTGAGAAAGTCGTGAAGTGTTGTTGAACCAGCAGTGTCGTGGGGACAAGTAGAGCAACTTGCTTTCCATCCTGTACGGCTTTGAACGCCGCACGTACGGCAATTTCAGTCTTACCAAACCCCACGTCACCACACACCAAACGGTCCATGGGTATTTGTCTTTCCATGTCTCGCTTAACTTCGTCAATCGTGCTGAGTTGATCGGGTGTTTCAACGTAGGCGAAAGCATCTTCGAGTTCGGCTTGCCACGGGGTATCGGCACCGAATGCGTACCCTTGAGAGGACTGTCGGGCCGCATAAAGCCGAATCAGTTCACCAGCAATTTCTTTAACAGCCTTGCGGGCACGACCCTTTGTTTTTTGCCAGTCCGCGCCACCAAGTCGGTGAACACTTGGTGCTTCTCCACCAACGTAACGCGTAATCAAATCCAGTTGATCCATTGGCACAAAAAGTCGATCCGCTGGCTGACCACGCTTACTCGGGGCATACTCGATAATCAAATACTCGCGCTCTGCTCCACCGATTGTTCGCGTGATCATTTCAACGTAACGGCCAACTCCGTGGTGTTCGTGAACGATGTAGTCACCCGAATTGAGGGTCAGCGGGTCAACGCCACCACGACGGCGGCTCGGCATTTTTTTCAGATCTTTGGACAGTGACTTTGCGCCCATCAAGTCTGACTCGCTTAATACCCAGAGCTGGGAACTCGCCAAGTGAAAACCGTTGTCCACCGAAGCGGTTATCAATTGAGCAACCTTGGGTACTGCCGGGATCAAAACTGAATCAACTTTGACCACACTAATTCCTTGGCTGCCGAATTCTTCAGCGATGCGATCAATTGACCCGTGTCCCAAGGCCGTGATGACGACCGTCGAGCCTGCTTCCAGTGCTTGGGCAATATCTTTTCCCGCGATTTCCGCGTCACCGTGATAGCCACTGATTTCCCTCGCATCAAGGTGAATCACCAGGTCATCAAGATCGCGGGGAAGTTGAGTGAGATTCCACACGGAACCATTGCGCCCACGGACCCGATCGAGAACCTCCGACAGGCTGGTGAACATGGAACCGGAAAAATCAATGGGTGTCGCTCCACCGACAGCCGCGCCGTGCCAACCCGCTGTTAAAAACTCCTCTGCCGTTTTGACGACATCAAGTGCCCGCGAATTTATTCGCTCCGGTTCCATCAAAATTAACGATGACTCTGGCGGTAAAAGTTCATGCAGTGGTTTCATCTCGCCAGCGAGCGCTGCGGATAAAGACTCCATCCCTTCAACTGCCATTCCATTAGCGATTTGCTCACACATTGCTGCAACTTCCACGTGGGCTGCTCCCAGAAGTTGGGCTTTCGCTTTAACCTCTTCGGTAAGTAGGAGTTCGCGGACGGGAGGCGCCCATAGTCCATGCTCGGCAACTTCGAGTGAACGCTGATCAGCAACGGCGAAGTACCGAAGTTCTTCAACGTCATCTCCCCAGAACTCAATTCGAATCGGGTGCTCTTGGGTTGGTGGAAAGACATCAAGAATTCCTCCGCGCACAGCGATTTGGCCGCGGCGATCCACGAGGTCAACTCGTTCGTATCCCAATGCAACCAGTCCAATTACCGTCTCGGTGAGTGATGCCTTGTCGCCCACTTTCAACACAACCGGATCCTGCTCCCCGAGGTCAGCAACTATTGGTTGTAATGCAGCGCGAACCGAAGTGATTAAGACTTTGATGGGCGCTGCGTGAACACTTCCCACAATTGGGTGGGCCAGGCGCCTCAGCACAGCCATGCGCTTACCAACGGTGTCAGCCGAAGGTGAAAGACGCTCATGGGGCAGCGTCTCCCAACTGGGGAACACTGCTATCCCCTCGGTGGGCAAATAAGCGCTGAGGTCAGCGGCCAATTCGTCGGCTGCCCGACCCGTTGTTGTCAGGACTAATTTAATTCCCGACTCCTGCTCGCTGGCGATCTTGGCAATCACGAGCGGGTAAATCACACTGGGACCCACCAGATCAACGGTGTTTGCAACCCCTGAACTCTCGGCAATAGCCATAAAAGCCGGATCGGCTTGTACTAAATCAAGTAGCCCAGCAAGTGGTTGCGTATTAATCACGCTCCTTGGGTTTCCTTAATGGCCCGCAGTACATGCGGATAAAGATCTGCCCGGGACACCACAAGGTCGGTGACATATGGCGGCATGTGATTGAAGGTGATCGGGTCTCCATTCATATGGGATGCGATGAGGCCGTAATGCTCGGCCACGATGTACGGCGCCGCAACATCCCACTCATAGAAGCCGGTGTTGTGTAAGTAAATATCAGCTCGACCACACAAAATCTCGTTTACCTTCGCGCCGACAGACCCAACATCCACAATTTCAACGCTGCTGTGTGAAATACCAGCTTCGGTAAGCAATTCACCCAGTCGATCAACTATCTCACCCAAATTTGCTGGTGGCCGTGACCGAGATGCAACCACTCGGATAACCGAATCTTCAGCTGCAAACACTGCGACGGAATCAAGGACACTTCGCGTCATGCCTTGTTCGGGCAGATCTACCGTTCCAGCACTGAGTTTTTGCTCCCGTGCATTCCACAGAGCAATGTGGACTGCGAAGTCTTTTCTGTTTTGTCCGTACTCCCACGTGCCATCGAGGGGGTCAACAATCCAGACTCGATCTGCTTCGAGTCGGTCAGAGTTGTCTTTTCCTTCTTCACTGAGAATTGCATCAAGTGGGCGGGCAGTTGAGAGTTTTTCCATAATGAACAGGTGGGCGGCACGGTCGGCTTGATCCCGGAGTTGATTACTCAAAGTTTTGTCGATTGTCTCAACCGGGTGAGCGAGGAAAAAATCCGTGCGCAGCTTCAGCAAAAGTTGCCCAGCCTCTTGTGCAACCTCACGTGAGAGTTCTGCATCATTTGTTTCTGGCATCAGACCACTTTCGTTGGTATTAACTATTGAATTTACTTTGTGCCGTGTCCAAGCCTTGGGTGATCAGTGTTTCAATTGCGTCGCAACTACGCCCGATGAGCTCAGGTAATTCCTTTCGTTCACCCGAACTGAATGGAGAAAGCACAAAATCTGCTGGATCCTGACGGCCAATCGGCCTACCGATTCCCACTCTGGCACGGAAGTACTCACCCGTTCCTATTGATTTTTTGATGCTCTTTAGTCCATTGTGCCCATTGTCACCCCCACCGAACTTGAGGCGGATTGCGGCAAAATCAATATCAAGTTCATCGTGGACCACGATCAAATTCTCTGGCGGAACGTCATAAAAATCCAGAAGTGATTTGACGGGTCCGCCACTCTCGTTCATGAAACACAGAGGAATTGCCAATACGACACTGTGTTGACCAAGTTGTGATCCAGGGAGCCCAATGTGACTTTGACCAACGGCCGCGAATGCCTTTTTGTGTCGAGATAATTTGACCGATAGATTTGCTGCGAGTTCGGCAACCACCATTGCACCAATGTTGTGCCTGGTGCCAGCGTATGCGGGGCCAGGATTTCCTAGCCCCGCGATAACAAAAGTCACTACTCCGCGGCGGCGGCAGGCTCAGTTGGTGTCACTGCGGCCAATGCACCCGCTGCGGCTGCAGCATCTTCGGTAGCGCCTGCGGCGGCTGCTGCGGTTGCCTGCTCAATTGCTTTTTCCTTCGCATCGGCAACTGCGTGGCCGACTGCATCAAGTGGCAACTCGCCATGTGCAACAGATTCTTCCCATGACTGCATAACCATTGAGAAGTCAAGGCCAGCTTCTTCGGCTGCCTGGCGCACTTGGGCGACTGCATCCGCGTAGTCACTACGAAGAGCTGCTTCCTGCTTGGAAATTACAAGCAGATCAAGGTGCTCAAGGTTCTGGCGAACTGGATCGCGCTGGATATCCCGCGGCTTGGTGAGAAAAGTCTGTCCGTCGAATGCGATGTTGAGAACAACGCGTGGCTTGCGCAGGGCAAGGTTGAGTTCATGCTCGGGCAAGGTCACGTGCATAAGCGTGGTGTCGGTGCCGTACAAGACTGCAGGAATTTGACCACCACGACGAATTCGGCGGGATGCACCCTTACCAAATTCTGAGCGGGGGGAAGCGGTTATGTTGACGTTAGTCACGAAATCTCCTTGTATTAAATCGGCACATTGGGGTGAAGCGGTTGCGCGCCAAGGAGAGGGGCCAAAGCCCTAACACGTCGATAACGGTGTCACGCTGAAGGTGCACCCTCGCCGAGGAACGTCAGTAGTCTACAAAAGGGTCTGCCGGCTAGTGCGACGAGGTGTGCCGACCCGATTCATCGTCCTCAAACATCCGGGTAACCGAGCCGTCGGTGAAGACTTCATTGATTGCTTGTGCCAGCAGAGGCGCGATCGAAAGAACCGTGAGTTTCTCGAATCGGCGATCCTCTGGGATCGGGAGGGTGTCGGTCACAATCACTTCGGAGATATTTGAGTTCTGGAGGCGCTCACGTGCCGGGTCACTCAAAATACCGTGGGTTGCGGCCACAATTACTTGGGAAGCTCCGTTTTCAAAGAGAGTCTCAGATGCCTTCACGATCGTGCCACCGGTGTCAATCATGTCGTCAACAACTACGCAGATCCGGTCTTTCACGTCACCGACAACTTCGAGCACCCGGACCTGGTTAGGAATATCGGGGTCGCGACGCTTGTGAATAATTGCCAGGGGCGCTCCTAATACGTCGGTCCAACGCTCGGCAACGCGCACTCGACCGGCATCAGGGGAAATAACCGTGATTTTGCTGGTGTCTACCTTTGCTGCCACGTGTGCGGCCAGTAATGGCAGTGCGAACAAGTGGTCAACGGGTCCATCGAAAAATCCTTGGATCTGCGAGGTATGCAAATCAACCGTCATTAGGCGATTGGCGCCGGCAGCTTTGAACAGGTCTGCCATCAATCGCGCTGAGATTGGCTCGCGGCCGCGGTGCTTCTTGTCTTGACGCGCGTAGCCATAGAAGGGCACGACAACCGTGATGCGTTTTGCGGATGCGCGCTTGAGTGCGTCGATCATGATCAGTTGCTCCATGATCCACTTGTTGATCGGGGTGGTGTGGCTTTGGAGAACGAATGCGTCGCCTCCGCGAACTGATTCGCGAAAACGAACGAAGATCTCACCGTTGGCAAAGTCGTGTGCGGTAACAGGTGTGAGGTCAATCCCCAAATGCGCCGCTACTTGGTCCGCCAACTCCGGGTGCGCCCTGCCGGAAAGCAGCAGGAGATGCTTTTGAGTTGGGACTGACTTCTCGGCCACTGCTCCACCTTTACTGTTTGCGTTCTCTTTCACTACAGAACATCTTGACGTGTATTTGGTGCGGGGAAGAGGGGGTTATTGCCCCAACCTTTCCATGTGGCTATTGCTCGGTCTCAAGCGCCCTCTCGGCCGCCTTCGCTGAGCTCGTTCCTGGTCTCTTTCGCAGTACCCACTTCAGGATATTGCGCTGTTGTGCCCGACCAACCGCCATTGAGCCGGCAGGTACGTCATCGGTGATCACGGAGCCAGCAGCGGTATAGGCACCGTCGCCGATCACAATTGGCGCAATCAACATGTTGTCTGACCCAATCCGGACGTGATTCCCGATCGTTGTTTGATGTTTTTCAACACCGTCATAGTTCACAAAAACTGTTCCTGCACCAATATTGGTTCCCTCACCGATAGTGGCGTCACCGACATAAGACAAATGTGGCACTTTCGATCCAGCGCCGAGTTGGGAATTTTTCATTTCAACAAACGCACCGGCTTTCCCGGACTCACCGATCACAGTGCCAGGACGCAAATAGGTGTACGGGCCAACGGTTGCCCCAGCTCCAATGACAACGAGCTCCGCCCACGTGTGGCGAACAATGGCGTTTGCACCGACTTCAACCGAAATCAATGTGGTGCCCGGTCCAACCTGCGCACCGGCCTCAATATTGGTAGGTCCACGCAAAATCGTCTGCGGGAGCAGTGTCACGTCTGCTGCTAATTCCGCATCAATGTCAATCCACGTTGATGCTGGGTCCAGCATTGTGACGCCAGCCTGCATCCATTTCACATTAATTCGATCTCGCATGATTGCCGCAGCCTGCGCGAGTTGAACGCGATCGTTGATGCCCATGATGTCGTTGGTGTCTTGGGCGCCGATCCCAATCACGACTCCCCCGCCTGCAGTCATAATTTCAATAACGTCGGTGAGGTATTCCTCCCCTTGTGAATTGTGCGAATTCAACCCAGTGACGGCGTTGTTCAGGGCCGCACCGTCAAATGCGTACATGCCCGAATTGATTTCCTGGATTTCCCTTTGCTGGGGGGTTGCATCTTTTTCTTCAACGATTCCTGTTACCCGATCACCCGATCGAATTATGCGACCGTAACCAAAGGGGTCAACAAAATTTGCGGTCAACACGGTGGCTTGCGCCTGGCGATCCACATGGTTATTCAAAAGATTAGTTAACGATGAACCTGTAAGAAGTGGAGTGTCTCCGGTCAGCACCACAACGGGTGATTCACTTGCGGAAACTCCGCGGCCTTCAAGAAACTCGAGTGCGATTCGGACCGCGTGTCCGGTTCCATTGCGCTGTTCTTGTTCAACGGTCACAACCCACGGAGCAATTTCATCAAGGTGCGCGATCACTTGATCTTTACCACTCCCCACCACGACAACG
This sequence comes from Candidatus Nanopelagicales bacterium, assembly GCA_044240195.1. Taxonomy (GTDB): domain Bacteria; phylum Actinomycetota; class Actinomycetes; order S36-B12; family S36-B12; genus UBA4592. The sequence continues at coordinate 21,761 of JBIHZX010000007.1, read as the reverse complement.
AGGTGCTCCGGCTCAAGGGTTGCTGCAGCTTCAATAACGTGACCTAACAAACTGCGGCCAGCAATTTCGTGTAAAACCTTGGGGGTTGTCGACTTCATTCGAGTCCCTTGCCCGGCCGCAAGGATGATCACAATGGGGGCTCGCACGGCACTAGCCTAGTTTGTCGCGATCTTGGCTCGAGGATCATCGAAAAAGGATGACAAAATTTTAAGCTCCCGGGGGAGGGATCGAACCTCCGTTGACGGATTCAAAGTCCGCTGTCCTGCCGCTAGACGACCCGGGATCATGCGTGAGACACCTTATGGCGTGGGGTGAGTGGACATTGCGTGAGCCTGACTTCTGCCTCATTCGGCGGTGCGAGTTGCAGGTTACGCGACCGTAGGTTACGCTTGCGTAGGTTGGATATTTTCCGATGTGAAATAGTCGAATAGGTGAGGGAGTTCGCGTGAGTGTTATGAGTCAAGAGGTCCTCGATCGTGAACCCGCGCTGGATGAAAGTGCCCAAGAACTTGTTTACCTTGGATTAACGATGCGCATCATCATCGGGGCATTCGTTGTCATTCCCCTGATCGCTGTTGCATTTGCCCTCCCTATCGCGTGGGGTGGCTGGCTCAGTTGGCTCGACATCTCACTCGCCATTGGACTTTGGCTACTCACCGCCGGCGGTATCACGGTCGGCTACCACCGCTACTTCACGCACGGATCATTCAAAGCCAATCGCAGCGTCAAAATCATCTTGGCCGTTTTCGGATCCCTAGCAATTGAAGGTTCACTGGATCAATGGGTTGCCGACCACCGAAAGCATCATAAATTTTCTGATGAAGTTGGTGACCCTCATTCACCATGGCGCTTTGGTACGAGTAAAAAAGCAATCGGAAAAGGTCTCCTTTACGCACATGTTGGTTGGCTCTTTAATGACGACAACACCGGAATTGATAAGTACGCACCCGATATCGCCGGCGACGAAGACCTCAACTGGATTTCAAAGCACTTTCCCGTGTTTGTCATTTCTAGCCTGCTGCTTCCCGCTGTTCTCGGTGGCCTGATCACCTGGTCCTGGATGGGCGCATTGACGGCATTCTTTTGGGCGGGCCTAGTTCGCGTCGCATTCGTGCATCACGTCACCTGGTCAATCAACAGCATCTGTCACGTGTTTGGTAATCGACCATTTGCTTCACGTGATCTCTCAAGCAATGTCGCCTGGCTTGCAATTCCGTCATTGGGTGAGTCATGGCACAACCTGCACCACGTTGACCCAACGGCAGCGCGACACGGTGTGATGAAAGGTCAAATCGATATCTCGGCCAGCTTGATCAAGGGCATGGAGAAAACAGGTTTGGCAACTGACGTTCGCTGGCCAAAGGCAGAACGCTTGGCCAAAAAACTCAAAGACCCCAATGACCGATTCCGCCTTCGCGGTTACACCGGAGAATAGATTATGCCCACTGCACTCGAAGGAGGGCCAAATGACGATGAGCGGGATCTGGCCAGTGTCACCGAGTTAAGGACCGCCCCCGTCCCCGCCGCTCGCAAACCAAGTGGTGCGAAAGTGCGCATGACGGGACAGCAGCGTCGGGAGCAACTACTCAATGTAGGGCGAAAACTCTTTTCCGAAAAAGGATTCGAGACCGTAACCGTTGAAGAGATTGCAGCAAAAGCCGATGTCTCCAAACCGGTCGTCTACGAACACTTCGGTGGCAAAGAAGGCCTCTACGCGGTTGTTGTTGATCGTGAGACGAATTTCCTGCTCGATTCCATTAGCCAAGCACTTGCGGGATCACGCGGTAAGGGCGCCAGTGCCCGCGAACTCGTTGAGCAAGCTGGTCTTGCCCTTTTTGATTACATTGATTCCAATCCACAAGGGTTTCGAATCTTGGTGCGTGACTCACCCGTCACCGCGCAGACGGGTTCATTCGCCAGCCTGATGGTCGACATTGCCACCCAGGTCGAGGACGTATTGGCCGCAGAATTCAAGGCGCACGGAATAAATGACAAATTTGCCCCGATGTATTCCCAGATGCTGGTCGGCATGGTGGCCTTCACCGGCCAATGGTGGCTTGATGTGCGTAAACCGAAGAAAGAAGAAGTCGTGGCCCACGTAGTGAATCTGGCCTGGAACGGACTCAAGCACCTCGACCTCAAACCAACGCTAACTCCCAAAATCAAGTCTTAAACTCTCAAGATTCTTGACATCAAGATTCTTGACCTAAGATGTAGTTATGGCCCGGCCCGATGACGTCGATCAGATTGTTGCCGCTTGGCAGGTGCAACGTCCAGACCTTGACGTCTCACCCTTGCACGTTCTCTCACGCCTCACTCGAGTCTCTGCCCAACTCGATACCGCTCGCTCAGAAGCATTTCGCGTTCACAATTTAGATTCATGGGAATTTGACGTTCTGGCCACTCTTCGTCGAGCGGGACCTCCATTCACCCTGTCAGCCGGGACACTTGCCACCCAAACCCACGTCACGAGCGGCACCATGACCACCCGGGTGGACCGACTCCTTGAACGGGGATTCGTCACTCGATTCCCCGACGAGAATGATCGACGAGGGGTCCTCATAGCACTCACGACAGAGGGTCAACGCGGTGTTGATGGAGCGCTCAAAGATTTATTGGAACGTGAAAAAATCGCCTTGAGCGGATTAAGTTCCTCTGAGCAGGAACAGCTTGCCGACCTACTACGCGGCTTACTGGATCGGCTTTAGTCGCTAATTATTCGAGTGAGCGCAGGGCCAGTGGCAACACGCACACTTCGACACACACCGGCGCCCGAAAGGCTCGCCGCAAGATTCACGGCATCATCTTGACTTCGCGCAAGAAAAAGACAGGTGGGTCCACTGCCAGAAACCATGGCTCCGATAGCACCCAAGTCACGCCCAACATCAAGTGTTTTGCGCAGACTCGGCATCAAAGCCATTGCTGCAGGTTCAAGGTCGTTCATCAACTCTGCTCCCAGTTCGCGTGAATCACCGGCTCGCAGGGCGAGCAATAACTGCGTGGGGACTGCCGGCGGCCCGGAACGCAGCACAGATTGCATCCGGTCAAATTCGGAGTACACCTTTGGTGTCGACAAACCACCTTCGGCAAAAGCGATCACCCAGTGATACTCCCCGGTTGCGATCACACTGGTAATCAATTGACCGCGACCCTGGCCCAGCGCTGTTCCTCCGCGCAGGGAAAAAGTGACGTCAGAACCCAATTGGGCGGCCAAGATCTCCAGTTCCTCACGCGATGTATTCGTCTCCCATAAACGATCACATGCAATGAGTGCACCTGCCGCATCTGCAGAACCACCAGCCATTCCACCCGAGACCGGGATTCGCTTCTCTATATGCAAATCAACCTGTGGCTTTATGCCATGGTGTTGTGCCAACAGTTTGGCAGCCTTCACCGCCAAGTTAGAGTCATTGACCGGCAACCACTGAGCGCCCACTCCTTCGATAGCAAGAGTTACACCGCTCGAGCTTGGTTTCGCGGTGACCGTGTCAAAAAGTGAAACTGCGTGAAAGACCGTGATGAGTTCGTGAAAATTGTCGGCACCCAGTGGTGCAACACCCAATGCGAGGTTTATTTTTGCCGGAACTTCGACGATTACTGGGTCATTTCGCATAACCTGCAAAGTCTATTGCGAGGAAAGTCGTTCCGCCTTGATTGCGGCGGAGAGCCGAATAAAGGATGGCAATTCAAGGGTCTCTGCACGCGCACCCGGATCAATCTCGGCGCGTATCAACACGTGCTCAGCTAGCGGTGCGCTCCCAATAAAGTCCGCGAGTCCGGCTCGTAATGTTTTTCGGCGGTGAGCAAATGCTGCGTCAATGACCTGAAAAACCTCGCGGCGGTCTTCCTCAATGTGACTGTGTGGGTGGGTGACGTGAATACGAACAAGACCTGAATCCACATTGGGGGCCGGCCAAAAAACATTTTTGCCGATGTTCCCGGCCGCTTCTGCTTTACCAAACCACTGAATTTTCACGCTCGGGATTCCATAGGTTCGCGAACCGGGTCCAGCACACAACCGGTCAGCAACCTCTTTTTGCACCATAACCAAAACGCTCGTTAGGGTTGGGAACTCTGCTAGGCAATGTAGAAGAACGGGAACAGCAACGTTGTACGGGAGATTCGCGATGAGCGCCGTTGGTGGGGGTGTCAGCTCACTTGACTTGATCTGCATTGCATCGTGATTAAGAACTGTCAGTTTGCCCAAAAGTTCCGGACACATTTCTTCGACCGTGATGGGTAACTGGTCGGCCAGTCTGGCGTCAATTTCAATCGCTGATACGTGAGCCGCAACTTCGAGTAGCCGAAGCGTCAAACTCCCCAAGCCAGGACCCACTTCTGCCACACGACTTTGCGAATCAATTTTTGATTGCTCGACAATATAACGAACGGTATTCGGGTCGATAACAAAGTTTTGTCCAAGTTTTTTCGTGGGGATAATCCCGACTCGAGCAGCTAATTCACGGATTGCTCCAGCGCCAAGTGCGGCGCTCACAATCACCAACTCCCAAATGCGCGAATTGTGTTCTGAGTCAGGAGTTGAGTAGCTTCTAATTCGGAGAGTCCTCGAAGATCTGCGATTGTTCGCACGGTGTAGGGCATGAGGTAACTTGCATTTACTTTGCCTCGATTAGGCATCGGGGTTAAATACGGCGCGTCAGTTTCCACCAAGATCAAATCCAATGGGGCGACCATCAAAGCCTCACGCAGAGCCACCGAGTTTTTAAAAGTGATTACTCCGGCGAAAGACATGTACCAACCGTGTTGCGCGCAAATTCTTGCCATATCTGCATCACCGCTGAAGCAATGAAAAACCACAGTCTGCGGCGCACCTTGGTCCAAAAGAACCGAAATGACGTCGTCATGGGAGTCACGGTCATGAATCACTAACGTTTTATCCACTTGCTTAGCAAGGTCAATATGAAAGCGAAATGACTCGTGTTGCGCGTGACGACCGCTTTCACCCGTTCTGTAGTAGTCCAAACCTGTTTCACCGATTCCGCGAACCTGAGGACTTTGTGCTAGGTCTGCAATTTCTTCGAGGGCACTTGTCAGCCCCCCTTTTTCCGCTAATCGAGGCGCTTCATTGGGGTGCAGGGCAACGGTTGCAATTACTGAAGGAAAACGAGTCGCGGCTTCAACTGCCCAACGGGAAGAGGCAACATCACACCCAACTTGAACAACTCGATCAACCCCCACTTCACGTGCCCGATCAAGTAATTGTTGTGGGTCAGGGGCTTGGCTACCGTGCAGTGAATTGTCGTGGACGTCTAAATGGGTATGTGAATCAATTACTGTTCCGACAAGTGGCTCTGGGGCAGTTGGCCAATTCGTTGCCTCACCCATTAGATGCTTTCAGGATCCTCGAGACGCGGAAAGAGCGATTCACCTTTGTGAACGCGGACTCCAGCAGTCAACTGACCCCATGTGCCCGCGCTGTCAACCCGTTGATCGCACAGTTCACCCAAAGCTTCGTGCGCCCCAATATTTGACCACATCGCTTCCATGGCCTTAGGCATAACCGGGTTGTAGAGGACGGCGATAGCCCGCAACGATTCACAAACCGTGTACAGCACCGTTGCAAGTGCCCCGTAAGTCTCTTCACTTTTTGCGAGCACCCATGGCTCTTGTTCGGTTACATAGCCATTGATGTGTTCAATGAAAGTTCGCACTTGACCGATTGCACCGGCAAAATCAAGTTCATCAATGCATGCGTTCGCATCAACCACAGTCTTGGTGAGCAATGCGTGAATCGTTTTTTCGACATCACTGATGGGTCCTTCAGCTGGCAGTTGACCTTCGAAATACTTACCCACCATCGCGGTTGCCCGAGAAACAAGGTTGCCCAATCCGTTGGCTAATTCGGACGTATAACGCGCACTCATGTCCTCCCACGAGAAGGAACCGTCTTGACCAAATGCAATTGCACGCATGAAGTAGTAGCGGAATGCATCAGAGCCAAAATGATCGATGATCAACTCAGGCGCGATACCTGTGAGTTTTGTCTTCGACATTTTTTCTCCACCGACCAGCAACCAGCCGTGGGCAAAAACTTGTTTGGGTGGCTCCAAGCCTGCTGCCATTAACATCGCTGGCCAGTACACCGCGTGAAAACGCAAAATGTCTTTGCCCACTAAATGGACGTCGGCCGGCCACACTCGTTCGAAAAGCTCCGACTCGGTGGTTGCGGGTTCGGCACCGTAGCCAACCGCTGTTATGTAGTTCAACAATGCGTCAAACCACACGTATACGACTTGGGACTCATCCCAGGAAAGCGGGATTCCCCATTTCACACTCGATCGTGACATCGAGATATCAACTAAGCCACCGCGAAGGAAACTCATAACCTCGTTGTAGGCACTCGCAGGTCGAACCGCATTGGGGTTGGCTTCATAGCGGTCAATGAGGGGTTGCGTGAAGTCTGAAAGTTTGAAGAACCAGTTGTCTTCACTTAACTCTTCAGGGGGTCGACCGTGAACCGCACACACTTGTGATCCTTCGAATTCACCGGTTCCTGGTACTAAATCTGCTGGGAATTTGAATTCCTCGCAACCAACGCAATACGGACCTTCATAGGAATCCGAATAAACGTATCCGTTTTCTTTTACTTTTTCCCAAAACTTGCGTACCCGCTCAACATGGCGTGCTTCGGTGGTCCGAATGAAGTCGTCATTTTTAGCATCGATTGTTTCAAGGACCGGTTTCCACGAGTCGTTGACCAAAGCATCAACCCACTCTTGGGGGGTAACGCCACCCTGCTCGGCTGCACGCTCGACTTTGGTCCCGTGTTCATCAACACCGGTCAAAAACCAGACTTTTTCACCGCGTTGCCGGTGCCAACGGGTAAGTACATCGCCTGCCGTGCTCGTGTAGGCGTGACCAATGTGGGGTGCATCGTTAACGTAATAAATAGGCGTGGTCACATAAAAGGATTTGGCCACCGAGTTCATAGTCGAATCCTAGTCTTTGCGCGAAGCAACCGACTTTGCGGCGATTGCCGCTTCATAGACCTCTCGCTTGGTACGTCCGAACGTGAGTGCAACCTCTGCAGCCGCATCCTTTGTTGATTGACCCTCGGCAATCCGCCCTTGCACTATTTCCACTAATTCCTCCATGGAGACTTCGCTGCCCGCGCTCGTGTCACTCCCCTCAACGACAAGGGTGATCTCACCTTTAATCTCACCCGTTGCCCAGTCCTTAAGTTCCTGCATTGAGCCCCGGATCACTTCCTCATAGGTCTTCGTCATCTCCCGAGCGATCGCTCCTCGCCGTTGCGGGCCAAAAATCTCCGCCATGTCATTGAGTGTTTTCTCAAGACGATGGGGTGCTTCAAAAAAGATCATGGTTCGTGGCTCATGGATTAACTGCGTGAGACTGCGGATCCGATCCCCACTTTTGCGCGGGAGAAAGCCTTCAAAACAAAACCGGTCAGCCGGTAGACCCGACAGTAGGAGCGCCGTCAGAACAGCAGAAGGGCCCGGCAACACGTGGTAGTTGATCCCCGCTTCAATAGCAGCGACCGCAAGTCGGTAACCGGGGTCACTCACGGAGGGCATGCCAGCATCACTCACGACAAGCACTGAACTCCCGCTCGTTACCGCTTCAAGTAGCTGCTCCACTCGGGCAGCTTCATTGGCCTCAAAGTGGGAAACCAGCTTCGCTTCATAGCGAATACCCAGCCGTGAACAGAGATTCATAAATTTGCGGGTGTCCTCAGCCGCGATGACATCTGCCTGCTCTATGGCAGCAATCAGTCGGGCAGAGGCATCACCAACATTTCCCATGGGCGTCGCAGCGAATACCAATTGACCGCCAGATTCACCTAAATCCTTCTCGTGCATCCCGCAATAGTGCATCACGACTTAATATGTGCTCGTGTCCCCCACACTTCGCGAGCGATTTACCGGCTCTTCGGCGCCAGATCGAAGTATCGCCACAATCGCCGAGCGGCTTTATCCGGCTTTCCCCACAACAGGACTAAAAACGTGGATCGCCCCAATTGTGATTGCACTCTTCGCTGGGATTCTGCGTTTCGTCAATTTAGGGACACCGAATGCGGTCGTATTTGACGAAACTTACTACGCCAAAGACGCCTGGGCACTGTTGCGATTTGGTGTTGAGTACAAGGCGGTAGAAGAGCACGACCCAATCATGCTTACCGCCGGTGATAACTGGCGAACCGTTGAAGGATTCACCGATCAAGGCTCATTTGTTGTTCACCCGCCAACGGGCAAATGGGTAATTGCAACGGGTGAGTACCTCTTTGGGGTTTCACCATTTGGTTGGCGATTCGCAGTCGCTGTTTTGGGAACCCTTTCAGTGCTCATGATTGCGCGCGTTGTTCGCCGCATGACGAGATCAGATCTCATCGGCGCAATTGCCGGTCTACTTCTGGCACTTGATGGTATTCACATTGTCATGAGTCGTACCGGACTCCTTGACATGGTGCTCAGCACATTTGTTCTTGCGAGTTTCGGTGCATTAGTTCTTGATCGTGATCACACCCGGCGACGGCTGGCCAAACTTGGCGGGAGATCAGAATCAGAATGGGAGCGCCTTGCCCAAGGATTTGGCCCCGGGTTGGGGATTCGTCCTTGGCGCTTTGCCGCGATCACCTTGCTCGCATTGGCCGTCAGTGTTAAGTGGTCGGCCCTGTGGTTTATCGCCATCTTCATGCTGATGTCTCTGCTCTGGGATGTCTCAACTCGTCGTACGGTGGGCGTGAGTCGTCCGTGGCTAGCGACCCTCGCTAAGAGTGCACCCATTGTTGTGCTCACTTCATTCGCCACGGTCATCTTCATCTATGTGATCTCGTGGAGTGGTTGGTTCCTTGCTCCGGGGGGTTGGGGCCGAAACTGGGCCAATGACAAAGACCCTTCGGTGATTCCCAATGCACTGAGGTCCCTCCTTGAATACCACCGGCAAGCGTGGGGCTTTCACGTAGACCTTGATACCGATCACAGTTATGAAAGTAACCCGCTTTCATGGCCCTTCATGACCCGCCCAACCAGTTTTCACTATGAAGGAATTAAAGATGGAAGCTTGGGTTGTCCCACCGATCACTGTGCCCAGGAAGTACTTGCGCTCGGCAACCCAATCATTTGGTGGGCGGCGTTACTCGCAATCCCATATCAATTGTGGAATTGGTTTACTACTCGTGATTGGCGTTCCGGTGCGCTACTTGCCGGAATAGTTGCCGGTTGGTTGCCGTGGCTGCTGTACCTCAACCGCACAATCTTCACTTTCTATACGGTGATCTACGTTCCATTTGTCGTCATGGCGATTGCGATGACAATAATGAAACTTCTGCAAAGCAGTCGAAAAGGTTCTGTTCGCCAACAACATTGGGTGACTGCGCTGATTGCGCTGTACCTATTCGCTGTTGTTGCGGCCGCGTGGTGGTTTTATCCGATCTGGACCGGGGAAGTCATTCCTTATGATCAATGGAGGCTTCGCATGTGGATGCCCACCTGGATTTAGTTTCCGTTCGACATACTGATCCAATGATGGGGATTACGAGCGCATGCTGACCGCACTTTTTGCGGGTCTAAGCATTGGTCTGGGTTCGGGTGTAGCGCCCGGTCCACTCACCGGACTGGCGATCTCAACCACACTGCGAAGTGGACTTGGTTCAGGGCTGCGAATTGCAGCAGCTCCCCTGATCTCCGACTCGGTCATTATTGTGCTGTCGCTGACACTCGTATCCCAGTTGCCCGATGGCGCAATCACGGTTCTTGGAATCGTGGGGGCGGTCGTTGTTGCAGCATTCGGAATTGAAATTCTTTGGTCCGCACACAAAATAGGCAACTCCGAACTCGACATGGGAAGCCAGAAGCCAACAAAGCTGATGAAACTTCCTGTCGTATTTCAAGGGGCATTGATCAACTTTCTCAATCCTGCACCATGGATTTTTTGGATTACTGCTGGATCAACAATTTTGATTGCATTTTGGCGTGAGAGTCCAGCTCAAGGGGTCATCTTTCTTTTCACCTTTTACTTGGCCCTGGTTGGCGCCAAAGTTGCGATCGTGGTCGCACTTGCAGCGAGTCGTCACCGAATGAATGCCCGAACTTATCGACTAATTCTCACGGCTTCGGGTATTTTGTTACTCATAACAGCAGTAGTTCTGTTTATTACCCACGTCGTGAGTTAGTCACTCACTGCTAGATGCTTTTGCACACCCGCTTGAGAAATTTGATGGGATTTATGGCCGCGGATTCCCGGCCGCTCTTCCAGTACTCGAAGTGCAGATGCACCGCGCCAGGAGATCCAGAGTCACCCATTTTCCCAATGACTTGACCTTTTTTTACTTTCTGTCCGCCCTTGATCAAGACCTTGTCCATGTGCCCGTAGTAATACTTGGACCCACTTTTACCGCGCATCACAATTTGCAATGCACCATTTGATTGGCGCTTCGTTCGATTTATCCGGCCAGCTTCAACGGCAAATATTGGGGTGCCGCGTTTACCCCCCATGTCCATTCCCTTGTGCGATCGCTTACCTCGATCAGCGCCCCAACCGGCGCCTAACCAAAAGTTTTTCGTCGGGCAAACTTTTCCCTTACGATGCTTCTTGGCTTCCTGTGCACGAACATCAATGGGAGCGAGGCTCTCCACAGGCACCTGGGCTGTACTCGATGAAGTGGGGAAGCTTCCCAGCAACATGAGCGCAAATACCACCGCAACGAAATGACGCACCCACACACTCTAAGCACATGCGGCGATTTAGACAAGTTCCCTTGCGGGATCGGGGCCAGTGGGCGCAGGGGGGCTACCCTGTCCCTATGGACGACCAGAGAACGATTGTTTTTGATTCAAGGAATGTCTGGCGAACCAGTTTCATTGTTCTTTCAGTCGTGGCTATTGCACTTCTACTCCAGTTCCTGCTGGAGGATGGTGGAGGCGTAATCTTCATTATCCTGATGGCTTGGTTTGCATCAATTGCAATGGAACCTGCGGTCGCTCGGCTCACGCGATACATGAAACGTGGTTTCGCCACGGCAACAGTGATGCTTTCCATCATCGTATTCTTTGTTGTCTTCAGTGCCGTTTTCGGAAACCTGCTCATCAATCAGATTGCCGAGCTAATCGAGAGCCTGCCTGCAATCCTTGATAGCGCACTCGCGTGGTTTAACCAGCGCACAAATTCAAGCTATGAAATTGTTGATCTCTGGGAGCAACTGAATCTCACCCCAGAAAAATCAGCCGAGTACGCTTCGGCGGTACTACAGGGTGTACTTGGGTTACTCGGTTCACTTGCTATAGGTTTTTTTGGTCTCTTCACCATTGGCCTATTTACGTTTTACCTTTCGGCAGACGCACCAAGATTCCGCCGTTATATCCAGTCACTGTTCTCACCAAGGTTTCAACCACTTGCTGAACAGGTGTGGAGTGTTACCGCAGAAAAGACCGGAAGTTACGTAGCCGCTCGCGTCGTCCTTGCCTTGATAAATGGCAGCACGACGGCAGTAGTCTTCTTCGCAATTGGCATGCCTTCGTGGCTGGCGCTGGGAATTTGGACCGGGCTCGTTTCACAGTTTGTGCCGACGATCGGCACATACATTGCGATCGCGCTTCCCGTTCTCATTGGTTTACTCAGCGGAAATCCTTGGATCGGAATCATTGCCCTGCTGTGGGGGATCCTCTACCAGCAGGTTGAGAATCTCACCTTTGAACCGAAAATTAGTGCTCGTGCTGTTAACGTCCACCCGGCCGTCGCCTTCGCCTCGGTCCTGCTGGGAGCGGCCCTCTTTGGGGTGGCGGGTGCATTACTAGCCGTCCCAATAGTTGCGATGGCCAGTAGCATCGTGGAGATGCGACATTTGCGTTTCGATGTGCCGCCTGATGAACCTGATGAACCATTAGAATCCCGTAAAAGACGATCACGGCTGTGGAAGAAGGAATCATGAATATCACCGATCAAAGTTTGCGTCGATGGAATGTCATTGCGGGATTCGCGCATCTCATTCAACTCATACTTATTTTGGTGTTGGCCAATGACTTCACCCTGCCTGTTACGGCGACTTACATGGAAGGCCCACCCGGAACACCCCCAAGTGACACGGTCACACTATTTGACTCTCCGATCGCTTGGGGTGTCGCTTTGTTCTTCGCCCTTTCCGCCTTTTTCCATTTCCTCGTTGCAAGTCCCCTGTTTTTCACAAAGTACATTGATGGGCTGAACCTAAAGCACAATTATTTCCGGTGGGTTGAGTACTCGATCAGCTCCTCGGTCATGATTGTTTTAATCGCCCAAATCACGGGAATCGCCGATGTTGCGGCGTTAATCGCTATTTTTGGTGTCAACGCCTCGATGATCCTCTTCGGATGGCTCCAAGAAAAATACGAACAGCCCGGAAGCGGCGGGATGCTTCCCTTCGTATTCGGTTGTATTACCGGGATCGTGCCGTGGATCATTGTGACAATCTTTGTGCTTACCCCCGGATCAACTTCTGCGAATGAGACCCCAGCATTTGTTTACGGAATCATCGCGTCCCTGTTCATCTTCTTCAACTCGTTCGCGCTAGTCCAATACTTGCAGTACAAGCAGGTGGGTAAGTGGGCCAACTACCGGTACGGGGAACGCGCCTATATTTTCCTCAGCCTCATTGCCAAGAGTCTTTTGGCGTGGCAGATTTTTGCCGGGACTTTGGCTTCATAACGACCGGTCGGCCACATGCTAAATACAGGATGGTTTATTCATGTATTTGGGTTTACTAGTTGATTCTGTGCGCGTTTCATCAGCATATTGACCACTTGGCCAAATTCCGCGAACCTCGGATTCGTTGTCGCCCCGGATTGATACCTCGCCCAAATTTGTTGAATGATCACTGCGAGTCTGAAGAGTCCGAAAATTTCATAAAACTTCCAATTGACTCTTAATGATTCTGCAACCTCGCCACCCATCAGTGCCGAGTAGCGTTCAACGATCTCTGATCTGGTCAACATTCCGGGGGCATTTGAGGGCTGCATGCGAAAACTGGAAAACTCCGAATCATCATCAGCTTGAACCCAATAGGACATTGCTGCACCCAGGTCCATGCATGGGTCACCGACCGTCGACATCTCCCAATCAAGAATTCCAATCAATTCACCGTGGGAATCGAGTACCAGATTGTCTAAGCGCCAATCTCCGTGAACAAGGGCGTGCTCAACATCGGGTGGTTGATTGCTGGCAAGCCAGGCCATGAGGCTCTCTGCATCGGGGACGTCTGCCGTGCGAGCATCGCGATAGCGCCTGGACCAACCGGTAACTTGACGGGCAACATAGCCATCTCCACGATCAAGTTCAGCAAGTCCCACCTCAGAGACATTTATTTGGTGAAGTTGGGCGAAAGCGTCAACCATGGACTCGCAAAGGGTTCGGACGGCATCCTCGCTGCCATTAAGTTCAGCCGGTATTGAAGAACTCAAGATATGACCCTTGATGTACTCCATCAAATAAAAAGATGCCCCGAGAACATCTGCGTCTTCACAGTAGGCAATCACATTGGGTGCGGCCGGCAGCACGGGACTCAGTGCACTCAACACTCGAGCTTCACGCCCCATGTCATGGGCACTCGCCGCCTTGACGCCGTGCGGCGGTTTACGCAATACATAAGCCGTGCCAGCCGAATCAGTGACCAAGTAGGTCAAGTTGCTCGCACCGCCTTGAAACTGAACCAGATCCAGCGGCCCTTGAAGGCCTACGCCATTTTCATTGGCCCACTGAAGTAGCGCATCAAGATCAAGTGAGTCTTCATCGCGTACAGAAAAAGTCCGGGAAGGATCAGCACTACCCACGCGATGTATCCGCGACCACGATAACGACTCGATCCTGTGAACGAAGTGCCATAACCAATGCAATGATCCAACCGATAATGGTCCAACCCAGTAGTAAGTTCACCCAGAACACTCCCCAGTGCTTCACATCACGCAACGTGGCAATGGCCCACGGCAACATGTAGAGCCCCGTGACAATCGCGACGATGATCGCCACAATTTTGGTTGCGGTCCACGACCGATTCGCCGGGGCTACGGAGTATGCAATCGAAGGTTCGTTGTCCATGCCGGGAATCTAACACCTACGACTAGAATTCACACATGTCTGCACCAGTTGAAAGCGTCATCACGGTCCAAGAGCAGGGTCATGTTCTCCTCATTGGGCTCAATCGCCCCGATAAATACAATGCGATGAATCTTGCGGCAATTGACCAGCTGGCTCAGGCTTATCAGCTTCTTGAGGACTCCCCCAACTTGCGAGTCGGAGTCGTTTTCGCCCACGGCAAGCACTTCAGTGCGGGATTAGACCTTGCCGAAGTGAGTGCCGAAGTTACAAGGCGCGGCCCCGATGCTCTTTCCGGCAACTCAAACATTGACCCTTATGGAATTTGGGGTGCAAAAGTGAGTAAGCCAATTGTGTTGGCCCTACATGGAATTTCCTTCACCATCAGCATCGAACTAGCACTAGCCAGCGACATTGTGATCGCCGCAGAAGATACACGCTTTCGCCAACTTGAGGTCGGTCGCGGAATTATTCCTTTTGGAGGTGCCACTATTCGGGCAACTGAACAACTGGGTTGGGGTAACGCGATGCGATTCCTACTCACCGGTGAGGAATTTGGCGCGCAAGAGGCATTGCGGATCGGACTGGTTCAGGAGATCACACCCGTTGGAGGCGACACTCAACGGGCGATTGAAATAGCGGAATTGATAGCTCAGCAAGCACCCATGGGCGTCTACGGGACAATTGCCAATGCACGTGTGGTTCGGGAGTCAGGTGAAGAAGCTGCTATCAAACATTTACGTCAGATTCTCCCCGGGATTCTAGAAAGCGAAGATGCTGCAGAAGGCGTCAAGAGTTTCCTGGAAAGGCGCGAAGGCAATTTCACCGGCACCTGAGGCGATGTGACAGCCACGGGAAAGCACTTACTTGGAGAACGCCTCAATGGTCAGGGTCTTGGCACTGATCCAAATTGAAGTGCCGACGGCCAACTTCAAATCCGCAAGGGATGCATGAGTGATCGTGGCAACAACCGGCGGGGATGCTTCAACACTCACCCGAATTCGGTCATGCATTGGTGCGAGTCCACGCACAGTTCCTTGCCAAACGTTGCGGGCGCTACCTTCAGGCTCATTGATATGAAGTGTGATGGACTCCGGTCGCAGCACAGCCAAGACTTCACCCTCGAGTGAGTGCTCTGGTATGTGAAGTACCCCGCCCCCGTCGACATGTAAAACACCAGCATGAGCTTGCCCGCGAATAAGGTTTACCCCCATCAATGTTGCGACATAGCTGGTCGCAGGTCTGGCTGCAAGTTCACCGGGTGTTCCATCTTGGGTGATCACACCATTCTCGAGCACAATAACGCGATCAGCAAGCAGCATCGCATCAAGTGGATCGTGGGTGACAAAAACTACACAGCCAGCAAACGCTTTAATCTGCCGATCCAGCTCAGTTCGCACGCTCTCACGCGTTTGAGCATCGAGCGCGGCCAAGGGCTCATCCAGCAGGAGAACTTCAGGTTGGGTCGCTAACGCCCGGGCGAGTGCAACCCGCTGGCCTTGTCCCCCCGAAATTTGACCAGGCTTTCGGTTCGCCAATTCGGTGATCCCTAATGAATCCATGTGCGTTCGGGACTGCGTTTGCGCTTCTTTTTTTGACGCCCCCAGAGAACGTGGCCCGAAGGCAATATTTTGCTCAACGGTCAGGTGGGGAAAAAGCGCATAGTCTTGAAACACAACGCCAATCGATCGCTCCTGCGGGGAAACGTGAATTGACGGTGCCGCGTTAACCACCCGGTCACCGAATCGAATTTCCCCCGAATCTATTTCTTGTAGTCCGGCAAGTGTTCTTAACAGTGTGGACTTTCCGGATCCATTAGGACCCAGCACTGCTGTGACCGTTCCCGCAGAAATGGTCGTGTCAATATCGAGGGTGAAGTCGCCCCGGGAAGCAGTGAAGTTCGCAATAATTTTCATGATGCCCTCGTTTGCAAGTACCTACCGCGCAAGGCGACGAGCACCCCAACACTGATCACCAGCAACACCAACGAGAGTGCGATCGCCACGGATCGGTCAGATTCCAGTGCCGTGTAAACCGCAAGGGGCATTGTTTGTGTCACTCCGGGAAAGTTCCCGGCAAATGTAATTGTGGCGCCAAATTCACCTAATGCCCTGGCCCAACACAGGACGAGTCCGGCGATTGCGGCGGGAGCCACCATGGGCATCGTTACTCTAAAAAAGATTCGCTTGTGACTGGCGCCAAGGGTTGCGGCGGCATCTTCATATCGCTGGTGAAGGGAGCGAAAACCACCTTCCAACGTGATGATCAGAAACGGCATCGCCACAAATGTTGTCGCGATAACCACACCCACCGTGGTGAATGGGAACGTAATATCAAAGTTGTCGTACAAGAACCCACCAACAAGACCGCGTCGACCCAACGCCTCAAGCAATGCAACACCGGAAACAACCGGAGGCAGCAACAAAGGAACGATTACCAAGGCGCGCAGTAGGCCTGTGAAGGGAAGCGCCTCTCGGGCCAGCAACCATGCCATCGGGATCCCAAATACCGCGGCAAGTCCTGTGGCTGCAAGTGAGGTGATGAATGAGAGTCGGAGTGCTTCTAGTGCTTCGGGTGAAGAAATGATTTTTGGGAAGGACTCCCATGGCGTCTGAGCAATCAGTGCAATAAGAGGAACCACCAGAAAGGTTAAGGCCACAAGCCCGGGAACTAAAAGAAATAGTGGTGAGCGTTGACGCCTCAATTTATTTACGTTCTTACCAAGGCTTCGCGAAACCAAATGCGCGCAATATTGCTTGCGAGGTTGTGCTAAAGCGCACAAAATTTACGAATCGATTAGAAAGCTCCGTATTTTCCGTCGCTGAGACCATCGCAATCGGATACGTGGTCATGACATTTTCCTTGACCGGGATCTCGACGAATTCCACTGCGCTGCCAGCTGCCTTCACGTCGGTTATATAAACGATCCCTGCATCGAGGTCACCAGAAATTACTTTGCCCAGCAGGGAACGAACATCGAGTTCGCGCGTGACCGGCGTAACGTTGAGCTTGTTCTTCGCAAAAAGCTCCACCGCGGAAGCGCCGCACGGGACCACCGGATCACACACTCCAAGTAGTAACCCACCGCGCTGCAGATCAGCCAGGCTCTTTATGTTCGCCGGGTTCCCAGCCGGTACTGCAATTGCCATGGAGTTCCTGGCAAAAATCAGTGGGCGAAGGACCTGCTTTGAGTCAACACCGATCTGCATTGTGGGTTCTGAAGCGGTTGCAACAACGTCAACAGGGGCACCGGCAATTACTTGGTTCATGATCGTTGAACTACCAGCAAAGTTGAATGTGATTTCCGTATCTGGATAACGCTTTGTGAATGCATCAGCAATCACGGGGAATACGTCGGTGAGAGAGGCCGCTGCCGACACGGTCAGTTCTGTATTCGGCTTAGTTGCTGCTCCAGATGCACCAGGGAAGAGTGCACCTAACCCAACTACTAAAGCAACCGCCACGAATACCCGGACAACTTTGTTCATGAGTTTGGCTCCAACTCGATCACCACATTCGTTGATTTAATAACCCCCGTGGCGCGTACCCCCGGCGCCAATCCGAGTTCTTCGGCCGACTCGCGGCTCAATAATGAAGTCACCCGGTGCGGGCCGGACTGGATTTCGACCAAAGCCATAACGCCATCTTTTTCCACCCTCGTCACGATCCCTGGAAACCGATTTCGAGCTGAGGCAGTTACCGGCGTGCTTTCTAGCCTGGATGCGGCCGACATGTAGAGGGCGAGACTTTCTGAGCTCACCGTCCGGGGACCGTGTCCGGGAGCTCCGGCGCTGAGCTTGCCCAGCTCAATCCAACGACGGACCGTGTCATCGGAGACACCCAGCATCGAGGCGGCATCAGAAATCCGTATTTCAGCCATAAGAAGCCAAATTTAACAGTATTTGCGGATAAATACCAGTTATTCATTATATTTTATGGGAAATTACCCATGTGAGCAAAAAGAATGGCCCCCGGCGTAATGCCGAGGGCCACCCTAAGAAGCTTAAAAGTCTGAAATTAGACGATGCGAACCTTGTCAGCCTGAGGTCCCTTTGGGCCTTGGGTGATGTCGAATTCGACAGCTTGATTTTCATCGAGTGAACGGTATCCACTTGAATCAATTGCTGAGTAGTGAACGAAAACGTCTGGTCCGCCGTCAGCCTGCTCGATAAAGCCGAAGCCTTTTTCCGAGTTAAACCATTTTACTGTTCCTGTTGCCATGTTGCTTTTTCTCCCTAACGTAAAACACGAGGGGCAACGTGCCCTTCGTACAGAAGACACCCCCGGCCCGAAGACCGGGATGCGCCCACTGGCATAAATGTCCTCTGACCCCTCGCGCGCTTGTGCACCGCCCCCCAATAAGGGCATTTCGGCACACGATTCCCCAAAGGCATCGATATAAATCGCTCGCTAGGGATTTAGTTTGGAAGGGCAGCCAAGCTGCCGAATTGATTTCCGAACTCGAGCTGGATCACTAACTCCAACCAATCGCAATTTCGGCCCTCAAGCGCGGATTGCGAGGCCGCTGGCCCTCAGAATCTGAATGCCCAATGTTGACAACGTATAGCGATCGCCAGCTACTAGCGGAGAAAAACTCTGCGTCCACACCCGCATGATCAAACCCAGCCATGGGTCCCGCATCGAGACCAACCGTTCGCACAGCCAGAATGAAATACCCCGCCTGCAATATTGCGATCTCACGAGCACTTCGAACTCTTTTGTCAGCATCTTGAAAGAAATCACGAGCGTTGGGAACCTGAGGGAAATGTTCGGGTAATAATTCATTGAACTCAGTATCAAAAGCGAGTATTGCAACGGCGGCAGCACTCGCGCTCTTCTCGCGATTACCCTCATTGAGGAGGGGCAACAATCGATCTTTACCCTCGGAGGTCCGAACAAAATGGACTCGTAGAGACTGCGAATTCATGGGTGTTGGTGCAAATTTGACCAGTTCGTAAATCTCAGTCAACTCAGCATCTGTGACCGGTTCATTCGTGAACGAGTAGGTCGTGTGGGCATCTATGAACAATTCTTCGCGGGCAGACGTCATGGCCTAATCATTGCGGTTTGCACACAAGTTGCCACTTGGGGGCAAGTATCGCCTTCTGGCAACTATTTCATCTCACTCATGAATTGTCGGCAAGTTCCCGATCTGCTCGGTCTGTCAGGTCAACCCGGACTTCCCAAAGTTCTTCCATGATGGAACGATCCCGCAAATTCCGGACGACCTCAACCGGTGTTCCCTGGGTTCCATTGACCGTTGCACCTATCGTTCGCTCAATTACTTTGACATGGACACTTCGCCAAATCATTAAAGCTTCATCGATGTCAACCAGTAGTTCGACCAACGAGTACAAGGCTTCATTGTCTTCAACATTGAGATACAACTTCTCCAATGAAAGATTGGACCGCTGCAACGCAGCTTGAACACTTTCGACAAGTTCTTTGAGACTGTCCCGCAAATTTCGAAAGCCAGGAGAATCAAAGCCTGAACCGTGACCCAGCGCTGTTCGCACGATCTGGTAATCCCACGGCGTCATCTTTTCTAGCATCGGTAATTGCGCGGTCGTGTAATTAATACAGTCGCGTGCCCGGATGAGATAACGGGAAGCAGCTTGGATCGAGTCTTGTGAAATATTAAATACCGCGTAGTCGATTTCAGCAATTGCGAGCTTGAGCCACAATTCCGATGACTGATGCACAACCGTGAAAAGCAGTTCATCGCGGTGCTTCCATGTTTCGGGTTCAGGTTGAAGTGCAAGAAGCTCGTCGGTACGGATATACACCTCGTAGTCGCTACTACCTTCGCCGGCAAGTTTTGGTTCCCGTAATTCATTCATGAGTCTTCTCATTCCACAGAGGGATGGGTCAGGCAATCTGATGCTATGGGTCACACCCTTAAATATCAACTCAGACGGCAACTGGTCGACGTTGGCGACCAAGAATTCCAACTACCGTGACATTGCGATAATTGATTCAGCGCTCCGACGAGCCGCAGCAAAGGCACCTTCAATGTGCCCTGGTGAGTCAACGGATGTTTCGGTTGACGCAAAAAATAGGCGTCCGCCAAAGTGTGCCTCGCGTAATACTTTGGAACCAAAAAGTTGATAATCATTTAATTGATGTACTCCTGGTGGTGAAGTGAGCTCCGAACTACTCCAATCTTTGATGCGTACCGATCGGGGTGCTTTCGCTTCCGGACCAAATATTTCCGCGAGCTGAGCGGTGATTGCTCCTTCGGTGATTCGTTCGCGGCTGAATCCAAAGAGTGCACCAAAACTTGCGTTCACATCACTTACGTCATGGATCTCGCGCAGAGGACCCACGTGGCTCATGGCACTTCCTGCTAATCCCCGTTCTCGCCAAAATGGTGAGTCGTAGATTGCGACCGCTTTCGTCGCTGCGCCCATCCAGACTGGCGTGCTCCTGGCAACACTGACGAGATCTGCTGGTAATTCTGGTCTAAAGGAAATGTTGGCAAGCGCTGTCGCAGGCGGTACAGCCAGCACGACACATCGCGCTGTACAAACACCCTGATCGGTTGTCAAGGTGACCCTTCGGCCTCCATTCGGCTCAAAATGCAACGCGATCACCTTTGTTGACATCTGGACTGTTTCTGGGGGCAAGGATTCGGCAAGTCCAATCGCAAGCTTCTGAGTGCCTCCAACAATGCGCCAGGCACTTTGATCTAATGGATTTCCATCAAGTTCTTGCACGCTTCCCGGAATTTGATACATCATGTTGCCGCGCGCGTGCTGAGGGAAAGTTTCCAGGCCACATTCCTGAATTACTTCTCTGACTTCACTTTCGTTTTGCCAGAACCACGTTGCGCCCAAATCAACCCCGGGATCTACTGAAAGCAAGCGCCCGCCCACTCGATCACGGGCCTCCAGTACAACAACAGACACCCCCGCCTGGTCCAAAATTCCCGCGAGTCGCAGCCCACTTGCTCCGGCGCCCACCACAACTACGTCAACGAATTCCCTCACACGGGCACACTAATGGGCAAAGCAGGTCACTGGCGTTTGCATTTCTCTGAGCAGTATTTGACCTGATCCCAATCCCGAGCCCATTTCTTACGCCACTCAAATGGCAAGCCACACGCAGCGCATATTTTTGGGGGAAATCCATTTTTTGTGAGGGCCGTCCGGGTCATAGAATTACGATACCCCCGAATGCTGGCCACAATCCACAATCCCTTACATTGGTAAGGTAACCCTAACCTAACCCTTGAAAGGGACTCATGTCACTGCTTCACCGACCACCCCAATCTTCCCCCTCCCGCAGAAATAAGCGCGCACAATTGGGCGCCCTTGCTGCGGTAACGCTCTTGCTCCCCGTCCTGGCCGCCTGCTCGAGTGATTCCAGCTCGAGCGCAGACTCCGCAGAACCCACAAACTCGTCGGAGGCAAGTGATCTGGTGGTGTACTCCGGTCGTAGTGAAGAGCTCGTGGGACCTCTTTTTGCCGAGTTCACAAAAGCCACCGGAGTTACCATTTCCGCTCGTTACGGTGACAGCGCCGAACTCGCAGCGCAGATGCTCGAGGAAGGTGACCGATCACCCGCTCAGGTTTTCTTCTCCCAAGATGCAGGTGCATTGGGTGCGGTGGAAGGAATTCTTGGCACATTGCCCGAGAGCGTCACCAGTCTTGTAGCCGAGCAGTACCGGGCGGTCAACAACACCTGGACGGGTGTCACAGGGCGGGCACGAGTGATTG
>JBIHZX010000006.1:0-40431 GCA_044240195.1 Candidatus Nanopelagicales bacterium | reverse complement strand
TCGAGAATAAATGTTGAGTCGTCCTCGGCTATACCGATCACGCGATCACCGGGTGCAATAAGCCGCGCAGGACCAGGATTGAGTGACACGGTGCCCTCGGCACTCTCCAGACCGATAATCGTGGCGCCAAGGAAGATTCCAATCAGCGTAACGACCAGCATCCCGATGCGGAACTTCTCGCCTTCATCACCGCTGAAGGTGCCCGGGTCCAATGATCGAGTGATCGCTAGCCAGATGCCTTCATAGAGCGAGGTTCCTGAATCACCAGGACCGACACCGGTTAACCAGATGATTCCTGCCACGATCAGGACAAACAGTGCGGTGAGAACTCCGAGCCATAGCAGCACCATCCACACACCGCGCGCCAACGCATTGTCCATCCGGTATCGAAGGCGTTCCCGGAGTGTGAAGTTCTGAGTCATTCAATTCCCCAATCCAAATTGGAGGACGAGAATACTCGTTGAGGACCGTTTCGCCCGAGTTAGCCGGATGTGACGGTCGGTACCGTGCGCTACCTCGACAGTAATACTCGACAGAGGCGACTTCCTCACATAGCATTCTTCTTAGTTAATATCCCAGAACCCAGCATGAATCGTGTGGAAGTGAATCTGACTGATGACTGAACCATCCTTAGCTCCTGCGAAGGAAGACGACGACGAGCGGTTGAGGCTGTCCAAACTCGCGTCACGGCAGTCAGAGCACGTTGGAGCGTCGGCGCCAGTTAATACGCCGAGTAAGTCAATTCGACCTAATGTGACGCCGGATGAGGCGACGTCAGCCCGCGAGGCCGAGGTCAAAGCGCATATGGATGCCTTCCGGGCTAAACGCGATCCCGCAACAAAGCCGTTGGGACCGATGTTCGTCAATGATCGCGCTAAAGCCACTCAGCAGAAGATGAACGAAAACCGCGATGCGGAAAAGAACATCTACACCGATGAAACGCAAGCCATGATTCGACGCAAAGATGAGCAGGCCTTGACTGCGACAGGCTCGACGAGCGCTGATCGGATGGCTCAAAGTGCCAGTCAGGCAGGTAAGACTGTCGACAGGACATTAAATGCGGGTGGCACCACAGCGAGGGTGGTCGACAAGTTGACCGGCGGTTTAGGTGAAACCATCCAACAAATTGGTTTAGCGACCGAGGCACAGGGCATGATTTCCGCGAAGAAGGACAGCGCTCGCCAAGACGCCGCTCGGGCAAGCAAGATGACAGCTGCCGATGCCCACTCGGGACTCATGGATTCACTGGATTCGATGCGTGAATCGAAATCTTCCGGGGGTGCTTACGAACCGGGGCAGGGAGGCGCCCTGTTGAGGGGAATGGGGGCGACGGTTATTGCCCACAACAATGCGCGCAGAGATGCGATTGCAGCGGGTCAGGACACGATCAAGCCCATGAGTGTGGACCACACCCTCGGTCAGGTGGTTCCCATCAGTGTCGAAGATGGAACGATCATTGATTCGAGTCTTGGCGACAAGGCACGCGAGCATAAGGATGCGCTCAAAGCAGGGTGGACGGCCGAAGAAAAAGGTCTCAAGCAAATGCCAGGTCAGCGCAAAGATGGCTGGTTCTCAAAAGCCGACCCTGAAGAGAAAAAAAAGTGGGACGAGCGCATGTCCCTCAATGCTGAAGAAGGCAAGAAGCTCACGGAAGATGTTGCAGTCGTTGATACGTCTGCAAAGGAACGTGAAAAATTCAAAACACGGAACCTGAAGGGCTACAAGTATGGCCTGGATAAAGATGAGGCAGCGGAATATCGCACGTCGCGGGATGCGCACACTGAGGCAAGCACAAACATTGAAAAAGCCCACGACGATCACGTAGCGTCCATTCAGTCATCCTTTGACGCACTCACCAAAACGGGCGAAGCACAGAAGACAGCGGATCGACATCGCAACAATAAATCGTTTGGCCGAAAAGATTCATTTTCAAAGAAGGCGCATCTCGAAGATGCTGAGAGAAGCATCAAAGAAAAGCAAGCAGAGCAGTCACAAATGATAAACAAGAAAATTGCGTACACGCAAAGTGCTGCTGATGCGGCCAAGAAGTCTGGAGACACTCTTGGTCAGCAAACAAAGCTCGACGAAATTAAGCGGCACCAGGACGAGCTCAAGCAGGTTCAAGATGGTTCGCACGCGAGCCTCGATAGCGCGGTTAGGCATAGGAACACGCTTCAGCGAGAAAAGACAACTGGCCTCACCAAGGAGCAGCAGGGCCAGCATGATGCTTTGCGTTCTCAACTTGACAAGGCAAAGGGCGATTCAACCTCCGGCGCCGGACAAACCGATATTGATGCCCGGGACGATCACCAAAACACTATCGATCACTATCGGTTTGTAAAGACGCACGGGATGTCAGCCGAAGAGCATGATCAAAAACTTGAGAAGGAACAACGGCTCTTAGAGATCAGAAAAGAATCAGACACCGGGCTCACCACCGATGAATCAAAGCGACATGCAGATATCCAAAAGGAACGCTCGGACAACAAGGGTCTGGTCAAGCGAACCAAAAAGTTTGCCAAAGATCATGATGGCGAGGAAGTCAAGGATGGGAGAGCCGGGGGCATCAGTGCTGGGCTAAGCGCTGACAAGCTCATCACTAAACCTGAGGACGCACGCTCGTTGGCATTAAATGAGGCTTCGCGCACCGCTGTTCGCGGGGGTGAGGTCATTGAAGGGAATAAGGACAAGGCACGAGCAGCGAATGAGTCCTTCGACCATGAGCATGGTCGCAACATCGCGATCTCTGGAGCACTTCAAGGCACTGCTGACACCATCTTGAGTGCAACCGGCGCCGGTTTCACGGTCGGAGCGACCATGTCGGCCATCGGAAAAGGTGTTCAGGCCGGCGGTAACATCGTTGGCGCCGCCACGCATGAAGGTGCTGACAAAGCAATTTTGGCCCAAGAAGGACGAAGCTTGGAGCACGGCTCCGACGGTAAAACTGGGCGTTACCATCAGGTTCAGAACTCGGTTATCGATTTTCATGGACCCGACGCTGGAGCATTCAAGGGCGATATGGCCGGGGGCGCTAAGCACATCTTGTCAGCGGTCCAAAGTCAGTTCGGTGACGACATAAAAGATGGTCTCGCGGGTGCAGTAACGGGTTCATCGGTGGTCAATTCCATTGCCGATCACACTGCCTCGGCAATGAAGCCGGTTGCTGACGTTGCCAACGATGTTGCCTCGGTTGGTCACAAGGCAGTCGACACGGTGGCGCCTGCGGCCGAAAAAGTCTCGCAGGTGGCCAACGACGTGGTCGACACAGTTCATGGTGGAGCGAACTCCGTGCTGGGTGCATTACCGGTTCCGGGAGCTGACGCGGTTTCCGAAAAAGTTGAAGAAACTGCAAACACTGCACGAGATTCAATCGCGGAAAATACGACGGGCCTCGTTGAAGGTGCCCACACTGCAATCACGGACAATCTAGAAGGCCTTGACGAAAAAGCGCACGATGCTGTTCTCGAGCAGGCCGACACCAGTGCAAGGGGTGCGGTCGATGCTGGGTTTGACAAGCTGAACGACCTTATTCCGACACCCGCCGAGGAAAAGCCTGTAGTTATCGGCGGGCCCCGAAAAATCGCTCCTGCAGCAGACGAGCCGACACCCGGTGCAGTTGTCGAACCGGAACCATCCGTTCCCACTCCTGTGCAGAAGCCAAAGCTTGATCTTGCAGCGATTCGTGCCGCTGGTCGAAAGTCAACGGCTGAACAAGCAGGGAAGCAACATGATCCGACCTCACAAGTTTCTGAACAGACGAAACAGGAATACACAGCCCCAGAACTAAATCAGTATTCGTGGAAGACCATGAAGACGAGTGGGCAGCGTATTCGCCGAGGTTTTCAGAACGCCTGGAAACGCACCAAGAACTTTGGGAAGCGGATCGGGAGTCGCATCAGTAGCTTCTTTGGTGGCTGATCCAATTTGCCAGGAGCGAGTTAAACGGCTTCGACGTTCATTGCCGGTGATGGTCCACTGAGCAAAATCGTCCCGGCCCAAAGACACTCGCAGACTGCCCCTTCGGTTAGGGCCGGAATCCCGTCAACAAGGACATTCGATGGTGATATCCAAGGGTCGACCACAATCGGGAAGCAGGGGGCTGGCATAGGGATCCCCTCGGCAGCTAGCGTTTCGAGAATTACTTCCGGGTTAATGGGCGAATGGCACAGGATAAAGCCGGGAATATTCACTTCCGGGATGATGTCCAAAATCGTCCCGACCGGTAAATCATTGGCGAATACCCCGGTCGGCTCAACGATCAGCACGCCCGGTGCATCTCCCATATCGCATTCCATGACCGTCCCGAGGACGGCGAGTGGGCCTGGCATGGGAGGACTATAAGCCAAAGTGGCTCATTGCGCAGGCCAGTTCTATTAAATTTGTCGGAACAATTATCGGCCCGCATCTGCATGCTCGGGTCAAGCCCCACGTGCCACAAGTGTCACGTGTGTTTCCCTCCATAATTGATTCGTGGGGGTTGCGTAGTTTTGAAAATGGTGCGTATACTTCGCCAGTTCGATGTAGATTTACAACAACATTCACCGATTGGAAGGTCTCCGATGCCCACTTATTTGTCCCCCGGCGTATACGTCGAGGAAGTACCAGCGGCAACTGCCCCTATTTCAGGGGTCGGAACCGCAATCGCAGGTTTCGTCGGGTTCGCGCCCATGGGACCGCTCAATGCGCCGACCATGGTCACCAACTGGCAGCAGTACGTCGCTGCCTTCGGTGAGTTCACCGAGGAATTCGCGCTAGCCAAAGCTGTTTACGGCTTCTTCAACAATGGTGGCGGTCGTGCCTACATCGTTCGCCTTCCTTACCCAGGCGATGGCGATGCACCATCACCCGCTCTTCCCGTTGCTGCACTGCCAACTTCTGACGCAAAGGGTGCTCCAGCAATTACTTTCCGCGCCCTCGATGCAAATGCAGGCGAGATCACGGTTGTGACCACCGCACCATCGGGTGACAAGCCCGCACCTGGCTCATTCGACCTTTCGGTTTCCGTAGCCGGCGTATTGGCCGAAAACTACACGGGAGCAACACTTGGCCCAGGAGCCACAAACGTTGTGACTTTGATCAACACCGCATCCAAAGTGATTCGCATTGACGAGCCAACAGTTGATGCCGCAACAATCGCAGCGGGTATTGCTCCAACAACCGTCACTCTTGCCGTTGCAGGTACAGCCCCCGTGGCCACCGTCAATCCTGCCGAGGTTATTGGTGACACTGCTCAGCGTTCCGGCTTCTCAAGCTTTGAGATGTTCGAAGAGATCACAATGGTGATGGCCCCTGACCTCGTCATGGCTCACCGCAATGGCCTCATCGACATCGCAGGTATCACGGCTGTGCAGACGGCCCTCATCGGTCACTGCGAACTTATGGGTAACCGCATGGCGATCTTGGATCCCCCTGCCGGCCTCAATGCCCAGCAGGTATCCGACTGGCGCATGAACGTAACGGGTTACGACTCAAAGTTCGCAGCCCTGTACTGGCCATGGGTCACCGTTTTTGATCCATCAGTGGGTCACAACGTCGACTTCCCACCAAGTGGTCACGTTGCTGGTTTGTGGAGCAACAACGACAACACCCGCGGTGTGTTCAAGGCACCAGCCAACGAAGTACTGCAAGGTGTGGTTGGTGTTGAACTTAACGCCACCCGCGGAGAAACAGACCTTCTCAACCCACAGGGCATTAACGCGATCAAGGCGTTCCCCGGTCGTGGAATTCGAGTCTGGGGTGGACGCACTCTCTCCAGTGACGCCGAATGGCGCTACATCAACGTTCGTCGCTACTTCAACTACCTTGAAGAGTCAATCCTTCAGGGCACACAGTGGTGCGTCTTCGAGCCCAACGATGACAAGCTGTGGGGAAGAATTCGCCGGACCATCTCAGCATTCTTGGTCAACGAATGGCGCAGTGGAGCATTGTTCGGCACGAAGCCAGAACAAGCTTTCTTCGTCAAATGTGACGGCACGAATAACACCGCTGAGTCAATTGATGCCGGCATGGTGGTCGTCGAAATCGGCGTCGCACCGGTCAAGCCAGCTGAGTTTGTTATCTTCCGAATCGCCCAGTTCTCTGGCGGCACTTCCATCAGCGACTAATTCAACCTCCAAATTACTCGAAAGGAATAACCCCTCATGTCATTAACCGCAGGTGATGCATTAACCGCCTATTCGTTCACCTTTTCAATTGATGGGCAGACAATCCCGAACGTGGTGGAGGTAAACAACATCACAAAGGGCACTTCAACCATCGAGACACAATCGATGACACCAGACGGCACGTATGTGCTCGCTCAGATGCTTGGCCCACGTCAAAGTGGAACCCTGACTCTGACCGTGCTCAACACGGGTGATCAGAACGTGACCACCTGGCTCATGCAGGGCATCAATGGTGACTTCGCTGGCGCTCGCAAGACAGGTACCTTGGTTTACAAGGACACCATGGGCAAGCCAGTTCTCACAACATCATTTTCAGATGTCATGGTTACAAATATCAACTACGGCGATATCAAGGCTGGAAGCGCTGCCTACATCTCCATGGTTATCTCCATGACATTCTCTGAAATGACCACAACCGCCTAATGACCATTTGTAAAAAATGAGTACAACAACCCAAGAGTTTCAAACAACCTTCGAGTTTGTTCTGCCGCGTGGATACGTAGACCAACAGGGAACTGTTCACCGCGAAGGAACGATGAGATTGGCCACAGCCCGAGATGAGCTGCTGCCGCTCTTAGATCCGAAGGTGCGCGAGAACGAAGCATTCCTCTCTCTCGTGTTGTTGGCTCGGGTTGTGACTCGCTTGGGTACGTTGCCCACAATTGATGACCAGGTCATCGGTGGGTTGTGGGCAACGGATCTGGCCTTTCTCCAAGACGTGTATCGCCGCATAAATACCGAGGGCCACACTCTCGCCGAGGTCACCTGTCCGTGCGGACAATCCTTCACGGTTGACGTGGCAGGTGGTGGCCTGGGGGAATAGCTACGGTCGGGACCGACCGCCTCTGGGAGGAGATCGGATTCCTGGCTTACTATGTTCACTGGTCCTTTGACGCAATCATTGATTTAACTCACGACGTGCGACGAAGGCTTCTTAAGCAAGTATCGGCTTTGAACCGAGCAGAATCCGATGGGAGCAAGTAATGAGTTCCCCCGACAAGGATGAAACAGTCTCCTTGAACCCAGAAAACTCGGGGTGGCGTGGGCCACTTCGTGGGGATTTTATGTCTATGCCCCCATTTCGTCTCAGCACTTCGACCACCAAAAGGATTAGCGCGCGCCTCCCACAATTTGTGGTGACCCGACGTAACCCACTGGTTTCGACAACCGACATGCGGCATGGATCTACCGATGAAAAAGTTGGACTTATCAAGTTTACGAACACTCGCCCAGTGCGACCCAAGGGCCAAGAATCTGAACTCATTGGCCGGGTGAATCCGCCCGTTTCTGGTGACGAAGAGAATTTCACTCCTGAAACTCACGACTTTAATGAAATTCAACCTGATGCAGGGGTAGCGCCAAAACTCGCACCGCGCTCTGTTCCCGTCGTAAATTCGCGCCCACGGTCGGCGCCAAAAGGCTCCCACCAAACATCGGCGGTTAAACGGCTCGGGGCTCCGCGTGCTCAGCAGCAGCCCCAATCTCGGCCACGCACCCAAGGGCCCATGATCCCCGCGGAAATGGCCAAGCAGGAAGATGCAAAACCGTTAAGCCGTGAAGATATTTCTGCGGTTATGGAAGACAAGACTGCAAATGAGCCATCGCGAAATCAAGATCTTCGCGTTCGGTCGCGTCCCGGTGCCGCACCTGTTCGCGAAGCCGTAATCATCCCACCGACGAAGCCGGTTGAAACTCCCAAAGCGACTTCACCCGCCAAGGAAGTAACTGCTCCGCAGCCGCGCAATGCATTAACACAACGCACCCGGGGTGTCCCTCAACCCACACTCACCGCACAAAGCCAGGCACCCGCAGTAAGCAAGACAGTTGCGCAATCGCAGTTAACAGGTGCAGCACCTTCTACAACGAGATCACGAACGAGTGCACCTGTTTCGAGTGCACCTGTTTCGAGTGCACCTAATTCGAATGCACCTGCTTCGAGTACGCCCGTGATTAGCGCACCTACTGTTGTCGATACAGCACCCGAACTTTCTGCGCGCACACGGGAATCCGGAGCAACCACTCCTGTCACGAACACTCTTGTCACGAACACTCCTGTCACGAACACACCTGTCACGAACACACCTGTTTCGAGTGCACCTGTTTCGAGTGCACCTAATTCGAATGCACCTGTTTCGAGTGCACCTGTTTCGAGTGCACCTGCTTCGAGTGCACCTAATTCGAATGCACCTACTGTGGTGGCTCCTGAGGCTGCGCTTACCGCGCGCACCCAAGCACCCAGAACCAATGCAGCGGTCACGAATGCACCCACTGTTGTTGTTCCCGCGCCTTCTGCGCAGCCAGCGCCAACTTCTTCGCCCATCAATCCAGTGATTCCCAAGGCAAGTACCCCGACAACTTCCGACACAACAAAGAGTGCAGCACCAACGAATGCGCGGATGGCTAATGCGACCGGTGTTACACCAACGCAGTCATTGCCCGCTGCTCAACACCCTGCTTCTGAAAACGCAGAAGCGGTCAAAGCACCCGTGTCTCTAGCAACAAGCGTTGAACTTTCATCACCGAAATTCGACCAAGACTCACTTCAAATTCCACTCACCCCAAAATCACAAGAGCCATCGGAAGCCAACAGTCCTTCGGTGTCCGCGAATGTTGGCGCACTCAGTCGTCAAAACAATACTTCTGGATCAAACACCTCGAACTCGAATATTTCGACATCAGCGCCCGTTAACTCGAACATATCGATGTCAGTGCCAGTTAATTCGAACATATCGATGTCAGCGCCAGTTACTGGGATTCAGCGGCGGGCAGCTGGAACGCCATTTGCATCCGCAGGAGTGGCCTTACCTTCAGCACCGAGTCAAACTCCCACCATCACCAAGGAGAACATCAAATCTTTGGGCCAAGCCCCAGCACCAAAGCAACATATGGTGTCCTCCGATGTCCGAGCCGCTGTTTCAGCGGTGGCAGGTGTTAGCCCAACTTCTGTGACGTTGCATCGAGGTGCTGCCGTTGACAAAAGGGCCCAAGCACTCAACGCCGACGCATTTACCCATGAAGGTGCGATACACATTCCCGGGACGAGCCCGCTGATCTCCGATAAGTCACGTCAAATACTTGCCCATGAATTAACACACGTAGTTCAACAACAGCAATACGGAAAGACTTTGCCACCTGAGCACACTCCGTTGGGGCGACAGCTTGAAGCCAGCGCGATGCACGCAGAAACCCTTGTCTCATCTTCACCCGCCAAGCCATCTACGGCCGCAACAAGCTCAGTCAGTATGACTCCGGCCAGGCGTGAGGGTTCCACCAATACAAGCGGTGCCATCGGTTCACAAGAAATTGCGCTTACCCCCGGACAAAGCCAGATCAATGAAGTCGAACTTTCACCGCGACGGCTCACCACTATGGCTGCGCCAAACGCCCTCGGCTCCACGATCGGAAACCAATCAACTTGGGCTGGTCGTAGCTATAGCGGCGAAACTTACGGAAACCAAGGTCCAGCACGTCCATTTGGCGCTGCACCAGTAGCACCGGCTGGTCAGCCTTCAGGATCTGAGCAAGTGCAGCGTAGGTCTCGCGCACAGAGTACCCAGCAATCGAGTGAGTCGGCGCAATCACCAGCAGTGAAGCCACGCGCGGAAGCAGCACCCCGCGTTGAGGCAGCAGCCACACAGCAACCAACAATTTTTACTAATGATGCGCGCTGGTTAGAGCAGCATGCCAACGCCCTCTATCCATTAATTAGAAACATGCTCCGTGCTGATCTCCTTAAAGATCGTGAGCGCCGCTCCAAATTGATGCGGGAGTATTAAGCCATGACTAGCCCAATGCCTTTTGACCCAGGATTTACAGCAACAAATTTTGCTGGTTTTAGTTTGAGTGTTGATATTGTCGGTGGGGACAAAAACCTCGGTGCCAACTGGAACAGTTTGCAGATGGGTGACACGACACTTAATGCCCAGGATGCCGCAATTGGTGGGTACCAACTTTCAAGATTTCAACTGGTTGGCCAGTTGGCATACGGAAATGTAACTCTCTCTCGGCCTTGGACTCCGAATCAATCAGGTTGGATTCCCGAGTGGTTTGCATTGGCCCAGCAATATGGTGGAACGACCGTCGGTATTTCGATAAATTACCTGAATCCTTCCGGCGTTCTCCAGCAGGCAACGTACAACTTTCGTAATGCTTACCCGGTAACGTGGACGCAACCTCAGTTCACCACGGTGACCGGCACGGAAACGCCACCTGTAATCACGGAAAGCATCACATTCAGCCACTCGGGTTACTTCGATACTGACGGTTTGGCCGCTGGCATCGATACTGCTGAGGCAGTTCAACCGTGCAAGTTAGTAATCCTGCCTGGCAGCAGTGGGGACTCAACAGGTCTTGGCAGCGCCCTTGCAGCCCTCACCTCGTGGACCAATCCGACAACCGCCATTACGGGTGATTCGCTGAACAGTATTACCTCGCAGGCTATCGGGATGCTCGGTCCATTTCCATCAATTACATTCTGGGTGCCACCAGAGACAATGACGGTCACGAAATCAGCGCAATGGACGGTCGACCCATCACCGACGGCATCGGGTTCGGGGCCAGCTTCTTGGAATGGCACCAATCCGACAAACTTGAGCTTTGACTTTATTCTCGACGGCGCAAACTCTGATCTAAATTTTACTGAAACTACTTCATCAACCGGTCAAACACTGGGTAATGGCCCCGCTGGACAATCGGTTTTGCCAACTGCGGAGCGCTTACTTTCCCTATGTGAAGTCGAAGCCTTGAGTGAGCTCGCGGGCTTTGGAAGTTCACCGCTCGTTATCTTGGTTTGGGGCGACTTCATTTCATCTGTCTCATATGTCACCGATATAAATCTGAAATTCACGAGATTTAATGCTGGTGGTCAACCCATTCGGGCTGAGGGCACAATACAACTTCAGCAGTACCCCGTTTACGACGCTTTACAAAACCCCACGTCCGGTGGTGAGATGCCTCGAAAGAGTGCACTGGTCCACGAGGCAGACACGCTGGCGCACATCGCCTACCGTTCCTACCGTAGCCCGAACCGCTGGCGAGATGTAGCGATGGCTAATGACATTGACGACCCGCTCCGTGTTTATCCAGGACGAAAGCTACTTATCCCTTCACCTGACGAGCTACCCCAGCGCACTGAAACTGGAGTCGTAAAGGCTTCGACTCGTTCTTCACCCGAATCTCGTATGCGCAATCCGCTCTCTGCGAAGAATAAGTCAGGTAAAAGGAAATGAGTACCAATCCTTTTAATACTGCCGGCGTGCAACTTCACGTATTTGTGGATGCAGTTCCGCTTCCCGATGTAAGCGCAATGTTGATTACGAACATAACCATTGAATCGCAATTGTTTTTGCCTTCGCTATGTGAAATCGAACTCGTGGATTCAGGAATGGGAGTTCTCGAGGAAAATGGACTAGCTACTGGGACCGAAATTGAGATTCGCGCCATTTCCGGTGAGGACATTATTGGAGTTCCACTATTTATTGGTCAGATTGAATCCATTGAACTCCGATTTGACCATACCTCTGGGGTGAGAAGTGTTGTTCGTGCATACGACGTTGCGCACCGGATGCTGCACGGCCGCAAGACCATGGGTTTTCCCCTCAGCCTGTACTCAGAAGTAGTTGAGGCAATTGGTCTAGAACATGTCATAACAACTGTCGCCGAACCTACGGAAGTTCCGTACACACAGGTGGTGCAGGCAAATGAAAGTGACTGGGATTTCATTTGCCGCCTCGCACGCGAGGTCGGCTACGTCACCTATATAAAAGTTGACCCTGCCGTGGGGCTGCCAACTTTGTATTGGGGCTTGATGGCCCCTGCCGAATCTGCCCCGCCCCCTCTAGGTGTTGAAATATCACCACGGGCCATAGTGATCGGCGACGACGGGCTCATTTCACTGAGAGCAACCGTCTCCGGTTCTGGCCTAACGGCGACTGCCTCCACGAGAGGCTGGGACCAATCACTTGCCGTCCCATCCCTTGGTGAGTCGCCGACGGTGAGTGATGCTTCCGCAAACATCTTGCTTCCGGCGGAGTTGGCGACCGAGCTAGGTGGGCCCACCGCGCAATTGGTGAGCCTCGAGCGAATTGCCGAAAATGAAGCCGCAACGGAGGCTGCATCTGTTGGTTTAGGTTTTCGATTGGCAGGCTCGTACTCCAATATCGAAGCGATTGTCAGGGGTAATCCGTATCTGACACCGAACTCAGCAATCAGTATTAGTAAAGCGGGCGTCCTGACCGGCGAGTACACCGTCACTTCAGCAACTCATATCTTCGAGCCACGTGGCTTCGGGTATCGGACGCAAATAATGTGTGCGGGTTATGAAGACAGAACCCTCATGGGTTTGCAGGGAGCTGCGGTATCCACATTCAAACTCAACGGGGTTTACCCGGCGATTGTCACCGATGTCGAAGACCCCGAGTTCATGAACCGAGCGCTTCTGAGCTTCCCTTGGCTGTCTGAAACTTTCATCAGCAATTGGGCGCGCGTTGTGCAAGCGGGTGCTGGCGAGGGCCTCGGCATGCAAATAATGCCAGAGCCAACAGATGAAGTATTGGTCGCTTTCGAAAATGGCCAACTCGACTCACCATACGTTCTGGGTGGGTTGTACAGCGCTGATCGAATAGGGGGTGTACCCGCAGCCGAATTAATTGAGGGCACGACCATGATTCGCGCATTCACTTCGCGTGAGGGTCACCAACTTCTTTTCAATGACAATCCCGACGACTCAAGTTTGACAGTTCAAACAACTTTCGGCGCAAGTTGCATTGTTAGATTGTCACCTGAAAGCGGAATCACCATTACCACGATTGAAGGTCAGCCAATCATTATTAACAGTGATGCCGAAGTGACGGTAAATGCTGAAGGTGCGGTGGTCATCAACGCAAGCGAAGTCACCCTGAGCGGTGAAGGGGCCGTCGAAATAAATGGTGCTGACGTTTCTATTACCGCAGAGGGCGCAGTGGAAATCACTACAGACGGTGCGATCACCTTGACCGGCAGTGACATAAATCTTGCTTCCGAAGGTTCAGTTTCGATCGAAGCTGACATGATTAGCCTTGTGGCCGGGGAAATTAACATTGCCGGTGGCATCGTAAGTTTGGGTGCGTGAATTAGATGCCACAACAGGATTTCGTGGGTAGCGGATTCGCATTCCCGATGGGGATTGACGACCAAGGTGGCATTCTCATGGTCGGCGGCACCGACAACATAGACCGCTCAATCCGGTTGATTATGGGAACGGCTTACGGCGAGCGTCCCATGCGTCCGGAATTTGGGTGTGGTATCCACGATTTGCTTTTTGATTCGACCTCCTTGGAACTCCTCGGGCAGGTGCAGGCGCAGGTCACAGCATCGCTTCGCCGCTGGGAAACTCGGGCTGACATAATTGACGTCAGCGCTTCATACGGAGACGACCCGACTGTGATCAACATTCAGGTGACCTACCGAATCAAGGGCAATTACGACCCCCGTAACCTTCTCGTTCCGTTCTATGTGATCCCCAGGGAGGAAGATCAATGACCCTTCCAGCGCCTAATCTCGACGATAGGTCCTTCCAAGACTTGGTTGACGAGGCGAAACGCCTTGTTCAATTGAGGTGCCCCGAGTGGACGGACAACAATGTCGCCGACCCCGGCGTGACACTCATCGAGTCGTTCGCCTTCATGGTTGATCAACTTATTTATCGACTCAACAGGGTGCCCGACCTCAACTACATAAAGTTCTTAGACCTGCTCGGCGAACAGCTTCGCCCACCATCAGCTGCAATCGCTCCGGTTAGGTTCTCGCTTGCCGTACCCAAGGCGAGCGACGTGTTGATCCCTGCGGGAACACTGGTATCAACAGCTCGCCGCGGTCAAGATCCGCCCATTAGTTTTTCGACACAGAACGACCTTGATCTTGTTAGCGTGTCACTTGAGCACATCCTGACCCAAGCTGCCGGGCAAGAAGCTGTGGCTCAGGGTGAGAGCATCGCGGAGCATTCTGAATTTGCCTGTTTCTCGGACCTGCCACAGGTTGGAGATGCTCTTTATGTGGGCCTGACCCAAGCGGCTCCGTCTTGCATTATCCGGATCTCGGTTGATTGCCGGATCGAAGGTATTGGAGTAGATCCGCTTCGCCCACCGTTAATTGCCGAAGGTTGGGATGGTCAGCAGTGGACCAGAGTCCACCTTCTCAAGGACACTACAGGCGGATTGAACCAGCGAGGCATCATTGATCTTTACATTGAGCAGCACGCGCTCTCAACATTTTCTGGTCTGTCAGCAGGGTGGATTCGTGTACGAGTTGTCGACGCAGTCGATGATCAACCCCGATACACATCATCCCCTCAAATAAAAACCATCGATATTGCAACCATTGCTGGAATAACAAACGTCTCTCAGTGCACACCAATCACAAACGAGATTGTTGGAACCGTTGCGGGAACGCCTGGCGAGATCCTTCAGCTCAATCGGTTCCCGCTGGTTTCCGGGCAGGAAACATTAACGATCGA
This sequence comes from Candidatus Nanopelagicales bacterium, assembly GCA_044240195.1. Classification (GTDB taxonomy): domain Bacteria; phylum Actinomycetota; class Actinomycetes; order S36-B12; family S36-B12; genus UBA4592. Next base: position 25,776 of record JBIHZX010000006.1, on the reverse strand, counting down.
GATCAGCGGCCCCGAGGGTTGGACAGTCTGGTCGCGCGTGGAGAGTTTCGCGGAGGCAGTCTCAACAGATTTATGCTTCACCGTCGATGACATTAAGGGCCAATTGCGATTCGGTCCGATGATTAGAAATGCTGACGGTAGCGCTCGATACTACGGAGCAACCCCCACGAGCGGCAGCACTGTCCGCGTGCCAAGGTACCTTGTTGGCGGCGGTATTCAAGGCAACGTTGAGCGCGGTGCTATTTCCGTTATGCGAACCAATATCCCTTCAGTTGCAAAGGTTGAGAGTATCGAGGCTGCGATTGGCGGTGTCGACCCCGAGTCGATCGAAAGTCTTAAAGACCGGGCCGCTCTAACCGTAAGGTCTCGAAATAGGGCTGTGACCGCATTAGATTTTGAACAGTTGGTTCGTGCGGCAAGTCGAGGAATTGTGCGAACAAAATGTGTCGACGCGTCTGATCTAGGCAAGCCAGGCACCATCTTGATCCTTGTGATCCCGCAGGTGCCCGAAGGTGCATTTTCATTTGAAGCTTTGCAGCCGCCGATCGAGGTACTCAATGAACTTAAGGCCTATCTTGATTTACGGCGCTTGATTGGAACGACCATAAGAATCGAACCACCGAAATATATTGGTGTCTCAGCCATGGTCCGGCTGGCCGTCAAAGACAGCAGCAATTCTGCCCGCGTCACCGCTGACGCGAACGCGGCGATCAGCAATTTTCTGAACCCGGTGAGCGGCGGTTATGACGGGGCGGGGTGGCCTTTCGGTAGGACACTTGTCGTCGGCGACGTCTATGGGATTCTGCAAAATGTGCCGGGGGTTGCCTACACGGACCTCATTAGATTAGTTGCGGTTGATCCGGTAACCGGTGATAGAGGTGAACCTGGCGATCGAATTCAGCCCGGATCCCTACAGCTGCTATTCAATATGGATAACCAGATTGAGGTTATTGAGTGAGCGGCCCTATTGGCGGCACCATGCAAGTCATGGGTTCAGAAATTGTCCCAACTGGCCACCGCGGCCATGTCGATAACTTGGAGACTCCTTTCCCTCTGATTCAATCCGTCCCTCCGATGCTTGCGCAAGACACATTTGTTCAACGCATGATGCCCGCATTTGACGAAGTTCTCGCGCCAATTATCAGCACGCTTGATTGCCTGGATTCATACTTCGACCCGGAAATTACCCCAGACGATTTCCTGCGTTACTTGTCTAGCTGGGTGAATTCGCACAGTGAAAATGAATTGTCGATACCTGGACTGAGACATTCGGTAGCTACCGCCGTAGCAATGTCAGCTTGGCGTGGAACAACATCTTCACTTCACACACGTTTTTTCCCATATGACCTGGAGGAAATTGTTTTGGAAGAAGGCGGTGGGGTGACAGTGAACACCACAGCGACCGACCCAGAAACTTGGCCCGACGCGGCACCCATGGTCGCCACTGTCACCATCACACCAAGTAAAGACAACCCGAACTCGTTAGATAACATCATTCAACTTATTAAGGACTATGCGCCAGCACATTTGCAACTGAATATTGTGGTTGCATCATGAGTGATTCGCCCCTTCCAGATGAGGGTGGCGAAATCGCCCCCGCAGCAGAAACTGCCCCGGCAGCAGAAACTGCCCCCACGAGTAATCCCAATATCACCTGTAAACGTTGCGGGACAGTAACCAACTGGAATCCTTACTGCCCTACGTGTGGCGCCTATCTAGAGTTCATGGGCAACCCCCCTTGGTCCCCTTCAGAAGTAACGTCAACGATGCCGGTGCCAAAACCGCCAGCGCCCGAACCAGCAGCAACTGAGCCGATCGAACCAGCCGTGGTCGAAGAGCCAGCGGAAACAGAAACACCTGAGGTGAAAAGCGAAGATTTGCCGCAGCCGGAGAACGAGCATCATCACCACTTGCCCGGCTTGCACCATAGGCATCATGAGAACGACCAAGAGCACGTTGATACCAAACCCATTCCTTGGTGGGCCTTTTGGCGGCGCCCTAAAGCGCAGAAAAAATCCGATCCAACTGACATAACTCCAGGCGACGAGAAATCAGATTCTTCCATAGGCGAAACAGGCACCGACACTGACGAAACAGACACCGCACCTGAGTCAACTCTTCTCACGACCGAGGATGCGGGCGTTAATGTTATTCTTGCGCAACCGATCGTCGAAATTGTTGCAGAGCTCCCCCAGGAGGAGCAGGAGAGGCAAGCACGTACTCGGCGCTCAATTACTACCGAGTCGAATATCTCTGGACCCGCAGTAGTCTGCGCTCATTGCGGCCATCAAAATGAAATCGATCATGCCTACTGCGAATGGTGCGGGAGCTATTTAGCCACTTATCGCCTTGCGCCGTTGCCACCCACAACCCAACAGGGCACCGGGGCCAATCAGTCCGGTCATCCAAATTCATCACGTCTTCAGCAGTTTCGGCGAAAAGGCTTTTTGCCTTGGATAGTTCTTGCACTCGTAATATTTCTCATTTGGTTTTTATTCTGGGGACCATTGGCGACAATAACGAGGACTTGGTTTGTGAACCTCGGCCAAACTATTGCCGAATTCATCGATCCGGCACTCGGGGAACAGACATCGGTGACAAGTATTGTCGCGAGTTCATCACTGCCGGGAACCACTGCAACCAGTCTGAGTCAAGCCAATTCTGTTGATTACTGGGCCAGTGCGGAGATGGAAGGCCTTGGCGTTGGCACCACCATTACATTTACCTTTGCGCAGTGCTACCCAATAGATAGGATCACTATTTCTCCCGGAATCCAAGACAGTGATCTGGACGTTCAAGCCCTTGCCCAGCCGAAGGATCTCACCATGACGTTTTCTCCGAGCGGAACCATTGAATCCGAAACCCTTGTGGCGCCGACGGCCAAAAATCTTTATTCACAAACAATCAGTATCCCAACGACCTACGCAACGAGCATGACTCTTTCAATTAATTCGGTGTATCCGTCCCGGTACGTGATCACTCCTGACCCGAACTTTGGCTCGGTCGCCATCAGCTCCGTGATATTCCTGCAGGATCCATCTTTTGATACGGTCGACGTGTTCAACCCGTTCAAATTGGGAGTCACCAGTGGCGGTAGTTCATCGGCAACACCAAGTCCGACTGCCTCAGCATCCTCGGGAGCTTCGGCTCCTGCCGGCACTAGTTCTCCTTCTGCATCAGCGTCGGCATCAGCGTCGGCATCAGCGTCGGCAAGTCCCTCCCCAAGCGCTTCGACGATTCCTTGTGCGGACCCTGACGCCACCCCTAGCGCGTCGCCGACCCCATCGGCTAGTCCTTCTGTATCAGCAACAACTACCGGTTCGCCAACAGCGACCACTTCGCCCAGCCCAACTCCATCTAAAGCATCAAAATCTTGATCCTCTAGATTTTTCTGGACTTGTTAGCTGGTGGGGGAGGGCGCAATTTTATCGCCCGTTGTTGCCGCGGAAGGTGTAGCAGAAGGTGTCGCAGAAGGTGTCACTACGACTTCCTCATCTGTGGTTGCGCATACTTCCTTGCTGGACAACGAGGGACCAGTAGCCGAAGTGGAGAAGATTCTGAAGCAATATTCTGTATCGGCGGTTAACCCACTGAGTTGCAACGCGGTGTCATTTACCTGCGGTGCTGGCGAAACAGAGGACCATCCGGTCAGAATTTGACTTTGAATATCCCAACCAGTAGCTGCGGTTGTTAGATTGCAGTAATCATCAGCTGCACCCTTTGGCAACTTCGTGGGAGCCTGCCACACAATGCCGACTGCATCTGAACTCATCGCGGTCACATTGAATTTCACTGGGGCGCACGCTGGGATGGCTGTTGGGGAAGGTGAAGCTGAAGCAGCGGCAGCAGCAGCGGCAGCGTTATCAGCGGCAGCAGCTTGCTCAACCGTTGGGACCTGCACGCAAGCGGCACCGCTGTACAAGGAACTGTAATTTCCACTCAAAGCCACAATGCGGTAGCAGGCCAATATGCCAGCTTTCGCTCCCGAAACTTCATAGCGGGTTGAGCCCGAAGGCAGTGCAGTTACCGATGTGCAGCCTTGGCAGGCTGCAGTTGGGTTGGACAATTCCAAGGCTGTCGTAGATGCTGAGCTCGAGCTCGAGGGAGAAGGGGTTGGTGTAGCTGCAGATCCACTCGCAGATCCTGACGCACTCGGTGATGGCGAAGATGTCGAGCCAGTGCCGCCCTGCGGTGCCAACATAGGTATACCTGCTGCGGTTCCTTGGGACTTCTGGCGTTGAATCTTTGCGTCATTCTTCTGTTTTTTCCCAGATTTGCCTTGTGGCTCAAACACGAAAACCGATGGGTTCTTTGCATACGTACTTGTCACGATAACTGTTTTTGTACCCTTGGAAGCAGCCCGTTTGGTAGCAACGACGGTTTGCAAGGTCCGTACCGGTGATGTCGATGTGGATGCTGAAGCCGTCGAGACGGTGGCTGGCGTTGTTGACGCGGATGCTGGTGCGGCCGATGCAGCCGTGGAAGTGGATGCCGAAGGTGAGGCAGAAGGTGAGGCAGGGCTCCCGGCGTCACCAACCGCATAGATGTGGTAGCCACTGGCTCCGGCTACTGGATCCCAATTGAGAACGACACTGGAGTTGCCGCTCATCACTGCGGAGAAACTTGTGGGGTACGCCGGTGCTCCCGCGGACGTCGTGGAGACTGTGGCAAGAACGCGTGAGAGTACAAAGGCAATAATCAGCCCCAACAGAGCAAAGATGATCAAGATCCGACCCAACCAGCCGAGCCTGAAACGAACGACAGGTTTTTGCGTGACTGCAACGCGTTGGACATAGGGTTTTGAGCCGATTACTGGGGTATTAGTAACGAGGTCAAGTATTTGGTTGACGTGAGCGAATACTGCTCCGTGTTTTTGCTTCCCAACAATATGGGCTGGCCCGCTGACTTCAACTTTGAGCCATGCTGGTTGTCCCGGGTCCAATACGCAGGTAGGGGCATCCAGGGTTCCCGTGTAAACACCATCCGGATCATTGACATCGACAGTGAATTTTGTTGAGGAGTTTCCTTCATTGACAATTTGGAGGAACGTTGAAGTCTTGGTCTTAAACTCGAGAGTGCTACGCGCAATCAATGCTTTAAATTGATGGTAGGGCGCAACGGTCACGCTAAATTCGGTGACTGCCCGTTCGGCGTACAAAACCTGAGACGTAGCCTTAATTGCCACCTCATACCTGCCTGCAAGCATGTTGGGGGTCCGCGGTGGCTTAATGGTGACAATGGCGCTGCCTTCATCGCCGGGGAAAAGTGAAATTTCAGCTGGCACCACGGACACCCAGGTGCGGGCTGGACCTAAGACCGCTAAATCATACGTTTCAACCATTGTGCCGACATTTCGCACGTTCACCTTAATTCGGACACTTTGTCCGGGTACTACATCAGTTAACGCATCGGACATCCAGATAAGCGGGCGGGTAGCCAGCGCCGCATGTGAAGGGTCAACCGGAGGATCAATGCGATCAGGATCGATCTGAGGGTCCATTGTGGTGTCGAATTGGGTGGACGAGAGATCGTCGGCGAATTGATCATCGTCGGTACTCGAGCCTTTATGCCGCAGATCGGTTGCACTGGTTTTGGCCTGTGTCACGTACTTGTTTTGGCCTAGTGCATCAACTTCGTTGATCCAGTTCGTCATGTGTAGCCTCCGCGGAACTCTCTTCAAACTCGGTCATGGGGAAGGAAAGCCGACCTTGCTTGCTCCACTCCTGCTGCACGCCTCGGAAGAGATGTTTGGGGCCGAGAAGTTCTCCCTGGGCTGCAGCAAAGTAAGCAGCGGACACCGAGGCCGCCCGAATAGACCCGCCGGTCAGGGGAAGCAGCGATAACCGTTGAATGTGATTCTGCCCCACCCGCCCCATATTTCCCTTTAGACACGCCAACCACAGGAGATATCTTTCTTCGGCCTCTGGCTCAGGGAAATCAATAGCAGCGTCCAGGCGCCGAATCAGGGCTTCATCCAGATTCGCCCGTAGATTCGTGGTCAGGACCGCTAGACCGTCAAAGGACTCCATCCGCTGGAGCAGATAGGCCACTTCTAAGTTCGCATATCGGTCACGGGAATCAGAAACCCCTGATCGCTTGCTGAAAAGGGCGTCCGCCTCGTCAAAAAGGAGGACTCCATCGACATCTTCGACCGAGGCAAAAACCCGATCCAGCTTCTTCTCCGTCTCACCTATATATTTGTCGACCACACTGGCCAAATTGACCCTAAATAGGGGAACACCTAATTCACCAGCCAAGGCTTCGGCAGCCATGGTTTTCCCGGTGCCCGATGGCCCCGAGAACAGGGCGGTAACCCCGCGTCCACGCCCACCACCGGGGCGCATCCGCCATTCATCAAGTACCACGGTTCGGTGTCTGACTCGATCCCGAAGCTCACGCAGAGCGTCGGTCACCCGGGCTGAAGCAACCAGATCCTCAAGGGTGAACTCTGGTTCAACCGCCTCGGTCAAGGTGCCGGTCTCGATAGCTCTTGGGACCAGCGGCCCTCCATCGACCAGGTGAGCGTGCAATTCCTGTGGATCAACGTGAATGGCGGCATCAGCGGCAGCGGTTCGGTCCGAGTCATCGCCGAGGTGGGACCACCAATCCCGACGCATGGCCGCGGTCGGCATGGGAAGATCCACGGTCATTCCGTGCCATAACTCAACGTGGGCTTTAGCCTCGATAAGGATGATGAAGGCCACCGAAAGAGTTCGAAAGAGCCGCGCGATTTCGCTCACCGACATACCGGTGTCCGCGTGCCGGAGATCAAGAATTATCGGGGCACCCGCGAGTGCCGCCTCGCGCACACACTCGCGAATCTGTAGTGAACAGACATCTTCATTTCGACTTAAACCTAAACCGTCAATGAGTAACGGGGATTTTCCTGTTTTTCTCTGCGCAAGGGCGTAAGCCTGTTCACGCCCCGCTGTTCCTGAACCCGCCCGAAAAATAACGGGCAACTCCACATCGACGGGAAGAATCGGCAACAACTCATCAGGAAGTAATGGCGCTCCCATAAAGGAGGCGATCGAACTGGTGCCTGGCGCGAATTCATCGTCACCCAATAAATGCGCAACCACGCGTTCGGGCACGGTTAATACTTGGGTTAGTAGAGACCTATTGGAGTTAGTAATCTCGATAAGGCCAAGTGCTCGAAGTGGTCGATCAGGGCGCAGTCGACTTCGCGCCTCTGCGCTGTCGGGGTCATACCCAGCAAGGCGAATTGCAGTTGAGACGTTTGGCCCACGAGTATCAACTTCATTGTTGAGCACGATAAAGAAATGCTCAAAACGCTGCTGCAGGTTCACCGACATTGCCGTCAAAAGAATGCCCAAATCAATATCAATGAGATCAGCGCTCTGAGCTAACTGAATTAACCTCTCTGGCAATTCGGTAAAGGGTATGACGTCTTTAAAACTTCGCGGCGCACCTTTGCGTGCATCACGAGTTATCAGGTGTGGTGGAAAGTAATGACCTCGCTGATGATCTGCGACGTCGTCGGCTGCTCGCTCAAACTCAATGATTACCGCAATGCGTTCAGCGAGAACATCAAGTACGCGCCGCATGGCGTCAATGTTTCCTGGATCAGGGATGCTTTCACGACCCACGGCAACCGCCTACGGCTTTACCGGTGGAGTGTCACCCGTTGTGGGTCGAGTTCGTGTTCGATACCCCGCATCAGGATTTTCTGGATCCGGGCCTTGCACGGTTGTCGTCGCACCAGATCGGGTATCGCCAATACTGACAGCAGGCGGAACCTTCTGGGGAGGCCCGGCCTCTTCAGGCGTGCCGGTCGGTACGGGCATCGAAATAATGATCGATAAAGGTGGTCGATACTCAGCACCGACCGCGGTCATCAACTCTGAATAGGTTCGTTCGTTCATTGCGCGCAGGCCCACGCGGGTGGTGAGCGGGAAACCGGCTTCGACCAATGATGCAAGATCACCGGACACATACTCAAATGGCAGATAGTCCTGGCGAAGCATCGCAATCAAGGCCAGACCGATTAAGCGGTGGTCGTCCTCTGGAGTTGAAGTCCAGGCAGTTAATAAGTAGGTGACCAAGTAGAAGCGGTTAGCCTGCTGTCGTGCGACAACAACCCCTTGATCATTGGTGATTTCACGCAAATTGACATCGCGTCGATCAACATCCTCACGGATATCGGCTAAAAAGAGGTTCAAGACCGCCCCGGTGCGCCGGGCTGCCCAATCCTTAGTGGGAGGGTCAAGGGCAACTTGGACGCTTTGACCCGGAATTGTTTCATTTTGAAGGTAGTTCTTCAGGGCCGCATCAAGGTCAGATAGCACGTTGTTTCATGCCCTTCCTCTTCCCAACTGCACTCACCGCGGTGCTTCGCCAATAAGGCGTGATAGTGCGTCGTGGGCCCATTTGCCCAACCGCTATCATATGCGCGTGATCATCATGTTTTTGCTGTGGGCTGGGGTAATTGTTGCCGCCGGCTTCAGGTCACGCTGGGTCGCTCCCGCGACCTTGGCGACCCTCGGGGTTTCGACACTATTTGTCATCTGGAACTAGGCGGACATGATTCAGATGGACATCATTGAGACTGAGAGAAACCGGTGAGCGGCCTTCAAGGAATGTTGGGGAAAGAGAAGTCTTCACTTCCCAAGATGCCAAGTTCAGCGCCGAAAATGCCAAGTTCGATGCCCAAGGCACCTGGCGGCTCCTCGGGGTCCGCAGGTTCTGAAGGTTCTGCTGATTCGACCCAAGGGTTAGAACCCACTCCGGCAGTGGGCGCGGCCCGGTGGCTCAACATCATTGCTCTACTAATCATCATCGCGGTGGTTACCGGTTCATTGGTGCAGCAATTTGGTTACGGGCAAGCACCCTGCGCACTGTGTGTGGTTCAGCGGTCAGCTCTTATCGGTATGGCACTTGGTCCGATCATGAATTTGCTCATGGGACTTTCGCCCAAAAACTATGCAATCACAATCATTGCGGCACTGGTTGGATCCGCGGCTGCCGGCAGGCAAGCGATAAACGAAGCTTCTGGCTCCCTAAAACTTGATCCAAATGATGTCGTGATGGGCATCCCGCTCTATTACTGGGCTCTGGGCGTCTGCATTGCCGGAATTCTTGCCTGCGCATTCATGTTGCTGTGGACTTCTTCTTGGAAGTCGGAAGACGACGGTGTCCTGCACCTACGCGGCCCAGCCCGCGCCGCAACGTTCGCAGTTATTGGCTGGCTCTTCACGTACATTTGCTTGACCATCTGGCAAGTTTTTGCCAACTGCGGTGTCTCCATGTGCCCGGCAAACCCCGCGAGCACCGGAGCTCAAAGTGTGCAATTCACTTTCGCGGTTACCCGAGATGGCCAAGAAACGACACTCATCTCGATTCCAGGTTTCATTACCGTTCTACTCAGCCTGGGTCTACTCTCACTGCTTTTTGGAGTCATCTTGAACCGCCGTATGGGCAAAAAAGCCGCTTAATCAGCCGCCACTCTTACGGCGGAATTCGCGTTTGCCACCGGAGCGACTTGAACTGTCTTTTACTGGGCCACCGGCCGCATCGGGATTTGATCCGGCGTGACCGGGCTTGTTTTTCTTCGCCTCAAGCGCAGCCTTGAACTTGGCGCGCTGCTCGTCGGCGTCCGTTGATGGATTTTCGTTGCTTTTGGCCATGTCCCCAGTCTCTCACCTGAGTGTTGTGGCGTGGAGTCGCCTCGCTGGGGTTTGCCGTGGTGTTCCCCAGGCGACAGTGGTCAAAGGAGAGTAAAAGGAAGAATCTGATCAGAGACGCAATCAGTTGGTGAATCTGCCGGATTTACGGCTTCGGCATTTTTTGCACAACGGAAAAAGAATTGATTGATAGGTTGAAGTGAAAATTGATATTTGAAATGAAAAAACTGTCTAGTATCTAGAGAGGAAATTATCTGCACCTGTAACGTGTTGATATTGTGCCCGCTTATCGTCCACTCCACTCCGAAATATTGAAGGATTGCCGTGCTGTCAGCTTTGGTTCCTCTTGACCTACACCCCAACCGCAGCGACATTCCCATGGAGAAGGTGGATTTTGGTGGTGTTGATGCGGACGTGGATCTCTCGAATGTGGGTTTCTATGTTCCCCCCTATTTGGGTCCACCTTCAACACTTGAACTCATCAAGGAAATGCCGAATCTGGAAGCCGTCCAGCTCCTCACCGTAGGATTCGATGCCGCTTTGGAGCATGTGCCGGAACACGTCACCTTGTGCAATGCTGTGGGAGTTCATGAGTCAGCAACAGCCGAACTTGCCGTCGCTCTTGTTCTAGCCTCACTGCGTGGGATTGATGATTACGCAAGAGCAATGCCACAAGGGGCGTGGATCCACGATCGCAGATCGTCTCTTGTAGATCGAACCGTGATTATTATCGGTGCCGGCGGTGTCGGAAAGGCAATTGCAGATCGGCTTATTCCTTTCGAAGTCGATATAACTGTGGTTGCACGCTCACAACGCCCCGGTGTTGTGTCCATTTCTGAGTTGCCGCACTTATTGCCGGACGCAGACATTGTGATTTTGGCAGTGCCACTTGACGCTCAAACAAGAAAGTTGGTCGACGACGCTTTTCTCACTCGGATGCGTGAAGGGGCCCTGTTGGTTAATGTCGCAAGGGGTGGGGTTGTAGACACCGAAGCCTTGATCAGACATGTGAAACAGGGCCGCATCAGAGCTGCACTTGACGTAACAGATCCAGAACCGCTGCCCTCTCACCACGAGTTGTGGAGAACCCCCGGAGTCTTGATTAGTCCGCACGTTGGTGGTGATACATCTGCTTTCGTACCGCGGGCCAAGCGCCTCGTGGATAGCCAGATCAGTTCGTGGAGTCGAGGTGACCCACTCGCGCACATTGTGCGTGGGTAGGGGAGGCTCATGAATCCAATAATCTGGGATGCCGCCCGGTACGACCGCCAGCCTTTACCACATGAAAGATGGGGTCAGGGTGTTATCGACAGGTCGCAACTTCGTGCAGGTGAGAGCCTGATCGATGCTGGTTGTGGGACCGGTAGGGACGCAGAGCTCGCGCTGAATCAACTGATGGTTCTTGCCGCTGACGCGTGTGTGACTCCGGGGCAGGTGACCCTTCTGGACATCGATGAGTCGATGTTGGCGGCAGCTCGCCTTCGATTCCTTGATTACCCAGAGTCGGTCGCACCCTGTATCAAGGCGGCCAACCTTTCGCAGGGTTGGCCCGTAAGTGAGCCGGCAGATGTGATCATGTCTGTTGCTGCCCTTCATTGGATCCACGACCACGGATCTGTGTTTCGTCAGGCTGCAACCAACGGCACGAAACAAGCGCGGCTACATGTTGATTGTGGGGGCGCAGGAAATATCGCGAACATAGTTCAAGCGGCTGGGAAGGCGGCACTAACAATGCCGGTTTGGAATTTTGCAACAGTGGACAACACGGTGAAAGCTTTGATCGCCAACGGCTGGATTCCGCAGGATGTGTGGCTTCAAGCCGACCCACTCGTGCTCCCCGATGAGGACTCTTTCCGAGAATTCGTATCAACGGTCATGTTTCATTCCGCGTCTGAATCACAAATAAGTTCGTTCGTTAGTTTCTGTCCGGATTTTGTGATTGATTACGTTCGTCTGAACATTGATGCAATCCGGAGTTAAAACCCATCTGGGCTTCGATCACGCTCAGATATCAGGATGATCGCGCTGTGATCCAGGGCTGACCCACCCGTGTCAACGAGTTTCTGGTAGTCCTCGGTCACGACTGATGTTAGACGCGGAACATATCCAAATGATTGAGCCGAATCAAGGGCGATTCGTAAATCTCTTAGCTGGTTAGCGACGCTTCCACCCGACGTGTAGTCGGAACTTAATAATTTTGATCGCTTAATTTCCATAGCGCGGGATCCCGCTAAGCCAGCCCCAAGCACGTCAAGCAACTGAGCGTCGTCAAGGCCAGCAGCACGCCCAAGTGTGAGCGCTTCGCCAATAGCAGCCAGCGTAGCTCCCACGATCATCTGGTTACACGCCTTAGCCATTTGACCGGAGCCCAGAGGTCCCATGTGTTCGATTCGATGACTAATTGCTTGCAGAACCGGGAGGCATTTGGCTAAATCATCGGTTTCACCACCAACCATGATGGACAACGTTGATTCCCATGCGCCGACATCGCCACCACTCACGGGGGCATCGATCACTGATGCGCCCATGAGGGCAAGGCGTTCAGCGAGGATATGCATTGAAGATGGAGCAACCGTGCTCATCACCACAAGCACGTCGCCCTCCCGTATCACCTCAGCGAGGCCGCTATCGAGAACGTCAAACAACTGAGACATGTCGGGAAGGACGGACAGGATGATCGGGGCATCGATTTTGTCGAGTGTGTGGGGAACGGCTGCGCCCGCCTCGGCAGCCTGCTGACGCGGCCCAGGACTGCGGTTCCACCCCTGCACCCGAAATCCTGCTGCACTGGCGTTCACGCATACGGGGAGTCCAACTGCTCCGAGCCCAATAATTGCGACATCGGCTGCCCTCGGCCCGGATCTCATGCAAGGGACTCCAGATCATCCTTGGTGGCATGCGACACGTTGATTCGGCTGGTGAAATCAGCAAGGTTGATCAAGGTAGTAACCTCGGCCGCCCTCGATAAAAGCTGAACGGCAATGGGCTCGAACGGGGAGAGCGCTGCGCGTTCGAGGAGGACCAGGTCGCTGCCTTCAGTCACGCCATACTCCTTCACTGAGGGTCCGCTAAGGGGACCCTCGAGTTTATGACGTCTTCGACCATTTGAGAGGAAATTGTAATCAGAATGTTATCAACAATCTTTTCAAATTGTATACGGTCAAATGAGATCTAGATTACCTTTTGGCTATCCCAGAGTGGGTGTTCTCGTAGCAAGGAGTGTCAATGTATACATTTCGGAAGTTGAGTCCGGTGATCATGCTCGCAGTAGGCGCGCTGACACTGGCAGCCTGCTCGTCAGGCGATAGCAGTTCAGAGTCGGCTGCAGAAACTAGTGCAGAGTCGGCTGCAGAAACCAGTTCAGAGTCGGCTGCAGAAACTGCAGTAGCGCAATCAGTTCTCGATGCTGTTGAAGCCGCAAAGGCAGTTCCCGTATTCACGGCTCAGGGTGAGGCTTTCAGCATCGCAGACATCAAGGGCAAGAAGATCTTTGAAATTCCATCAGTACCCAACCCCTTCCTTCAGGGCATTTCTGATGCCATGAAGACGGCTGCCGAAGAAGCTGGCGCCGAATACACCATTTGCGACACTCAGGGCGAGGTAGCCCAGTGGGTTGCTTGTTTTGATCAGGCGATCAACTCCGATCAGAGTCTGATTATTCTCAATGGTGCACCTGATCCCCGCGCACTTCAACCACAAATCCAGGCAGCCTCCGAGGCTGGAATCCCGGTTGTTGTGAGCCACTTCTACGACGATGAAAGTGCTGCACCACCCGCATGCGAGGGTTGCGAATTCCTGGCTGCAAGTGTGACCGCACCGTTCAACGTTGCTGGAAAAGCAGCAGCTGACTGGATCATCGCCGATTCGGGTGGCACAGCTAACACCCTGATTGTCGGCGGTTCGGACATTCTCCCGAGCCCAGCCACAATTGACACTATGACGAAAGAGTTCGATGAGAACTGCAGTGGCTGCTCATACACGGTGATCAATATTCCTGTCGCTGACTGGAATACGAAGACACAGTCAGAGATTCAGGCTGCCCTGCAGGCTAATCCAGACATCAAGTACATCTACGTTCTCTACGACGCAATGGTCGCAGGAGCTGTGCCAGCGGTCGAGACCCTAGGTCTTACCGATGTCAAGATTGGTAGCTACAACGGCTCACCTTTCGCACTTGATTTCATCGCTCAAGGCGACCTAGTTGCCTTCAACGTTGGAGAAGACACACCAGGAATCGGCTACGCCACGATGGATCAAGCATTCCGGGTCCTGACTGGTAACGCTCCAGTTGTCACCCGTACATCGATTCGTCTCTGGGATGACACCAACGTTTCTGAGGCCGGCGCACCTGCTGTTTCGGGAACTGGCTATGGAGACGCAAATATTGCTGGCTTCAAAGCACTCTGGTTACCGTAAATAGTTCTGCTTCTCGAACCCGTCCTATGCTGCCGAAAGGCGGCATAGGACGGGGAAGCGGCACCCATTCAGGAATCGATCTTTTTAAGTAGGGAACACGACCGTGGTAAATAACACGCCGCTTTTGAAAGTCACCAATCTCACCAAGGTTTTTGGTGGTCAAAAAGCTTTAGATCGGGTCAATTTGACCGTCAATGCAGGGGAAGTCCACGGTCTCTTGGGTGAGAATGGTTCGGGAAAGTCAACCTTGATCAAGATCCTTTCCGGTTTTTATGAACCTGATGAGGGACAGCTTGAAGTTAATGGAAAGTCCGTGGCGTTACCGCTCTTGCCGGGTCAATACCGCTCACTTGGGTTCGAGTTTGTACACCAAGATCTAGGTTTGCTTCCATCTCTTACGGTCACGGAAAACTTATTTATGGGGCGGATTGCTGAGTCACGCACGCCGTACTTCTCGTGGTTGAACGCACGCCGCCAAGCGGCCAAAATATTCGCGGATTACAACGTAAACATTGACCCGTCCTCTTATGTTGATGAAATCCGGCCCGTTCAGAGAGCAGCACTTGCCATTATCCGAGCCATCGAGGGCATTAAATATCTGAGGACATCGGCTGGAGCAGAAGCGGAACCGAGTCTTCTTGTACTCGACGAGCCAACGGTGTTTTTACCGAGTCAAGAAGTGGATGTACTTTTTGGACTCGTGCGCAATATTGTTGAACAAGGCTCAAGTGTGTTATTCGTGTCGCACAACCTTGATGAAGTTCGCCAGATCACGAACTCCATTTCAGTGCTCCGCGATGGTCGTTCGGTCGGGACACTCAACACGGAGACATCGACTAAGCGTGAGCTAGTTCGGCTGATCGTTGGTCGCGATCTTGACCAGGATGAATTTGAACCAATTCCCGTTAGCCGGTCTGAGGACACAGTGCTGAGTGTGAATGGGTTGACGACTTCACTAGTTCAAGATGTCTCTTTTGATTTAAGGAAAGGGGAAATCCTAGGACTTGCAGGGCTTGCCGGTTCTGGATTTGAAGACCCGGTCTACTCACTCTTCGGCAGTGATCGCACTGCGTCCGGGGAATTCATGCTGAGTGATTTTTCCGTCAAGTTTTCTGGTCACAACGAACGATCTGCGATAGAGATGGGAATGGCCTTGGTTCCTGCCGACCGTAAAATTTTTGGGAGCATTTTCGATCTCCCGATGGCCGATAACGTCAACCTAACAGTTCTCAATAACTTCTTTTTTAAAGGAATCCTTCGGCATAACAAATTGAGAAAAAATGCTCGGGATCTTCTGAAGGAATTTGATGTGCGGCCACAACTAGTTGGCATGGATTACGGATTTTTCTCGGGAGGGAACCAGCAGAAGGCCATGATGGCCAAGTGGTTGCAGTTGCCTCAGGCAATTTTGCTGCTGCATGAACCAACTCAAGGGGTGGACATTGGCGCGCGTGAACAGATCTACCAAGTCATACGCGGTCGAACGAGCACCATGTCAACCATTGTTGCAAGTTCAGACTATGAGGAGTTGGCAATCCTTTGTGATCGAGTAGGTATTTTTGTGAAAGGTCGCCTCATAGGTTTTCTCACCGGTGATGAAGTCAATCACTCAAAAATTGCCGAAATGTGCATGGGAGACGTAGTTGAAACACACTAGGTATCGGATCGAAGATTCACATCAATTCACCACAGGTTTAGTTGGCCTATCCACATGCTTGTCCTCGTCTATCAGGGCGATTGCCCTGAACGGATCTCTGAAAGGAACCCATAAATGACTACCCCATCGACCCCTGGTAGCCCGCCAGAAACTTTCGGAGAAAACACAAAGCTGGATTCGACCAAAGCATCTGGTCTTAAGAGTCGTTTCGCCGGAAAACTTGAGGCCTATGCGCTACTTATTGCCTGGCTTGGAATTATTATCGTTTTCAGTTTCGTCAAACCTGAAACTTTTGCGCAATGGTCAAATGTGTCCTCAATTCTTGCATCAAATGCCATTCTCGTTGTCATCACGTTAGCCCTCATTATTCCTCTGACTACGGGAGATTTCGATCTGTCGGTGGCCTCTGTTGCAGGCCTTAGTGCGGTGACGGTGGCACAACTTAATGTCAACCTTGGTTGGCCATTGTGGGCAGCAATCCTTGCTGCATTTGCGGTTGCCTTTTTGGTGGGAGCAATTAACGGCGGACTTATCGTCTTGTTAGGGATTGAGAGTTTGATTGTCACCTTGGGCATGAGCACTATCATCACCGGAGTCATGCTCTGGGTGACTGATGCTCGCACAGTAACGGGAGTTGATCCAGCGCTCGTTGATATGGTGATTCGTAATCGCTTTTTAGGAATTCCTTTCATCTTTTACTACGCACTTATTTTGACGTTTATCATTTGGTACATTTTTCAATTCACGCCACTTGGTCAAAGGCTCTTGGTCGCGGGTCGAAATAGAGATGTGGCACGACTGGCTGGAATTCGCGTCGGGCTCTTACGCTGGGGTGCCATGGTTGCCGCATCGCTTATTGCAGCACTCGCGGGAATATTGATTGTGGGACTTTCGGGATCAGCGGGCCCATCTACAGGGCTTGATTATCTCCTTCCGGCCTTTGCTGCTGCATTTCTAGGGTCAACCGCGATTCGACCAGGGCGGTTCAATGCATGGGGAACATTTGTTGCAGTGTATTTTCTCGTCACCGGTATCACCGCATTGCAGTTGCTGGGTGCGAAAACCTTCGTTCAATATCTGTTCTACGGAACGGCGCTAATCCTGGCAGTGGCGCTCTCTCAACACATCAAACGCCGTAGGTTAAAGCAAGGCTTCTAATCTATGGACCATGAAGCAGAAGGCCTTGCGGCAATTCTGTTAGAAGCTCACAAGTCCAATACACCTGTTGATGGGCTCACTTTGCCTTGGAGCGACCTGAATGAAGATCTCGCTGCAAGGGTTGGTTTGGCCTTCGCTCGTGGGCTGGGAGCACAAGATTCACCGTATTGGAAACTGGGCGCTACGGATGAAGCTACACAGCGCAAACTGGGAGTGCCGGGACCGATATTTGCTCAGTTGGACCCAAAGGCTGTCTCACTAAATGTCACTGATGCAGTTCTCGAATTGTCGTCTCTCATTGCACCAAAATTCGAACCGGAAATTGGGGTGCATCGCGACCATGACGGGACGCTGAGGGCTATGCCCTGTGTCGAGATTGCCGACACCAGGTTCGCAGGGTGGGTACTTCCACTGAGCGGTGTAGTGGCTGATGGTGCATTGCAGGGCCGCATGCTTTTTGGGCTGCCCGTTGAACCAATTGAGGTTGTACACGTGAGCGTTTCACATGATGGGCAAGAACTTTTGCGGGGAACTGGTTCGTGGAATCAAGCTGTCGATCGGCTGGGGCTTCTACCCCGTGATCAGCCCGCGAGTGCCGTAGCAACCGGTTCACTTACTTCTTTATACGACTGTGCGATCGGATTATGGACTTTCGACTTTGCCTCACTTGGCCAGATTTCAGTTCGAGTCGTATGAGTTTGCGTCTTGTGAGATGAATCAACGACCTGCCCAGCTTCCCGCCCGCTCGATGGGGGAGGGCATTGCTGTTTCAACACTTGTACTAGCGGTTGGAAGTTTCACGGTTATCGGCGCATCGGCTATATCGCCCCTCATTAGCGCTTCATTGGGGCTAAGCGAGGTGGGAGTTGGTGCGATCGCCTCGGTTGCATACTTTGGCGCATTACTGACAGCTCCGATTTCCGGCATGATCACTGATCGATCCGGCCCAGCGCGCATGATTTTAGTTGGCTTACTCCTTCTAGGGATGGGAAATTTGATTGCCGGGCTGGCATGGCAGATCGCGGTCCTTTACATCGGAATCATGGTGGCGGGTTTTGGATACGGGGCAATTAACCCAGCGACTACCGTGCTCGCAAATCCGGTGGGCGCCCGTAGGCGGGCCTTAGTCATGAGCGCGAAGCAGGCCGGTGTTCCCGCTGGGGGTATGGCTGCGGGAGCCGTGTTGCCCGTTCTTGGTTTGGCATTTGGTTGGCGCTATGCATTTGGCCTTTCAATGCTTATATGTTTGATAGTTGCATTATCCATCGCGATTCGCGGCGGCTACGTCGCTAAGAGTGAAAGTTCTGTGCGCATTCGGGAACGCCAAGGACGCCGATTGCGACTGCCGCTGGGATATGTTTTTGGACTTTTGATTGCTGGCGTTCAGGTAAGCATTTTCGCATTCACGGCGGTCTACCTGGTTGATGCTCGCGGCTACTCAACGGCAAATGCTGGGTTGGGTGTGTCTGCACTTCTTCTGGGCGGAATTTTTGGAAGGCTTTTCTGGGGCTGGCTGTCAGATCTGTTCACACACCACCGGCTACTCGTATTGGAAATGCTCGGGCTTCTTGGTGCAGCATGCCTCATTTTCCTGAACGTGGCGCCCACTCCACTTGTACCGGTAGCCCTAATATTTTTGGGCATTTGTTCAGTGGGCTGGAATGGTGTCTACATCGCGGTCGTCGCTGAGTCCTCCGAGCGGGATCAAATAGGCAAGTCGACCGGAATGTCACTCACACTCATAAACATTGGTGCCATAACCCTGCCGTTAGCTGTTGGTGCACTCGTAAACGCGACTTCGAGCTGGGCCGCCGGCCTTCTGTTTTTGGCAGCACTGAGTACTCTTGCAACGGTTGTTTGTTGGATCAGCAGTCAAAAGAATGAGCCGCTGACACAGCCGCTGGGTTCAGCTAGTCAACCTTATGAACCTTTTGAGCCTATTGAACCAAGTTTGGGATGATGTCGATGGAACACGTGCAATTGGGCAATACAGGACTTCCTGTGTCCAGACTCGCGATTGGAACGGCCACATTCGGTGGGCAATGCGATGAAGCCGCGTCCTTTGAGATCCTAGATCTTGCCCGTGACCGGGGAATTGATTTCATCGATACTGCCGATAAGTATCCGTTGGGAAGTTCATTTGAATCCGCGGGAATTACCGAAGGAATTATCGGTCGCTGGATGAGTAGTCGACGTGCGAGCATGATCGTGGCTACGAAGGTCCACGGAGCAACAGGTCCAAATCCTTGGGATCAAGGCTTAGGTCGCCGTCACATACGTGAGGCGGTCGAAGCG
Source organism: Candidatus Nanopelagicales bacterium (assembly GCA_044240195.1). GTDB lineage: Bacteria > Actinomycetota > Actinomycetes > S36-B12 > S36-B12 > UBA4592. The sequence goes on along the minus strand of JBIHZX010000006.1, from coordinate 6,606 downwards.
TCCCTGAAGCGTCTCCAGATTGAGGCGATAGACCTTTACCAACTTCACCGGCCAGATCCAAACACTCCACTTGATGAAACCCTGGAGGTGCTCACCGACCTGGTACACGAAGGCAAAGTGAGATATGTGGGTTGTTCCAATTTCCTCGCATACCAAGTTGCCCAATCACTCGGGCGAAGTGCCGCGCGGGATTTTGTCCGTTTTTCTACCGTGCAACCGCGATATAACCTTCTGTTTCGAGCGCACGAGCGGGAGTTGTTTCCACTGTGTCGCGAAGAGGGACTGGGTGTACTCACGTATAACCTCCTCGCCGGTGGAATCTTAAGTGGCAAACACTCGCGTGAGCTTCCGCCAGAGGCTTCATCTCGATTTGCGACAACGGGAGCGGCGGAACTTTATCGGCAGAGATACTGGCACGACGCAGCATTTGATGCAGTCGACGGGATTACTGCTATCGCGAGTGAGTTATCAGTTTCACTCCCGGTACTTGCCTCCGCATGGGTTTTGCACCAGCCCGTTGTCACGGTGGCGATTGTGGGCGTTACGCGCCCAGAGCAGTTAGAAGCACCGATGGCTGCCTTGGAATTGAAGCTTGAGTCAGAAACCCTCGAGCGACTGGATGTTCTGACGCGTTCCTTCCGAGATGGCGACGCCACGCAATAGTCGGTGGCTGTTAAACCACAACTCCGTCGTGCATCACCAAAATCTTTTGATTCGGATCGAGTAAGGCCTTTGGAGACACCAGTGGATCCACCCGAAGTGCCAGAAGATCAGCTCGTTTTCCGACGTCAATGGTCCCCACGGTGTCGATAACACCGAGTAGTCGGGCGATATTTACCGTGATTGTGCACAGTGCTTGGCGTGGTGTCATGCCTATTACCTCGATATAAGACTCAACTTCTTCTGCGCAGTAGCCCTGCGGGAAGTGGGTGAGTCCAGCATCGCCTCCTGCGACGATGGGGACTCCGGCCTCGAATGCCATTCGGATGCTTTGAGCATGTCGCTCGTGGGTTCTTTTGTGCTCGTCCACGATCACGGAAGGAATGCCCATGCTTGAACCTCGAATTGCAAATGCCCGATACATTGAAAGCGTTGGTGAAAGTGTGACGTTATTATTCACCATCATTTCGAGTGATTCGTCGTCAATGTAAATTCCGTGCTCAATGGTTTGTGCGCCATAAAATGCAGCTGCCCGAACCGAGGCTGCAGACTCTGCGTGTGCGGCTACGGGGACACCTTGATACTTCGCTTCCGACATGACTGCCGCAAACTCGATCTCTGACAGCCCGTTTCTCTCGGCTGGACATAAAGGGTTGAAACCGGTGCCGCTTACCCCAACTTTGATCCATTCGACTCCGTCTTTCAATTGCCTCCTGATCGCTGCTCGCGCTTGGTCAGGACCAACCACCTGAACGCCGAGTCCGTGCTGGTACGGACGGTTTTCAAAGATATGGCTCGGTTGAAAATCTGCTAGCCCTCCGGGACCGGAAAGGATCTGCCCGGCTGGGTGGATATTTGGCCCCGGAACGTCTCCTCGAGACACCGCATTGCGAATCTCAACACCGATGTTTCCTCGACTCCCAACGTCACGCACGGTGGTGAACCCCGCTTTAAGTACGACACTTGCGTTGACGACAGCATCCACGGTCGCCTCTGGAATGGACTTCCGTAATTCGATGTCATAAGGATCCGCGACATCGCGATATATGAGGTGGCAGTGAGCGTCCATCATGCCTGGGATGACGTAGCCGCCCTGGAGATCGATCAGGAGATCGTCAGGGCGGCTCTCCACGAATTCACCGATCTCACTAATGGATTCATTTTCAACAACCAGAGAACCAGTGCGCGGAGATAGTTCCTCTCCCACATAGAAAGTTGCATTACTTAACACAGTCCTGCTCATGGATCACTCCTCTATATTGGCGGATTATCGGTACTGCTGGGCCATCTCGTTGAATTCTTCGAAGGTTCCAAATTGGGATATTCTCGCCACGGATGGCACTCCTAGCAGGGATCCCACTTCATCGCTCAATTCTCGAATTGCTTCGAGATTGACGCCGGTCTCGATCCCCATCTCTCGGAAGAGGTGCACTACATCTTCGGTAGGGACATTGCCCATTCCGAGTATGGAAACTGGCATAGCAATTCCGCCGCCGTATCCACCGATACAGGATTCGAACGATGTCGCGCCGTTTTCCCACGCAGCAACAACATTCGCAAGTGCCATCCCTGTCCGCTCGTGTAGGTGCACTCCAAGAACCATGTCGGGAAAACGTGTTGTTATTGCCTTCACGCGTTCGCCAACAAGTCGCGGATTCGCCATGCCGATACTGTCGGCGATACTCACCTCATGCACACCAAATCCATGGAAAGTGTTAATGAGATCGAGGATGCGGCTTTCAGGAACTGGGCCTTCGTAGGGGCAAAGGAAACAAATGCCCATGCCAACATCGATGCTGACGCCCTGCGCAATTGCAAGTTCAGCGATCAGGCGGATCTCTTCGACATTCTCCGCAATACTCATATTCGAGTTCTTCTTGCTGTACGTCTCTGAACCCACAATGAGTGCAGAGATTTTTGTGCAGCCAGCGTCGATCGCTCTTTGAGCCCCACGAAGATTGGGGACGAGCGCCCGGTACACAACGCCGTCTCTTTTTGGGAGGGCACGCACAACTTCATCTGCATCGGCGAGCATCGGAATAACCTTCGGATGCACGAAACCGGTAACTTCAATCTCAGGGACGCCGGCGTCGGCAATCTTTCCAATGAGTGCGATCTTTTCTTCAGTAGTTGGCACATGCCAACCCGATTCATGCACCATCGTTTGCAGTCCATCACGCATTAGTACCTCTACGATGCGGGCCTCTGGTTTACTCATTTCGTTTCCTTTCGTGGGTGATGATTAGTCAGATTGTGTAGCCATTCGCCTTCGACCACCATAGTTGCGACCCCAGTGGGAAACCAGGCAAAATCTATTAATGCTGATTCTGGAAGAAGGGAAGCTATCTGTGCTGGAAGGAATTCAAGCGCGCTGCCAAGGAAGACTGCGGCGGCACGTTGCATCACTGCCTCACGGGCAACAACGAGAGAACCATCGTTGGCTATATCGCGAGTTTTCATCCATAGTTCACGTTGGCTATCGGGCCAAGGGTCGAGGTCTCGCCAGAGCCCGGGGGTAATGAATGCTCCGTGTGAATCAAAAATATCCCGCTCAATTTCGTGATGGGCAGGCCCCAGTGGTGGCTGCATTACGGACCGGTTGGTCCTGGTGTCGGCTCCCACCAGGGATATGCTGAATAAAAGATTAAGTGGGTTGGCGTTTCTATAACGCTCGATTACATCAATAACCTCGGATATAACTGGCCCTTCACCCAATGAGGCCCCGGATAGGGAAATATGCGCCGAACGTTGCGCCGTTCGGACGAAATCCGTACTGTCAGCGAGCTCCACGACTTGGCCAAGATGCTCAACCGCTAACGCAAATGCATCGGGATACATGGCCAGCCGACGGTAGATGGTCGGAACGAAATTGGACGCAAGAAGGCTTCTGATATTTCCGTATGCAAGCTCGAACTCGGTGGTGACGTTCACTTCGGCTAATTCTCGCGTGCTCATTTAACAACCTGCGCGAGCGCAATCTCTGCTTCAGAAAGTTCGAGGAGTTCGGTCAGCACTTCGGTTGTGTGAGCCCCCAGCGCTGGACCAGGCCAGTTAATTCGCCCCGGCGTGCGGGAAGCGCGGGGAGTGACGCCCTGCATTTTAATAGTGCCGAGAACAGGGTGCGGGACGCTAACAATCGAATTTCGTGCGATGAAGTGGGGGTCGGAAAGCATGTCCGGTGCTCGAAATATCGACCCTGACGGTACGCCAGCTTCTGCGAGAGTGTCAATGATTGACGTGGATGGCAGCGAGCTCGTCCAGGCGGAAACAATTTCGTCAAGTTCTTTTTGGTGTTGTCCGCGAGCGATGTGAGTGTCGAACTTAGGATCTTCGGCCAGTTCGGGTGATCCCATGGCGGTAGCCATCCGCTGAAAAACACTGTCCTGGTTTCCGGCAATGATGACTTCCAGACCATCGGAGGTGGGGTAGACATTCGATGGAGCCACGCCGGGAAGTGTGGCTCCGGTGCGCTCACGAATATGGCCCGAGACGTCATAGTCCGTAACTAAAGACTCCATGAAGGTTAAGACTGATTCGTACAGGGCTACATCGAGCACCTGTCCTTCGCCAGAGTTCTTGCGCTCGAGCAAAGCGGCTACCGCCCCGAGTGCCCCGAGTGCCCCTGACATGGCATCGCCAATCGCGATTCCAGTTCGCACGGGAGGGCGGTCCGGGTCGCCAACGACTGCACGGAGCCCACCCATTGCTTCGCCGACTGCACCGAACCCGGCCCGGTCTGAATAAGGCCCTGACTGGCCGAAACCACTCACTCGAACCATCACAATCCCGGGGTTTATTTCCTTTAATGTCTCATAGGACAGTCCCCATCGTTCAAGGGTCCCGGGTCGAAAGTTTTCGATGACAACGTCTGATATCTCAACTAATCGTAAAAATGCCTCACGCCCTGCGCTGGAGCGCACATTAATGGCCACGGATTTCTTGTTCCGGCCGATAACCGACCACCATAAGGATTCCCCTTCAGGGGTGAGTTTCCCCCACCGACGCATGGGGTCTCCCTCGCCCGGAAGTTCAATTTTGATGATCTCGGCGCCCAGATCCCCGAGTAACTGTCCAGCAAATGGACCGGCGATGAGTTGTCCGAGCTCAATAACCCGGTATCCGGCAAGCGGCCCAAAACTTGACTGCGAGGGGCTTAGGGGAGCATTCATTATTTCCTATTTGCAGCATGGAAGTGGGGCAATCACCTCGTGCAAGCATATGGAGCGGAAGCATGACTGTCAATAACTTTGTATACCTTTTGATGGATCCCTCTCAGACCATACGCTTAATTTTCCTGAATTTGGGAGCCAGAGAGCATGATTCGAATACAATTCGGTGTGCCCACACCTTCCTTCCTTCGAATCGTAGGCACGACAACCAGCGCGTCCGCCGTGGGCTCGATACCGGTCTTTTTGCTGGGAGCCATGGGGCCTTTTGTTCGGGCTGATCTTGGATTTAGTGAAGCGCAATTGGGAATAGTCGTTTCAATGTTTTGGCTCTTTATGGCCGCTGGTGGCATCCCTGGTGGCCGGCTCGGCCAGCGACTCGGATCAACTGCCTCTATTCGCATTGGCGTCGCTTCATCGATGCTCGTAATTGGAGCCCTAGCCTTGGCCCCAAATTGGACCGCGTTGCTTGTCCTGATGTCGTTGGCTGGTCTCGCTAATTCGCTGACTCAACCGGCGGTTGACCTCGCACTTTTTGAAGTGGTTCCACCTGAACGACTCAGTCTTGCATTCGGATTTAAGCAAACCGCATTCCCCGGTGCAGCCTTGGTGGCCGGGCTCAGTATCCCCATCTTGGCGAGCACGATTGGTTGGCGATGGGCGTTTGTTGCGTGTGCGGCAATTGGAATACCGGCTCTCATTGGCATTCCCCGACTTGCCCCGGGCCATCAGCGCAATTCGGCAGCTCGCGCTGCCGCCGAACAAAAGCTTGCCGGCGTTTTCGTATTCGCAGCCGTGTTTATGTTGGCAATGATCGCAGTATCGGCGACGGGTGCTTTCTATGTTGAATCGGCAATTGCTGGGGGCAGTACCCCAAATGCTGCAGGGGTCTATCTGGCGGTTGGTAGCGCATGCGGCATTTTGGGCCGTTTCGTGTTTGCTTGGCAACTCGGTCGAGTCAGCCGCCCTCTCATCGCAACGGCCTTCATCATGATCGTTGGCGGCGCGGGAGTGATTTCATTTGCTTTGGTGCCTCCGGGGTGGGGCCTTTTCTTGGCCACTCTCATCGCTATCGGCGCGGGTTGGGGGTGGAATGGCCTACTTACCCTTGCTGTGGTGAGCACCTATCCGCAAGCACCCGCTCGCGCATCCGGTTACATCGTGTTGGGAGCCGGGGCGGGCGGAGTAATGGGCCCATTCCTGTTCGGATTCGCCGTTCAAAGGGTTGGATTTTCGCCAGCTTGGGTTGCCGTCAGTCTCTGTTTCTTTGCTGCTGCGACTTTACTGTTTGTCGTTGTTCGACGTCGCAATCAGATCAGTCCACTTCCGGCTTAGGAATTTGCTGGCTTAGACACAGCGCTATCGGTCGTCCGGCGAAGTTCGTCCATGATGGCGGATTTGGATGCAGTCACGTGAAGTCGCATGATGCTTTCGGCCCAGTCCGCATCTCTAATTTTAAATGCCTCGAGCAATTCACGGTGGTGTGAGTTGCTGCGCTGATAGCCGAGTGGAGCGTAGTTGTGCACTGCTCGGAGGATCACGGGGAGTGCAACCAAAATATGGCGCGCAGGCTGGGCGTATTCGGCATCTGCCACCTCTGATATTCGACCGTGGAAACGACCGTTTAGTTCGGTGAAAGCAGCGACCGTGTTCGGGTCACCGGCTATGCCAACGCTGGTGACAGCTTCCATTTCGTCGCACAGTTCCGTGAGTTCATCGATAACATCTTGTGTTACGCGGGTTGCCGCGCGGCGAGTGATGAAGCACTCGACCAAGATTC
>JBIHZX010000037.1:0-14226 GCA_044240195.1 Candidatus Nanopelagicales bacterium | reverse complement strand
AAAAGGCCGTGGGCGAGAAGTCGCTGCAGTCATGGCTGTACACAGAGCGTCCAGCAGTGGCCGACTCAGGGTACATCTTCAACCTCTACCTTGGTTCAAAGTCCTTCCTGAACAACACAGGATTTGCTAACGATGAATTTGACGCCTACGTCAAGACAATCGTGAGCACTGACGCAGGCCCTGAGCGTGACGCTGCAATTGCAGCTGCTCAGGACATGGTGCAGGACTTGGTTCCATCGGTTTACCTCACTGAAGCGTCTGATATCGCATCGTCGCTAAATGACATCCAGGGTTACAACATGTATCCACATGGTGCAACAGTCATCGGTGAGCTGTCCCGAGGTTAATCAGTTGTCAACAACTACTACGTCAACTCCGCCCACCCGAAAGGGTGGGCGGAGTCGGCGTACCCACTTCGCCGTTTTAGTTCTCAAGCGGCTTGGTTTTTTCGCTGTCGCGATATTCTCAGTTCTTTCCGTTTCATTCCTGCTCATCGCCCTAGCACCCGGTGACCCGGCCCGAGTCATTGCCGGCAGCCTGGCGACAGCAGAGCAAGTAGATGCAATCCGTGCTGACCTTGGACTCGATCAGCCAATCCTTACTCGATACCTTGATTACTTATCGGGAATTTTTACCGGTGACTTGGGCACCTCATATTTTTCACGGCAACCCGTAATCACCGAAATTGCTGACCGGCTACCGTCCACATTGGAATTGGTTCTCCTCAGTGTCGGGGTGGCAATCGTTGTCGGTGTCATCCTTGGGACGATCGGTGGTTACTTCCGGGGCCGCTGGCCCGAGTCAGGCTCACGCGGAATTGCCAGCGCACTTCAGGCGATCCCAGATTTCTTCTTCGCATTGCTTCTCATTTTGATCTTCTTTTTCTATCTTGACTGGGCGCCCGCACCGTCGGGTCAACTCGATATTTTGATTACGCCCCCCGATCAAGTAACAGGTTTCGTTCCCATTGATTCACTCATCGCCGGCGATCTAGAGGCCTTCAATAATGCCCTAGCTCATTTAGTTCTGCCGGTCTTAACCTTGGGTCTTGTTTATGCAGGATATTTCGCAAAAATCACCCGATCAGCTCTTGCTGAATCCATGCAGTCCCAACAAGTGCAATTCGCCCGCGCCAGCGGCCTATCCGAATGGCGAACATTGCGCTATGGGCTGGTGCAAATACGGTCAAGTATTTTGACATATGCGGGAATTATCTTTGCGTCGCTGTTTGGCGGTGCAGCAGTTGTTGAAACGATTTTCAGTTGGAACGGTATGGGGCAGTGGGCCCTCGATGGAATTCTGCGACTTGATATCCCCGTGATCCAGGGCTTCGTTCTCGTGGCCGGAATCATCACCCTCTTGATCTACACACTCTTAGACATCGTTGTTGCTTGGCTCGACCCAAGGATCAGTTATGGCAACTAAAACCGTGAAGAAGCAGAGTAACTTCCGGGATTTTGTGCAGATGCACAAGTTCGCTGTTGCAGGTGCCTTTTTCATCATCGTTCTTATCCTGGCGAGTCTTTTTGCGCCACTCCCTTACGATCCTGAGGCACCAAACCCTGGGGTGGGTATCTCGCCGCCGAGTGCAGATCATTGGTTTGGAACGGACATCACAGGCGGTGACGTTTTCTCTCGAACGATCGCAGCCGCGTGGATAGATCTGTCACTTGCACTCGCGGGAACATTCCTGTCCCTCATTATTGGTGTACCTCTTGGCCTTCTGACAAGTGTCAAGAAGCGCTGGAGTGACAACTTAGTTCGAGGAATGGATGCGTTCCAAGCCTTCCCACTTCTGATCCTGGCCTTGGTGCTGGTGAGCCTTTCGGGAAACAAGTTGTACATGGTCGTCGTGGCAATCGCATTGATCAATATCCCGCGTTATATGCGACTCATTAGAAGTGAAGTGCTCACCCTCCGTGAGGCGAGGTTCATGGAAGCCACCACCGCAGTGGGTGTCCCATTGCCGCGTGCATTGCGCAAGCATGTTCTCCCGAACGTGATGGGCATGATTACTGCTCAGACCACGCTCACCATGGCTAATGCAATTGTGGTGATTGCAACACTCTCGTTCCTCGGTATTGGTGTTGCTCCACCCACTCCAAGTTGGGGATCCATGATTCGATCCGGTTCATCCAACATGATCAGTGGTGAGTGGTGGGTCGCATTCTTCCCCGGTCTATTCGTCCTGTTGTGCGTGTGGATTCTGAATCAACTCTCTGATGCAATCTCGGACTTCAACACAAGGACTGTCCGATGACCCAGGCAGTAATGACACAAACACTGTTAAGCGTTAAAGATCTGGCTGTTGAGTTTGTGGGCCACAAGTCAACCGTTCATGCCGTAAATGGTGTCAATCTTCGAGTCAATGCCGGTGAGATTGTCGGTATTGTTGGTGAATCGGGTTGTGGTAAATCAACAGCTGTGAAAGGCATCCTTGGGCTCCTGCAAGCTCCAGGAAAGGTAACCGGCGGCTCGGCGGAACTGGCTGGTCATGGTGATCTGCTGTCCATGAAAAATAAGAATCTGCGCAAGATTCGCGGAGCATCTGTTGGTTATGTCGCCCAGAACCCATTCGGCTCCCTTAATCCCATTTACTCCATTGAAGAACAGTTCCGGAATATTCTCAAGGCCCATGGGCAACCCTCGGCCAAGAAAGAAGCGAGGGAACGAGCTCGCGCAATGCTCGCCAGTGTTGGCATCGCGGGTCCTGATCGTGTTCTTGACGGTTATTCACATCAACTCAGTGGCGGTATGGCCCAGAGAGTAGTTATCGCTATGGCGATGTTGCTCGAACCCGAGTTGATCATTGCCGATGAACCGACAACAGGTCTTGATGTCACAGTCCAGCGTCAAATACTTGATCTAATCCGAGATCGCGTTGTTGATTCGACCCGAGGCATTCTGCTGGTTACGCATGACCTTGGTGTCATCGCGCAGTATTGCCATCGAGTTGTTGTTATGTACGCTGGGAAAGTCGTGGAAGCTGGTTCTGTTGAAACGGTGTTCCTTAATCCTGCGCATCCGTACACCTCCGCACTCTTGGGCGCCATTCCACGTCCCGGACATGAATTAACCCGATTGCTCGGTTCCGTTCCTGACCTTCGGGTAGTCCCAACCGATTGCTCATTCAGGCCTCGATGCAAGCATGCTTTCGAAGCTTGCTCCGTGAGCCCAGACCTCCGAGAGATTGCACCAGATCACCTAGTTGCATGTCATCTGTCTGAGAGGGTTGGTCATGGCGCTTCTTGAGCTCGAGGGCGTATCCAAACAATTCCACGCTCGAGGTGGAAAGGGAATTGTCCGTGCCGTCAACAATGTTTCTCTGAAAATCAATGCGGGTGAGACTGTTGCTTTGATTGGGGAATCAGGGTCGGGAAAATCGACCCTAGGTCGTCTCGTTCTTCGTCTTCTGGAACCAGATGAAGGTGCAGTTCGATTCGATGGTGTTGATCTCACGCAACTCAGTGTTAAAGAAATGCGTGAAATGCGATCAAAGTTACAGGTCGTTTTCCAGGAGCCATTCGAGTCCCTCAATCCACGCATGTCAATCGGCGACATAGTTGGCGAGCCATTGATAATTCACAACCGCGACCTCAACTCAGATGCCCGCAAACAGCGGGTGCGCGAGACGCTTGAGCGAGTAGGACTCTCACCGGATTCGTCCACGAGATTGCCTGGACAACTATCGGGTGGTCAACAGCAGAGAGTTGGGATTGCCCGAGCGATTATCACTAATCCCCAGTTAATCGTGCTCGATGAACCAACTTCGTCGCTGGACCTGTCAGTTCGTGCTCAAATTCTTAGTTTGCTCGCGGATCTACAGCGCGAACTTGGGCTGGCTTACTTGTTCATCTCACATGACATTTCGACCGTTGAGTACGTGAGCCAACGGATCGCGGTCATGTATCTGGGCGAAATACTTGAGGCTGGGCCTGTTGCCGAGGTAATCAAGAATCCTCGACACCCCTACACACGTGCGTTGTTGTCTTCGCGGTTGTCGACTGATCCAAATGAATCACTTCCGCGGCTTCGGTTGATTGGCGACATTGGAAGCCCAACCGAAGTCCGCGCGATTGGGTGCGTTTTGGCACCTCGTTGCCCTATGGTCATTGACGCTTGTCGATCACAATCCATTCCATTAACAGAATTTGCACCGCACCATGAAGTTGCTTGTATTCGAGCGAAAGAAACATCCGACGCATTGCTATCTAGTTCCAGCAGTGGTGTCGGATCCAACTAGTTGGGAGTTACGGTGTCGAATTTAACGATCACAACAGATGCGCCTTGGGTCAATGGACTTCAAGTCCTTGAAACCATGACGCCGGCTTTCCGCGAGAATCTCGGGCCGCCCGAGGGCGTTGAAGGGCTAATGAGCAAGTACAACATTCGTCAGCTCTATCAGGATCCGGTGACAACTCGGCGTATCGACCACGTTCGCGCGGATCCAGGATATGTAGATCTCACATGTGCCTATCACGACAGCGTTGAAGAGTGTCTTGTCATAGGAGGCGCCGTAACACTTGATGGTGAAGGGCTCATGGAAACAGGTGATTACTTCTGGCGACCACCTGGTTTCGTGCACTGTGCGTGGTCTGAAAACGGTTTTGAAGCCGTTCTCATGATGGAAGGTATTTCACCGACCGACGGAAGTGGACCGGTAAGTCGTGTGGTGCATCCCCATGAAATTGCGGGAAGTAATCCCATCAACACGATCGAAGAAGATGCACTAGGTCCACGCGGCTGGGTGCGCAATCAATCGAGTGGGTTGCTTCCTTGGGCGCCACTCCCAGAAGACACGTGGTCCAATAATGAGGCATTGCAAGCACGAACTTTGAGCTTCAACGTCAACACGGGTGCGGCAAGTCGAATCGTTCGTGCCCGGTCAAACACGGAATTGCCTTCAAGTGTTGTAGAACGTGAGCGGTTCATCATCGTTCTCGAGGGTTCAATGAAGGTGAGTGGTGAGGAAAACGTTCCTGCCATTGGATTAATTCATGTACCTGCAGGTCAAGAACTGAACACCATTCAGGTAGAGAGCGGCACCAGATTCATGCTCAAGACAGGCCCAACGCTGTGAGCGGTGCAGCAAGAATCTGGCGTGAGTATCACGATGCACCCTGGGGTCAAGTGCACATGCGTAGAGCCGCGCCCACGGGTACAAAAGTCGGTGACACGACACTCGTATTACTGCACGAATCCCCATTGTCCTCACGTGTGTGGGATCAGATGCTGCCGTTGTCTGGCGCGCATCGTGAAGTTATTGCGACCGATACCCCGGGTTACGGCCTATCAGATCCTCCGGGCGAACCAGGACATGAAATCCCCGAATACGCTGCCGTGATCCTTGAAGCACTCACAAATGCGGGCGTGGGAAACATGGTGGTAGTAGGAGTTCACACGGGTGCCTCAATTGCGATTGAGATCGCACGCCAATCTGACCGAGTAAAGGGTGTAGTGCTGACTGGGGTTGCATTAATGACCCCAGAAGAACGCGCTGACTACCTCGCAAATTGGACGCCTCCTATTGAACTCACATCCGATGGTGCCCAATTCGAATGGGCGCTGGGTCGCTATCACCGGATTTGGGGGGCCGACACTCCTGCATGGATGTTAAACACGGCTATTGGTGACGTTCTCTCTGTTTGGGATCGCTACCACTGGGGTTATCAAGCGGCCTTTCGCTATGACCCTGAACCAGCTTTACGTGAATTGAAGCAGCCAACACTTCTCTTGGACGCTGAATTTGATCTTCTCGCAGATAACGACCCTTTGGTGCAGGCAATGGTGAGTGATTGTCGTACTCAAATAATCCCAGGATTGCGTGGACAGATTCATATGCGTGTCCCCGCCGCAACCGCTGAAGCACTAGAGGATTTCACCCGTGCTTGTGAAGGCTGATTTAACGCGTGCCGAGCATTTTGATTGTTGCCGTGAAATGGTCACCGTTTTCGGAGAGCATTACCCAGGTCATCGGCCATATAACCTTCGTTCCACTGGGGGTCGGAATCGGATCATCGATCGTGACCTCAACGTGGACAGTGAGTGGCGGAACGGCCATCGAGCCAAATGTCACCTTGGAAATCTCAACCAAAGCGATTATGCCTTCGGGAAGTCCAACAGTTTGTTCCACCAATCCGCCAGCGAAGAGCAACAGCGCCTCGCCAGGAAACGGTGGTTCGGAGTTGAGAGCAGAAGGCTTGAAAAGTTCATGAATGTATCCAGCGTCCTTGATCAGTCTGTCGCGATCAGAAACTGTGAGCAATCTTTCGGGAGAGTTCAACACCACAGGCATGTATCAGAGTCTATTGGCGCTGAGTCAATTTCCAAGGAAATGAAAGTGCAGGCGTGAACATAGTCGTGGATCAAAATTTTAAGGACTTCGACGTAGACAGGCGAGACAACGTCCTCTACGCCACGATGAATCAGGTACAACGACTGAATAGCATCACAGAAGACTGGCTTTCAGACCTCGATGCGATCATCGAAATCGTTGAGCAGGATCAATCAATTAAAGCACTCGTCATCCGTGGGTCGGGTCGAGCTTTCAGTGTGGGACTGGATCAGCATTTACTCGACGAGGCATTTGACGACGGTGAGTATTTCGCGTCGGTTCTGACGCGACTGGGTGGAATTTTATTGCGCATTGAAGAACTTAATGCACCCGTAGTTGCTGCGGTGAATGGATTGGCGCGGGCAGGTGGTTTCGAATTAATTCTTTGTTGCGATGTGGTCATTGTTGCCGAGAATGCCAAGGTCGGTGATGCACACACAGCATTTGGGGTGGTTCCCGGTGGTGGATCCTCTTTCCGGTTGCCCAGGATCGTGGGATCCATGCGTGCCAAAGAAATTTTCTTTTCCGGACGATGGATGCAATCCACCGAACTTGTCCAACTGGGAATCGCAATGAAATCCGTGCCTGATGATTCACTCGATCAGGCGGTTGAAGAGTGTTTAGGTTGGTTGACCGATAAATCGCGTAACTGCTTAGGCACCGTAAAGCGCCAAATGTTGGGAACAGCTGCAGTAACGGCATCTGAGGCTATTGGAATTGAACGGGAGATTTTTCTCTCCTATGTCACTCCGAAGGATTCCGATGCCCAAGAGGGATTTGCATCGTGGCGGGAAGGCAAGCCACCACGTTGGGCCGCACGAGTACCAGTTTCAGGGAGTGATTCATGAGCACATTTATTGAACGTAGTCTTCCCATAGAAGATGTCCCCCCTGTCTTAACTCAACATGTCCACAATCTTGAAGCAGCAGGTGTCGATACTGGATTTCATCGGTATATGGCGCATTCCCAGAAGGCCTGTGACTTTTACTGGGGTCGTTTTTACGCTGATTTCTTTAACCAAACGACAGTGTCGCGGCGAGATGTTGAAGTTATTCGATTACGCCTTGCCGCCCAAAGCGGTTGCTCTTTTTGCAGGGCTCATGACATTGCGTCTGCGTTGGCATGCGGTGTCACCCAAACCACCATCGATGCTCTCTTTGAATCGGCAAGTGAACCGAGTGCCATACCGGCCCTCGATGATCACGACCGCATACTTGCAGAACTTGCTGACTCAATTTCGCCGTTCACACCGATGTTTCCCATGTCTGAATCATTAAGGCAATCGCTGCAAAACATGTACAGTGATGAGGAAATAGCTGAAGTTCTTATGGTCACCGGCATACTCGCCGGAATCGGCGCAATGTTAGTTGCGGCCGGATTTATTCCCTTTGAATGCGAGATTTAGACGTGCGATCGGATTCTGAAACCTCATCGCGGTTGGCGAAGTACGGCCTCTTGCACAATTGTGGCCAGCCTCTGGCCCTCGTGCGAATACATGGATCCGGTGGCCAACGCTCTTCCGTTACCTGTCCAGGGACATTCTTGGTCATACAAAAACCACGAGTCGGCTTTCGTCATGGCGTGAAACCACATGGCATGATCCAAGGTCGCTGCGCGTACTCGATCGGGAAACCAACCCAAGCGATGCCGCATAACAGCCGAATCCAGAATGGTCATATCGGATGCATAAATCAAGGCAGCACGGTGAATAAGCGGGTCGTCGGTGTTCAGTGGCTCGGAGCGCATCCAGACTCGCGATTCCGCGGGGATTTGGTTGCTGTCGGCAGTTTCCCACGGTGGGTTGGTGACATAGCGAACCTCAATAGGTCGGGGGCGCTTAAACCATTCGCTCAATCGATCCGCCGACGGCGTCATGCGATCAACAAAGGAAGTAAGAGTCTCCGGATCAGGAACTGCCGGCATGGTTCGGCTGTGCTCGAACCCACTTTCATCTCGATGAAAGGAGACCGACATGGTCAGAACGGTTCCAATACTCTGCTCGGCTTCAACTTCACGATTAAAATAACTTGCACCATCGCGAGCCCTCGTGACTCGGTATGTAATGGGTTCATCTGGAGTTGGCGCCCGAAGGAATCTGGCGTGAGAGGAGTGGGGAAGTATTCCGGCTTCAACAGTTCTGCCCGCCGATACCAGGGCTTGTCCCAGGACTTGTCCACCAAAAACTCGTTGGGCTTCAACATCTGCCTGAACTCCTTGGAACACGTCAGTATCCGTTGGGGTAACTTGCAGGAGCGTCTCGAGTGCGATGGTTCGATCAATTGGCATAAATATTCCCGCTTTGTTATTGAATCAAATGTAGTTAGAACCGAGCCTAGTCGGCATTTACAAAAGATGGAGAGAGACACATGGCTTTAAATCATGGTGGAGCACCATTGAACATGGCGAACGGTGTACGAGAATTCGCGCATTCGATTCCACAACAAATAGCCGTGATTGATGGCACACAGAATCTCACTTACGGCGAACTAGGTGAACGGTCATCTCGCGTTGCTCAAGCGTTACTTGCAGCAGATTTGAAACCTGGCGCTCGAGTTGCTGTACTTATGGGCAATCGTGCGGAATATTTTGAAGTGGCCGCAGGAATTGCTAAAAGTGGCATGACGATGGTTCCTCTGAATACACGCAGCGTCGAGCGTGAGATTGAGTACATCGTGGGATTGAGTAAGTGTGAAGCGCTGATTGTGGCCGATAGCTATGTAAAGCTCACGACTGAAATTCAAAAAACCATTCAGGTTGTTTGGACTCTTGATTCCAGCTCAGCGGATAATCCCTATGAGAAGGTTCTTGCTGCAGTTGAGCCCATCGATCCCATGATCGAAATCGACGAGAATGAAACGTTCATGATCATGTTCACTTCCGGAACGACCGGTAAACCAAAAGGTGTGATGCTCAGCCACCGCGCCCGTGCCTTGACCTGCTATTCCACTGCGCTGGATTACGGGATCGGTCCGGGTAGACGCACCATGGCAGTGGCTCCCATGTATCACGGTGCCGGTTTCTCATTTGCCTACACCGCAGTTTTCTGTGGTGCAACAATCTCGGTTTTGCGCTCATGGGATCCGGCTGAGTTTCTTGCTCTGGCTGAACGTGATCGAATCCAGACGGTTTTCCTCGTTCCGACACACGCACAAACCATGCGCTCACTGGACAAGGCCCCGGGGGAGTACAACCTTTCTGAACTTGAGACTCTCTATTTCAATGCAGCAGCGTTACCCAAGGTACTCAAGGAATGGGTTATCGAGAATTTCCCTCAGGTGGGCGTCTATGAGTTATATGGTTCCACAGAAGCATCTGTCGTCACAGTGCTTCGCCCAGTTGATGCACTTCGCAAAATCGGTTCGGTTGGCCATGCGTGGTTTATGACCGAGGTTCGGGTTGTTGACGAAGATGGTAACCCGGTCAAGCCGGGGGAGCCAGGCGAACTTTTTTCTCGATCACCGCACCTAATGACCGGATATCTCGACGACCCAGAGTCAACGGAGGCGTGCACGACACCAGACGGTTTCGTAACGGCGGGTGACGTTGTGATTCTCGACGACGAAGGTTTTATTTACATTGTGGACCGTAAAAAGGACATGATTGTTACGGGTGGGATGAATGTCTATCCTCGCGAAATCGAGGAGATTGTTGCAACATTCCCCGGAGTTCAAGAAGTGGCGGTAGTTGGTATGCCGGATGAGAAATGGGGCGAGGCGGTTGTCGCGGTCGTCGTTGCGCGATCCGGAGTTGAACTTGACCTTGCTGCCCTACAAAAACATGTCGAGCCACAACTTTCAGGTTACAAGTATCCGAGGCGTTGGGAGATTGTGTTGTCACCTCTCCCGCGTAACGCTGGCGGGAAAGTTGTTAAACGCGATGTTGTTAGTCAGTTGATCTAGAAAGATCGAAGTTCATACTGCCCTGAGAGATCGTTTGTTCAATCTCTTCAAGGTAAGCATGTGCAACTGATTCGCGGCTGCTGGACCAACCTGATTTGGTTGCGACAACAAAGCTGGGATCATCGGTGGCTATTGATCGCGCGATTCGTTCTGCTTCGGCATCCACCTCATCATTTGGCAATAAAATGCCACCACGGTTCGCAAAAGCTTGGGGATCAATGGGATCCCCGGTGAGAACTGCTGCAATTGCGGTCCGACCAAGCCATTGTGCGAGGTGCGAATATCCGGAGATCACTCCGAATTTTCGCTCTGGGAGCGACAAAATCGTCTGCTCATCTATCACCAGAATGTCGGCGGTGAGAGCCAGGATTAAGCCTGCGCCTATTGCCGCAGACTTCACTGCAGCGACGACTGGTACCGGACACCGGGTAGCGAGCGCGAGTGCGCTTGCGGCGTGTTTTAGATACGTGGATGAATCAACCGGGGGAATCGGTGCATCGCGTCGATCTTGACCGGCGCAGAAGCATCGGTTATCTGCACGAAGGAGTACTGCGGAGATGGTCTTTGCAGTTAGGAGCTGGTCAAATATTTCGTGTAATTCCTGATACGCAACTGAATCGAGTGCATTGACGGGTGCATTGTCAATCGTGATTGTGAGAAAGTTTGACTCAGCTTCGGTGCGAAGTCGCTGACCATGATGACCGGAAAGCCACATGGTCTGCTGTGGGTGAGTACTTTCTTGTCGCCCCATGTGATCAGTATGACTTGGGTAGACCGAGGCTCTTTCGAGCTATGTGATTGAGGCTCATCTCCGTTGACACAGGCGCAATTCGAAATAGACGTACTAAACCGAGCAACGTGGAGAGCCCATATTCGGTTGCCATCCCGTTTCCACCGTGTGCCTGAATAGCAGCATCAAGTGCGGCACTCGCCGCATCAGAGGCACACACTTTGGCGATATTGGAGGCTTCACCCGCATCCATGTTGGCGTCATAAAGTGCTGCTGCCCTTGCGGTAAGTAGTCGAGATGCTTCAAGAAGTACATGGGCGCGCGCAAGGGGGTGTGCAATAGCCTGGTGCGCTCCGATGGGAACATCCCACACCACGCGCTCACTTGCATACTTCGCACCCTTGTCCAGTGCATATCGCGCTATTCCGTTTAAAAGTGCTGCACTAGCAATGCGTTCGGGGTTGAGGCCGGTGAACAGAGCAGCAATTCCATTTCCGGGTTCGCCAACTATTGAGTCAGCGTCGACTTCAACGTTGTCCAGAAAAAGTGTGAATTGCCGCTCGGGTGAGGTGATCTCAACATCAATCAGCTGCGCCGTTAATCCGGGTGCATCAACATCCATTAGAAAAAGACCGAGCCCGTCACTGCCCGTTAGGGAATCTTCGGCTCGTACTTTTGCGACGATGAGAATTCCTTGTGCATTGTCTACGTGCGAAATGTATGTTTTTGCTCCGCTAAGGGACCAGCCGTTCGCAGTGCGAGTTGCCGTGGTTCGAATTCGGTGACTATTGGAGCCGGCATCGGGCTCGGTGATCGCGTAGGCGAGCACATCTTTGCCCGATGCTAAGCCCGGCAACCAACGTTCCCGTTGGGCTTGGGTCCCGTGGGCCACCAGAGTGTTCGCGCAGACGGCGGGCGAGAGTGCCAGCAGCATCAGGGGTGAGCCAGAGGCAGCAACTTCTTCGGTCACGATCACCAATTCGGCGGTTCCTGCGCCACCACCCCCAAACTCTTCGGGGATAGAGACCCCCAAGAGTCCGGCGTCGCCGAGAGCGGACCACAGTTTGCGGGGGTGACCATGTGCTCTGGAGACCTCGAGGAAGTAGGAGTGCCCAAATGGTGCACAGACATCTTGCACCGTCTGTCTCAGCATCTTGGTGGTTTCCGATTCAACTAGCGGTATGCCATCCATGTCCATAGTATCCTGCCAATCCTTATTTAAGGGGGCGTCCGGGTTAACCTGTCTGATGTTTTTGAGATAGAGAGATTTCTTTTGAATTCCCCTTGACGAATAATACCTCAGACGTTTAGATTAAGATTAGTCCAAATGTCACCAAAAATCAAGATTGGGGGCCCCATGAGGCCGCTGGCCGATGTGCGAATTATCGCGATCGAGCAGTACGGCGCTGGGCCTTTTGGCTCTCTGCACCTAGCTGATTTGGGTGCCGAGGTGATCAAAATAGAGGATCCGGCTGCCGGTGGCGACGTCAGTCGCTACGTACCGCCGATGGCCGAAGGTGAGGATTCAATCTTTTTTGAGGCCTTCAACCGCAATAAGCGTTCGCTATCTTTGAATATGTATAGCCCAGAGGGTCGGGCGGTTTTCGAAGATCTTGTGCGCAACAGCGATGCCGTCTATTCCAATTTGCGTGGAGATGTTCCGGCCAAAATGCGTATTCGCTATGACGATCTCAAACATTTAAACCCAGCGATTGTGTGCTGCAGTTTGAGTGGCTTCGGCATGACCGGACCCCGATCCACAGAACCTGGGTACGACTACATATTGCAAGGATTAACGGGCTGGATGAGTGTCACGGGCGACCCCGAGGGTCCGCCAACCAAATCGGGACTGTCCATGGTCGACTACTCGGGCGGATTCGTGGCAGCTATTAGTTTGCTAGCGGGCCTGCATGCAGCCAAACGTGATGGAATCGGTGGCGACTCTGACGTTTCCCTCTTTGACACGGCCTTAACCATGCTCACCTATCTCGCAGCGTGGAATCTCAATGGTGACTTTGTGCCAGAGCGAATGCGGAATTCAGCGCATCCATCTTTAGTGCCTTTTCAAAATTTTGAGGCAGCAGATGGCTGGATTGTTGTCGCTTGCGCAAAGGAAAAGTTTTGGAAACGTCTAGCAGTTGCTATTGGTCGTCCTGACTTGGCAGATGACGAGAGATACACAACATTCATAGATCGTCGTGGAAATTCAGATGAACTCATCAAGACTCTTGAAGACATATTCCTCACTCAAAAATGCGACTACTGGATCACGGCTCTCACTGAGGCAGGAGTGCCCGTTGGTCCGGTTTTAGATGTAGAACACGCTCTCAACGATCCACACACAGTTGCTCGCGGTTTAGTTGTTGAGACGGATCATCATCGTTTTGGGCGTGTACGCCAGTTGGCATCTCCTGTTAATTTCGGTTCACTTCCGAAAGAGTATCGACGGGCGCCACAACGAAATGAAGACTTCGGATACGTCATGAATGAACTTCTCAGATATTCGCCGGAACAAATAGCGGAGCTGGCGAGTGCGGGGGCCTTTGGAGTAAATAGCGTTGTGCAATCTTCGTCTGAAAACCTTGAGGCTGAGAGCACTCTGTGACTACCACAACACCCACGGTCAGTGAGCGTCTATCGCGGTGGGCGATAGGTCTGCGCTTTGAGCAAATTCCTGATTCTGTTCGGCACTCCGCGGCCCGTCATCTTCTTGACGGTGTCGGCTTAGCGATAGCGGCAAACCGTCTCCATGCAGCACATGCGGCATGCGCTGTTGCGCGCACCTTCAGTTCGCCTTCAGGTGTGCGAATGCTGGGAAGCAATGACCTTCTCGCCGTGTCAGCCGTGGCACTCGCCAACGGAGTCTTGGTCCATGCACTTGACTTCGATGACACTCACGCAAAAGGTTTAGTTCATGCAACAGCGGTGACGCTTCCGGCCGCCTTTGCCGTCGGGCAGAGTGTTAATGCGACCGGCGCGGATATTCTGGCTGCGGCCGTTGTTGGATATGAAACTGTCTGTCGCGTGGCTTCGGCTTCACCGCACGGTTTCCACGCGCGCGGATTGCATGCGACCTCAGTGAGCGGAACCCTTGCGGCGTCATTGATTACCAGTCGACTTCGCGGCGGTGATGCAGAAGTCGCAGCCAACGGACTTGGAATCGCTGCCTCGACGAGTGGCGGTTTATTGGAATTTCTTGAAACGGGATCCGACACGAAAACCTTGCACCCAGGGCTAGCCTCCATGAACGGAGTGATTGCTGC
>JBIHZX010000104.1:0-4421 GCA_044240195.1 Candidatus Nanopelagicales bacterium | reverse complement strand
GCGCCACGATTATCGGTCTGGAGAGTGCCGAGGGCACCGTGTCACTCAATCCTGGTCCTGCGCGGCTTATTGCACCCGGTGATCGCGTGATCGGTATAGCCGAGGACGACTCAACATTTATTCTCGACCGGGAGCCACTCCCCTGGTCACCACCCGCCGAACTCAAAGTCGCACCCCTTCCCAGCCAGCGCGAACGCACCCTCATTATCGGCTGGAGTGGGATCGCCCAACTGATCGTTAAAGAGATCGAGACGCATGTGGCATCAGGGTCTGAGCTCATCGTTCTTGTCGATCCAATCAACCACAATGCGACCGATGTCACCAACCAACTCGGAGACGCCGACCTGACCCGACAGATCGTGAACGTGCGCACGGGGAACACGATCAGTCGAGACGCACTTGCCGGGGTTCTCGCCGATGGCCCGTATGACCACGTACTCATCCTGTGTGAACGTGCCTTATTCGATGTTGAGGAAGCCGATGCTCGCGTCCTGTTGAGCCTGATGCATGTGCGCGCACTGGATCCGGGGAACGCACGCAATGTCATTGCCGAGTTGGTTGACCCCAATGACGTCGAGCTCGGGCGCCGAGGTGACAGTGACGAATTCATCGTCAGTCAGCAGTTGATCAGTTTGCTCTTGGCTCAACTCAGCGAAAGCCCACATCTCGTTGATGTCTTCGCTGACCTCTTCGACGGCGCCGGGACTGCAGTGGCCCTTCACCCAGCCGAGCGTTACGTCGAAGCCGGAGAGACTGATTTTGATGCCGTGATTGCTGAGGTGCGCAACTGGGGTGTTGTTGCAATCGGTTATCGGGCTGCAGCAGCCCACGGCAGCCCGGGCGCATTGGCCGGTGGTATCCGGGTCAACCCACCGAAGAGTGAGCGAATCACTTTTGCTGCCGGTGACATGATCGCCGTGATTGTTCATACAAAGTAGTAGTAGGGCAACGCGGAATTCCAGCGTTGCCGGCCGTCCGAGCGATATGGTTAAACTCGAAAGTTCATCACACGCTTAATCAACGCACGGAGGATATTGAGATGGAAGCCGCGCGCCTGCCAATTCCCATCGCATTCTTGACTGCGTCGATACTTGCAGCAAGTGCACTTTCGGCGGCGCTAGCACCTGGTGCGATGGCGGCGCCAGCGCCGATCACTATTTGGGTTGATGCTGCGCGCGCGGCTACTGTTTCAGAGTTTTTGAAAGACGGCTACCAAGGACACCCGGTTAACGTGGTGAGCAAAGAACTTGCAGCGATCAAAACCGAACTCACAACCGTCCCCGCTAATCAAGCCCCCGACATTATTTGGGCTGATAACACGTGGACGGGTGAACTCGCCGCGGCTGCTGCGATCATTCCGTTGACGTTGCCACCGGCCAAAAAAGCGTTGTTCGCTCCCAATGTCCTCTCGGGTTTTCAGTACGGCTCCAACTATTTCGGGGTACCCGTGCAGTTCGAAACCTGGGCACTGGTGACCAATGCCGAATTGGCGCCGAAACCTCCCAAAACATTTTCACAGTTGTCGACTAAGGCTTTGGCCCTTAAAGCCGCTAACCGGGTTGAGATCGGTTTGGCCGTAGGTCAAGGGATTAAGGGCAACGCTTACTTCACCTACCCATTGTTTTCCGGACTCGGTGGTTACGTTTTCGGCAAACGTCCTTCGGGAAGTCTGAACCCGCGCGATGTTGGAGTTTACAATTCAGTCTTTCGCAAGAACGCCAAAATTATTGACAACTGGAACAGCACCGGGTTGATTAATTCTTCGGTTGACGTCGCTGCTGCTGAAACAGCCTTTGCAGCGGGCCGCGCACCTTTTTGGATTACCGGTCCATGGAGTGCTTCGACATTGCAAGAGCTGAAGTTCAAGTTCTTCATTTCACCGTTGCCCCGAATCAATTCCGGTTTAGCAATGGCTCCACTGCTCGGCATCAAAGGCTTTATGGCCACCTCATACGCCAAAACCCACGGGTTGACAGATGTAGTGCCCGACCTGATTGTTAAAAAACTGAGTAAGGCAGCATTCCAATCGAGTATGGCCGCGCTATCACTGCGCGCCCCCGCGAACAAGAACTCGACGTATAGAACTTCAGTCGGCGGCCAATTGGCGAAAGCATTCGGCACTGCTGGTCGCGGTGGGGTACCGATGCCTAATATCCCGCAAGCATCATCTGTCTGGGGGCCACTAAGTAAGGCGTGGGCGAAATCAACCAGCGGTCCAAAAGCAACACCCGCGAAGAAAGCATTCTCGGCCGCGCAGGACAAAATACAAAAAGCACTTGGCTAGGTGCTCTACCGCCAAAACTAATCGGCGGGAATAACTGCGATGAGTTGCCCCCCATACTGAAATCACCCTGCAACCCGATGCCGTTATTACTAAGGTGAAACACAATGTGGGATCTCTACTCGTGAGGACGATCCGACTTGACGCTCAGGGAGTGCGGTACGCGCCTGACCTTGCGCTGACTGCGAGCACCATGACCATCATTCGCTGTTCATCAATTCGGTAGATCACGCGATACGTGCCGCGCCTGGCACTGTATCGGTCATCAAGTGGGGCCATGAGTTGTTTGCCCACGCGTTGCGGGTTCTCCAGAAGCGGGCCGATGATAAATTCATATGCGGCGAATGCGACGGATGTCGGAAGACTCTCTGCCAATTGTCGGCGTGCAGTGGCCGTGATTGCGAGTTGATACCTTGAACTTTCAGGCACCTTATTTACGCGCACGCATTGCAACGGCGAGCGAGTCGGCATCTTCGACTCGTCCTGCCGCTAGGTCAACTTCAGACGCGGTGAGATCTCGGATGAGTTTTTCGTCGGCCAGTACAGCGATGGTTTCTTCAAGTCGTTCGAGGTCATCTGGAGACATAATCACCGCCGATGCCTGGCCGTGCACGGTGACCGTGACTCGTTCATGTTGCCCGTTGACGCGGCTGACGACCTCGGACAGGTGTGCCTTGACTTCAGCGAGCGGCATGGTTTCCATGGTCATAAGTATGACCAATTTTATTCAGCCCGTCAACCGCATCACAACGAGTGACAACGAACCTAAGTGTTTACCTTTCGTTCTTGGACACTTTGAATCCCATGAGCCATCCCGGTAGTCCAACAGTGCTTGATTACATCCATGCGAGTTGTGATCTCAGCAGAATCTTTTCTTCCTCGCACCAATGGCGTCGCCAATTCCGTCACTCAGGTGGCACGGCAGCTTGCAAAGCATGACATTCCAACGCTAATCATTGCACCCGATAGTTACACGAAAGACCATTTCGAAGGCACGCCCGTTCATCGTGTGAGGTCTTTTGAAATACCAGGTGTTCATGATGTCGATATCTCTTTCCCATCAACTAATAGCCTGGAGAAAGTGCTTTGGGATTTTCAACCAACGGTTGCGCACTTGGCCTCACCCATGGTTTTGGGACGGCAAGTTCTGCACGCAGCGCATAATCTTGATATTCCCAGCGTTGCGGTATTTCAGACCCACATTTCTGGGTATGCAGATCACTACAAGCTCGGCACTGTTTCATTCCTTGCAGACAGCATCATTCGAGGCATTCATAAGCAAGCAACCCTTAACTTGGCCCCTTCGCAATCATCGCGCGAATATCTGGAGTCAATTGGCGTTCGAGCCGTTGAGCTCTGGGGGCGCGGTGTTGATCGAGAGAAGTTTTCACCCAGCCTGCGCTCTGAAGTTCTGCGCTCAGACTGCGCAGTGAACAAGCCTCTCGTTGGCTTCGTAGGAAGACTTGCTCCGGAAAAGAACATCAAAATCCTCACCAATTTATCCCGGCAAAATGATCTCAAAGTTGTTGTCATCGGTGACGGTCCCGATCGTATAGATCTGATGCGCACCATGCCTGATGCCATCTTCACCGGCAGATTGCATGACACAGAACTAGCAACAGCTATCGCAAGTTTGGATGTGTTGGTCGCTGCCGGTGAATTGGAAACTTTTTGCCAAGTGATCCAAGAAGGCATGGCCTCGGGTGTGCCGGTAGTTGCCCCCTTCATCGGTGGTCCGCGGGATCTCATCGAACACGAGCAGACTGGCATGTTCTATGAGCCCGGTAACCGACACGACATGGAACGCCAAGTGCAGCGGCTTCTCTCTGATTCCGAATTACGTAATCGAATTATCCGCAATGGATTGCATCAAGTAGCCGGACGCAGTTGGGAAAAACTCACGGTTGATTTGATGCAGCATTATGAGCGTGTCTCGCATCGCACTGATCTGCTCAAGTCCGCCTGACACAGCCGCAAACTGCAGCAGCCTGGGCGATATGAGGTTCTGTGTGTGTGGAGATGCCGGGAATCGAACCCGGGTCCGTGCAGGATTTTTCCGTCCTTCTACGTGTGTAGCTGCGCTATCGCTTTCTCGGCCCCCGCACTACGTGCAGCACTTTACGGTGGCAGCCCAGTTACT
>JBIHZX010000103.1:0-4481 GCA_044240195.1 Candidatus Nanopelagicales bacterium | reverse complement strand
TCCATATTCTGCAGCACCCCCAAGATCAGGAGACGAGATGAGACCAGGAGCTTTCCGGTACGTTTCGGCGATCTCGTTGGATGAAGTGCTTCAGAATCTGTCGGAGTTCGGTGATGAAGCGACCCTTTTGGCCGGTGGGCAGAGTCTGATCCCCCTCATGAATCTGCGCTTGGCTCGGCCTGAGGTGTTGATTGATCTCAACCGGGTACCGGGTCTGGCTGGTATCGACCTTGTCGGCGGTGAACTGCGAATTGGGGCCATGACGCGTGCCGTTGATGTAGTCACCCACGCTACGGTCACCGGTTCGTTGCCCGCACTGTCCCGAGCGACAGCATTTATTGGCCACCCGCAAATTCGTAATCGAACGACGATCGGTGGCAACATTTCTCATGCGGACCCGTCTTCTGAACTGCCTGGAGTCTTGGCAGCCCTCGAAGGAAGTGTCACCTTGAGGTCTATTCGAGGTGAAAGAAGTGTTGGTTGGAACGACTTCATCGTGTCTACGTTTACCAATTCCCGAGCGGCAGATGAAATGGTCGTTGATGTGCGATTCCCTCTTCGGACTGGGTGGACTTTCGCGTACGACGAGGTGGCGCCGCGCCACGGTGACTACCCCCTTGCCGGAATTTGTGCGGGGGTACAGATCGTTGATGGTGTCGTTCGCGAAATGAGAATTGTTGCTGTCGGCGTTTCTGACCGACCGGTCGTGCTGAATGAGGCTGCGCAGGCATCCATAGGTAGAGAGCTTGATGAAACATTGATCAAGGAACTCAGCAAAATCGGCCGCGAGGAGCTGCACGCAAATGGTGATGCGCACGCATCTTCTGAGTACCGCAAGTGGCTCGTTGGAACATTGATCAAACGAATTCTGGGTAATTTTGCATTGGAGTCACGATGAACGCGCCGCAAACTGTGAAGGCAATCAATCTCGTCGTAAATGGAGTTCAGGTTGCGCGAGAAGTTGAGGTGCGCACACTCCTGTCGACTTTTTTGAGAGATGATTTGGGGCTCACTGGCACACACGTTGCCTGTGAGCATGGTGTCTGTGGCTCGTGCACGATTCTTGTCGATAGTCAGTCGGTCCGGTCCTGCCTCCTCTTGGCGGTGCAGGTGGACGGCGCTAACGTCGAGACGGTTGAAGGATTGGGAAGCCTGGGCTCACTTAGCCCACTTCAAGATGCCATGTGGCGTGAGCATGGTCTGCAGTGTGGTTTTTGCACACCGGGAATTCTCATGTCGATTGAAGGCGAGGTGCGCTCAGGTGCATCCGCAGAAGCCATTTGCGATGAAGTTCTCTCTGGCCATTTGTGCAGGTGTACTGGCTACCAAAATATCCGCACCGCGATTCATGCCTACTTTGCGACGAAGGATGAATCATGACCGCCTCAATTGACGCCCAGCGACCAAGTCTTGTTGGGTCTAGTGTCCGAAGGATCAATGACCCCAGACTCCTGACAGGCTCTGGACGGTTCGTAGACGATATCTCACTGCCAGGAACGTTACATGCGTTCATCCTCCGCAGCACGGTCGCGCACGGCCGGTTGATCAGTTTTGAGTCTGGCGAATCACCTGCAGACATCGTTTTGGGTCCGGACGACATCGCAGCCGCTACCGAGCCGCTTCCGTTTGTATGGATCGCCCCAGATCAACAACACCTAAACCTTCCAATGGGTGACACGACCGTGAGGTATGTCGGTCAACCGCTGGGCATCACCGTGGCGAGAACGAGGGCTGAGGCTGAAGACGCGGCTGAATTAGTTGAGATGACCATCGATCAGTTTCCGGGAGTGGCTGATTCATTGGCAGCTCTTGAAGCGGATGCTCCCCTGCTCTATCCGGATCACGGGTCAAATCTTGCTGTTGATTTCCATATCGGTGATGACCCTGACGTCCTGGAGGCGGCGATGGCCGCCGCACCGATCATCGTGAGTCGACGGTTGCGGATTCCGAGGATCGCACCGATTCCTTTGGAGACTCGAGGTGTTTTAGCTGATTGGAACGTTGGCACCGAGACTCTTACCGTCTGGATGTCGACCCAAACCCCACATCACGTTCGCGACCAGTTAGCCCATGTCTTACGACTGAGAATCGACCAGGTTCGGATTATTTCCGGTGACGTGGGTGGAGGATTTGGAGCCAAGGAACATCTGTACCCCGACGAAGTCATGGTTTGCTTAGCATCCATTCGTTTGGGTGTGCCGGTCAAATGGGTTGAGGATCGAAACGAGCATTTTACGGCGACGTGTCATGCCCGAGATGTCGTCCATGACGCCAGACTTGCTATGACGCAAGATGGGGTCTTCCTGGCAATTCATACAAAGGTGACGGGTAATTTAGGCGCTCATTTCTCCAATGTTGGAACCGGCCCGTTCAGGGTTTCCGGCCTCATGCTCCCGGGGCCCTACCGGGTGGTCAATGCCGGAGCGAAGATCTCGGGTGTCTTTACCAACACGACCCCAACCGGTGCCTACCGAGGCTTTGGTATGCAGGAGGCGGCGTGGGTCAGAGAGCGGCTGGTAGACGAGGCTGCTCGAGAATTAGGCGTTGATCCATTGGAACTTCGTCTTCGCAATGTGATTAGTTCCGAAGAGCTTCCGCATCTGACGCCGACATTCCAGGAATACGACTCGGGAGACTATGCCCGCAGTTTGACCATGGTTCGAGATCGAGTCCGGGCACATGTCCCCATCGTTGACCCGAATCCGCGCATTCGACGCGGAATTGGCTTCGCCACCCATGTTGAGTTCACCGGCTTAGGACCAAGTGTGATGCAGGAGATTGTGGGATTCCGCCTCGGTGGCTATGAGACCGCCGTCGTGCGGATGGAGCCCGATGGCAGTGTCTTCGTCTCGTCAGGTGTCATGGGCATGGGTCAGGGGATTGAAACCACCTTGGCACAGTTGGCGGCGGATTGTCTCGGGGTTGGGATGGACAGAGTCAGTGTTCACCTAGGCGATACGGCTCAGGCGCCCTACTCCGCTGCAGGGTCAATCGCCAGCAGGTCCATGACCGTCGGAGGTGGTGCGGTTGTCACGGCAGCCAATACCCTCCGTGAGAAAATATTGCGGATTGCCGCACATCGATTAGAAGCAAGTGCCCAAGACCTCGTCATCACAGAAGGTCGAGTGTGCATCAAGGGTGATTCATCGGTCGGGATAAGCCTTGAGGAATTAGCTGAGTATTCATGGCTGGGATGGAAGTTGCCAGAAGGCGAGACTCCGGATCTCGAAGTCAAATTTGTTCATGATCCCTCGAACATCAGTTACCCATATGCAACTCATGCGGCAGCGGTGGCCGTTAATCTTGACACAGGACAGGTCCAAATCGAGCGTTACTGGGTCGCCCACGACAGTGGAGTTGTTGTAAACCCACGGATTGTTGATGGGCAAATTGCGGGAGGTGTTGCCCAGGGGTTGGGTATTGCACTCTTTGAAAAGGTTCTCTACGAAGAGAATGGTCAGCCGAACAGTACGACGTTCCTTGACTATCTCATCCCACTTGCCAGCGATGTGCCAGATATTGTGATGGATCACTTTGAAACACCTGCTCCGCACATTCCCGGTGGTATGAAGGGTGTCGGAGAGGGAGGAACCATTGTCGCTCCGGTTGCCATAGGCAATGCGATCGCGGCCGCTGTGCCAGAAATTGCCGGGCTGATTCTGGAAACTCCATTGTCACCTGGTCGGCTGTGGGAGCTTCTCCGCATTGGTGGATTGATCAATGAGTAACTCTGCAGCGCTTGTTGCTGAGCAAGTAACCAAGGCGTTCGGCGATGCCCTGGCATTGAAATCTGTGAATTTCACGTGTAATGCTGGCGAAGTGCATGCACTCTTAGGAGAAAACGGTGCGGGTAAGAGCACCCTCGTAAAGATTCTTACGGGTGCGATGATGCCGGATGCAGGGAAGATTGTTGTTAACGGAAGAAGTCACAACTTTCGAAGTCCACTCGAAGCTCAGGCTGCTGGGATCGGCGTGGTCTACCAAGATTTCCAGCTTTTCCCAAGGCTAACTGTTGCGGAGAACATTTGTGCCGCTTCCGTCGGTGACGTCTCGCGTGCCGGGTTCCTGTCGCGACGCCGGATGAATGAAAAGGCCGAAGGAATTCTTGCGAACTTCGGCATTGATGTTGATCCTCGACGTGAAGTTCGTACTCTCGATGCGGCAGAGCGAAAATTGGTTGAGATCTCGCGCGCACTTCAGAGTGATCCGCAGTACCTGTTCCTTGATGAACCAACGGCAGCGCTTGAACCGAAGGAAACGCATCGACTTCTCTCAATGATTGATCGACTTCGAGAGCATGGCAAGGGAATAATTCTGGTAACCCATCGCCTGCAGGAGATCAGTGAAGTGGCTAATCGAGCTACTGCACTTCGCGATGGTGAATATGCAGGGACTCTGAGTCGTGACCAGTTCTCTCGAGAGGCTCTGTCAGAGCTCGTTGTGGGTAGGTCGGTTGAGCAACATCGAGGTCCAGGCCACGC
>JBIHZX010000102.1:0-4485 GCA_044240195.1 Candidatus Nanopelagicales bacterium | reverse complement strand
CCTACATTTATGTGTAGCCAGGTCCCGAGATCGTTCGCCTCCTTCAAAATCGAGCCGGTCTTCTTAAAGAAACTCATGATGCCCCCCAATCGACTTTCTAGTCCCTAATATATTCACATCATTACAAAAGATCAGAGGATTTGATCAGGGTTCATACCCACTAGATTCAGGTTGACTCAAGGTGACGACCGCGCTACTCTCATGGAGCTCGAATCGCTAGCTCAATAAACAACGGGGGAATGTTTATGATCAAGGTAGCGAGAGAAGTTTTTGCGAATGTCGCACCTGACTTCGCAAATCAATTGAACGTGATTGCCACTATTTTAATCAACAATCAAGAGTTGGCGCCTAAGGCGTCGGCCGGGAAACCGTTTGGAAGCGAAATGTACTGGGAGAGTCTGGCCGGAAAGTTCATTCACGGACGTGATCCCAGGATTCCTAAGGAGCCTGGCACTGTACCAGACGCTTTGGTTTCAATAGTCTTGCAAGACTATTTTGGCTTTGAGGGTCAGTCAATCGCGAGAATTGCAAAAGAACACAGTCTTTCAATGGCCGCAGAAAATATAGTTGGGGATCTTCTAGAACGATACATTGCAAGTGAACTTGAAATCCACGGCTGGGTGTGGTGCTCGGGTGAAGTCGTTAAGAAAGTTGATTTTTTGGGACTGCGAATGGGAGAAACTTCAGAATGGATTCCTATACAAATTAAGAATCGAGACAACTCGGAGAACTCATCCAGCTCCAGTGTTAGGGACGGAACTGGGATTGTGAAGTGGTTCCGTACTTTCTCACGTACCGGAGCAACCAATTGGGAAGCATTTCCAGAGAAGGTTGACGGTGTAACTCTCTCTGAAAAAGCATTTGAAGAATTCGCTCGTGATTATCTGCGGAAACTTAAGTCTTAGAAAAGCACGGCTTCCTCGTTTTGTGTATTGGCGCCGAAAAACTCCATATCACTTGTTGACTTGTACCTGGAAAACTTGAAATCTGGAGGCGGCAGGAGTGGCTCACCTTTGGAGTGGGCAATGAGTTGAAGTCCAACAGCCTTGGCTAGTGGTATCGGAACTGCATTTCCTACTTGTTTATATTGCTGAAGAAGTGGCCCTTGGAGTGTCCACGAGTCTGGGAACTCTTGGATTCGCTTGTACTCCTGAATACTGAGGGGTCTTAATTCGACAGGATGAGCCAGATCTGTTGCTGGCATCGCAGGATGGGTTAGTAGCGTTGGGGAAGGCTTATCCCAAGACAATCTTCTCAGGAATCCCGTCTTGCCACCACCTGAGAAGTATGAGTTTCCTAATGCCTCTTTTTGAAGTTCGATAGGTAAATGTTTCCAATACTCACCGGGGCCCAACATTCTGTAATATTTCAATCTGTCTTCAGGAAACTGAATGTGCGAATGCTCGATTGATTGTATGTCTCCAACGGCCTCTCTAAAGGTCTTCCATTCTGGTAATCCGTATTTGCTGTTATCACTACGAATCGGCATCAAATACGGGACTTTTTCACCATCACGAGAACAAATCAGAATTATGCGCTCGCGTGTTTGGGGTGCACCAAAGTTTGCTGCGTTGTAAAGGTTGAAGCTGACCGTGTAGCCGTTAGCCCGGATCTTCTCGGCTATGTACACGAGGGCACCGCCAGACAATTCCGCGTGGGTTAGTGGTGGGTTATCGCCTCCTCGCTGGTTGAGCGGTCTATGTTTCAACGCTGCAGAGAGCAAGCCTCGAACGTTCTCGAGAACCAAGTATTTGGGTTTCAACTCCATTGCAAGGTCGATGAAGTGCAGAAAAACATTTCCTCGAATGTCTTCGAAGCCTCTACGGTTTCCAGCCGTACTGAATGCTTGGCAAGGAGGCCCTCCCGCAATGACATCTATATCATCGTCTCCCGTCAATCCAGCTGCATCACGGATTGACTCTGCAGTGCAATTCCAGACATCGCCGAGGAGAGGAACGTCAGGTTTGTTTTTTGAAATGGTAGCTCTTGACCATTTATCGAACTCACAAGCCAAAATCGTTTCAAGTCCCGCCTCCTCGAGGCCAAGATCAAGACCCATAGCCCCGGTAAAGAAACTCAAAACCTTCAGAGACTCGCTATTTCTAGTGCGGTTTGGTTTGAGAACTGGTGCTATCAAGCCTCGTTGACGAGCCAAATCTTCGACTGAATCTGGAGATAGCACCCACGAATTTCCTACTTTGGAGGCTAGAATCTGACCGGTTGCGGCCAGACCCCTAACTCGTTGCTCACTCAGTTGAAGTTTCTTAGATGCTTCAGTCACAGAAATTAAATTCGGTATATCTGCTATTTCGTTCACGAAATAGAATCTATACCAATTCCGAGTCATTATGTCCCAACGCCACACATGCCATCCCTTGCCGAGTGATTTTTCAGTTTTGGCGTGCAGTTAGAAGTTTTGCGCATTCAGCCTGGCCCATTAGTCTGGCAACTTTTGTTTGGCGTGGATTGCTTCGGTGGCTACTCCACATGATCAGAAACTGATTGGTGGTGAGTCGGGTGGTGACGGCTTAAAGCCGTCACCACCTCCATCATTTGGTTAGTAGCCGTGGATGCATCCGTGCTTGTTGAAGTGAGGGTTGAGTTTGAATCCTTTGAGCTCCAGGCTTTGCCGAATAGACTTGAGCTGTTCCTCGTCCTGGGATCCCATCCAGTAGAGCGTATGGTTAAAACACCTTAGGAGGAATACTATGAATAGAGAACAAGAACTAGCACGAATATCCGACGTCAACGAAAGATGGCTACGGAAGTTTAAAGACACACCCAATTTTGACCCAGACAATCCAACATTAGAACAATCTGATGAGCAATACCGTTTAACAAAAGAAGAATTTGGTCAAGTTGGTGTGGGAGAATTCGCAGAATCCGTAGCGAAAATGAGTGAGGAAGAATTAGCAGAACTGCGGAAGTTACCAATGTATCAAGATTCGTCAGATCGCGGTCTTTAACCGATAAGCAATAGCGCAGGAATATCGAAAGTCTAAACAGAATGTAGCGCGGTGCAGATTCTGGGATTACTCAATCGCAAAATTGGTTTTTGACACTGAAAAAAGACGTGCTATACCGCTACCGATGCGCCTCTCGAGCACTAAAGGCACAAGCCCCGTGGTGCGTCTACCTGATCTGAGGGTCTTAGTTCACCCATTGCGGGTCGGAAGGCTCAGTTGTTACGGCTGTGACCGGCGGCCCCTCATTATTAGGCCGGCTTATTTATCCACATTCTAATTCTGCTGGTGTTTTCATTTCGAGGGTGCGGTTAGCTTGAGCATTGTTGAGGGTCCCTCGTAGCTCACGGACCCACCGACTCTACGGAGCCAGCGGTTCAACCTATTGGGGAAACGCAGCCTCGATCGATTGAAGAATCGAATGTCAGACCCCTGTGAGATTCTTTAATTGTTCAAGAAAGCACCGGTAAGCCCTCTGGCTTGGTGCTTGCCAACCGCCCCTCGTGACGGTGGCTCCAGAGGAAGAACAGCCCGAGTTTCATCTTTAGTTTGGCACTAAGGAGTTCACTCTCGGGAAGGTCGAGGTTAAAGGAGCGTCATGAATCAAGACAATAAGAAATATTTGTTCAGCACGGAGGGTATGGATTTTTCTGACGACTCCGCGATTGAGGAGTTTGCCCGCACTGTGTGGAAAGCATTTATGACTGTGAACGGGGAGGAAAATAATGACACAACAGAAGAATAGTGAATTTGAAACGGAGCCGAATGTGCGGTTAAGCGCTCGGTATTTCGAGGCGGTGGCGTATGCATCGGGGTTGCACGCGGGACAGACACGCAAAGGGACAACGATTCCTTACATGAGTCACCTGCTGGGGGTGTCATCTTTAGTTCTCGAAGCATTAGGTGATGAAGACCAGGCGATCGCCGCGCTGTTGCATGACGCTGCGGAGGATTGCGGGGGCGAGCCACGGTTGCAGGAGATCGATGCAATGTTTGGCCCGCGGGTGGCATCAATTGTTCGTGGGTGCAGTGATTCTCTCGTGCAGGATCCGAAGGTGAAGTTACCGTGGCGCGAGCGCAAAGAGGAGTACATCCAACACCTGCAGGATGTTTCACCTGATGTCATTTTGGTTTCCTGCGCAGACAAGCTGCACAACGCTCGTGCGATCTGGACGGATATTCAACGTGATGGTGTGGAAACCATGGAGCGATTCAATGCGCCAGGTGCGGAGATCGCGTGGTACTACAGCTCACTGCTGGCGGCATTTGAATTACGCGGGGCACCGGAGGATCTGTTAATCCCGTTGCGGGAAGTGGTGCTCAACCTTTCGAAGGCGTTGGACTCGTTGTAACGGTGTGTCGCTTCTGATTCGGATGGCTTCTCCCCTCACCACAACTAATCGTTAGGAGTTTTTATGAAAGTAACAAGCAGTTTTGATTTTGATGTTGTCGCCCTCCAAACGGAGGACACTCTCACCGCACTCGTTGCCTTTGATGCACCGATCAGTGAGAGTGATGCAGC
>JBIHZX010000101.1:0-4510 GCA_044240195.1 Candidatus Nanopelagicales bacterium | reverse complement strand
CGAGCAAACCTGGTGATCTCCACGTTACGACTCCGCTGGAACCGCTCGTGCGCCTCATGACAAACCAGACCAAGAGATACACGAAAATGGCAGGCGTCAACCAGCCCAGTGTGTCGAGTAGTTCCAGGAGAGTGTTTTCAACATTGAGGCTACTCAAAAACACCGGTACAAACGTCACGGCAAGAAGTACTACCACAATGACGATGATCACTACCAATGCAATGACCGCGGATATGACACGGAAAAACAGTCCAGAAGGGGTTCGATCATTATTAAAGATGTGATCTTGGATTCTAAGAATCCCGTACACCACTTTCTGCGACACGTAGACGGCTAAAAATAGACTGATAATGGTCGTGAGGGTGACCGTACCCGTCGACGCAGACTGCGCCAGTGAAGAGAGTGAATTAACTACCGAATCAAGACCACTGAGTGATTCCGGTCCGCGACCGACTAGGTAATCCCACCCCGCAACAAACTGCTCCTGACCGATAAACAATCCCGCAATGGCGCCCACCGAAATGGCGATCGGAGCTACAGCCAGGATCACGTAGTAGGCCAGTCCCCCGGAAAGTAGCGAGACGTTGAGCTTGCCGAACCGAACAATAAAGTCGCGCATGAATTCAATTGCGGGATTCATAAAAGGCGGGCCTGAAAAGTTGCTCATTGCTGCACGGAAATTAGCCACCGCGACATGTTTGCATACGGGCTCGCTGCTAGCCTTACCGTCCCCTGCCTCCGTAGCTCAGGGGATAGAGCGCCGGTTTCCGGTACCGAAGGTCGCAGGTTCGAATCCTGCCGGGGGCACAATGTCAGATATAGCAGCCTTCTCACGCGAAGCGCCCCCACCCGGCGGCGTTCATTTTGCGCGCACCGGAGGGTCGCTCTACCCATACCTGCTGGCAATTTTTGTGGGAATCTTGTTGATCTCGAATATCGGGG
Organism: Candidatus Nanopelagicales bacterium; assembly: GCA_044240195.1. Lineage (GTDB taxonomy): Bacteria > Actinomycetota > Actinomycetes > S36-B12 > S36-B12 > UBA4592. Next base: position 3,568 of record JBIHZX010000101.1, on the reverse strand, counting down.
CGACCAAGTTAATTGAATTTGGACCGCTGATCACCGACGGTGGCGTCTTTCTCTTCCCGTTGACCTACGTTATTGGCGACATCATCAGCGAGATTTACGGCTGGAAGGCCGCACGACGGGCAATTTTCACCGGGTTCGCAATGTCGATACTTGCTGCTTTTACTTTTTATCTAGTTCAAATTTCACCTGCGGCTGATGCCTATGAGAATCAAGAAGCGTTTGAATCCGTGCTTGGGTTTTTCCCCCGAATCGTGTTAGCCAGTGTCCTGGGTTATCTAGTTGGTCAATTGCTCAACGCGTACGTACTGGTGAAAATTAAACAGAGGACCAAAGAAAAATACTTGTGGGCCCGATTAGTTGGGTCAACAGTCGTCGGAGAATTCGCTGACACATTAGTTTTTTGTACCGTTGCGTTTTACGGAATAATTACTGGAGCAGAATTCCTCAACTACGTCCTGGTGGGCTACCTCTATAAAACCTTGTTGGAAGTCTTCCTACTCCCCGTTAGCTATCCTGTGATTAGGGCAATCAAAAGGCGTGAACCAACGTATTTTGGAGACTAATTCTTTTTTGCGTATCGACCAGTAGTAAATCGCTCAACCCATTCGCGTTTGAACTCAAAATATGTTCCCGCTTGCATGTGCTCACGGATTTGATCCACCAGATGCACCGTGAATCTTAAATTGTGGATACTTGCCAAGGTGGGGAAAATAAGTTCATTCCCTTTATAGGCATGGTGCAAATATCCCTGTGAATAATTGAGGCACGTGTAGCAGTCGCATTCATTATCAACTGGTTCATTGTTTCCTCTGCTGGGTGAATTAGATACGTTAAATCTGCCCTCAACCGTGAGCAGAGCCGTATTTCGGGCATTACGTGTGGGGGCAACACAGTCAAACGTGTCAACTCCATTTTCTGCACCAACGAAGAGGTCAAGAGGTTCACCTATCCCCAATAAATGGCGGGGCTTGTTATCCGGTAATTCGTCGACCACCCAGCTGATAATCGTGCCTAGGGTTTCCTTATCCAGCGCACCACCGATTCCAAATCCATCAAAGTCCAGCGCCCCAATTTCGCGGGCAGCCTTCCTCCGCAAATCCTCAAAGTGTGCTCCTTGTACTACACCGAAAAGCATTTGATAAGGCTTAGTGGAACGCTCTTTGGTCAGTCTTACGTGCTCATCAATACACCTCTGCGCCCAGTCCAGTGTTCTGCGCATTGCCAGAATTTGGTATTCCTTTGAATTCATCAACGTCGTGCACTCATCGAAGGCAAAAATAATGTCGGCACCGAGGGCGTGTTGTACCTGCATGGACACCTCAGCGGTAAATCGATGCATTGATCCATCAAGATGCGACTTAAAGGTCACGCCCTCGTCATCAACGTGCGCCAACCGATCCTTGCCGGGCGCGATCACGTCACTCTCCACGCTGTTTGCGCTGTCCATAGAAAGCACTTTTTTGAAGCCAACGCCCAATGACAGCACCTGGAATCCACCACTGTCGGTGAAGGTGGGAAGTGGCCAATTCATAAAGGAACCGAGCCCACCCGCTGAATCGACAATTTCAGTCCCCGGCTGCAGATATAGGTGATAGGCATTCGAAAGAACAGCCTGGGCACCGAGTTCACGAACAGTTTCGGGGAGGAGTGATTTAACCGTGCCTTTAGTCCCTACGGGAATGAACGCGGGTGTGTGTATTTGACCATGTGGAGTGGTGATAACTCCCGTTCTCCCACGTGCCTGATCGAGTTGGGATAGAACTTCAAATCCGTGGGTCACCGCGCAATCCTACTTAGCTACATATCTCATACCACTGCGCTAATTCGACAAAGCCTTGATCAAGGGAAACCTTCGGGCTCCAGTTGAGTAATTTTTTGGTTTGTTCAATGTCAAACCAGTGAGCCGTGGCAAGTTGCTCAACGAGAAAGGATGTCAATGGTGGTTCGCTCGTGCGATTTCTCCAGGCAAATTCGGCAGCACGGCCGGCCGCCATGGCGATATGAAATGAAACGCTTCGCGATGGCGTTGGCAGCCCAGCAGCGTTGGTTATTCGGATAAGCGTTTCCCGCACCGTTCGAGGTTCCCCATTTGTCACCATGTGAGCCAGACCAAAAGCTTCCGGTGAAGCGGTCAGCGCGCAAGCAAAAGCCTGTGCTGCATTGGACACATAGGTTGTATCAATTAAGGCATAACCGCCATCAATGTAAAACAGTCTGCCCGCACGGGCCCGAGCCACGATTCGCTCAATTAGTTGCGTATCCCCCGGTCCCCATACCAAATGGGGACGCAACGCCAACGTGGAAAAACTCGGAGTATTCGCCGCCAATACTGCCAACTCGGCACGTGCCTTTGTTTGACTGTACGAGCCCCTAACCCTTGTCGGTTCAGCCGGCTCTGCCCCAGCGCCGATGAGTGCGCTTCCTGTGTGGGCAACCGATGGAGAGGATGCATAGATAAACGATTTAACTCCATGTCGTTTTGCGGCATCCATGAGCATTTGTGTTGCTGCAACATTGGCGTCGAAGAAATCTTGATAGCTTCCGACAATCCCCACTTTTGCAGCCAAATGAATAACCGCGTCCACTCCTGCCAACCACTGATCAGAGTTTTTGGGTGCCGTGAGGTCGTCGAGAAACTCTCGAGCTCCCGTAACTCCGCTGGGATTCCTTTGAACGACAACGCACTCATGACCTGCCTTCAGGACCTCGTGAACAACCGATGATCCGAGAAGCCCCCGGCCTCCGGTTACGAGAACTTTCACCCGGAGCCCGCCAGCTTCTTGTTGGCCCATCGAGAAATCTCTTCTCGGTTGAGTTTTGCATTATGACGAATATCGGTTGGCAGTGACTTCACCAGAAGCATTGCCGCAATTGGGACTCCTGCAATCGCCCTTATGTGGTCTTCGCGTTGCAGTTGAGAAAGTTCTGATTTTTGAGCAGATTCGATGTAAGCGATTACCACAACGGATCCATCCTTTGGCCCGACCCCGACACATGCAGCTTGACGAACAAAATCCAAAGACTCAACCCTTTGTTCAACCGGAACGGGAGTAACAACCCCCATGTGCGTCGTGATCACATGCGACTTTCGTCCCTCAATCCACAGTGAGCCACCAGTATCTAAATGCCCAACGTCTCCCGTGCGGTGCCAGCCGGCGAATTGAACGCTGGCGCGTTCAGTAAATGCGAGATTGTCATAACTGTTCTTCATGTGTGGGGCGCGCACGACTATTTCACCCATCACATCAGGATCAGTCGTCAATTGATCCGGCACATTCCATGGCGCGATCTTGATATCAACTCCCGGCAGACCCTTCCCAACAAGTACCCCTTGATCCTCAACTGAATTGAGAATCTCTGAGAGTGAAATTTCACTCAGGGGCAAAGCTTCAGTCATTCCGTAGGGAGTTCTAATCGAAGCGTTCGGAATCATGAGCGCCAATCGTTTCAGCAACGATTTAGGTACCGGAGCTCCCGCACTCAAAATTAATCGAATACCGCTCCAATCCGCATTTTCATCTTCGGGAACAGTGTTTAACACGTTGGTCAAAGCAGCTGGTGAAGCCCA
>JBIHZX010000100.1:0-4589 GCA_044240195.1 Candidatus Nanopelagicales bacterium | reverse complement strand
CGTTCCCGCCCAAAAAGCGTCTGCCCGCCGGCTTTGTGGCTATTGGAAAAGTACGAGAGGACTCAATCGGAGAGGTTCTTGTTGATGGAGTGCTGTACCGGGATGCTTATGAAGTCTCGCCCGGCTTCCAACATTTTTCGTCGTAGCCCACGATCAATGGGGTGTTTAGGAAGCGCGAGCTACTTTCCCGGCCTTGATGCACGAGGTGCACACATTCAGGCGCTTGGGGGTTTTGCCGACCAATGCGCGAACCCGTTGGATATTCGGATTCCAGCGACGGTTGGTCTTGCGCTGTGAATGGGAAACGTTATGCCCGAAGCTAGGGCTCTTTCCGCAGATATCGCAGTTTGCAGCCACAATGACTCCTTCGGTCAATTTAAAGAGGTGGATCCAGGCGGATCCGGTTGGATATGAGGGTCTGATGCGAGAAGATTGTCCAACTCGTGCCAAACCTGAAAAAGAATAGCCGATCAAGTGCAATGTGATGAAGGAGGGGCTATGGGAGCGTCGATCTCGGATTCAGCCTACGCCCCTGTCAATTGTTTTACCCTGCCCATATTGCACACGTGGCTTGTTGAAGCCCTGAGCGCATTGCGGGCAGCACGTGAGGAAATTGATGCTCTCAACGTGTTCCCCGTCCCTGATGGGGACACGGGAACCAACCTCTACCTCACGGTAGAAGCCGCCTGCGCCGCATTTATTGAGCCATGTGAGGACCTCGCAGCGGCCGCCATTGGGGTTGGTCGGGCGGCAATTTTGGGGGCCCGAGGTAACTCCGGGGTGATTTTTTCGGCCCTCCTCCGCGATTTGGTGGCTGAACTCGCCAAAAGTCCAGAAAATTTTGCACACGCTTTATCCCAGGGTGCCAGCGGTGCCTATCGCGCCGTCGCATCACCGATTGAAGGCACAATTCTCACGGTGGCATCTCGCTCAGCCCAGGAAGCTGAGTTGGTCGCATCGCGGGGAGCGGATCTTGCAGAAGTGGCGATTGCGGCCGCTGATGCAGCATACAAATCATTGCTCCTCACCCCAGAACTACTGGTGCAGCTGCGTGATGCGGGAGTCGTTGATGCGGGAGGTCGGGGCTTGGTCGTGGTGCTCGACGCGTTGGTCACGGTTCTGACAGGTACAACACCCCAGCGGATGGATCACGCGGTGCACCCGGTGAGCCAATATTCGCCGATAGGGGAGTTAAAGGACGACAAGGGTGGGGACATTGAATGTGAAGTCATGTATCACTTCGATGCGAAGGACAGCACTGAATTACGCAATGTGTTGGAGAGTCTTGGAACGAGTGTGATGGTTGCCGGGATTGATTCATCGTGGAAAGTTCACGTGCACGTCCCACTGCATCGGGTTTCTGACTGCATCAATGCTGGAATAGCGCGGGGGATAGTGACTCAGGTGAGCGTCGTACCCCTCGACCTACATTCAAATAGCCGAGTGCATCGTGAGTCGGCCGTAGTTCGCTCCCGGATTTTAATCGCAGTGACACATGGCGAAGGGATCCAGCGCTTGCTGGAATCACTGGGTGTGACCTGCATTCCCACTCCAGCGCGACAACAACCGTCCGCCGCAGAGATCATCGCTGCAATCAAGGGTAGTGAGGCGAGAGAAATCGTCATACTTCCCTCAGATCGTGATACGCATCCAGTCGCTGACATTGCGGCATCAGATATGCGAGCAGTGGGTTATCGCGTTTCAGTAATCCCGAGTCGCGCCATTACACAATCTTTGGCAGCTATTGCAGTGCATGATCCTTCACTTGAATTTGATCGTGATGTTGTCTCGATGACACGCGCGGCCAGCGCAACCCGCTATGGTGCAATCACCCGCGCTACACGCGATGTACTAACGATGGCCGGTGCTTGCAAATCTGGTGATTACCTTGGGCTAATTGACGGTGAAATTAGTGTGATTGAGAGCGAACTCCTTACTGTAAGTAAAAACCTTCTGCGAAGGATGTTGGCTCCCGGAGCTGAATTGTTAACCATCGTCACGGGTAACGAATTGAGCGAATCAGAAATTGAATCATTCCTCGCGTGGGTTAAATCAAGCTATCCATTGATCGATCTTGAACTAGTTTCTGGTGAGCAGCCGTTGTGGCCCTTCATTTTCGGGGTCGAATAGTTTGAGAGGGACCGCAGGGTTTTTAAGTACGCCCCTCAATGAACTCATTGGTGGAAAAAGTGCTGCAAGTTTGGAAAAGGCATTCGGAATCACCCGCGCCGGGGAGCTTCTCAATCATTATCCACGGAGATACATTGATCGAGGACGACTCACAACTTTGCGCAACGTGGAAGTTGGTGTTCCCGTGACAATCATGGCTACTATTCAAAGTGTCGAAACTCGACGCATGACCCAAAAGCGCGGATTTATTCTGGTTGTGAAAGTTACCGACGGAATCGACACCATGGAGCTCACGTTCTTTAACCAGAAATGGCGTGAGAAAGATTTACAAGTTGGTCGAAGTGGATTATTTGCTGGGACGGTTTCTGAGTATCGCGGGGTGAGAACATTGACGCACCCAAAATTTGCACTCTTTACTGACATCGGAATTGACATTTCGCAAGAAACTGATGCGATCACCAACTTCACGGGGGAAATCATCTCGGTTTATCCGAGTACTCAGGATCTTGCTTCGTGGCAAATACAGGCAGCCATTGATGTAGTGCTGGCATCAGCGGATGACCTAATTGACCCAATTCCAGCGGAACTTGTAGTCAAACATGGATTCATGTCCAAAGCTGAATCCCTGCATGCAATTCATCAACCAAAAAATCATGATGAAATTCTTCAGGCTATCCAGCGAATAAAATATGAGGAAGCATTCATTCTGCTCGCGCTTATGCGCCAGCGCAAGAGTCAAGCAAAATCAGCGATTGCACATGCTCGAGGTGGAACTGACGCAGGGCTCCTTTCCGAATTCGATAGCTCGCTTCCCTTTGAATTAACCCAGGGCCAACGCGAAGTCGGTGATGAGATATCACGGGATCTAGCAAAAAGCATCCCGATGACAAGGTTGCTCCAGGGTGATGTTGGCAGCGGTAAGACAATCGTGTCAATACGCGCGATGCTTGACGTTATTTCATCGGGTGGTCAGGTGGCCCTACTTGCTCCAACGGAAGTGTTGGCCGTCCAACACCTTGAATCCCTTCACATGTTTTTGGAGGGTGTCACCTCGCGAAAGATCCGGGTTGACCTCCTCACCGGGGGCATGCCGGTGGCAAAACGGCGTCAGGTACTCCTTGATGTACAAAGTGGAGACCTTGACATCCTGATCGGGACTCACGCGCTCCTTGAAGACAATGTGCAATTTTTTGATTTAGGTCTGATCGTGATCGATGAGCAGCATCGATTTGGGGTAGAGCAACGTGCACGCATGTTGACAAAGGCCAAAGGGGAATTGCGTCCTCATTTGTTAGTTATGACGGCGACTCCCATCCCGCGCACTGTGGCCCTCACAATTTTCGGGGATCTCGACGTTTCAACTTTGACGGAGTCACCCTCTCTGCGAGCTGAAGTGCAAACCCACCTCGTTTCGACTTCAGGGATGCCTCGCAGCGTATCTCGCGTATGGGAACGAATGGCTGAAGAAGTGGCCGCTGGGAATCGAGTCTTTGTGGTGTGTCCGAGTATCGCCCGAGCAGAAGTTGATCCCAAAAAAGTAAAAAACTCGCGTGATCAAACCTCGCAGCCTGAGCCGCTCGCTTCGGTTGAGGAAACGTATGAATCATTAAGTCGACAGTTCCCTGAAATCGCATTTGAAATGCTGCATGGTGGATTGGACTCGCAATCCAAGCGCGAAATTATGCATCGTTTTGGGGGATCCCGTGAACCACGCATTGATGTATTGATTGCAACGACCGTGATAGAGGTAGGGGTTGATATTCCGGAGGCAACCATGATGGTAGTCCTCAATGCCGAGCGATTCGGAATGTCACAATTACATCAATTGCGGGGGAGAATTGGTCGTGGCTCGCTACCGGGATTGTGCATTCTCGTCCATGGTTCTTCACACAGTTCCGCTTCGCTAGATCGACTCAGTGCAATGCGTGATTCGCGGGATGGATTTGTACTTTCGCAGAAAGATCTCGAAATTCGCGGTGAAGGTGACGTCTTGGGACAGGATCAATCCGGGGCGCTGAGTTCCCTTCGTCTACTAAAGATAATTGATGACCTAGATTTTATTGAGACGGTGCGGATCGAGATCGAAGAGTTGTACGAAGGAGACAATTGGAATTCGGCCTTACAGGCAATTGATTCTTTTGAGATTGCGCGTGCTCAGAATTTGGAAAAAGCGTAATGAGAATTATCTCCGGATCCGCTCGTGGTCGAAAGCTGGAAGTTCCTAAAGCCGGAACGCGTCCCACGTCTGATCGATTAAAGGAGGCCATGTTCTCTACAGTTGAGTCTTATCTAGCCCAAAGTGGGGTTGATTGGGGGAAGGTCAACTTCATTGACCTCTTCGCTGGATCTGGCGCAGTAGGTCTGGAAGCTAAAAGCCGCGGTGCTCAAGAAGTAGTACTCGTCGAGAATGACTCGAAGGCTCGAAGCATTATCGAGAACAATTCTTCACGGGCTGGCCT
>JBIHZX010000099.1:0-4818 GCA_044240195.1 Candidatus Nanopelagicales bacterium | reverse complement strand
CGCTGTGTGTCAGTTTTGGATTTCATAGTTAATTGATGTGTAAGCGAAGAGCGCGCGATCCAAATGTTGTCGCTATTTATCCATTCACGCATGACTGATACGCATATGGGTTGCGCCTGTACCAAGTGCCTAATCAATGGGTTTAGTGCATCAACGCTGTCCCACCATGATTTTTGTGTGATAAAGAATTGTGCCGGTTCATTGAGAAACGAGGGAGTGACAAACTTCCGGTAATGCACGAGGATATCAACCGCGGCTAATTGGAATTCACGTTCTTTGTGTTGATGTAGTGACCGCGCCAGCGCTACAAAATCATTTTCGGTTGGCGGGGAATACTCCTTAAGAGCTGCCTTAACGACTCTTCTACGCATAGGTGCTGGTACCCCGAGGAATGTGAACTGATTGCGCATGTAAGCCGACATTTCTTGCGCCCGAGTTGAATTCTCATTTGCGAGGATTCCGGCAGAAATGACCTTGACGAGTTCCTTTTCATTCCACGGTTCCCCCACGTTTTCTATGGTAAACACCCCGGTCAGATTTCCGGGGTACATTTATCCGGTGAGCGAACTGATTGATACCACCGAGATGTATCTGAGGACTATTTTTGAGTTGGAAGAAGAGGGAATTCCTCCGATGCGGGCTCGAATTGCGGAGCGCTTGGGGCAAAGTGGCCCGACAGTTTCCCAAACGGTTGCTCGGATGGAACGCGACGGTTTAGTACATGTCGATTCAGAACGTCACCTCAAACTCACCAAGGAAGGTCGAGAGCACGCAACCCAAGTGATGCGCAAGCACAGACTGGCTGAATGCATGTTGGTTGACGTTCTCAAAATGCCATGGGAGGAAGTACACGCAGAGGCATGCCGGTGGGAGCATGTCATGAGTACTGCAGTTGAGATTCGTCTTTTGGAGTTGCTCTCTCACCCAACGGTGTCACCATTTGGCAACCCGATTCCCGGGCTTGAAGAAATTGACCCGAACTACGCTAAAGCGAGCGAGTCAGATTTCGCGGTGATCAGCATCATTGAAGTGGTTGAGCGTGAACCGCGGCAGGTGACTATTCGTCGATTGGCCGAGACAATTCAACATGACGAAATAGTCATGGCACGTTTGCGCAGAGTTGGAGCCCTACCAGGTGCTCGAGTTAACGCATACCGCTCCGATACGGGAGTGTTTATCGGTAGTGCAGGTGAGTACACCGAGGTGCCACTCGACGAGGCGGCACATATTTTTGTTGGTACTTGATCAGTTAAATACTGAGCGAAGGGGCATGCCTGATTGTCCTCTTGGGCCAAGTTTGACCCCCAGCATTTGATGCAACTGGATTGTGTTGAGGTCAAAGCCCATCCGGGATGCGGCCATATATATGCGCCAAACACGAGCCCTGCCTAAACCAGCTTCTGCGACCGCTTTATCCCAGTGGGCTTCCAAGTTTTCACCCCAATGCTTAAGGGTGAGTGCGTAATGTTCGCGCAAATTTTCTTCATGTCGGATTTCAAAACCGGCGTTATTAAATGCGTTCATGATCACACCGGGGGCCGAAAGTTCCCCGTCGGGGAATACGTACCGATTAATGAATGACTTGCGGTAATGCGTGGGCAGCTTTTCATCTGGTCTGGTGATCGTGTGGTTGAGCATGCGACCTTCAGGCTTGAGCTTGTCGTAGAGGAAGCTGAAGTAGGAAGGGTAGTTGTTTCGACCAATGTGTTCGAATACGCCAATTGAAGAAATTGCGTCAAAATTGGGTTCAGTTACATCGCGGTAGTCACTGAAGCGAATCTGGACGGAATTTTCTAGTCCAGCTTCCTTGATCGCTTGCTTTCCCCAGAGTGCTTGCTGCTCGGAAAGGGTGACTCCAATTGCTGTGACCCCATAATTTTTCACCGCGTGCATCACCATGCCGCCCCAGCCACAACCGACATCGAGAAGCTTCATACCTGGCTTGAGTCCCAACTTGCGCGCGACGAGATCAAACTTCTCTTCTTGAGCCACTTCCAAGCTGGCATCAAGTGAAGGGAATACCGCGCAGGAGTAAGCCATGGACGGGCCGAGTATCCAACGGTAGAAAGTATTGGAGACGTCGTAGTGGTGATGTATCGCCTCTGCATCACGCCGTTTCGAATGACGACTTCCCTTGAGCGAGCGTTCCAGAGCGGGTGGCCTGGGGCGCTTGAGGGCAAATGGTGCGAAATTTTTTGCCAGTGCCGCCTTGTCGCTAAGGGTCAAATGGGAAAGTTCCATGGGGTAAAGGCGCGAAAGGGTTGTGTGCACGTCACCGACGATGTCAATGTCGCCGTTTACATAAGCGCGAGCAAGCCCAAGTTGACCGGGTGCTGCTGCCAAATACTCGACGGCGCGCGGTGTTTTGACTTCGACGATCGCATCATTGTCTTGTGGACCGAAAGTGGAACCGTCGTAAGCGCGAAAACTAACATTGCGCTGCGTTCCAGCAACCAAAGTAAATGCATCAGCCAACTTCATGCTTTCCCGACCACCTTCTCGTAGAGTCCGCGGAAACGACCCTCTGGGTCAAATTTCCTTTTTACCTGTTCATAATCTTTACCGCCATAAATGGACCAAAATTCACCCTCGTTGTAGAACGCGGTTGAGTATAAAGATTTTCGCCCCCCCATTTTGGTAACTTCGTGCTCAATTATCCGATTTTTTTACCGTCCTCGGGCTTCTCGCCGTCGGTAAGGGGCACGGTTGACCAGAAACCTACGTTCACATACAACTCCGTCAAGGAAATCAATCGGGGAATCATTGAAAATCTTGGAAGCAACGAGATCTTTCATTGCTGCGGTCAGTTCCTCTGCGGATTCAAAACGCAGATGTGAAATGTGAACGAATGGTTGTGTGGGCTCCAGTTCAATTTTGAGTCACAACGCGTAGCCGAGTGAGCCATATGAATTCGGAAATGTATAAAACAGATCCTGATTTGGGTCTTGAAAATCACTGCTGACGGTCAACACCTCACCGGTCCCGGTCAAAATATCCATTTCAAGGACTGACTCATGTGGCGTTCCGCTGCGAAAGCTGGCGCTCTCAATACCTAAGCCCGTTACTGCACCACCGAGTGTGATCGTGCGAAGTTGTGGAACGCATAGTGGCATGAGGCCGTACGGAAGGGTTGCGGCCACGAGGTCCTCGTATGGGGTCATGCCCCCGACTTCCGCGGTCCGTGCAGCGCTATCCACGTCAAAAACCCGAGCGAATGAAGTCACATCCAGCCTAGTAACCGCGCTGGCTGAGCGACCGCGAAAGAGATTGCTGGTTGCCTTTGCCAGGCGGATAGGAGTGTTGCTGGGCGCGTGCTCGAGCTGACCACGGATAGTTTTTAGCGCAGAGTCGTATCCCAAACGCCAGGATTGGCGGGAATTCGATTGGTAACTCACCCAATAAAGCTAGCGGATTGGGCTTGAGAGTGAGATTGATATAGGCCATAGGTGACAATAGGGGAGTGAAGCGCAATTCTTGGATCCCACTGGTCGCCGGTGCAGTTGCATTCCTACTCACGTTAGGGATCGGGGGTGCAATGGGGACGGACTGGCTCGCTCGCAATGTCGAGATGGACCAGTTAGTGAGTGCGATTGAAGCTTCGGAGGCAACTATGGGGGTAGTGCAGGACAGAGTTGCGGTGGTCTATGACGAATTGGATTCCGCTGATTTGCAAGGTGCACCCACCGATGCCCAGACGCAGGCTGCTGTTGCGGAACTCGCCGGCATTGCCGTTGACGGAGCAGATTCAATTGGTGCAGCCGGGCGTGTGATCGAAGCTGTCAATATTTTGCCGTGGCACACTGAAATCAAAGCGGCCAAAGAAGCGTATCTACTTCATAACTACGCGTGGCAGGCTTATATGCAGGCCGCGATCGAAGACCCTGTCGCATTTACGGTGGACCAGCCTCTCATCGATTCAAGTTTCATGGATGCGCAGCAACCGCTCGAAGACGCCGTTCCGGAGTTGACTCTTTTTGACTTGCAGTACCGCGTTGAGAATATTTATGTTGAGGGTGCGCCACAATCAAATGGAGAAATTGTCTAGTTGCTAATCGAGTGCATCTTTTTTGGCGAGCGAGCTTGGCCACCAGATTTTTTTACCGATGTCGTACGCCAAGGCTGGCACCAGAGTCGTTCGCACAACAAACGCATCAATTAGGACACCGAGTGCTACGGCAAATCCAACCTGACGCAAGGAAACCAATGGGAGCACTGCGAGAACGAGGAAAGTTGCGGCAAGCACGATTCCCGCGCTCGTGATTACTCCGCCGGTAACGGTCAGGCCTTTGAGAATCCCTTCTCGGGTTCCATGGAGCAGTGTTTCCTCTCTCACTCGGGTCATGAGGAAAATGTTGTAGTCAACTCCAAGGGCAACCAAGAATACGAAGGCAAATAATGGGAACGACGGGTCAGCACCCGGGAAGTCGAAAATGTAGTTGAACGCAAGTGCGCAGGCTCCCAGTGTTGCGAAGTAGGAGAGTAAAACTGTCCCAATCAAAATGATAGGTGCGTTGAAAGCTCGCAATAAAATAATCAAAATGATGAGGATCACGATTAATACCGTGGGAATGATTACATTGCGGTCACGCAGATTCGCTTCGTTGATATCGAAGGCGACGGCGGTCGGGCCACCAACACGAGCCTGCGCCTCGGGCATTGACGTGAAGCTGGTTCGCAGATCACCAATGACCGCTTCGGCCTCGGAGGAGTCTGACGGCGCTTGTAATGTCACGGAAAACAACATGCGCCCATCAACGACGGGGACTTCACCCGTCTTTCGATCAGTGAAAGCAACTGCATCAGCGACACCGGGGGTAG
>JBIHZX010000036.1:0-15754 GCA_044240195.1 Candidatus Nanopelagicales bacterium | reverse complement strand
CTGCATCACATTCACCTGAACTAAGAGTTGTTGGCAGATCCCAGCGCCTTAACATCGAATGAATCATGTTGCGGCGCATCGGTTGTGATCGGTTGAGTGAACTGTGCCCCGGTAAATGATTTGGCCAACCACTCATCCCATTTGGCGTTCCACACAGTTAACCCATTGCCGTCATCGCCTTGAATGAGTGGGGTGTTTTCTACAATCACGACGTCGCCGATCTCATTTTGATTCCACCACCATTCCCCGTTCGCCGTACTCATGCCAATACAACCGTGGGAGACGTTCGCACTCCCCTGCGCTCCCGTGCTCCAGGGTGCTGCGTGTACGAACTCTCCGGAATAGCTCAGTCGCATTGCGTATTCGGCATTAACCCGGTAATAGTCTGGATCCTCCAGTGAAGTTCCACCCGTTGCTGCATCCATGATTCGAGAACGTTCTTTGGTGATCAAGACTTTTGTCCCTGAACGGGTCTCAAACCCAGGTTTCCCCGTTGTTACCGGAATGGACCGCAGCAGTTGACCGGATCTATAAACGTTCATGGTGTGGGTGTTGGCATCAACCACACTCACCATCGACGGCCGAAAACTAAAGGCATCCGTTGTATTCGCTTCGCCAAAGACTCCGGGTTTTGCCTGAACCCCCACGAGATTGAGATCAACTTCAACATCCGTGTCCCCGGGCCACAGATCCTTTGGGCGGAATTCAACCGTGCGGTTGTTACGCCAAGCCCATGCGCCAAGAACAGGTTGACTGGTGCGCACGACAAGTGCCGCTTCCACCTCCGCTTTGTTCTCAACCACTTTGTTGAAATTCACCACGATCGGCTCCCCTACACCGACAACTTCTCCCGCACTGGGCGAAACATCTGCTGTGAAAAACTTTTCCGGTTCTAAGGTAGAGAAACTCGAGTCCATCGAATTAACTCGTCCTCGCGCGTCAGCGGCCTGCGCAGAGATCGTGTAAGCCGCCGAGTAATCAAGTGATGTGTCGACCGCCGTCCATCGTGATCCGTCCTCGGAGAGGATTCCGGGCACCTCACCTTCGGGCCCGAGAACCAAGACTTGGGTGAGCCGGCCTAACTCCGCTTCAATTACTACTTGGGTGTCGGGATCAACCCCGGAACCACTCTGTGGATTAGCCGTGATGCTCACAGCGGGCTTTGGATCCATTGCCTGCGTGGAAACGGTCAAGGTTGGTGTACAGCCCGCGAGCAGGAGCACGCCGGCGCCCAAGCAAATAGGCAGAACGACACATGCTCGAGTATTACCGCGAGAAAACCGAGAAAACACTGACCCTCCACATGTGCGATGGTTGATATCGAGGGTATGACGGATTTAGTGCGCAAACTCTCCGCGGTAGTACTCAAAGAGCAAACCGACCAGGCCCAACACCAGTGCGGCAACGCCGAGCACAATCAGCCAAACAGCAAAAATCAAGCCGAGCACAATCATGACGACGGGTACAGCTACCGCCAGTGGCCACCAAGAATGGGGGCTATAGAAACCGTATTCCGGGTCAGCTTCATCCATCTCGGCGTCGAGTCGATCCTCTGGCCGCGGATAAACCCGCTTTGATGTGTACAGCGCGTAAAACGCGATCAGAAACGCCATTCCACCGGTGAGCGCGAGGGCGGTGGTCCCAATTTCATCGCGACTGAAGTACCAGTAAACACCGGCGAGGAGCGTGTAAAAAACGAATCCAATTGCGAAAAGCCCACCTTCAATCCTCACTTCGATTCACCCACAACAATGGTTTCGGCTGCGGGGGCAGCTGCTGTGACTGGCGCATTGGGAGCTGTATGGGCTCCCACCGCTGCCAACTCGGGGTGGTGAAGGTCAAATGCGGGCCGCTCGGAGCGAATACGCGGCATGGATGTGAAGTTGTGGCGTGGTGGTGGGCAGGAAGTTGCCCATTCAAGTGAACCACTCCAACCCCATGGATCGTCGACGGTTACCAGGGGTGCGGTTTTCCAGGTCTTGAACACATTCCAAATGAAGAACAGAGTCGAGAAGCCAAGGATTGCGGCGCCCGTTGTCGAAATAACGTTCAAAGTTTGGAACCCGTCAATGGGCAGGTAGTCGCCGTAGCGTCGTGGCATGCCCTGGACGCCCAGCCAGTGCTGGACCAAGAATGTGACCTGGAAACCAATAAAGAGCATCCAGAAGTGGATCTTCCCCAGTTTCTCGTCCAACATTCTTCCGGTCATCTTGGGCCACCAGAAATAGAAACCGGCAAACATCATGAATACGACGGTTCCAAACACCGTGTAGTGGAAGTGAGCAACGACAAAGTAGGAATCCGAGACAGCAAAGTCAAGTGGTGGAGCCGAGAGGATGATTCCGGTGAGTCCACCGAAAAGGAAGGTGAATAGGAATCCCATGGTCCACAGCATCGGGGTATCGAATGAGATGGAACCCCGCCACATAGTGCCAATCCACGCGAAGAACTTCACCCCGGTGGGCACCGCAATCAGCATTGTTGTCGCGGCAAAGAACGGCAGGTACACGGATCCGGTGACGTACATGTGGTGAGCCCACACGGCGACGGAAAGCGCACCGATCGCCATGGTTGCAAAAACCAGCCCCTTGTACCCGAACAGTGGTTTACGCGAGAAGGTAGGAATAATTTCACTTGCAATTCCGAAGAACGGCAAAGCGATGATGTACACCTCCGGGTGCCCAAAGAACCAGAAGAGGTGTTGCCAGAGGATCGCACCACCGTTTTCGGGCGCAAAGATCACGGCGCCGTACTGGCGATCAATGAATGCGACAGCAAGTGCGGCAGCCAATATGGGGAAAGCAATAAGAACCAGCAGGCTGGTGATCAGAATCGTCCAGGTGAAAATTGGCATTCGAAACATGGTCATTCCGGGGGCGCGCATGGTGAAGATGGTTGTGATGAAGTTGACCGAGCCAAGAATTGTGCCAAGCCCACCCATGGTCAATCCGAGCAGCCACAGATCTGCACCAACCTCTGGAGAGTTGACCGCGTTACTCAACGGCGCGTAGGCAAACCAACCGAATGATGCCGCCCCACCGGGAGTGAAAAAGCCTGCAATTACGAGGATGCCGCCGAACAAGAAAAGCCAGTACGCGAACATGTTCAAGCGAGGAAAGGAAACGTCTGGCGCGCCGATTTGCAGAGGCATGACCACATTGCCGAAACCGACGAAAAGTGGCGTTGCAAAAAGGAAAAGCATGATGGTGCCGTGCATGGTGAACAATTGGTTGTACTGCTCGAGTGAAATAATCTGCATTCCCGGGACAGCGAGTTCAGCGCGCATTGCAAGAGCCATCAGGCCTGCGATAAGGAACCACACGACCGAAGTGATCAAGTACATGTAACCAATCACTTTGTGGTCAGTTGACGTAATCCAGTTAACTACTGCTTTGCCAAAGCTCTTCTTGGGTGCATTGCTCACCGTTCGAGGACCAGCATCACCAGGACCCGGGGTCGTTATTGGGCGGTCATTCAGGATTGTCATATTCTCCGCTCCCCTGGCTTTTGTCCATCACTCGTTGATTGGCCTGTTTGTATCGAACCTGTTTGCCCTGCTGCTCGCAATCCTGCAACGTATTCATTGAACTCTGCTCGCTCAACCACTTTGACGTTAAAAAGCATTTGTGAGTGGTAGGTGCCGCACAGTTCCGCGCATTTGCCGGAAAAAGTACCGATCTTGTCGGGCGTGAGCTCGAAGGCATTGGTCTTTCCGGGAATAACGTCCATTTTGAACAGGAAGCTTGGCACCCAGAATGAATGAATCACGTCAGGGGATGTGAGCTCGAATCGAACTTTTTCATCAACGGGAAGGACCAAAGTGGGGATCTGCTGTGCAGCGATCGCCGGGTCCTCGGAGATCATCTGAGAATCTACCGGTACTCCGATTGAGTAGACATCTTCGTCGAGGTAATTAAATGCCCATGACCAGCGAAAGCCCACCACGTTAACGGTCTGGCTTTGATCGTTGTCCATGGTCAAGATTTCGCTTTGATCACGAGCGGTGAACCAGAAGAGTCCGGCCACCATGACCAGGGGCACCAGCGTGTAGAGGACTTCAATGGGGACGTTGTATTTGGTTTGCTCGGGTACTTCATTGATCCGGCGTCGGCGGTAGGCCACGATCGACCAGATCATGAGCCCTGCAGTGAAAAGTCCTACCCCCCAAGCTGCTATCCAGGACCCGTTCCACAGGTTTTGAATAATGGGACCTTCTTTGGTGGCTGGCTCGGGCATATCAAAAAAGAATGCCTCATTGGCGGTGCAGCCAGAGAGCAACAACATGCCAAAAACCGCAATCCCGGCAAGGCCTAGACGTTTGCCCAGTCGCCTTTCGCTCGATTCACGAGTCATAGCCACAAATGTACCCTTCGCATTTTTCACGGTCACCCGTAAAATTCACCCTAAAGTGCCATTGATTTCAGCGTGCATTTTTTCCGAGCGTCTACTTCACTTTCTATGAGGCAGACTAGCGCACTCACCCTGACAATTCTCTCCTGGATGGGCGCCAACCAGAGTTGATCAGGTCACATTTGGTGCCCTTATCTATTCCTGACTAATCTAAGGAAATGGCCCCTGAGCGAGCACCCGGATATTTAGACGCAATTGCCGGTGTTCCCTTAACCCCGGCAACCCTTTCCGCCTGGCAATCGGCCGCCACCAAAGCGTGGTCTGACCCAGCCCGGATGCACCACGCTGGCCGGGCATCAGGCTTACTCCTTGATTCGGCTCGCGCCAGTATCGCCAACTTTTTGGGGATTTCCCCTGAAAATGTCTTTTTCGCCGGTTCAGGACCCGATGCACTTCGGGCCACAATCGGTGGAATTTTTGCCGTGCGATCGGGTATTTCACCACGAATCCTGGTCGGGAGCGTAGAATCAATGGCGGTTTTAGGCACTGCTGGCTCACTACCCGGCGCCGAAGTGGTCCCCCTCGGCTTAGATCAAACGGAAATCACCGGTGCCCTGGACCTTGCCGATCTACACTCCCAACTCGCTCTCGGCGCTGCCATGGCCTGCATCCAGGTTGCTAATGCCGAAGTGGGTACTCGCCAGCCATTTACCCAAGCCCTCACCGCGTGTCGTGCGGCCGGGGTTCCCATGGTGGCTGATGCCACCGCGGTGATCAGCCATGAACCACTCCCCGCCGACTTCGATGTCCTCGTTGCCCCAGCTAAAGATTGGGGTGGCCCTCCTGGAGTTGCAATTGTGGTGACCAGCCCGCACCTTCGCTGGCGGCCCGAAGAGGCACCCGACCGTGGTTGGATCGGTGGTTTTCCCGATATTCCCGCAGCGGTCGCCGCGGCGGTTGCCTTAGAAGAGGCGGCGCCGTTGTGGCAAGGCCAAGCTGATTCGAATCGGGTGATGATTGATCGGGTGCGCGCTGAATTGACGTCGATGCACCTATCCTGCGCCGGGGATCCAACGGATCGACTTCCCCATATTCTGACTTTCAGCATTGAGGGTGCTGCCGGTGGCGCACTTGTTACCGAGTTGGACAAACGGGGAATTCAGGTTGCTAGTGGTTCCGCATGTACCGCAGATACCCGAATGCCCTCACATGTCCTTGAGGCAATGGGGTTGCCCAACGATTCAAGTATTCGCATTTCACTGCCGCCTGATTGCAGCGAGGACACAATCGACCTCTTCCTCTCCCAATTACCCGTTGCCCTCGCGGTCGTTACCGAGTAACAAAAAACAGGGCGCGGTTCGCAGTACGAGGGCTAATTCGTCTAGGTATGTCTCTCTGCTGATCTGCGTTACACCCATTGTTTCAAGGTGATCCGTTTGCCATTGCACGTCAAATAATCGTTTGCCCGGGCACTCACCAAGTTTGCGCACAATCGACACCAAGGCAACTTTTGACGCATCCCGTTCACGGTGAAACATCGATTCACCGGCGAATAGGCCACCAATCTCGATTCCATAAAGCCCACCGACTAACTCCATATCTGTATTCCATACTTCAACGGAATGAGCTAAACCTTGCCCATGTAGATTCGTATAGGTTTCGACGAATTCATCGGTAATCCAATTTCCACCGCCGCCATCGCGCCAACACGCGCGCATTACCCGCTCAAAAGCTTGATCAAATGTCACCGTGAATTTTCGCATTGACTTGAGAAGTGATCGTGACATCGTTAGCTGATCCAAACGCAGAATTCCACGGGGATTTGGCGACCACCAGCCAAGTTCTTGCTCACCCGTTTCGAGGTCAACCTGCATCGGGAATAGTCCCATTGTGTAAGCGTGCAATACGGTTATTGGATCAAGCTCGGCACCAATGCAGACCAAGTCTGAATCGGGCTGCGCCAAACGCGGATCAGCGAGCGACCACGGGCTTTGTGGGATCTGCCCACTGCCGGTTGAAATCGAGTACACCCTGCACAACTTAATTCAACTGAATCAACAGAGTGCGAATTATGGGCGGATGCAGGAAATAAAACCTTCAACTTCGGCAGCAGCGTCGTCCCCGTAGGCGACGGCCATGCGTTGCAAGAAATGCTTCTGCGCCAGTTCGTATTCCTGTGTTCCTACAGTTTCAATAACGTAGGTTGCTAAAAGTGAGCCGATTTGTGCTGAGCGTTCATCGGTTAAACCCCAGGCCTGGCCGGTGAGGAATCCTGCACGGAATGCGTCACCAACACCGGTTGGATCTGCTTTGCGTTCTTCTTCAGCGATGGCAACGTGAACCGGGGCTTCCCCGCGACGTTCAATGCGCGCGCCATTGGGTCCCAAGGTGGTCACGCGAACCTGAACCAGGGCTGCAATGTCTGCCGTACTCCACCCGGTTTTTTGTTCAATTAGTGCCGACTCGTACTCATTGGTAAATAGATACGTGGCGCCTTCAATGAGTGGCTTTACTTCTTCGCCACTCATGCGGGCAAGTTGCTGGGACGGGTCTGCTGCAAAGGGATAACCACGGAAGCGACATTCGTCCGTGTGACGTTGCATGGCTAATGGGTCGTTAGCACCGATCAAAACTATGTCGGCGGCGCCCACGGCGTCCACGATTGGCTTTAGTTCGATATTGCGGGCCTCGCTCATGGCTCCCGCGTAGAAAGTGGCAATCTGGTTTTGCTCGGCATCGGTTGTGCAAACAAATCGCGCGGTGTGTGCTGTTTGAGAGACGTGTACGCCACTGGTATCCACGCCATGGCGATTGAGCCAGCTTTCATAGTCAGCGAAGTCAGGACCGACCGCCCCAACGAGCACCGGTTTAAGCCCTAGGCACCCAATGCCGAAAGCAATATTGGGGGCAACTCCCCCACGCCGGATCTCTAATTCGTCAACGAGGAAGGACAGGGACACCTTGTCGAGTTTTTCGGCAACGAGTGAATCAACGAAGTTGCCGGGAAAGGTCATTAAGTGATCGGTTGCAATAGAACCGGTAATGAGGATAGCCACTCGCGAGAGCCTACCGACTCCTTACGTGCCTCGCCCGAAAGCCTGCTTATTAGTTGAACGAATCCCCACATGCACATGAACCAGTGGCGTTGGGGTTATCGATCGTGAAGCCCTGCTTCTCAATGGTGTCAACAAAATCAATGGTCGCGCCGCTGAGGTAGGGAGCGCTCATGCGGTCGGTGACCACGTTTACAGCGCCAAATTCCTTGACTACATCACCGTCAAGGGTGCGGTCATCGAAGAAGAGTTGGTAACGAAGTCCGGAGCAACCGCCTGGCTGAACCGCAATACGAAGGGCGAGGTCGTCGCGGCCTTCTGATTCAAGGAGGATCTTGACCTTGTCTGCGGCTGGACCGCTGAGTTGGATGCCGTCGGTGACGGGGGTTTCAACTGCAGTTTCAGTAGACATGATTCAAACCTCTTTCACGGGTTAATTGCGATTATGGTTCGCTTTCCTGACTATAGGGTAAGGCACGAGGACTCATTGCGCTAGATGCCACCCGATGTCGGCCAGTCATTTCACGCAGAGCGCAACCCCGTGTGGCAACAATCGCTAGCTGAGAGACAATTATCAAATGGTTCAAGCCTTCGTTGATCCCTCTCCGAGCCCCCTTGCCCTACTTTTGCTGGGCAACTCTGCGGATCCAGATAGTGAACGTGGCGTTGAATGCCCTGGCGATCTACCTCCGGCCTCTGATCCTGATCTGGTAGCTCGTGCCCGAGCCGCCAAGGACGCGCTGGGTGAGCGAGTTTTTATCCTTGGTCACCACTACCAGCGTGATGAAGTAATTCAATTTGCTGATGTCACCGGAGATTCATTCAAGCTCGCGCAAAAAGCAGCCGATATGCCCGATGCCGAATTTATTGTTTTTTGTGGTGTTCACTTCATGGCTGAAAGCGCCGACATTTTGACCGCCAACAACCAGAAAGTCATCCTTCCTGACCTTGCCGCGGGTTGCTCGATGGCGGATATGGCTGAGATCAGTCAAGTAGAACAATGTTGGGCTGACCTCGAAGCGGCTGGCGTTGCCGCTGTCACGATTCCCATTACCTACATGAACTCAACGGCTGCAATCAAAGCGTTCACCGGCAAGCACGGCGGGTCTATCTGCACATCGAGTAATGCAAAGCGCAGCCTTGAATGGGCGTTCGAGAGGGGCGAAAAAGTTCTCTTTATGCCCGATCAGCACCTGGGTCGAAATACCGCAGTTCGCGAATTGGGGTTAAGCCTTGAGGACTGCGTTGTGTTTAACCCCCGTAAACCCAGTGGAGGACTCACCATTGAGGAATTACGCAACGCAAAAATGATTTTATGGAAAGGCCACTGCAGTGTGCATGGGCGTTTTACCCCTGAGTGCGTTGACCGTGTTCGTTCAGAAGTTCCCGGCGTGACCGTAATCGTGCACCCAGAGTGCACCTACGAGGTGGTGGAAAAAGCAGATCAGGTCGGCTCCACCGAAAAGATCATCACTGTAATTGAAAATGCTCCCGCTGGATCTGCGTGGGCGATTGGAACAGAACTGAATCTGGTGAAGCGGCTTGCTTTGGCCAACCCGGACAAAGCGATCACCTACCTCGACAAGACCGTATGTTTCTGCTCAACCATGAACCGTATTGATCTTCCCCACCTGGTCTATTCACTGGAATCACTGGCCAGCGGAAACGTAATCAACCAAATAAGCGTTGATCCTGATACCGCGCATTGGGCGAAAATCGCACTAGATCGCATGCTCGCCCTGCCCGGGTCAACTCCTGTCGTGGATTAGACCTCAACAATGGGCACGATCACTTCATTGCGGCGCATGAACCACGGCTTCCACGGTGGGTCATAACGCGCCCAGCGCGGCTCACCACTTACTCGGTAGCCAAGGTCTGTCAACTGTTTGACCATTTCCTCACCGCGTTTTTCAACCTCGGCGTACTTCCAACTACCCGACCAAGTCGTGGCCCCGGCGAGGTGTGCGGGCACTTCACGAATTACCAGTTCACTATTTGTGGGTTTCGGCATCTGCGCAACGCTCATCCCGGCTGGCATAACAAAGGAAACATTCCACTGGTCTTCATTGCGTTCTTGGATTACCGGGGAGGTCATCGCGATCTTGTTGCTCGAGATATAACCAACGAGTGACCCGAACGCCTTGCTGCCAACCATGTTGGCACTGCCGGTGAGAGTTAGTTGGGCGTGAACACTGGCTGGATAATCCCGGATCTCAAGGTCGCCAATTGTTCTTATAACCGTGTACGGCTGTTCTTGTGTCATAGATAGATGGTACGCCTGAAAACAAAACAATGAGGCCGCGAGAGGTTTTCACCTCTCGCGGCCACAATGTTATTAACTACTTTGAGACTAAGAAGCGGTCTTCCCTGCAGAAGATGGTGCTTCCTTGATTTCTTGTGTTGCAAATGCATCGTCGTCTGCGAAGCTCTTCTCGCGTGCGATCTTGTAGATCAACAGACCGAAGAGGCACTTGGCCAGAACGTCGGCGATTGAGTAACCAATCTGGCGACCGACGAATGAATCTGCTCCGTCGATACCCAGCTGTGGCAACAGGTACGCAATTGGGTAAACGCCCCACGTTGCAAGAAGCAGCAAACGTAGACCATTGAGATCCTTGCGGACCTGCTCCGGCTGCGTGACCATGGACTTGCCCAGTTCGACCCAAAGTACGTACAGGATGTACGCGAAAGGAATCGAGGACAGTGCGCCCCAGATACCGCGGGTCATGTTGTCGGTTGCGATTTCGCCTGGGTAGCCGAGAGCGATCATCAGGAAGGCGGCTGGGATCAGCTTCATCATGAGATTGCGACGGACCATGCGTGCGAGTGCGAGTACGGCAATTGCTTCGAAGAGCAACAGTGGGACCGTGAGCAACCAGTCAACGTAGCGGTAGCCCTCATTGAAGCCTTCGCCGTTGACGAGTACATAAGACTGCTCGACGCCGTCCATAGCCGGGGTTCCCTCGCCTACTGCAATGTAAGCATCGGTGAAGGAGTTGAAAATCCTCCAGTAGTGGTAAGCCGCGATCAAACACACCATCGCGGAGACCGCGAGAGCCTGTCGGTACCGCGGAAGTACACGCTGCATTACGACGAGCAAAAACACGAAAGTGGCGAGCATTGAAGCAAGTGCAAACGACAGAGCGTTGTACACCGTTTGATATTGTCCGAATGAGAGTTCGAGAACTCCAGGCACAGGATCCTCCTTCTATAGGCTGACACTTTGTCAGACTCATAAAGCATGAAACGCAATCTCTTATCGTGAATCTTTGACCTACCATTGAAGCGATCGTTTGACCGACCGCACCAAATTGTTCACCTATTAAGATCAAGCGCAATACGAATCGCCGAAGACGTCCGATTTATCCAATAAGTTTGCAATGTACCTTTTGACTGAAAAATCATGATTTTAAAAAATGGACAAAATTCCTATTGCTAATGAAGAATTCCCGGCGCATCCCACAGGGCAAACCATCGGGTGGTGTCAAGCTCCATCGGAAGTTCTCCAACAAGTTTGTCCCGGATCTGCAACTCGAGAATATTGTTACGTGTCTTATCTTGAGTATTGGGTTTTGGCACGAAGGGGTAAAACGTTCCACGCTTATACAAATAGATAAGCGCACCGGCATTTCCGTCACTATCGGCAAATGGGAAAAGGGAACACAATAATTGCGGGCCGAAACCAGCATGAACAAGGGACGTGTTTACCGCATGGATGTCGGTGACCGCGGTTGAAATGTCAGCAGGGTCTGTGTGAATCGTGAACCAGTCGAATCCGAATTCGTCGGCGCTGGCCTCAACTTTTGGTCCGCCATCAGCGTCAAGTAGTTCGCGAACCTCTGCTTCGAGGTCTGCGAAGGCTTTTCCTTCAGGCGCGCGAAAGCAGACCGAACCAGTGCCCGTTGGGGTGAGCCCCAAGTCAATATCAAGAGTGATCACCGCAGAGGGCAACGCAAAAAGTGCATCAAGATTAGGTCGCGCAGGCTCTTTACGCCCACGAATCACATCAAGGAATCCCACCGGCTAGCGCTCACCAAGTTGGGCTGAGATTTTGGCGAGCTGCTCAAGTCGCTTTTCTAGAGACGGGTGGGTAGCAAAGATTGCTTCCATCCCCATTCCTTTTCCACCTTTGAATGCGGGTGCAAAAGCAATCGCGCTGACCGGCTCCATTGTCCGAAGATCCTGATCCGGTATCGCGTTCATGCCACCACTGATTTTGACCAAGGCGCTGGCTAACGCACTTGGTTTGCCGGTGAGCAGTGCGGCTCCCCGGTCAGCACCAAGCTCGCGATAACGCGACAGAGCACGGATGAGAAGAAACGAAATGGCGTAGACAATCGCACTCACGGCCATAACAGCCATAAAGACAACGGCAGCGTTTTGATCCCTGCGATCACGCATCATGGATCCCCACATAGCGCTACGCGTTATAAATCCAGCGAGAATCGATGTAAAAGACGCAACGGTCATCACGGTGACATCGCGGTGCGCAACGTGGGACAGCTCGTGGGCTATCACTGCTTCAAGTTCTTCTTCATTGAGTTGTTTGAGGATCCCGGTTGTGACGACCACAACACTTCGATTGGGGCTACGGCCGGTTGCAAAAGCATTGGGTACAGGGCTGTCTGAGATGCCCACCCGCGGTTTCTTCATGTCGGCCAATGCACAGATGCGATCCACAATGGCGTGCACTAATGGTGCTTGCTCGGGTGTTACCTCGACCGCCCGCATAGCTTTCATTGAAAGCGTGTCCGAGAACCACCATTGACCAAATAGGAATGCACCGGAGAGAACCAACACGAAAATCGCGTTTAAACCAACCGCGACCAGAACAGCAGCCAGGACTACATAGAGAAGTCCAAGACCAAACAGCGTCCCGAACATTCGAGCGCCGAGCCCTGCATCTTTTTCATATCTTGAGCGCGACACGTGATTTACGTCCTTTTCGTTAGTCTTCGATTGCCTTCTTTTCGGCCGATCCCAATTCATTTTTCAATGAAGCAAGCTGCGCTTCAACTTCAGAGTCGCTCGCCATCCGCTCAAGTTCTCTCGTGAGGTTGTCTTTACCGGTTCCCGAGATGTCGTCGAGTGCCCCGGAGGCCATCAATTCATCCATTGCTCCAGCGCGAGCCTGCATTTCAGCCGTCTTATCTTCAGCGCGTTGAACGGCAAGTCCAACATCACCGAGCTCCGAAGATATGCCGGTGAAAGCTTCCGAAATTTTTGTTTGAGCCTCAGCTGCTGAGTAGGTTGCCTTGATGGTTTCTTTGCGGGTGCGGAACGCTTCAACTTTTGCCTGTAGTTGCGTCGAGGCAACAATGAGTTTTTCTTCCTGTTCCTGCAATCCAGCCAGTTGACTCTGAAGGTCAGCGATCTGGGTGTGTAGACCACTGCGACGAACAAGTGCTTCACGGGCAAGGTCTTCACGGTTACCCGCCAAGGCGGCACGAGCCTGCTCTTCAAGTTTGACTTCCTGCTTGACTAAACCTTGGACCTGCAACTCGATGCGCTTGCGACTCGTTGCAACGTCAGCGACACCTCGACGGACTTTCTGTAACAATTCGAGTTGCTTCTCATAGGAATAGTCGAGAACCTCGCGTGGGTCCTCCGCCTTATTGAGAGCCTTATTTGCTTTGGATGCGAAAACAAGTTTGAAACGTGACCACAAGCCCATGAGAAATCCCTTCGTTGCCGGAAATCGATTTCGCTCGAAAACCGTGCCCCTAGGGTAAGCGACAGTTCCCCGTGGGCGCTAAAGCGCATAGGGCTACGCTGCTCCCATCATGTTTGGAATACCCAAGAAGTCGGTTGATACCCCTGCCGTTGCCGACCCAGAGTCCAACTCGGTCCAATCGGGTAAAGGGCGCCCCACCCCCTCACGTAAAGAGGCGGAAGCCGCTCGAAAGACCACAATTCGTGCCCAGACGAACACCAAGGCGGGCAAAAAGGCCTCTCGAGAAGCCGGGCGCATTGCACGGGCCCGAGAACGCCAAGGCATGCTCGCCGGTGACCCTCGGTACCTTCCGGCCCGGGATCAAGGACCCGTTCGCGCATTCGTCCGGGACTTCGTCGATGGGCGTTACACGGTCGCCGAGTACTTCATTTTCATGGCGGTTGTCGTTCTCCTATTGGGCTTTATTAACAACCCCTCAATTCAACAACTCGTTTCAGTTGGCTTTTTTCTGATGGCAACTTTGATTGTGGTGGACACCTCAATCTTGATCATTCAACTGACCAGGCGTGCGAAAAAAGCATTCCCCGAGAAATCAGATCGTCGCGGAATAATTCTTTATGCCCTGATGCGCACGCTGCAGTATCGCAGACTACGCATGCCCAAACCACGTGTTCAACGTGGACGGAAGAAGGAACAGTAAATCAATGGAGTTTCGCCATTTGGGCCGCAGCGGTCTAAAGATCAGTGAAATCACCTACGGCAACTGGATCACCCATGGTTCACAGGTCACCGACGATCTCGCCATAAAGACGATGCAGGCGGCACTTGACGCTGGGATCACGAGCTTTGACACCGCCGACGTTTATGCGATGACCAAAGCTGAAGAAGTCATGGGCAAAGCCCTAAAGAACCAGCGCCGGGAAAGTCTGGAAATTTTCACCAAGGTGTACTTCCCCACGGGCGCAGGCGTCAACGACCGCGGACTCTCACGCAAACACATTATGGAGTCCTGTGAGGGTTCGCTGCGTAGATTGCAAACAGATTATGTTGATCTGTACCAAGCCCATAGGTACGACTATGAAACTCCACTCGAAGAGACATTGCGCGCATTTGATGACCTCGTTCGTCAGGGAAAAGTTCTCTACGTAGGTGTCAGCGAATGGACCGCCGAGCAAATCCGAGACGCCGTTCGAATAGCTAACGACATGGGCTTTGATCGAATTGTTAGCAATCAACCGCAATACAACATGTTGTGGCGAGTAATAGAAGCCGAGGTTGTTCCTGTGAGCGAGGAACTCGGGATTGGTCAGATTGTTTGGTCACCCATTGCCCAAGGCGTTCTGACCGGAAAATACAAGAAGGGCGCTGCGGTACCTGCGGGAAGCCGGGCAACTGATAAATCCGGCGGCGCAGATTTCGTCAACGGTTGGTTGCGAGAAGAAGTACTCGAATCTGTCGAAAAACTACAGCCAATCGCACAGGACATGAATTTGACCATGTCGCAACTAGCAATTGCATGGGTGTTAAGCAATCCCAACGTCTCTGCAGCAATCGTGGGGGCATCCCGACCTGAACAAATCACTGAAAATGCGAAGGCTGCGGGACTAACATTGCCAGAAGATGTTCTCAGCGCAATTGACTACGCACTCGGAGACCTCGTGAAAACTGATCCAGCGTTAACCGTTTCACCGGAATCACGACCGTAAATTCCACCCCAACAATCTTAAGGAGATCCAATGTCTTGGACTTGGCAGTATTTTGATAACGACGGTGTAATCATCGACACACCTGTTGAGCCCTGCGTTACTTCGGTTTTCCCCAGTCAAATTGATGCAGAAGCCTTTATTTCTGACACCTGGCCAGAATTACGCACGGCTGGAATCAGCGCTGTAACTCTCCTAGACGGGGACCGCGTCGTTTACGGGCCGATGAGTTTGGATCCTGCCTAGGTTTATCGACAACGTCACACAATGGATTACCGCGTTCATGTTGACACGGAGCATGGGACGTGATGCTATACGCACACAACATAAGATTGTCGCGATTGAATCTAGGGAAAGTTCGGTGAAATTCCGGCGCTGTCCCGCAACCGTAAGACAGGTTAAAACCTGTTAAGTCGGAGCACCTAGCAATTGCGAGCGGTCATCCGTCGAGGTAACGGGACGAGCGCTCAAGTGAAAGCTTGATCGCCCCTTGCACATTGGTGCA
Organism: Candidatus Nanopelagicales bacterium; assembly: GCA_044240195.1. Classification (GTDB taxonomy): domain Bacteria; phylum Actinomycetota; class Actinomycetes; order S36-B12; family S36-B12; genus UBA4592. The sequence continues at coordinate 469 of JBIHZX010000036.1, read as the reverse complement.
TGGGGTTTTTGATTGAGCATTTACGCGGGCTGTCTTCCAGTGACCTCTCACTGAAAGGGCACCATGAAAAACAATTACCGAACGATAATTCTATCGTTTGCGCTCAGTGTCATCGTTGGTCTCGGTCTGGCAACACCTTCTGCACATGCCGCCGGACCGGATGCTGGTCTTTACGGCACAACCGATCCCACCTACACGGGGGTCCAAGATCAGTCACTTGCGATTCTTGGGCTTGTCTCCGTTGGGGTTGAACCAAGTGCAGCTGCCATCAACTGGCTCGTGTCACAGCAGTGCTTGGATGGCAGCTACCAGGCTTACCGGGTCAGCATTCGAACCGCATGTGGTCCATCTGATCCAGTTAATTACATTGGACCCGATTCAAACTCGACCGCACTCGCCGCATTGGCTTTGAACTCCGTTGGCAAATTAAGCCAGGCAAAAAAAGCTGTGGACTGGCTAACAAAGGCTG
>JBIHZX010000098.1:0-4877 GCA_044240195.1 Candidatus Nanopelagicales bacterium | reverse complement strand
ATTGGTGAGTCCCCTAGCGACGTCAGACCCCAATTCGAGGACACATTGGGCTGACGGCTGATTTATCGATTACGCAGCGAGTGCGTAAGCGTCAGCAGACTGCTTAGTTTTGGCAGTTATTTGTTTTTAAGGGTGTTTAACGAGATCACCTTAAATTCTCGACACGCTTCTCCGGTTAAACGACTGAACGTCGAAACCTTTCATCCCCTATTGATTTGTGGACTTAGTCTAACCCCTTGGCGCGTCTTCCGACTAATCGCTGGGTTTCTCGCTTGGAGTCACGCTCAGCAATCGCCTGGCGCTTGTCATAACTCTTGCGTCCACGGGCAACTGCAATTTCGACTTTGGCATAGCCGTCTTTGAAATAAAGTGAGAGTGGAACAAGGGTGACACCGGTGTCTTTGGTCGCTTGCTCAATGCGCTTAATCTCATCTTTTTTTAGCAGGAGTTTGCGGGCACGACGTGGCTCATGGTTGGTCCACGTTCCCATTGAGTACTCGGGAATATGAATCTGGCGAAGCCAAATGCCGCCGTTTTCGCACTGGGCAAATCCATCGATCAAACTAGCACGACCTAGTCGCAGTGACTTTACTTCAGTTCCGGTCAGAACAATTCCCGCTTCGTAGACGTCTTCAATTGAATAGTCGTACCGCGCCTTTTTGTTTTGGGCAATGAGTTTCTTACCCGTTTCACGTGGCATGCGTAGACGCCTCTTCTTGGGTATGGACGGCTTCCAGCTCTGCGCCACGCTGTCCTACCCAGGAAATAGCTATGAAGAACACTGCGATGAAGGCCATTACTACGGTCCATAGGAATACATAGATGTCGATGGCCGCGCCAATGGGTGGAGCGCCCGGCAGATAAGAACGCAAAATTGGTAGGGCGAACAGCAGACTGCCCGTCCACGCGAGTAATGCTGACTCAACTACTCGGCGATTTGAGAGAACAAGGATCGAGATAAACAGCGCAATTAACGAAACGACCGTGGCGAGCGCGAGCAGTACGAGTGCGAACAATTTAGTTGAAAATGCACGACTAAATTCGGCGCCAAGGATCAAGGACGGGGTTGCCGTGCCCACTACATTTAGTGAACTATCCCAGCCATTTATGGCACCACTTGAATCGATGTTGATCGGGATCTCACCTTTAGATTCATTGGCTCCACCCAACTGTCGATCATAAAAATCTGCCTCAACAAAATAGCTGCCGCTGTAAGAGTCCAGCGGATACTGAGCTGGTTCGCCAGAGACACCCAATACGACCTCGGCCCTACCGAACGCTGTGCCCTGCGGGATTCGAATTTCTTGACTGCCGTCAGGTCCACTCACCGTTACTCGAATATTTTCGACAGCTCGCCCACTGGCATCAGAGATGCCAGCATCACTTGAACTCATGACGAGACGAAAACTTGCATTGCTCGTGTCAGGGCTGAGGCCTATTGGTTCAAAATTAATGGATATGCCGGACATATTGGTGTTTGTCGCACTCTCAAAACTACTCGCACCCTCAGAGGAGTAGAAGGAAACAACTAGCCAATAAATCAGGACAAAAATTAATGCCGTTATTCCGATGAGGCTCCACCCTCGTCTGGATAGTTGCCGAGGGTGAGGATCCTTGGTGAAGTCAGGTCCGGTAAATGTTTCCACTGACTCCTCCTTCAATTCACATTCTGATGCTTAACGATGGTTCACTTCGGGTCTTAACAGGGCACCGCTCGTTTTGATTGCCCGAACCAACCCATGGGATCATACGCCGTTCCCTCTAGGCGGGTTTCAAAATGCAGATGTGGACCCGTGGACCAGCCGGTTGACCCGACCTTACCTACTTCTTGGCCGGCGTTAAGCACTTCTCCCACGTTGACGCTTACCGAAGAAAGGTGCGCATATAAAGTCGTGAGGCCACCGCCATGTGCGACTAATACGGCATTGCCGTTAGGCCCACCGCTCGTGATTGTCGCAACAGTCCCTACATCAGCTGAGATAACGCTGGTACCCGAAGGTGCAGCAATATCGATCCCCGTATGGCAGGAACTGTGTCCATAAATCGGGTGGGTACGCGGTCCTACATCTCCACCTTTTAAGTGACCGGGAAGTGGCCAGGTGAGTGACCCGCTTGGTGACTGACTCGATTGGGTCGCCGCTGCTTGCGCGGCGGCTTTCTTCGCTGCTACTTCCAGGTTGCGCTGCTCACGTTTGAGTCGTTCAAAACGATTCTTGATTTTCACTTTAAAAACTTTGGCAGCTTTAACCGCTTGACGCATCTCTTTACGAACCTGAAGAACAGTACGCTGTTTTTCCACTGCTGATTCAAGTGCTCGTAGCGCTTTGACCTGTTCGCGTTCTGCTTGTGCTCGAGTTGCCGAAGCTTTCTCAGTAAGTGCGGTCAACTTAACTTCTTGCCGCATGGCGTCGGCGCTGGAAGCAAGAATTGTGGTCTCCATGCCTTGCTGTTCACGGCTCACGTAGTTGACGGCCACCATGCGTGCAGTGAAGTCTGCTGGATCTTGCGCGGACATGAGAATACTGACTTCACTGAGGGGGCCCTGTTGATAAATAGCCCTTGCCATGTCTTCCATGTCATCGCGTTGTTTTTCCAATTGTCGGTTCAAACGCTTGAGTGCGCGGCTCCCCAGCATTAGTGCACTTTCTGCATACTCGGATTCAACTCGTGCAACCTCTGCTACAGCTTTTGCCCGATCGGCTTCCTGCTGTGCTGATTGCTGTTGCGACTGAGCTTTTTCTAATGCACGTTGGGCACTCGTTGCGGCAGTGAGGGCTTTTTGTAATTTCGTGTTCGCTTTCCCCAGCGCCTGATTCGTCAGTGCCAAACCTAATTCAACTTGACGCTGGTCGTTTTTGATCTCATTGAGATCAGCCGCATGCGTGGGCGCCACCAAAGCCGAACTGGCCAGCACAAAACCGGCCATGAAAATGGCTGCGAAAGGCACGGCAATGCCGTTGCGGGAGGGGACCACCTCAAAAGGATAAACCTCGGATTGAACGATCTTGGGCAGTTGGGATGGCGTGTTTGAGGACTAAACTCTCAAGTACTTCCTGAGGGTCAGGAAGGCGGCAATGCCCGAAAGCCCAATTCCGACCAGGATCAGAATGGGTGCAATTCCCAATACGGCGTCCCAGCCAACGAATGCGGTGAATTGGAATGACGGGGCCAGGATCTGGTCGATCACGATCCCCTTAGCCAAAATCAACCCACCAACAGCAAGGATCGCACCGATTCCAGCTGAAACGGCAGCCTCAAGGAGGAACGGTAATTGAATATAAAGGTTGCTGGCGCCAACTAATCGCATAATGCCGGTTTCACGACGCCTACTGAAGGCAGCAACTCGCATTGTGTTGACGACCAACAGCACGGTAACTATCAACATTACGACCGCGATGATCAATGCAATTGCTTGGAGTCCTCCGAGTAACCGGAAGAATTTGTCGAGCACCTGTCGCTGATCATTGACCTGCTCGATACCCGGCCTACCGGAGAAAGCTGAAGCAACAACGTCGTACTGCGTTGGATCGGCCAACTTGACTCGGAAAGATTCAGGTAATGCGCTTTCATTGACACTGTCAGCAATTGGTGAGTTAGCGAACTGTTCCTGGAAGCGGGTGTATGCCTCTCCTTGTGATTCGTAGTAGATGTCTTGAACAAGTGGACGCAATGATTCAAGATCCGCCTTGATTTGATCGCGTTGCGCAGGGGTAACTGCGCCACCAGCACATGAAGGAGTGTCACTGCCCTTGGCACACAGGAAGATGGAAACTTCAACTTTGTCGTACCAAAAATCCTTCATGGTGTCGACCTGCGCGCGAACCAGCAAACTCACACCGAACAGGGTGAGTGAAACCGCAACAGTGATGATGACCGCAAGAGTCATCGTTAAGTTTCGACGAAGTCCGTTCCCAACTTCACTGGCAACAAATTGTGCGCGCATCAGCGGGCGTATCCGTACACGCCACGGGACTGATCTCGAACCACATGACCGTTTTCAAGTTCAACAACCCGGCGACGCATCTGGTCAACGATCTGGGCGTCATGGGTTGACATGACAACCGTTGTTCCCAATCTGTTGATTCGATCAAGGAGTTTCATGATCCCCACGGAGGTTCCCGGGTCAAGGTTTCCGGTTGGTTCGTCCGCGATCAGCAACTTGGGTCGGTTAACAAATGCCCGAGCGATCGCCACCCGTTGCTGCTCGCCACCGGAGAGTTCATCGGGGCGACGCTCCTCTTTGCCTTCCAGACCGACAACTTCCAAAACTTCGGGGACGACTTTGTTGATAAGAGCTTTTGGCTTACCAATCACCTCAAGGGCGAATGCCACATTCTCGAACACGCTCTTATTGGGCAATAACCGGAAGTCCTGGAAAACGGTTCCGATCTCCCGGCGGAGCGTGGGAATTTTCCAGTTTGAAAGCCGACTCAGGTCTTTACCCAACACCCAAACATTTCCGGCAGTGGGTCGCTCTTCTCGGAGCACCAATCGAAGGAAAGTGGATTTCCCTGACCCAGAAGGTCCCACCAGGAAGACGAACTCACCTTTTTCGATTTCAAGGGAGGCTTCTTCTAAGGCTGGTCGGGTTTGATTGGGGTAGAGCTTGGTGACGGTATCGAACAGGATCACTGCGCGGTACTCCGTTTCAGTCGGGAAGCCATCAGGTCAATGAATGGCAGTCTAAGCGGATCGGACCAAAATCGGTGATTACGGCGTGGCCGAATTAGTCTTTCTCCACCTAATTCCCGCCTGAACCAGTTCATCAATTTCCCCGTCCAGCACCGCTCCGGTGTTACCCGTTTCCTCATTGGTCCGCAGATCCTTCACCATTTGATACGGATGAAGGACATATGAGCGCATCTGGTTGCCCCATG
>JBIHZX010000097.1:0-4967 GCA_044240195.1 Candidatus Nanopelagicales bacterium | reverse complement strand
AGCAGTAGCTAAATGCTTCCTACTCGATTAAATAATCAGATTTCCACACGCGGGTCATTGCTGCTGGCTGGTATCTGTTCCTTGGCTTCCATGTATTTAGTGCTGGCCATGATCGGGGCATTGAGTGAAAATCAGATTATTGGCTTGCCAACGGTTCCAGAGTTAACCTTGTGGGGGTTGCCCCTAAGTTTGTTGATCAGAGATGTAGCCATGGCGCTCACCGTTGGTTCGGCATTAGTTGGAGGAGTTTTAGCGCCGAAACCTGATGCCCTCTTGGGACGAGTGACTTCACTGAGCGCGTTGGTGTGGCTTCTGGCTATTGCGGCCCAATCCGTCTTCACCGTTTCCGAGGTTCTCGCTTTTTCGATTTCAGATTCACTCAACTTAAACGTGTGGTGGTCGCTACTTTCGCAAACCACTGTCGGCCAAGTCATGCTGGTCCAAGCCGTAATACTCGTTTTCATTGCGCTTTTGGGCTGGGTGGTACTTGATCGCGTCACCGGAATCATCATCTCGGCGTTAGCAATTAGTGCAGCTTTCCTGCCTGGTCTCACCGGCCATTCAAGTATGACCGAGACCCACAATGCCGCATCCATCAGTCTTGGCATCCATATCGTTGCTATGAGCGCTTGGGTTGGTGGCCTGATTGCCTTGGTGATTTATTTGCTGCGCTCCAGTCCTGACTCAGGGATAGTCATCCGCAGGTTTAGTGCCCTCGCACTAGTTAGCGTGATTGCGCTCGTCGAGAGTGGATTGTTAAACGCATCATTACGACTTGATGGACCAGCAGCAATTGTCACGTCAGTTTACGGTGCAATCCTTCTAGCAAAAATTTCAATCCTGATTGTCCTCATCTCATTTGGCTGGCGAGCGCGCAAGAAAATTAGCGAAAGCGCGGAACAAGGTCCACTAAACAGTGTGGGGATCGCATTGCTGGCTGGGCGCGAGATTCTGTGGATGGGCCTGGTCCTTGGCCTGTCAGTTGCGCTATCGCGCACAGCGCCCCCCGGGGAATTTCAGGCTGGGGACCAAATAATCTGGGTGGCACTTTTGACGCTTGGCTTGTTTCTGCCATTTTCCCTTTTCTATCTGCTCCCACGTGGCAAAGGAACGGTTAGATTTTTCCGGAACTACCCCGACGTCACCGCGATCGCGTTGGTTATATGGCTGTATCTCTTCACGACGTATTTCACTTCCGTCACCATTGGGCAAAGTATCGGTGCTCAGTGGTTTGCTCTTCTGGGTTCGGCAGTAACTATTTATCTTGGGTACCAATTCATCAGTTCGCTCGCACTGAATCGGAGCTGGTCAACTGCCGGATTCGCGGTAGTTGGCATCCCGCTGGTCGGTTGGTGGATGGAGCGCGAGATCACTGGTGGCCTCCATTGGTCGTTCTGGGTTGTGACGCTATTCGCCGTGCTGTTCATCCTGTTCTTGGTGCGTCAGGACCAACAAACATCGCCGACAACCTTTGATGATCTTGTTGAGGTCTCAATATGAGTGATCCAAAGCAAAAACGAAAAGATTTCTGGCAGTTGCACGTGCCACTGGCAATTGTCCTTGCATTTTGTGCCTATGCCACGGTGATTGAGCTTGGACGGGCACAAGAAGGGGTCACTCGAGCTTGGGTCTACACCTTTCAATGGCCAATTATCGGGATTTTTGCGGTGGTAATTTGGAATCGCTACCGAAAACACGGCAGTCTGACTAAGTCAATCAGTAAGTATTTCCGCGAACGAGCCAAAAAATTCGAGGCGATGGAAGAGGATTCAGTTGCACTCGAACCAATTGTCAAAGATCCAGATGAACTTGCCTGGAAAGAATACGTAACGAAAATGCAGCAGGAGAATCCACCGGGTGGACCCCCGGAACGGGCTTAACCAAGTGTTCCGATCTGAAAGTTCGCGAGTGCGGTTTCGGGTTCTCCTTGACCATTGTGTTGATTATTAAAGGGCGTGCTTGCATCAATCCCGCACATTGATTCAACGGGACCGCTCCCTCCGGGGTGCTCATTTATCCATTGGGTGAGATCGTAAACATTTCCATTAACTACCGACCAGCAATCAGCGGCGGTCGAGTGTTGAGCCACTTCTTTTATGGTGATGGTTCCGGTCGATGAAATATCTGTTGTGGTTTCCGCGTTCATTTCCCATACAGATTGTGCGCCGGAATGTCCGGCAAGAACGGTAGCCGTAATGGCGGCAACGCTCACTATTACGACAAGGACGCCTGTGATTCTTTTGTAAACAGATCTGGGTTTGGTGTCCAACCAGAACCAGATTGCACTAAGGACAACGAGTGCCAAGGCTGCATAAAATGTGCGCGAACCCCACTCTTGGTGGTACTCGGACACGCCATTTACGGCGCGTAGAGCTTCACCGGACTCTTTTGCCAAGAAGGCACTTCCCGTCGCAACGACTAATGTTCCCGCAACGAAATACTTCTGCACCTTGCCTCGAAATGGTGGTATTAGAACCATAGCGATCATGTCAATTGCGGCTAGGGGAAGAAGTACGACTACCGCGTGAATTATGAGTGGATGTGCGGGAATTCCAAAAACTAGTTCGGGTATCAAGGTTTTTTCTTGATTATGCCGATTTGGTACTCGGCCAAGTTGCTATTAGGTGATCCTTGACCCGCATGTTGAGCATTAAAAGCTGCTGATGCGTCCTTGCCACACATGGCAATGATTCGGCTGGAACCACCTGGATGTTGGCTGATCCAAGCCGTGAGGTTGTAGACCTTGCGATTCACGACTGTCCAGCAATCGGTCGGGCTACTGTGAGTTTTGACCGCCTTGAGAGTGATCGGCTTGGTTGTATTCGGGGCAGCGTTGACTGCAATGGGTGCTGCTGCAAGCCCAATGGGAATTAGTAGTGCCGCGGAAACTGCGATTGCCTTTGATCTCATTCTCATTCCGAAAGTCTGAGGCATGAATGATTAATCCGCAACACCGGCTAAGACTTGGAATAGTTGCAGGGTTTTATGTGGCAGGGAGGTGGGTAGTCTCAAGCACCGCGATCAAGTGAGTTCGAAGGTCCTGCGCCCGAAGGGAAAGTTCACGCTGGCGCGCTACGTAGGTAGCCCGACCGGTGCTTGTCTCAATCCTGATCGGCTCATAGCCGTACTGGGTGAGGTCATATGGACTGGCTTGCATATCCAGGGTTCGAGCGCTGCGAGCCAGCTCAAAGCAATCGAGTACAAGGTCACCGGGGATCATCGGGTGAAACCACATGCAGTGCTTGTAGAGATCCATATTGGCATGAAGGCAACCGGATTGTTCAATGTCTTTCTGATTATCGCGGGTAGGAATGAGGTTCAGGCGATTTACATTTTGAGGTGCAGCTTCATCGGTAAAAAACCGAAAAGCATCAATGTGAGTGCAGCGAAGTCCCAATTCACCGATAAGAGAGTCAATCTGATCTTGGCTAACGCGCAGTGGATCCCCATGTCTCATCTCATGTTGATCAGCCTGATACACCATGGCCCATTCGTGTAATCCAAAACAATTGAATGTCGCCTCGCGCAGTTGAGTATTGCGCAGAAGTTCCAATGTCGAATCAATTCTTGACCGGTGCTTAATTAGGTATTGATCGTCCAATTCACAGGTTGTTGCATTGGAGTAGTAATTGGGGAAATCAAATGTGTCGTTTGAGTCGATTTCGAGGGTGATACCAATTCCGGGAAACCAGGTTTCCAATTTTGTTGGTGTGTATGGGTAGTACTCAAACATGAAGTCATCAACTGGATCGCGTTCACCGATTTGCCTGCGAGCACGCCTTCCCAATGTGAGAGCACCAGCCCGTGCTTTATGCACGCTTTGGGCCTCCCGCCACGAAGTGCGGGTGAGTGTGCGGTTCATAAAAAGGCATCTTGCCAGTAACCTGTTCACGTGAACCAGCCAAGTGCATTGCACCTCGCGATTGCTGCTGCTTTTGCCCCATTGGGTAATCAAAGCTTTGTATCAGCGCTGGTGTTTAATGGTGAAACCAGTATCGGTATTGATTTTGATCCTTGCGCCCCCGTTGACATGGGCAGCAGAATTTCCCAAGAGCTATCGGGAGTCTCGGTGGAGATATCAGAATCAGGAATAGAAATCGACCTCTCTGCATTGAAGTCGCGGGCCGAACTACGTGCTGCTGGATTGCACATTGAGAAAATTCTTGTTGCGGCCGGGTCGACAACCGAGCACATGAGTAAAACGACAGATACTGGGGCGAAAAAGTTTGATCAGCGTGATCGTGAATTTTTAGACAATGTTCCACCACACCACGGCGTGTGACAAGTTATATGTTCTAGCGCGTTTTTATTACTAATGAAATTTGGTCGGAATCTTCTGCTGCTAAAGCTGCTCCCTGCCATGCATCGACACTGACCAAAATCACCGTTGAGGTGGGAGAAGCAAAACCTGATGCGTTGGGGAGATCCAGTACGGTTGCATCGAGTGCAATGACGCGTGGTGCACCCGTTTCGCTAGGAGCCACTAAGTCAATCGTGTCGCCGACTCGAACCGCACTAGCGATTGCTGCAGAACGCAGGGTTACCGGAACTGCAACGAATCCCTCGGGTAACCCAGCGACAATGTGATCGGGTCCAGTTGCTGGAGCCGGCGCAGACATTGAGCCAAAAATCAGGAGAACGGCGAGTGCTGCGCAAAACGATCCCAGAATCCGACGGTGCCGATTGAGCAGCGTGCGCAGTCGCAGAAGTGCATTTACGTGCATAAGGCGAACCTAAGCGTGAAATGAATTCACGTCCAATCGATATCCACAGACGCTATGACTTAGTGGCAGAGCCTGAGCTGGATTCAGATTTCTTTGGGGTGGATTTTTCCGCTGCGGGTTTTGCTGGAGCACTTGTTGAAGTCGTTGAAGTCGATGGCGTCGCTGACGGTGTCGTTGACGACCCAGAATCGGACTTCGGTGACGTGGTGGAAGCTGAACTCTCGGAAGCCCGTGAGTCTGTGC
>JBIHZX010000035.1:0-16224 GCA_044240195.1 Candidatus Nanopelagicales bacterium | reverse complement strand
TTCTCTCCGGTACCCCCGCTTGGGCCACTAGTCAGCGCAACCCCACAGCCCTTCCCGCACCCGATGCTTCTGGTGTCCCAGCAAATATGGCGGATTGGGATAATTGGGTTCGCGCCGTAGCCACCCGTTATAAAGGAAAGATCAAGATTTACCAGCCGTGGAATGAAGCAAACTTGTCCACCTTTTTCACGGGAACCCCCGCCCAATTAGCCGATTTAACCAAGCGCGCTTACGACATCATTAAAGGCATCGATCCCAGTGCAACGATTGTGGCGCCCAGCACCGGCACACGCCTTGGCGGACCATTCAAGAAGTTCTACCCCGCATACCTTCGGGAGCTTGAGGCCCTTGGATGGCCAGTAGATGTTTGGGCAGCGCACACCTACCCGGCTTCTTTGGGTGATACCAACGACCGCCAGGTACTCGCTAATGCTTGGATTGACTTCCTCAAAGCAGCGGGTGCACCTAACTTGCCCCTGTGGGATACCGAAAACAATTACGGTCTCGGTGGTCCGGGTCCACAGAATCCCGAACAGGATATCGATGGCGCACAAGCAGCAAACTGGACAGCGATCACCTACCTTGATGCACTTCGTCTGGGTATCTCCCGCGTCTACATGTACCAGTGGGGTCCCTACAACGATCTTTGGGGAATTCAATACAACGAGAGTGCTGCAGGCGCTGTCGCCATGGACACCTTGCAGGATTGGATTGTTGGCACCACCTACCGGGGTTGCAAAGAAGTGAACCGGAAAGTGACCTGCACATTCAGTGCACAAGGCGGAATCAATCAGATCGTTTACTCCGAGGCTGGCAGTAAGACATTCAGGGCAAAGAAGCAGTACAAGCAAATGTGCCAACTCGATGGAAAATGCTCAGCAATACCTGCCAACGGCAAGGTACGCACCCAAGGGCCGGTGCTTCTCAAGCAATAACGCGGACTCTTAATGGTTAAGGCCGGTGTGCTTGTCACACCGGCCTTCACCATTTACCAGGGTTGTGCCTAGACCAATTCGCTAACTGCTGCATCAAATAATTTCGTGTGAAGTTCCACGTCGGCGTGACTGGTGGTCGGACACATCAGGGCCATGTTGTGAAATGGGGTAAGCAACAATCCTCGGTTGCTCATGTATAGGTGTAAATACTCTTCAATGTCGGCGTCATAGGCTGCAGCAGATTCGGTTCCCGTTCGAGGACCGGGTGAAACAAATCGGTATTCAGCTCGTGCACCGAGTTGAGCAATGGACCAAGGGACTTCGTATCGCTTCAGCACCTCTTCGACTCCTTTGCGAAAGGTGGTTGCCAACGCAATCATGTGCTCGAATGCAGCGGCGGTTAACACCTGATCCAAAGTGGCACGCATGGCTGCCGTGCTCAACACATTTCCCGCAAGTGTTCCGCCAACACCTCCCACGTCAACGAGGTCCGAGTCCTCCGCCGCGTTGATTGCGTCAGCAACTTCTTGGCTTAACCCATAAGCACCACTAGGAATTCCCCCGCCAATACTTTTCCCAATAACAAGAATGTCAGGCTGCAAATCCCATGCCTTAGTACAACCACCCCAACCAGCTGAGATCGTGTGGGTTTCATCAATTAACAGCAAGGCACCATATTCAGTGCACAATCTACGTAAGCCATCCATGAATCCGGGCTCGGGTAATACGATTCCAATATTGGTCAACGCTGGTTCAGTGATAAGGATCGCGACGTCCCCGTGAGCGAGCGCCCGCTCAACAGATTCCAAGTCATTAAATTCTGCAACGCGAGTTGTTTCCGCGATGGGAACAGCTGGACCAACATTTCCCTCGCGCAGGATTGCTTCACCGTTGGGTCCGCTTCGCACTAACGTTTCGTCAACGGCGCCGTGATAGCAGTATGAGAACGCGAGGACTTTGTCCTTTCCGGTGACCTGACGGGCAATGCGTAATGCCCAACGATTTGCATCAGTGGCCGTCAAACTAAATGACCAGAGAGGTAACCCAAATCGGCGCGTGAGTTCGGCGGCCACCCACTGGGCGTCCGCATTTGGCATCATGGTCGTGATACCACCTTCAACACCAATCCGGTTGTTTACCGCCGTGACAGTTGCCGCCGGCGAGTGACCGGCCATGGCCCCGGTGTCACCTAAGGAGAAGTCAACGTATTCGTTGTCATCGACGTCAATTATTCGATTCCCGCGAGCAGACTTCAGATAAAGCGGATAACCGCCTGCCCATTTGTTCATCCAGGTCATCGGGACTCGACCAAAAAGATTATCGGCCTGGGAATACAACTCTTGGGAAATCGGAGTGCGGGATTGATGCAGTGCTCGTTCACGAGCTAGTTGGTCGGTGAGTTTGTCACGATCAATCGACATCTGTGGTTCCTCCATCGGTTAGTAACCAATATTAGAGACCAGAGTGAGGCGTCTGCGCCGACCGATCCTTGATGTACAGGTGGTCCTATATTTTTCCCATCATTTTTCGAATGGTCATGCGGGGAATCCCCGTAATTGTGGAGATTTTGTTTTCTGACAATGTCTCTGAATCCACGTGGTTGCGCACCGCTGTTGCCAGGCTTTCCCTTGCAGCCCGTTCACGCTTTTTGGTGGCACGCCACTCGGCTGCCGCCTCTTCGACTTCAACGATGGCGGCGGCTTTCTCTGGGCTGATCTTCTTCGTCATTTATTACTCAGGCAGTTGATCGGCTAGTTCGGCAAATTCCTTGTGCATTTCAACCCATTCAAGGGCCTCGTCGATATACCGGGTTTCGTGGCTTGAGCCACAGGTGCATTCCAGTACAAACCGGCACTTGCCCGTGCAAAAATCGGTATCGATTACATGGGCCTTGGGAACCGAGCGCTCCATCAATGAGGCATTCCCTCGGGCACCTTTGCGTACAAATGGATTCGTCATATGAATCCCTCCTTATTTGCGACTTACATTCATTTCCGGCCTATTTCACTACTGGTTAAAATGTATATGTCTAGACCTGTATGTACTAGTATATACATATACATAATTCTGTCAAGTATGCCACTCGGGGGCGAATTTTGCGCTCAGCCCTGAAGGATTCGGCTTGGTCCCTCGGGATCTCGCGAGACCACAATTCGGTCGGGGAATCTATCTTTCATTTCACTCACGTGACTAATGACTCCGATGGTCCGGCCACCTGATTTCAATTGATCGAGTTGGTCCAGGACCCGCTCTAGAGTATCCGTGTCTAGGGAACCAAATCCTTCATCCACAAAAAGGGTCTCCAGCGAGACCCCTCCGGTTTCACTCTGCACAACATCAGCCAAACCGAGGGCCAGTGATAGGGAAGCGTAGAAGGTTTCTCCACCGGAGAGTGAGGCTGTCGGACGAGCATCCCCTGTTGCTTCATCCATGACGTTTATTCCCAGACCCGTGTTACCGCGGCCTTGGGAACTCTCATCGAGTAAAAAGGATAGGCGACCGCTGCTCATTTTTCTTAAATGAATTGATGCAGATTCCAAAACGTGGGCGAACCGAAGTTGGAGTGCATAACTTTCCAATGTCAATTTTTTAGTATTGATTGACGATGTCGCCGTGACGAGGGCGCCAAGTCCTACGGCATCTTTGACTTCAGCTACTAATTTTTCAATTCCCTGCGATTCATTAGCGTATTTGGTGACCAGCGCGTTCGCAGACTTTAACAAACTTTCGGACAGCGTTCGGGTCTCCTCCGCCTGTTCAACACCTTCGCGGGCTAACGTAAGTTCCAGCTCCACGTTGTCAAAGGAATTCGCACATTCGATGGGATCTAGTTCCCTCATCTCAGGCGTTAAGGACTTCGAAACTTTTTCCAGGTGTCGACTGGCTTCGAGCCACGTGGTGAGGCGAACTGTTGTGGATTCAAGTTCGTTGAGTTCATCGGTTGCGTTCAGCTCCGAATCAATGAGTTGTGCCAGCTCTGCGTCTTTGAGTTCTACCTCGGTGTCAAACTTCAGGAGTGCGTTATTGGCTATCTCCCTGGCACTCTCTGCATCAATGATAGATTTTTTACTCTCTACGAAGGACAATTCCAGCTCATTCAAGTCTGCCTCGCGTCGCTCAAGTTGCTCGGCTAATTCACGTGTGGCGACCAATTCAGAACTTAAAGATTCGAGTTCAGCAGCGACACTCTCCAGTGATTTATCACCACAGATTGCACTCAGTGAGGCGACTGCAAGTTTTTTCGAATCAAGTTCTGAACCCAGTTCAGCGAGCTCACGCTTATGTGAGTCACGAGTCGCTTTTGCACTCTCCAGACTACTTTCAAGGTTTTCTATCTGTTCCTCGGTAACAACGTCAATACCGATTTCTACCGATGCAGGTTGTGGGTGGGTAAGGGAACCGCACACCGAACACGGATCACCCTCACGCAATTGACCGGCCAGTACAACTACCCGCTGAGTGAGTTGCGCGCGAATGGCCTGCGACAAAGTTAACTCTGCTTTCGTTACAGAATGCTCATGGGAATCTAATTGCTCTTTTTTATCATGCAGAGCCTCCTCGTTTCTGCGACAGAGCTCGTGCAAGGAAGCAAGTTTTTCGAGGTTTTCACGGATCTCGTCGTGCGCACTTATCTGCGCTTCCCGTTGTTCGACGACAATCGTTGCTTGTTGGGACTCCGTGAGCGCCGACTTCAATTGTGTTGAAGTTTGCGGATAGGTGTCAATCGCCTGATGCAACTGTTCATACATGGATATGCATTTTTCTTGTTCGGCAAGCAATTCTTCACGTTGGGAAACTCTTTGTGAATGCCCCAACTGCCAGTCGACCAACGGCTTCAATTGACCGATTTGCTCGCGGGTGCGGGTAATAATTGCTGGGATCTCTTCGAGTGTGAGATCGATTTCCCCAGAGCTTAGTTCAGCTTTTGCCATTAACGCCAACTCACGTGCTCGAACAACTTCGTCGAGGCTTGCTTTGATTTGTGCCAGTTCGCTGAATCGGATTTCAAGTGGTTGCGCAACCGCTTGAGCGCTTCGAAGTTCTGCACGCGCAACCTCAACGCCCGATTCACAATGCGCAATTACAGCTTGAGTAACAGCAGCGGGGTCGGGTGCACTTGCGTCAACGAGTTCGCTGACCTGATCCTGGAGTTCTTGGGGGTCGGTGGGAGTCAGTAGCCCTTGAATCTGCACCGCAATATCTCGCGTTGCCGATCGCGCCGAACTCACGGTGACTTGAGCCGCTTTGCCACGTTCATCAAGCTCTGTTTGTAGTTTTTGGTAGTAACTATCTCCCAGAAGGTCACGCAGCGCCTCGAGTCGCTTACTGGGGTTCATGCGCAGTAATGCTGCGAACTCACCTTGAGCCAAAACAACAAGTTGTCGAAACTGCTGGGCATTCAGGTGCAACAGGTCTACTAGGTAGGTTCCTATTTCATTTGCGTGGGTGAGGGCTAGGTCCTGCATGCCACCGGCACCAAATCTGATCAAAGATTGGGTGGCTGCACGCTTAGTCTCACCTTCACCATTGGCTTTCGCAAATGAATAGGGAATACCTCGAGTGAGGGTGTGCTTAACGCCACTGACGGAAAAGTCCAAGATGATCTCGGAGCGATCAGATCCAACACTGAAATCACTGCGCATGCGGTCCTTGGCCGACTCCTCCCCGCTGAGCGAGCTGAAGAGTGCGTAGGTGATGGAGTCAATGATTGTTGTTTTTCCCGATCCGGTTGGTCCATCAATCAAGAACAAACCTGAAACGCTGAGAGCGTCAAAGTCAATTACTTGCCGGTCTCTAAATGGTCCGATTCCAAATATTTCAAGGCGATGAATTCTCATAGCGAGAGGTCACTCGCATTCACGCTTTCAATGGCACCCTGAAAAAGAGTTCGTTGCGGATCAGTGATCTCGGTTTTGCTCACGTGGGCGACAAATCCTGCGGCGATCTCAATCGGTGGAGTACTTTGTGGGTCCAGTCGCTCATGGATTGACAGTGTCGGCGCTCCGCCTTGTGGTGAGAACTCAATGTGTTTGAGGTTGGCAAATCTTTCCATCAATCGTTCGCGGGTTCGCTCCTGCCGAGTGGGGTCGGTCACGACCGCTCGCACCCAATAGTTTTCAACTTCGTCGAATTGTGAACTGCTGAGAAGATCTTCCAATTCACCCGTAATGGTGAGAAGAGGACCGGGTACAGGAGTGGGAATATTTTCATATGCCACAGAACCCACCGTTGGTATGTCAATCAACGTCACACTTTTACTGTGTTTCTCTTCAGAGAATGAATAGGGCAATGGCGAACCCGAGTATTTAACAACCGTCGATGAATCCTCCGGGGTAGATATCACTTGTGCCCCATGCAGGTGGCCCATAGCGACGTAGTCAACCCCCGTGAAAATACTTGATGGTGCATCACCGATTCCACCAATTTCAAGTGAACGCTCCGACTCACTTGAACTTCCACCCGTAATGAACGCGTGGGATACCACCACGACTCTGGCGTCCCCTCGATTAATCACATCGGTGCGAATGTGCCCCATTGCAGCATTGAGGACACTCGCATGAGTTCGCTCGGCTTCCAATTGCGTGGACACTACCTCTGGTTGAAGATAGGGAATTCCATAAACGACCACTGCGGTGCCATCGCGGCCGGTGAGCTCGAGCGGTACACCAATGTCTGAGATCTCTGAACGAATATGAACACCGTTTGTTGCCATAAGCCCGCTACCGAAACCCAACCGGACCGCTGAATCATGATTGCCTGGGGTAATGAACACGGGACACACGGCACTCAAGCCAATGAGAGCACGGTCAAAAAGTCGCACAGATTCCGTGCGAGGAACCGAGCGGTCATAAACATCGCCGGCAATAACCACCAACTCGACCTGTTCCGCGTTAACACATGCGATGAGCCAATCAATGAACACTTCTTGATGAACGTGCATGCTCTCGGACAAAAAAGTTCGTCCCAGGTGCCAGTCGGAAGTGTGCAGGATTTTCACAGTGCCCCTAAAACAAGCGATGCCCCCATAACAACCAGCAACTAAATAGAGTCGCGCGCCATGTCGACGAAGCGCGAGTAGTGACCCTGGAATGCAACATTGATGGTTGCTGTTGGGCCGTTGCGGTGCTTAGCCACAATGAAGTCCGCTTCACCGGCGCGGGGTGACTCGCGGTCGTAGGCATCTTCGCGGTGAAGGAGAACAACCATGTCAGCGTCTTGCTCGAGGCTGCCGGACTCTCGTAGGTCAGAAAGCATTGGTCGCTTGTCCTGGCGTTGTTCTGGCCCTCGGTTGAGCTGACTGATGGCAATGACCGGAACTTCGAGTTCCTTGGCAAGGAGTTTTAGCGAACGTGAGAACTCCGAGACTTCCTGCTGGCGACTCTCAACGCGCTTACCACTGGACATGAGTTGCAAGTAGTCAACAACAACCAGTTGCAGATTGTGCCGCTGTTTCAAGCGACGACACTTCGCGCGAATTTCCATGAGTGTCATATTGGGTGAGTCATCAATGAAGAACGGGGCTTCACTGACTGCACCCATCTTGTTGGCGAGTTTCGCCCAGTCGGCCTCACTCATTTGCCCGGAACGCATGTGGTGAAGAGCCACCTGTGCTTCCGCCGACAGCAGACGCATGACAATTTCGTTGCGGCTCATTTCAAGTGAAAAGATCACACTTGTCAAACCGTGTTTAATGGAAGCGCTGCGACAAATATCGAGTCCTAGGGTCGATTTTCCAAGCGCAGGACGCGCTGCAAGAATAATTAACTGTCCGGCGTGAAGACCATTTGTTAATGAATCAAGTTCAGCAAAACCGGTAGGAACTCCCACCATTTGTCCATCACGATTAGAGATAGCTTCGATCTCACTGAGTGTTCCTTGCATAATTTCACTCAGTGGTGAGTAGTCCTCACTCGTTCGACGTTCGGTTACTTCGTAGACCTCGGCTTGGGCGCGGTCGACAGCGTCATCGACTTCACCTTGACCGCTGTAACCCAATTGCACAATCCGTGTTCCCGCGGTGACGAGTCTGCGTAAAATTGCTTGTTCACGAACGATGCGCCCGTAGTAGTTCGCATTAGCCGCGGTGGGAACCATGGACACCAATGTGTGGAGATAAGAAGGGCCACCGATCCGCGTGATTTCACCGGACTTGCTTAACTCCGATGCAACGGTGACAGCATCTGCTGGTTCACCTCGACTATAAAGATCCAAGATTGCTTCATAAATTGTTGAATGTGCTGGGCGGTAAAAGTCATCGGCGCGAATTGTTTCAACAACATCGGCGATTGCGTCTTTGCTGAGCAGCATTGCGCCAAGAACGGACTGCTCGGCCGCCTCATCATTGGGTGGCGTGCGATCGGGTGCGCGGGAATAGGCGGAGTCACGAGGTTCTTCTGGGATATGAAGCTCAGAAACGCTCAACGCTGCCCTTTCCTTCTCTTTACTTCACCCAGTAAACCCTGAGGGTCTGACGTTAGGGTCAACGAACCGCCGTGTCCATTTCCCCTGTGAGCGCAACTGTGGGTTCCTTGTGGACGCAGGTCGCGAAGTGGTGGATCTATCCGGGATAACCTGTGGAAAAGACACTTATTTTTGATGATTTTCGGTTTTTTCCTCACAAAATAGTGTCCACACCCTGTGGAGAAAAACTTTTTACTAGGCTGCCACGGTGGCTGACTACACGAGTGAACAACCATTACGCATTACCGCCGTCTGTCTGGGCAATATATGCCGTTCACCGATTGCAGAAGCCGTTTTACGAGAGCGCATTGATCGTGCCGGGCTCAGCGATCGTGTGATGGTCGACTCGGCCGGCACCGGTGATTGGCATATCGGATATGAAGCTGACCCCCGATCCCGAGCGATTCTCACCCAAAACGGATACGAGCTCACGCATACTGCACGTCAGATCACTTCGAGTTGGATGGCAGAGCTCGACATTATTTTGGTAATGGACCAAAGCAACTACACAAACGTCGAGGCACTTATTCGCGAAAGTGGGCAGGAGCCCGAGCTGTACATGATGCGAAGTTTTGACCCCGAACTCGGTCATCTTGGGGCGCTACACCCCGACCTAGATGTCCCCGACCCGTATTACGACAAAGACGAGGGATTCACGCTCGTTCTGGAAATGATCGAGCGGGCAGCCGACGCATTTGTTGCCGGACTACCCGCTCGTTTACACCAGTGATAACGAGCACCTCCCGGATACCAAATCACAAAAGGCATGGGAATTAAGTGGGTGCAGATGCGTCGAAGCGGGCCTCATCGACGTCTGCAATCGATCCGCTAGATTAGGTAACGACTAGTTCCACAATTCTCGAGCATCGGTAGGGAGTCCTCAGTGGTCAACAAGGTATGCGCCAGTGCAGCCGAAGCACTCTCCGACATCAGTGACGGTGCGACTATTGCTGTCGGAGGCTTTGGCCTGTGCGGTATTCCCAGTGTACTTATCAACGCGCTTCTGAAATTGGCACCAAAAGATCTCCGGGTGGTGAGCAACAACTGTGGCGTTGATGACTGGGGGCTCGGCCTACTGCTTCGAGCTGGGCTTATTTCGCGAATGACTTCCTCTTATGTCGGGGAGAACAAGGAGTTTGAGCGTCAATATCTTTCCGGTGAACTCGAAGTCGAACTCGTACCGCAAGGTACCCTCGCTGAACGTTTAAGAGCCGGTGGCGCCGGAATTCCTGCGTTCTACACGCCAGCGGGAGTGGGAACCTTGGTCGCTGAAGGTGGAATGCCTCTGCGTTACAACACGGATGGCACAGTGGCAATTGAGTCAGCGCCGAAAGTTGTCGGAACCTTCGACCTTGATGGCGTACCCAGTGAGTACGTTCTGGAACACGGAATTCGCACCGACTTCGCCCTTGTTCGAGCAAGTGTTGGCGATACGGCCGGGAACTTGGTTTTCCACCAAAGTACTAGGAATTTTAACGCGCTCGCTGCAGCTGCCGGGCGAATCACAATCGCCGAAGTAGAGGAACTCGTGGAACCGGGGCAAATCGACCCCGAACTCGTCCACACACCAGGAATCTTTGTACAGCGCATTGTGCCGCTCAATGCGGATCAGGCCGCCGACAAGCGAATCGAACGTCGCACGGTGAGGAGTGCCCCATGAGTTGGAATCGCGAACAGATGGCCGTCCGAGTAGGTCAAGAGCTCCAAGACGGGCAGTATGTGAACCTTGGGATTGGCTTGCCAACGCTTATTCCTAACCACCTTCCGCCCGGTGTGAACGTGATTTTGCAAAGCGAGAATGGCATCTTGGGAACCGGGGCTTATCCCAATGAAAATGAAGTCGACCCTGACCTCATCAATGCCGGCAAAGAGACGGTGACTGTTCTTCCCGGTGCATCATTTTTTGACTCAGCAACTAGTTTCGCGATGATCCGCGGCGGCCACATCGACGCCGCTGTCCTCGGCGCCATGCAAGTTTCCACACAGGGTGACCTCGCTAACTGGATGATCCCCGGCAAGATGGTTAAGGGGATGGGTGGCGCAATGGACCTGGTCCACGGTGCCAAGCGGGTCATAGTGATGATGGAACACGTTGCCAAAGACGGAACCCACAAGATCGTCGATACGTGTGACCTTCCACTCACTGGCCGAAAGGTTGTTCATCGGATCATTACCGACTTGGCCGTCATCGATGTCACACCGGAGGGTCTCGTTCTTCGTGAGACCGCACCCGGTGTAGATCTAGAGCAGGTCCAGTCCGCAACTGGACCTACCCTGATCGTTGCCGAGGACTACAAGCAAGCGTGAGTATTTTGCTATCCGGGACGAACCACTTCACCGTCACCGGATAAACGACGGTAGGCGAGTGCATCAGCCAAGTAACTAAATGCAGCCACGAACACGTTGACAAATAATGCCAAGACTGCGACGGCTACAAGAAGGATAGATGTCAAGAAGTTCGAATCAGAATCAAGCACTCCAGTTAAAATACCCTGTGCTACCGCAGCAACAAGAGTGATAGCAACGGTTGCACCGATAAGCACAATTCTAAATCCAATGAATCGCCAGAACGAAGTTGTGATTAACTCCCAACTCATCGCGAGAGCACCAAAGCCGGTCATACCTGGCTTGCCGATTAGCGCGTAGGGAAATAGAGCGAACATGAACGCGAAAATCAATCCGGGAATAATGAAAGCAAATAGACCGACGGTGACAATTCCGATATAGACAACACCAGCAACGAGGAACCACCAGAACCGATCGGAGCGAAGCAACACACTCACTGATGGCTTAGCGCCTTCCGAAGCGTTGTACGCATTTCGCAGAATCCCGAGGAATGTGTAAAAGAAACCGAGGATTCCGATGAGGATCACGATTCCGCCAAGGGCAGGGACCGCAAGCGCAGCTAATATGCCAACAAAAATGATTAAAGCAGGGATCGCTATTGCGACCACAATCACGAGCAACCAGTACCAGTATTGGCGCTTGGTCAAACTCCAGGCTTCATCAAGTACCGCGGCAATATCAAATCCACTCATAGGTTTAGACCTTTCTTATTCCTTCGCGTCACATATCCGGGTGTATCAGTAGTCTCAACTATGACCTAGTTTTTCTGGAAATCCCTGCATTAACGGGGGTTCCCACTCGGTCAATGGTCACAGAGCGGTTAATCCGTCAATATGGACAAATGGGATAGGTTTTGTGGGTTTTTTCGGTATGTTCCTTCCACGAGGTGTATTCAAACACCTTCAATTTGAGGAGGAATATGTCTTTCGGAGAAGCAGTCAAGTCAGGGTTTTCAAACTATGTGAAGTTCTCAGGTCGAGCCAGCCGCTCTGAGTTTTGGTGGTTCATCCTTTTCGTATCCATCATCGGGATCATTCTTTCCATAATCGATAACGCCGTTGGGGCAGGTTCGATCATTTATGGGATCTGGTCACTCGCTGTGTTACTACCGGTGCTCGGTCTTTATTTCCGCCGTTTGCACGACACTGATCGCTCAGCCTGGTGGTTACTGATCGGGCTTATTCCATTCATCGGAGGCATTGTGTTGATCGTGTTCTGGGTAGGCAATGGAACCGCTGATACCAATAAGTATGGTGCACCCGTTAGTTAAGATTTTTCAATTGATTGCGGGCGAGCGGCCAAGCTGCTCGCCCACTTTCATTTTCTATTGCATTGCGCGTAGATCACCCAACACGTACGCCAACAATTCTTGTCCGTGATCTGAAGCTGTCACAATGTCAGCGATATGAAGATCAACGTCTCCGAATGACTGTAGGCGCAGGACATCTCCGTTGCGATCTCGATTGGGAAAGATTCCCGCAAAACTAAATTGTAAGTCGTCCTCTTGCTGTTCAAGAACAATTTGCGTCTGGGGTTCTTGCAACGGCAGATCAAGGTACACAGCGTCGCGACCTTTCACCTCCAGTTGATCCACACGAATCTGCGACACGACTCGCGCCAAGTCGTGTCCTGGAACCTCAACATGAATTACTGCTGAGTTGTGGTCATCTTTTTCTTCAACGGTAAGAATCGATTCATCAACAATTTGAATTTCAGATGGAGCCGAAACAATCTCACCGTGCAGGCCTGAGGTTTCCAGAATGGACGCCACGATTGCTCGGTGTCTTTCAGGGACGAACATGGGTCGTTTCTCGCCACTGTTGAGCTTCAGATAAAACAAGGCAACCGACTGACGGTGGGCATCGGGATCTAGAGCTGCGTTGTTACTCACCGTTGATGGAATCCAACCCAACAAGAATCCTGTTTCATGCGCGCCCAATGCGATGTTTGCCTTTTGTGAGTACGGGTGCGCGGCCGTCGCTTCACTAAATATTCCTAGGTAACCGGCTTCTGTTGCCCACTCCGCACCGAACCTTTTCAATCTCTCAAAAACATGATGTCCCCGGGCCGCGTCACGAACAACGGCAACTCCCGCATGCATGACGCGTTCTGTGGTTTCCTCAACCATGAGTGCCATGTGACCAAGAATGGTGCCATCTGAAAGCTGACCGATTGCGCTGCGCAACATATTTGTGTTGATCCGATGTGCAATTTGATCGGGTTGATACACCCACTCGGCGTCATAGGTGTCGCCATAGGCCTCGCGGACAAGGTCAACGAGAACACTGGATTCCTCAGCCGCAAGAAAGCGGATATGAACCTGCGCTTCGTTTGTCTCTGGCGGTTGATCAAATGATGGCGAAGTCACCCGGTAAGTATGGCAAAGATTGAAGTTGTAAAACAATGATGGGGCTGCTCTTACGAGCCAGCCCCACCTTTGTGTATGTCTAATTTTTTAGCTAGCTGCGACCTCAAAGGTGACCTTCGCGGTGACGCCAGGGTGAACCTCGACAGTTGCATTGTGCTTTCCAACCGTTTTGACTGCGCCGGCCAAGTGCACCTTGCGCTTATCAATTGAAATGTTTCCGGCAGATTTAACCGCTCCAGCAATATCGGCGGTGGTAATTGAACCGAAGAGTTTTCCGGTTGTTCCTGCCTTTGCAGGAACAACGATCACCATAGATTCAAGTGACTGCTTGATTTCGTTGGCATGATCACGGTCACGAACTTCGCGCACCTTGCGGGCGCGCTTGATTTGTACGACCTGCTTCTCGCCGCCACGGGTCCATGAGATTGCGAAGCCACGTGGAAGTAGGAAGTTGCGGCCATAGCCGTCCTTTACTTCAACGATGTCTCCAGCAGTTCCCAGACCACTGACTTCCTGAGTGAGGATAAGTTTCATTGTGGGTCTCCTTTACTTACCGCGTTGCCGCTGAGTAGGGAAGAAGTGCCATTTCACGGGCATTCTTCACAGCCATGGCGACATCGCGCTGGTGCTGGGTGCAGTTACCTGTTACCCGGCGAGCACGAATCTTGCCGCGATCGGAAATGAATTTGCGAAGTAGGTTTACGTCTTTGTAATCAAGACCCTTCACTTCTTTCTTGCAGAAAGCGCAGGCCTTTGCCTTCACCATCTTGTTCTTGTCCAACATCTGTTGGCGCTTGTTGTCGCGTGCCATTGTCTTAACTCCTCGAAGTTAGTGTTGATAAATTTGCGTGATTAAAAGGGTGGTTCGTCAAAGTTTGCAGGAGGTGCATCAGTTGCCCAGGGATCGTCTGCGGGTGCAGAGGAACCGCCACCGGAACTGAATCCACCATCGGTGCGCTGAACTCGATTGATCTTCGCTGTTGCATAACGCAATGCGGGACCAACATCTTCGACTTCAACTTCCATCACTGTTCGCTTTTCGCCCTCGCGGGTTTCATAGGAACGCTGCTTCAACTTGCCCGAAACCA
Source organism: Candidatus Nanopelagicales bacterium (assembly GCA_044240195.1). Lineage (GTDB taxonomy): Bacteria > Actinomycetota > Actinomycetes > S36-B12 > S36-B12 > UBA4592. The sequence continues at coordinate 2,026 of JBIHZX010000035.1, read as the reverse complement.
TTACGCGAGTTCCCTTTGTGAGTGACTCGGCAACATTCTCGGCGTATTGACGCCACACACTGCACCGCAGGTAGGTCGGTTCCCCGTCTTTCCACTCATTCGTTGTCTTGTCCAAGTAACGTGAACTTGTAGCAACGGTGAATGAAGCAACAGCAGCGCCGCTGGGGGTGAAGCGCAGTTCAGGATCGTTGGTCAAGTTGCCAACAACCGTGACGTTGATATCCCCGGCAGCCATTAGGAAGCCTTAACCGCAACGGACCAGTTAGGACGAATCACCTTGGTGCGGACGACAGCTTCGTTGAGTGAAAGTTGACGATCCAGTTCAGCAACAGCTTCTGGGGTCGACAACAGCTCAATGACGGCGTAGTAGCCCTCAGTCTTGTGGTTGATCTCATAGGAGAAGCGACGCTTGCCCCAGAAATCTACTTTTTCAACAGTGCCACCGTCTGCCTTGATCACATTAAGGAATGTGTCGAGACTGGGGGCAATTGTTTTTTCTTCGAGTTCAGAGTCCAGAATGACCATGACTTCGTATTTACGCATGAATTAACCCACCTCCTTCGGACTAAACGGTCACGGTCGATCCGTGACAGGAGGGTTTCTGCCTCCGTAGGTTATCTGCATCCACAGATTCGCCGTGCGTTGCCCCCGAATCCCCCGCCGAAACAGACCTATTGATCGGCGCAATCACGGACCCAACACTGTCCGAGTGAGTAATTCAACAGTTCGGTACCATTATTGGTACCATATTGAGATGAGCATGAATCTTCGTCTCTCGGACTCCTTGGCCAGTCGCCTGAAATCTCTTTCCGAGGAGACCGGAAAGTCCCAGCAGGTACTCGCCCGTGAAGCACTTGCTGAGTACCTCACCAACTACAAACTTCTTCGGTACCCGGCTGAGATCCGACACCTGATCATTCCGGCTGAGACCGAACTGGGGGATTTCTACGTTGACGAGTCCCTTGCGATCAAGCTCCCACCGGGTGTCTCGGCTGGCGAAATTCTCCAAGAATTAAACCGGGATCGAATTTGACCAGTTCTCAGTTGAAGATTTGCTATATCGACACAAACATGTTGATTAGTCGAATCACTCCTGAGCAAAACTCCACTGAGATCACCGAACAGATTGAAAGTGTGCGTGGGCGTGGCTTTGCTTTTCTCACGAGTGAACTAACTCGACTCGAAGTGAGTCGATTCCTGCATCGTGTTAAAGACTTCAACGCGCATTCTGTAAGTTTCGGGCAACAAAACCAAAACGTCTTCGCTGGCATTCAACTCATTCGGTTGAATTCCTCAACACTAGAACGCGCGGCAGGTTTTCCATTCACCCATTTAGGATCCCTAGATTCCATTCACCTTGCCAGTGCACACATAGTGGGTGCAACCCACTTCCTGACCCGTGATCGTCAACTAATCAATGCGTGTGCTGGACTTGGGATCGCAACAACCTTCTAATTGCCTCAACCGGATTCCCGCCAATAAACCAACTGACTCTGAAAGTTGAGCGGCGCTCGCTAACCCGTGGGGGCATAGGCTGCTCCCGTGCGGATTGCTACCTGGAACGTGAACTCTGTCGGAGCCCGGATTGATCGGGTGGTGGAGTGGTTGGAGAGCGCCCAGCCTGACGTTGTGGCTTTGCAAGAGTTGAAGTGCACCGATGAAGCGTTTCCACATATGCCCATTCAGGCCGCCGGTTACGAGGCGCTCACACACGGTACGGGTCGGTGGAATGGTGTTGCGATTCTGACTCGGGTGGGTGCAACCAATGTTGTCCGCGGTTTAGTTGGTCAACCTGACTTTGAGGGTGCAGCAGAGCCTCGTGCAATTGGTGCAACCTGCGGTGGCGTTCGGGTGTGGAGTTTGTATTGTCCAAATGGCCGCGAACCTGGGCACGACCACTACAACTACAAGTTGGAATGGTTTAAGGCTTTAAATGCAACGGTTCAGTCTGAACTGGTTGCTTATCCGGATCTTCCCTTTGCCGCGATCGGTGACTACAACATTGCACCAACTGATGCTGACGTGT
>JBIHZX010000096.1:0-5003 GCA_044240195.1 Candidatus Nanopelagicales bacterium | reverse complement strand
GATTCGCGGCTAGGCGCGGGTCTGGTCAGTTAGTACCGGCACATGATCACAGTCACCGGGGTCGATTCGACCCCGACCCCGGTGACTGGATTGTGTGCGGGTGGGTCGAGAGAAGCGGGTGTCTTTGGGGCACCAATATTTTGTCGATCAACCCGAAAGGATCTCCCATGGTGGGAAAGTTCACGCGACGCCCAGCGTTAGAGCTACTGCATTGCGCCCAGGGAAGTTTGCAGGAAGCCATAGCGGCGTACACTCCACACGAGCGTTATGCGGCAGCGCACCTTGGCGCATTACGCGCCGCTGCGGCAGTTCTTGCCGCCCGTGCCCAAGTGGCCCTGGGTCAGAATGGCGGATCAAATGGAGGACCAACGAGACAGCGCATTCGTAGCGCGTGGGAAGTACTCACCGAGGTTGCCCCCGAATTTGGTGAGTGGGCAATTTTCTTTGCTGCGGGTGCTCAAAAACGCGCATCGGCACAGGCCGGTATTCCCTGTGTTACCTCACGGGAAGCTGACGACCTCGTTCGTGACTCACAGCGATTCATCTTCGAAGTGGCAATGTCCCTTGATGCACTTGTGCAGGGGCGCCTGTCTTTAGAAACCTGCAACTCTGATTCACCTTCTCAATTCTTACGCGTGAGCTGAGCGAGTAGCCGTGGGGGTTTCGCCAGATTCGTTTGCCCATTTACAGGTTGCATCGGGTTATTCACTGCAATACGGGGTATCCCGACCTGACGCGCTTGTTGATCATGCCGCTGCCCTTGGGCAGAAAATTATTGGTCTCACTGACCGTAATGGACTTTATGGTGCGGTGCAGTGGGCTCGAGCGTGTTTGCGCAATGGAATTTCTCCCGTAATTGGAGTTGATCTTGCAGTTGAGAGAACTGAAGCAAAAGTAACCTCGGGAAGTGGTGCTCGCCGAACACCGGCACACGGTGGTCAGTGGATCGATGAAACAAAGCCGCGGGTAATTCTGTTAGCCACCGGGTCACAAGGTTGGGCATCATTATGCCGGTTGGTCTCAGCAGCACATGAAAAACGCGGGGATCCAGTTCTTTCCTGGCAGGCATTAGCCCAACATCACGCGGGAATAGTTGCACTGCTTACTTCAGAGTCAGAAGTTGGACAAGCATTACTTACCGGAAGGTCGCACCATGCTGACGCACTGCTTCGCCCTTGGCGAGCGATCTTTGATCGCTACCTCGGTTTTGCGGTCACTTCCCACTTGGAAAAATCAAAGTCAGGTTTATCAACAGCAAAAGCTGCTCGACTACTGTCGTGGTCACGGGAAGTGTCACTGCCTGCCGTGTTAACAAATGCTGTTCGTTATGTCAGTCCCGAACAGGCGAAGGTTGCTGATCTCCTTGATTCAGCCCGGTTGCTGGTTCCTTTGGATTCACGCCACGTGGTGGGCAATAGCCTGCAAGGATTTTTAAAAGATGCTGAACAAATGCATCACGTTGCCCAAGAGATTTGCCAACAGGGCGGCGAGCGTGATGTGCATAAATTATTGCGTGACACCCAACACTTAGCCGAATATTGTGCACTAGATCCGGCACGCGACCTTGGTCTCGGTGACGTGTTCGTTCCCGAACTTGACATTCTTGTGAATCGTCCGGTTGCCGAACCAGAGCGCGAGGCGAATCACATCCTTTTGCGTCGCTGCGAAGATCAGTTGCCACAGAGTTACTCACACCAACATGATCGATCTGTTGCATCCCACCGGCTTGAAGCAGAAATGCGAACCATTACCCAATTAGGTTTCTCCGGTTACTTTCTTACCGTTGCCCACGTTGTTGACATGGTGAAAGAAAAGGGAGTCCGTGTTGCCGCACGCGGTTCAGGCGCCGGGAGTTTGGTCAACTACCTACTGGGAATTTCGGGTGTTGACCCCATTGCCCAAAACTTGCTCATGGAAAGGTTTCTCTCACCCCTTCGCCGGGTGCTCCCCGATATTGACATTGATGTTGAGTCCGAACGCAGACTAGATGTCTACCAGTGGATCTTTGACAAATTTGGAACTGAACGCATTGCCACAGTTTCGATGATGGAGACCTATCGCGTCCGTTCAGCAATCCGAGATGTTGGTGCCGCATTTGGTTTGCCATCCTCAGATATTGACGCTTTCGCTAAAGCATTTCCACATATCCGCGCTCGCAATGTGAAGTCTGCGCTGGTTGACCTACCCGAACTTAGACACTCTTCATTTGGCAAATTAGCCGCAACCGGTGAAATTGATAACTTCCTTGACTTGGTTGAAGCGCTTGACGGGCTACCCAGACATATTGCAATGCATCCATGCGGGGTTGTGCTCTCCGATCTGACATTGCTTGATCGAACTCCTGTAGAAAGTAGTGCAGCAGGATTTCCCATGTCCCATTTTGATAAAGATGATGTTGAACACATGGGATTACTCAAACTTGATGTGTTGGGTGTGCGAATGCAATCAGCAATGGCGCACGCGCTCAATGAAGCAGAACGGGTTACGGGGGAGCGGCCGGTAATTGACGGAACCACACTTGATGACAAAGCAACATTTGAGTTGATTCAATCAACTAAAACTTTGGGGTGTTTTCAAATTGAGTCACCAGGTCAGCGTGAGTTGGTGGGAAAGTTTGCTCCGGAGACTTTTAATGACCTGATTATTGACATTTCATTATTTCGCCCGGGTCCGGTGAAATCCGACATGATCACACCATTTTTGCGGGCCCGACAAGGGTGGAATGCTCCGGTGTTTCCACACCCTGATCTTGCCCCCGCATTAAACGAGACTTATGGAGTTGTGGTTTTCCACGAACAAGTTTTGCGGGTCTTCAGTATCTTCTCTGGTTGTTCGCTCGCTGAAGCTGATGAATCCCGGCGGGCCATGGGATCCCCGCAGGGCCAAAATGACGTACGAGTCTGGTTTTACCCTGCAGCACTCGCGCGCGGGTACGACATTGACCATATTGATCGGGTCTGGGAAATTTTGCGAGCGTTCGCCTCATTTGGATTCTGTAAAGCGCATGCGGCCGCATTTGCGCTACCCACCTATCAAAGCGCGTGGTTAAAAACCCACTACCCCGAAGCTTTTTACTGTGGGCTGCTCACCCATGACCCCGGCATGTACCCCAAACGACTAATCCTTGATGACGCTCGAAATTTTGGGGTCACCATTTTGGGTCTTGACGTTAATGCATCAAATCACGTATTTCACCTTGAGCAACTTCCTGATTTGAGTTTTGGAATTCGAGTCTCTTTTACCGATCTAAAAGAAATCTCCGAGGCTGAGATTGATCGGCTCATTACAGGCCAACCGTTTTCTTCACTTTCTGATGTGTGGTTGCGTGCACGCCCCTCCCGCCCAGTCGCCGAGAATTTAGTGGTGGCCGGGGCTTTTGACAGCCTCTACGGTTTCACCGAGCGAAAAATGCGTGGGCAGATCACGCGGCGGGACCTGCTCCTTCAAATTGCTGATCTTGACCGTAGCCATGGGAAAAGTGGGAAAAGTACCCCAGTGGCTCAACTGAGTTTTGACGTCACAGATAGTGACAGCGGTGTCATTGCATCAGGTTTACCTGAAATGACAAGTGCGCAACGAGTAAAATCTGAGTTAGAGGTTTTGGGCCTTGATGTCAGCGGTCATGTCATGGACTTTTATTCAGATGTTGTTAAAGGTCTGAACATCGTTCAATCACGGGATCTGCTGAACTGTCGATCCAAGGAAACCATTTTTATTGCTGGAGTCAAAGTTGCAACCCAAATGCCACCGATTCGTACTGGTAAGCGGGTGGTCTTTCTTACCCTCGACGACTCTACGGGCCCGGTTGATGCAACTTTTTTCGAAGATGCCCAAGGTCCTTATGCCCATGATCTTTTTAATTCGTGGATTCTGTTAGTTCGTGGAGAGATCCGCAGGACTGGGCCACGGGGGGTCTCACTGCGCGCAACCGGCTGCTGGGAGTTGGGAGGTGTTAGGCGGTTGTGGCTTGATGGTGGAATTGCGGCGGTCAACGAATTGGTCCTCACACACCAGGTTCCTGATCGTGGTACACCGCATAAACGAATTGCCCGCATTCATGGAAGCGGGTTTAAGCAGTCTGCTTATGCTGATATTAAGACCCCGATTGCGACCCCGCCAAGTAAGTTGTGGCACAGAAGCCCCGGGACGCCCGGATGGTGAAGGCGTCAATCGCAAAGGTATTAGTGGAGATTAAGGAGCGCACATGAGCAGGAGTCAAGTGCGCCGACAAACCGGAAAACTTGATTTTGGTGCCAATGATTCGGGTTGCAATATTTTGCATATTGATATGGATGCTTTTTATGCTGCAGTTGAATTACGCGACTACCCCGAACTTAAAGGAACACCCGTTGTTATAGCGGCCCAAGGAAATCGCGGGGTGGTTCTCACGGCGACCTACGAAGCACGTGCACTTGGTGTGCACTCAGCAATGCCCATTTCACGCGCTCGCAGAATCGCACCCGAGGCAACATTTCTCACACCACACCATGAAAAATATTCTGAGGTAAGTCGCAATGTCATGGCACTATTTGAATCTGTTACCCCACTCGTTGAACCGCTGAGCCTCGATGAAGCATTCCTCGATGTTTCGGGAGCCCTTCGTCGGCTTTCCAATCCACTCACCATTGCCGAACTCATTCGAGCTCGGGTCGCGGACGAGCAAGGCATTACTTGCTCCGTTGGTGTGGCCAGCACAAAATTTGTGGCCAAGCTTGCCTCAACAAGAGCTAAACCTGACGGACTACTACTGATCCCTGCGGATCGAGTAATTGATTTCCTGCACCCGCTTCCCATAAGTGCATTGTGGGGAGTGGGAGAGAAAACAGAAGAAGTTCTGGTCCGTCTTGGTTTACAGACTGTCGCAGATATTGCAAATACTCCGGTGCAAACCTTGAACCGGGCACTTGGCCAAAGTGGAACACACCTTCACGAACTTTCCTGGGGCAGAGATCCCCGTTCAGTGGTGCCACATGAAGTGGAAAAAAGTGTCAGTAACGAACACA
>JBIHZX010000034.1:0-16395 GCA_044240195.1 Candidatus Nanopelagicales bacterium | reverse complement strand
CCTGATCCTGATGCAGATTCCATGCCAACAGCAGTCCCCGACACCGGTCACTAAAGCAGAAGAGGAACGAATGTATCCGTCACGATTTTCCTACGACGCACCAACTTCTGTCGAAGAAGCTATTGCGATCCTTGACCAAAATGGTGGAGAAGCAAAAGTATTAGCTGGAGGCCAGAGTCTGATCCCGATGCTCAAACTTCGCTTCGCCTCTCCTGCGCGCGTCGTTGATATCAATGGGATTCCTGGTCTGGAATACCACCGCGTTGATCCCGACGGTTCTTTGCGCATTGGTGCGCTGTGCCGTCACGAGGATCTGGAATTCAGCAAGATTCTTGGCAATTTCCCCACGTTGGCTCAGGCATCATCCCTTGTTGCGGATCCAATCGTGCGAACACGTGGAACTTTTGTTGGTTCGCTGTGCCACGCCGACCCACAGGGTGATTGGTCCGCAACCATGATTGCCCTTGGTGGAAAAATCATTGCGCAGGGACCAAATGGTCGCCGGGAGATTGACGCCTGTGATTTCGTCCTCGGCCCATTCGTGAATGCCCTCGCGTTTAATGAGGTGGCTGTGGAAGCAATCGTTCCGCCGGCTAAAGGTAAAGCTCTCGGCGGTTACCTGAAATTGGAGCGTCGCGTCGGTGACTTCGCCACTGCTTCGGTTGCCATTGCTCTCGACGTTGACGGTGACATCGTGACGCGTGCCGGGTGCGCACTTGCTGGAGTCGGTGGCCGGACCATCGATGCAAACGATGCAATCTCAGTATTGGTCGGTAAATCATTAAATGCAGAGACCATTCAACAAGCGGCCGACGCGGTTGCGGCTGCCGCGGAGCCACGCACTGATCACAGGGGATCTTCTTCCTATAAGCGTCACATCGTGGAAACATTTGTGACCCGAATACTGTCCAACATTGCCAATAGCGAGCAGAAAGCAGCCTGAACATGACTAGCCTCTATGACGAAGTACAGGCAGCGCCCGCTGCTGGAGTAGAAGTTCGCCGGATCACGGTTAATGTCAACGGAACGGACAGAACCGTTGACGTAGAGCCTCGACTCCTCCTCGCGCACCTGTTGCGCCAAGCATTGCAACTCACCGGAACGCACAGTGGCTGCGACACGTCCGGTTGCGGCGCGTGTACCGTTTTAATGGATGGGCGCCCCGTTAAAAGCTGTACCGTGTTAGCAGTTCAGGCAAACGGTCGTGAAGTCGAAACGGTGGAAGGCCTTGCAACCGCAAGCGAGTTGCACCCCATTCAAGAAGGCTTCAAAGAGGAGCACGGTCTCCAGTGCGGTTTCTGCACGCCCGGCATGATGCTTTCAGCTAAGGCGCTCCTTGAGCGAAATCCCGATCCAACCGAAGACGAAGTGCGTTGGGCATTGTCTGGCAACCTGTGCCGCTGCACCGGTTACCAAAACATCGTTAAGTCAGTTCTTTGGGCTGCAAAGAAAATGCGCGAACAAAACCAGGAGGCATAATGGCACCGCTCGACGAACTCAAAATCGGTGGGATGGGTGCGAGCCGCCGCCGGGTAGAAGACAACCGATTCATTCGCGGCAAGGGTCGTTACGTCGACGACATCGTGTTGCCCGGAATGTTGCACATGGAAATTTTGCGCAGTCCTGTCGCACACGCCCGGATTAAATCAATTGATACCAGTGCCGCTTGGGAGGTTCCCGGGGTTCGTCTTGTCATGACCGGAGAGACCATGGCCGCTCGTAACCTAGCCTGGATGCCAACCCTCTCTTATGACACTCAAGCAGTGCTCGCAACAGACAAGGTTCGTTTTCAAGGGCAAGAGGTTGCTGCGGTTGTTGCCGACAACCCGTACATCGCCAGAGATGCACTCGACAAGATCGTGGTTGAGTACGAACAATTACCGGTGATTGTCAATCCGATTCAGGCCCAGAGCCCCGACGCACCCCTGATCCGCGACGACAAAGAGAATCAAACATCAAATAAAATCTTCGATTGGGAGATTGGTGACAAAGAAGCAACCGATCGGGCATTCGCTGCGGCAGATGTCGTGTCAAAGATTGATCTGCACTACCCCCGCTCGCATCCGTCTCCATTAGAAACCTGCGGCTCAATCGCGGATTATGATCGATCAAGCGGAAAACTCACCGTCTATATGACCTCGCAGGCACCTCACATTGTTCGAGCTGCGGTGGCCATGGTTGCTGAATTGCCCGAGCACATGATCCGGATTATTTCCCCCGATCTTGGTGGCGGCTTTGGAAACAAGGTTCCTATCTACCCGGGATACGTTATTTCGATTCTTGCCTCAATTCTGACCGAGAGCCCCGTCAAATGGGTTGAAGACAAATCAAGTAACTTGATTTCCACCGGTTTTGGTCGCGATGTTTATCTTGAAGGAGAGTTGGCCCTTCGAAAAGATGGAAAAATCCTCGGAATGCGCATGCACACGATCTCTGATCACGGCGCCTTCTTCGCTGATGCGCAACCTACCAAGTTCAAAATTGGTTTGATGCACTCAACATTCGCCTGCTATGACATACCCGCCGGCCACCTTGTCAGTGAGGGTTATTACACGAACAAAGCGCCCGGAGGTGTGGCATATCGATGCTCATTCCGGGTCACCGAAGCGATGTTCTTCCAAGAACGCATGATGCATGCGGCGGCAAACGACCTCGGCATGGACCAAGCGGAGTTCCGTCGCGTGAACTTGGTCCGCGACGACATGTTCCCGTATCGCACCGCTTTTGGTTTCCTCACCGACTCCGGTCAGTACGGAAAATGCCTCGATGTTGGTCTGGAGGCAATTGGGTACAGCACCTTTAAGCAGGAGCAAGAAGAAGCCCGTAAGCGCGGAAAGTTACTGGGTATTGGAATTTCGACCATGACCGAACCGCTCGGTGCAGGAAATAGTCGGGAATACGACATCATCGGTATCAAGATGTTTGACTCTGCTGAATTGCGCGTGCACATGACAGGTAAGGCAATCCTGCGAACTGGCGCGAAGACTCAGGGCCAAGGTCACGAGACAACGTGGGCGCAAATCGTGGCCCACGAACTCGGAATTCCAGCCGACGACATTGTGGTCGAAGAAGGCGACACTGACACGGCGCCGTTCGGAATGGGCACCTACGCATCCCGATCAACACCGGTCGCTGGTGCAGCCGTCGCTATGGCTTCTCGCAAGATTCGGGCAAAGGCACGCAAAATCGCAGCCCACCTTCTTGAGGTTTCTGAAGAGGATATTGAGTGGGAGTTAGGGCGGTTTTACGTTCGCGGTAATCAAGAGCGCGGCGTGACAATTCAAGATTGTGCACTCGCTGCCTACAGCAATGTGCCCGACGGTCTGGAACCAGGATTGGAAAATACTTCGTATTACGATCCCCCCAACTTGACCTGGCCATTCGCAGCTTATTTCTGCAAAGTAGAAGTCGATGCAGAAACTGGCGTATGGGATGTTTTGAACTTCGTGGCCGTCGACGACTGCGGTGTGCGAATCAACCCAATGATTGTCGAAGGACAAGTAATGGGTGGGCTCACCGAGGCATACGCCATGGCGAACATGCAGTACATCACCTTCGACGAAGAAGGTAACTGCATCGGAGCCAACTACATGGACTATCTCATCCCCACTGCGTGGGAGACTCCTGGTTTCGAACTGCATGAAGTGGTCACTCCGTGCCCACATCATCCAATCGGGGCTAAAGGCGTTGGCGAATGCGCCACGGTGGCGGGGCCCGCAGCGTTTGTGAACGCTGTGATGAATGCCATTGAGCACACAGGTGTTCGCAACGTTGACATGCCACTCATGCCAAACCGCGTCTATGAGGCATTGCAAACGGGAAAGAACATCTCGGGAATGCCACCGGTGCTGAGCGACTAACATGAATGAAACTAACGGTGGTATGGACATAATGGAGTTTGCGGTTCAACTCGCACGCACCGGTCAGTCCTATGCGCTTGTGACAGTCGTTTGGCGTAAGCCACCTTCCTCGGGCCAGCATGGTTCAAAAGCGGTGATCACCGCTGATGGTCAGCTGCACGGTTGGATCGGTGGAGCATGTGCCGAGCCGGTTGTGATCCGAGAAGCAATAAAAGTTCTTGCGGCAGGCGAGCCCTCTTTGATCTGGCTCGGCCAAGATGCTGATTTTACCGGTATGCATGTCCCGGAGGGTGTCTTGACAATCCCCATGTCGTGCCAAAGCGAAGGGGCGCTCCAGCTCTACATTGAGCCGGTTCTCGTGGCACCCGAAGTAGTGATTGTTGGGCGTTCACCCATGGCCATGACTCTGCTAGAACTGGTTCGCGGTGTCGGTTGGCATGGCGAGTTAATTGATGGGTCGGCATTCACCGCTGAAATGGTGCATTCGGGCAGCATCGTGATCGTAGCGACGCAGGGGCACGGCGATGAAGAAGCTTTGGAGACCGCACTGGGCGCAAACCCCGCATTTGTTGGGCTGGTGGCCTCAACAAAGCGTGGTGAAGCAGTTCAGGGCTACCTGTTGGATCGTGGCGTATCACCGGAAAAATTGTCAACCGTTCGCGTTCCGGTGGGTCTTGACCTGGGGCACACCACACACCGCGAAATTGCCGTATCGATTCTCGGCGAATTAGTCCAAAGGCGTGCAGCGGGGGAATTACGACCGGCCCCAATGAATCCGTCGACAAAGGCCCAACCTGCAGAGGTCATTGACCTGGTGTGCAATATGACGGTTGCCTGCGTTCCAGAAAACAGGCCCTTTGAATACGACGGAGTCACCTATTACTTTTGCGCACCCGGGTGTCGGGTCGCGTTTGAAAAAGATCCAGAAAAATTCATCAAGCGGGAGGTTACATGTTAATTACCCAAACCTTCGACATGGATCAGCCAGTCGAACAAGTGTGGAATTTCTTCGACGATATTCCCCTGGTTGCAGCGTGCATTCCCGGTGCGGACCTCACCGAAAAGGTGAGTGACGACGAATACCGTGGAGATGTAACAATTTCGGCCGGTCCGGTGAAGTTGGAGTTCACGGGAGTAGTCAAAATTAAGAGCCGCGATGACGCCCGAAAAGTGATCGTGCTTGATGCTTCCGGCGCGGATAAAAAAGGTCGTGGGTCAGCTAGTGCAATGCTTGATATCTCGCTCGTTCCACTTGGTGGCCAGACGAGGGTCAATATGAGCATGGACCTTGCTATTTCAGGCGCCGCTGCTCAATACGGTCGCGGATTAGTTAAGGACTTCACCGGGGTTCTTGTGACCCAAACCGCGGGATCCATGAAAATGCGGATGACAGCTATCGCCGAAGGGCGCGATCCAATGTCAGTTGGGGGGCCTAAAGCTGCCAGCGGTCTCGCGATCGGTTTCAGCGCATTTTCCATGGCCGCAAAACGGGTGTTTGCACGTTTCTTCCTGCCCTATCAATCAGCACCTAGCCGTTAGTCCGGAGGTAAATTAAATGAGTCTGTGGATGTTGGGAAATCTTATTCTCCTCATTGTCGTGGTGCCATTGCTGGTGATCTTGCTTAGCCGATTACTCGCAGCACTCGAGCAAATCCGCGCTGCGGCGCAAGACACGCTTGCTGGGGGTGTTGCACTCATTGGTGCGTTGCACAACACACCAGAGTTACTTGCAACCACAGATGATGTAATAAAAGAAGTAGCCAATGGCGCGGTGCGCTATGCCGGTCCGGTTTCTAAGTTGCTGGGATAGGAGAAGTTATGCCAATTGATGCTGTTATTACGCTCATTCTTGGGGCACTGATTATCGGTGCCGCCGCACTCGGTCTTTCTCGCGCGATCGGCCACCTTTCCGCGACCGCGAAGACCTTGGACACGCTCGACGGCGGGGTTCAGGTGATTGCTGCCCAGACTTCGACGGTCGTTCCGGTTGTGGCATCGGTTAATGCCAGTTTGGCCCCTGTCCGCGACTTTGCAAATTCGATTTAAGGAGGATTCATGGATTTCACCGGACATGAGGGCTGGCTCATCGGCTACATCATTGGCCTTGTTGTCGTCCTTGTTGTTGTTGCACTCGTTATTCCGATTCTCGTAATTGCCTGGAAAATCGGTACGCAGGCTGGCAAAATTCTCGCAGGCTTGGAACAAGCTGAGACAAATACTGCTGGACTGGCTGGTCTCAACGAAACAATAACATCTGCATTGGCAGTCATCGCTGGGCTCAAGCGCGGCCGTACAAGGTTAGGAGGCTGACATGGATGCCCAAACTGAACAGTTATGGATGATCGCAAACGTTCTAGGGATCGTGGTTGTTGTGGCGGTAGCCGCACTCCTCACACTCCTCGTGATATTCGTGCATCGCATTCACTCAAGAGTGGTAAAAATTAAGGCCACCCTCGAAGCGGCCAAGAACAACACCGCTGATACCGCACTCATTGGCGTAACCGCGGGTGGAGTCGAAGCAGTTTTGGCGGAGGGTCTTGAACATCATTTATTCCTCGGACGAGTACTAGACAAGGTGCGCTCATGAGTTCATTGCAGTGGTGGTCAGTCATTGACGTTGCTCTGCTTATCGCAGGGTTAGCGATCTACTTATTCATCGTCGGATCGCAATTGAAGAAAGTTGCTGCCAATCTCGAAGAGTCAGCAGAGTTAGTCTGGGCAATTAAGAAAGATGCTGCCCTGATCGAACCTGGTCTCACTTCAATAAACACCACCGGTCGCGTTGTTGCTGGTGCGCTTCCCTTGCTGTATGGCATGGGGGAGGGGATCGTTGTTGGAGCAACTTTTGTGCATGAAGATCATGAAGCAGATGGCGTCAACCGTCCAGCAATGGGTACCCGGCGCACGCGCATGATCGAGGCCATGGGCGTCGACATAGATTAGTTTGGCTTGCGACCCGTCGTGAGGGGATCGGTAACGGGGGCGTCGTAGGTTCCAATCCACTCGGCTTTCCAAGCTTTATCGAACTTTTCTTCATTGCAGCTTGGGTTGTAGACCGAAGCGAGATCGCGCGTTATCTGTTCTCTGTGCGATCGGTTGCTCCCAGGCGCATTGAGCCAGCACACATGCAGGTTGAACTTGCCACCAGCACGCTCCAACCATGCGGCTGTTCTCGCGTGCTTGAAAGGAAACCCAACCTGTGAGAGGTCATCTGCATGTCCCACGTAGATCACTGAAAATTCCTGTGAAGGCTCAGGTTTTGACTTGGTAAGGATGGCGTAAACAGCTGGCTCTTTTGGCGGGGTCCAGCCGGCAAGGGTTCTCGGACCTTCAAAGGCGTAACCGGCCAAACTACCGAGTCGAATCACTGAAGGTCACTATCCAGATCGCCAAAGTCTTCATCCTCACCGAGGGTTTCCACACTGGTAACCGGCCACAAAGGAAGCGAAGTCTTTTCGATAGCTTGCGCGAACTGTTTTATCGCTTTATCGGCAGCTTCATTGGAGCCATCAGCTTCCACAACTATTTGTGCGCCGTAACCCATGGTGCCGTAGCCCGAGGCGATTCCGTCCAATCCTGCGACAGCATCGGCTAATTCCACGACTTCTTCGAGAGTCACTTCGCGGTCACCCTCGGCCTGAATAGAAACACTGAATCTCACGCTTATCTCACTTTCGAGAGTCGGTTGGCTAGGTGCTCAAGGCTAGCAAGATTGTGACCTGAGTACACCTCGTCTATATAAGGTTCAGCGACAATCATGCCAAGGGAAGCAGGTACATAATCCACGACATCGCCCTTATGCGGGTTGACCCAGATAACTCGGTAAGCAATTCGCGAAAGGCTTTCCATAGCCTGTGACAGGGCCGCCGGTTCACCCCGGTCAAGTCCGTCAGAGCAGATGACAACAACCGCTCCACGGCCAAGTCGTGACCGGCGAGCATCTTTGGTGAATTCCTTAATCGAGTCGCCAATTCGGGTGCCACCGTCCCAGTCGAATACCGATTCGCCAGCGAGACGCATAGCCTCGTCAGGGTTACGACGATCCAAAGACCGTGTGATGCGAGTCAGGCGGGTTCCAAAGCAAAACACATCAACTTTTGCATTTGCGCGCCGTGCACAATAAGCGAACTGCAGGAGGTTGCGAGAGTAGTCGGCCATCGAGCCTGAGACGTCAAGGATCAGCACTAGTGGGCGCAACTTGTTCTTTCGCTTTTTATAAGCAAGGTCTCGGGGCTCGCCAAGTTTGCGCATGCTTTCTCGCACCATGCGTCGAAGGTCGAGCCGGGCGGCCTTGCGACTGCGGGTCATCCGGTGGGTTCTGCGCACGGGTGGCGTAACGCGCATGCGAGAGATAATTTTTCTTACCTGGCGAATTTCGTCTTCGGAGCACTCGGAAAAAGCTTTGAAACGATAAACATCGGAGGTGCTGGCTAAGTACCCGAGTTTGATTTCATCGGGGCTGATATCACCGGGAATTCCCTCTTCAGTATTCGGAATCTCGAGAGTAGCACCGGCAGTAGATGATGACCTTAGGGTGAGTTTACGGGCGTCAGTATTTGCTTCTTCGATGTTGAGAAAAAATAGCCTAAATACTGCGTTGTAGATGGGAACTTGATCTTGACGCCGCAGCATCGTGGCTCTACCAGCCCAGTAGACGTCCATTAAATCGCTGACGTCGAGTTCGGAAACTCCTGAGCAGAAAGTCAATATGTCGTCGGAACCAATTGATATTCCTGCGTGCCTGAGTGTTTGACCGAACTCCACGAGAAGCTCGTCGAACCCGCTAAGAGATGACATCCTGAATACTTCGAGAGGCAAACTCCAAATCATCGCGATCCTTGACGACAGCACCGAGGGTGTCAATTGCAACTTCAGCGGACAGGGTTTTTGCACCTAGCGCGCTTACGCTTTCCGCCCAGTCAATAGTTTCTGCGACACCGGGAAGTTTCTCGAGATCCATTGCGCGAAGTCGGTTGACAGCATGGACGACCTGATTTGCTAGGGCCGGTCCGATCTCGGGGAGGCGTGATTTGACAATTTCGATTTCGCGTTCGGTTTCGGGGAAACCGATCCAGGTGTAAAGGCATCGGCGTTTGAGAGCGTCGTGGAGTTCCCGAGTTCGGTTTGAGGTAAGGATGACGATGGGTCGGGATTGCGCCTGAATCGTTCCCACCTCGGGGATGGTGACTTGGAAATCACCCAGTAGTTCAAGTAGGAATGCTTCAAATTCGTCGTCGGCTCGGTCGATTTCATCGATCAGGAGAACGCATTGGTCCCCAGAGCGAACGGCCTTGAGTAGTGGTCGCTCGAGGAGGAACCGCGGACCGAAAAGTTGCTCGTCAGAAGCATCGTCTGTGGCTAAGGAACGCACGAAGAGCATTTGGCGGGCGTAGTCCCACTCATAGAGGGCTTGGTGCATGTCGATGCCCTCGTAGCACTGCAGTCGGATTAACTCTCGGCCCAGCATCGCGGAAACAGTGCGGGCAAGTTCCGTTTTGCCAACGCCGACCTCACCCTCAAGGAGCAAAGGTTTACCGAGTTTGAGTGAAAGTAGTAGTGATGTCGCCAAACCACGATCGGCGATGTAACCGCGTTCCGCCAGATCGCTGGTGAGCTGTGAAACGGTAAGTTCTTCGAACGCCATCTACATTAGTCCACTTGGCCCAGAACGAGGTCACCCAGAGAGGATGAACCGAGCTTGCCTTCTCTTGCGAGCTTGTTCTTCCATGCGGTTGCCATGTCTACGCCTTCTTCGGCGAACCCATCATATGAAACATCTTTCATATTCCGGCAAACCTTGTTCGGCGTGCATTCCTCATCCATTTCAGTCATGGCTCCAGGGGTTCCCTGCCATACGGTACGGAGTACCTCAGCTGCTTTTTCACTTTCGACCGACATGGGCTACCCCCTGAGTTTGTGATTTAGGCAAGGATACCAGCAGATTGAGACCCTCGCAGTCGGGTCGACAATTGGCTTGCCATGCGAATTGCCCCAAAGGACGGGAAACCTGACGTAGTTAGGCGATTCCTTGGGTCGAAGAGTCCCAGAGCGTAGAGTTGAGCCATGCTCAGCGTTGCGGAATACCTTGACCTAGTTCTTGACAATGTCAGCGAACTTCCCCCAATGGAATTGCCCATCGCGGATGCAAATGGGTGCGTTTTGGCCCAAGATATTTATGCACGCTGGCCGCTTCCTTCATTTAATAACTCGTCAATGGACGGCTACGCGGTTATCGCTTCCGATTTGGTGGGTGCCAGTGAGAATGCCCCCATCACGCTGCCAGTCATTGACGACATCCCTGCTGGGTTCAAGTCGCTGGAAACTGTGCGAAGCGGTCAGGCAATTCGAATAATGACCGGCGCCCCAATGCCGGCGGGTGCGGACAGTGTCATTCCGGTTGAGAGCACAGATGGTGGCAGCGAGCTTGTCCAGATTCATGCGTCAATTGATAAGGGAAGTTGTATTCGCCATGAAGGCGAAGACGTGCAGGAAGGTGACCTGGTTCTCACAAAGGGGACGTTCATCGGCCCCCGTCAGATTGCTTTGATCGCGGCGGTGGGGCACGGCGTAATTTCAGTGATTCCGAAACCACGCGTTGCGGTTGTTGCCACAGGCAGTGAACTTGTTGAACCGGGAACTGAACTCAAGTTTGGTTTGATTTCGGATTCAAATAGTTTCCTCATTACCGCAATTGCTAATGACAGTGGAGCTGTTGCCTACCGGCTCCCACCCGCGCAAGATGACGAAGACACATTGGTTGAGATCCTGGAGGATCAAGTGCACCGAGCTGACCTCATCATCACAACCGGGGGAGTGAGTATGGGTGCCTACGATCCAGTGAAATCTGCATTCGTGAAATTAGGGACGGCGCAGTTTCACAAAGTGGCTATGCAACCAGGTATGCCACAAGGTTTCGGCAGTGTTGGTGATCCTGCAATCCCGATGATCACGCTTCCAGGAAATCCGGTGAGCGCTTATGTTTCGTTCGAGGTCTTCATTCGCCCGGCAATTCGCAAGATGCGCGGGTTGAAGCAGTTGCAGCGCCCGCAACGGACTGCGGTGGTGAAGGGCCACTTACGGTCACCTGTGCATAAGGTGCAGTTTGCTCGAGGTCGGTTTACGGCTGAAGATCACGTCGAACTTGTGGGTGCGGGGCAAGGATCACACGTGCTTGGTGGGCTAGCCCAAGCTGATGCCCTCATTGTGATTCCGGTGGGTGTTGACAGTATTGCCAGTGGAGAGCAAGTTCAGGTGATTGACGTGAGGGGTGATTTAACGTGAGCACATTCCCGCATCTCAATGATCAAGGCAATGCCCACATGGTGGACGTGACCGCGAAGAGTGTTACTGAAAGATCAGCCACTGCCCGCTCTCGGGTTTCTTTGAGTGATGAAGTGATTAGTCGTCTACATGCAGGAGACGTGCCGAAGGGTGACGCACTTGCTGTGGCGCGCATTGCCGCGATCTCCGCAACAAAAAAAACGAGCGACTTAATTCCTCTGTGCCACCCGCTTGCAATTCACGGTGTCGACGTCAATTTAGTGCTCGATACCACAGGAGCCGAAATAACCGTCACGGTCAAGACCGCTGATCGGACGGGAGTCGAAATGGAAGCGCTCACCGCTGCATCCGTTGGGGCTTTGGCGCTGATCGACATGGTCAAGAGCCTTGATCGACTTGCGCGAATTGAATATGTTGAGTTATTGGAGAAAAAAGGTGGGCGCTCAGGCCACTGGATTCGCAGCGAGCATGAGTAATTCGAGCATGAGTAAATTCACGGCGCAGGTCATTACCGTTTCGACCCGCGGCGCCCAGGGCGTTCGCGCTGATACATCTGGCGAAATCTTGGTAGCTGCTTTGACCGAACTTGGTTTGGTGTGCTCACCCACGGTGATCATCGCTGACGGTCCGCAGGTTTCCACCGAGATTGTGCGGGCCGTTGAAGCTGGTCACTCACTCGTTGTGACAACAGGTGGGACGGGTATCTCGCCAACAGATCAAACTCCCGAGTTCACCCGATCGGTGATTGACCGTGAAATACCGGGAATAGCTGAAGCAATCCGCGCGCATGGGCGCGGAAATGGTGTCGCCACGGCCGCACTGTCTCGGGGGATCGCGGGGCAGCTGGCTAATTCTTTAGTGGTCAATCTGCCAGGGTCACCGGGTGGTGCCCGTGATGGTGCTGTTGTTCTTGGGGCAATTGTGATCCATGCACTTGAACAAATAGCCGGATCGGATCATTAGTTCACCTTTAGTTCACCTAATGAATTTCTAAGGTTCACTTATACGGGTCCACTTGGCTACTTTGAGGTGGAAAAGTCTGTCCCGTGAGTATTGAAACCCCCATGCGAGACCTAGGCAAAGGTAAAAAGGCCAACTTGGGCGATCGGATTTTTAACCGAACGATCACGGGGGCGGCTTTCACCTCACTCGTAATTCTCGCGGGAATCACATTTTTTCTGGGCGCAAAAGCAGTCCCGGTCCTGCAAGAACAAGGATTGAGCTTCCTCACCGAAACAATGTGGGATCCACTGGGCGTCCCACCGGAATTTGGCATAGCAGGAATGCTTTACGGATCGGTACTACTTGCAGTAATTGCTCTCGTGATTTCGGTTCCCGTGAGTTTGTTCCTAGCCGTCTTTATGGTGTTCATGGCGCCGCCAAGAGTGTCAAAAATCCTGACCAACCTCGTTGACCTGATGGCCGCCATCCCTTCGGTGATCATTGGTCTGTGGGCTTTTTATGTTTTGGTGCCGCCCGCTCAAGAATGGCAGCAACTCCTCAACCAGTATTTGGGTTGGATCCCACTTTTCCAAAATGAGTCCGGAAACTTTACGGGAACACCATTCATCGCCGGGGTCGTGCTCGCAATCATGATGGTGCCTATCGTCACCTCCATCACCGCTGAGGTCTTGAAGCGAACACCACCTGAGCTCGTCAACGCGGCAGAGTCGCTGGGCTGCTCAATGTTCACCATGTTGCGCTACGTTGCCTTGCCATTCGGTCGTGGCGGAATAGTGGGTGGCGTCATGCTGGGATTGGGCCGAGCATTAGGTGAGACTATCGCGGTGTTTTTCGTCCTCAAACTCGTTTTTGATATTAACTTTTATCAAATCATCGAGTCTGGCGGTGGCTCGATCGCAACACTCATCGTGTCCAAATTTGGTGAGACCAACGGCGAATACGAAGTAAATGTATTGCTTGCCTCAGGATTCTTCCTTTTCCTCTTGACCTTGGTGGTCAACGCGATTGCAAATCTCATTGTCGCTCGCACAAATCGGTTGAAGTCATGACAATTCTCATGTCCGAGTCTCCGCCCGTTCGCGATGAGGATCTCGTACCACTTCGGCCGTGGAGTAAGCGGCCGGCGTCATTTTGGTTGGCAGCATTAATTGGTTCCGTAATTCCCCTGGCGATCCTGGGAGCGCTGTTTTTTGCAACGGACCTGCCTGCCCCTGTGTTACTGATTGCCTTCTATCTGCCCCTGCAACTAATCGGCGCCGGTTTGGCCGGCTACTCGGCAAAAGGCAAACATGGCGTCGCTGATTCTGCGATCATCGTTTTCGCCATTGGAGCAACCGCCCTGAGCGCAATAATTTTGGGTTCAATGCTGCTAACGATTATCGTCCGCGGGATCGCTGCATTTAGGCCTTCGTTCATTATTCAAAACAGCACCTACATTAGCCCGAGCACTCCATTGGAATACGGTGGAATCGGGCATGCGATATTAGGAACTTTTCTCATTGTTGGAATTGCAACAATCATCTCCGTGCCATTTGGAATTGCAACCGCCGTTTACGTCACCGAAGTACGTGGGCGAGCGGTTCCATATGTTCGCTTCTTTATTCAAGCGATGAGCGGTGTTCCTTCAGTGGTAGCCGGACTCTTCGTCTTAACAGTTTTCATCCTCACGGGGGTTCTTAATACAAGTGCTATGGCTGCGGCAATTGCCTACGCAATCCTGATGCTCCCAACAATTGCTCGAACAGCGGAAGAAGTACTCAGGCTCGTCCCAGAAGAATTACGAACGGGCGCTTTAGCTTTGGGTTCAACTCGCGCTCGAGTAGTCCTCAACGTTGTTATTCCAGCGGCGAGAACCGGAATAATCACGGCGATCCTGCTCGGTATCGCTCGTGTGGTCGGAGAAACTGCACCCTTGCTCCTGACGGCGCTGAAAAATGATCAGACCGTTCTTAATCCATTCACTGATCCAATTTCAGCGCTGCCAACTTTCATATTCGACAATGTCGCACAGCCTTATCCCGATGCGGTCACTCGGGCTTGGGGAGCTGCGCTCGCCCTGTTGATCATCGTTGGAATTTTGTTCACAATCACCCGATTCATTTCGGCTCGAAAGCCGAGAAGGTAAAAGTAAATGTCGAGAGGAACAGAGATGAGAGAGACGGTCGTTGCTATGGAAGAAATGGGCGTGGATGTTGTCGCAACCGAGAGGGAGCCGCAGACAATCGAGATGTCGGCAAAGGGCGTCAGTGTTTGGTTCGGCAAACGCAAAATCTTGGAAAACGTCAATATTGATTTTCCAAAAAAGACCGTGACTGCGCTCATCGGACCTTCAGGGTGCGGTAAGTCAACCTTCATTCGGACTTTAAATCGACTGCATGAACTCATTCCAGGTGCCGCTCTAGCGGGCGAAATCCTCTACGAAGGTCAGGACATCTACCGACAAGATGTTGACCCGGTCCACATCCGCCTGTCAATCGGGATGGTCTTTCAAAAACCAAATCCATTTCCATCGATGACAATTCGAGGGAATGTCCTTTCGGGCCTGAAACTTTCCGGAATGAAGCGACCTGATCATGACGCTTTGGTTGAGCAAACATTGACCTCGGCTGGTTTGTGGAAGGAAGTGAAGGACCGCTTAAATGCTCCTGCCGGGGACCTTTCCGGTGGACAGCAGCAACGATTGGTAATTGCCCGAGCACTCGCGGTTAACCCACATGTTCTACTCATGGACGAGCCTTGCTCAGCGCTTGACCCAGCTTCAACACTTAAAATTGAAGAGACAGTTCGAGAGTTGTCCAAAGACATAACGATCATTATCGTCACTCACAATATGCAACAGGCTGTTCGAGTGTCCGATTACACGGCGTTCTTTTTGGCTGAAGAGAATCAACCAGGCTACGTTGTTGAGCAGGGATTGACCACTGAAATTTTTGGTAACCCAAGGGATCAGCGAACATTGGATTACGTAAACGGGCGTTTTGGTTAACAGTTGGGGCTGTTGGTGGCTGCGTACATGAACTGTTCACCTAAATGTAGGAATCTAGAAAAGTAAGTGATGATTTCAGGTCACTTTGGGACATTAGGTTACAAGTAATCAGGTAATCAAATCGATCATAAGGAGACACAGTGCGCAGAATTTTTGCACTCGCAACAAGTATCGCTGGGGCTACGGCAATTGCCGCTTCCAGTCTGGTAATCGCAGTTCCAGCAAACGCCGCACAAACTATCAGCGGTGGTGGAGCATCTTTCCCCTTCGTATTCCTGCAAGCATGCGCATCTGACTTCAATGCGTCGCAGACTAACTTCACGATTCAATACACCAGCACAGGATCAGGTACCGGTAAGTCCAACTTCACCAAGGGAACATTTACCTACGGCCAGACCGACAGTGCCTACACCAGCGGTGCGCCAACCTTTGGTTGGGAATACATCCCCAACGTTGGTGGAGCTGTCACATTCCCTATCAACTTGAAAAACGCAACGACCGGGCGCACGCTTGGTTCTTCAATTCAGTTGAGCCAGGTCACCCTTGCTAAAATCCTCGGTGGCACCATCAAGACTTGGAATGACAAAGAGATCCTGAAGACCAACACCCGTATTGCTAAGTCGATTCCAGCAACACCAATCACCGTTGCTTACCGTTCCGACAACTCGGGAACCTCAAACAACACACTGCAGTACCTCAACGCCTGGGCACCAACAATTTGGACCAAGGTACAAGACGATTTCTCCACCGCGTTCCCAGGCGGCAAGCCACTCGCAAACAGCATCGCAGGCAAGGGCAACGCCGGTGTTATGGCGAACGTCATCGCTACAGACGGCGCAATCGGTTACGTAGACCTCGGCGACGCCAAGGGATACCCTTCCGCTCGAGTTGCAAATGCGCTGGGCGAATTCATCGCTCCTTCATCGGCAAGTGCCGCGAAGAACCTCGCGAACCAGACCAATATTCAGCCAGATGGTCTCGTTAACCTCAACTACAAGGTACAGGTTAAGGGTGCATACCCGGTTGCGATCTTCAGCTACCTGCTAGCTCGCACTGACGGCAAGGGCCCCAACGGTTTGGGTGTCCGTCAATTTGCTGACTACGTGCTCCAGAAGTGCGGACCACAGCGTGCATCTGCACTCGGCTACGTTCCAGTAGCAGGTAAGGTGCTTGCTAAAGCAAAGGCTCTGGCTCTCGAAATCAAGTAGTCTCAAAAGCTAATCGCAACAACATAAATACAACGGCAAGTTAAATACAACGACAGGGTGAGGGCAATGAACCAGAATCGTAACCGAGGCTGGGGCA
>JBIHZX010000095.1:0-5028 GCA_044240195.1 Candidatus Nanopelagicales bacterium | reverse complement strand
CTCTAGGAAGAGCGCCCGCCCTTCCGAGCGCAAACACGTAGCGCGTAATGAGATTCTGAAAGCCAATGAACAGCGCTAGAAAACTCAAGATGACAAGATAACTCAAATAGGTTGCGAAGCCCTCACCAAGTGCCGCATAAGCCACATCGAAAAAGAAGCTACCGATCTGCTCAGGGGCGATAGATGCCGCTTGAGTCCCTACCTGAACTGTCATCAGCCATGCTGAGATGGCATAAACGACAATGACTACAGCCAATGAGAAGTACACCGCACGCGGGATTGTTCGCCGCGGATTTATCGCTTCTTCGGAGAAAACAACCGATGCTTCCAATCCGCTGAAGCAAATCATCGCTAACAGCAACGCGACCCCAAAGCCTGCACCGAATACGAGACTTGGATCAAAACCTGCCAGAGAGTAGCCATCTGGACCGCCTTGCAGCGCGAGCGCCACATCAAGCACAATAATTGTCGCCGCCTCAATAGTAAGCAGGATGAGGAGCACGCGCGCATTCAGCTGAACCCCTGAAAGTCCCACGAGGGCAACCAGAATTAAGAAGGCAAAAGTTATGACTTTGTATTGGTCAAACATGCCAAGAATGTCAGCCGCAACTGCCCCGGAAATTGCATAAAAGGCGATAATTGAAGCGAAATAAAACAGCACCGTCACATATGCCATGGCCGTTGCTGCTCGCCTGCCAAACGCGCGATCAATGTATGCAACAAAGCCACCCGCGTTCACCATATGTCGACTCATCGCGACATATCCCACTGCAAAGATTGCGTAGAGCGCGCCTGCGATGATGAAAATGGCCGGCGTTGCTGCACCCTGAATCGCGAAAATTACGGGGATACCAGCGGCCAGTACTGAGATGGGAGCCACGGCCGAAATGACCAAAGCCGAAATCGAAGAGACCCCTAACCGTCCTTTCTCAAGACTGGTCGAAGATAGCGAACCGCTCCTCGCGGTGCCAAGATCTGCTGAATCCATGGTGATCCCCTGTTCTATTCGTTTCGAATGTGCAGCCGCGGCAAACGCTATACCTAAATTAATCTTTTGTATGACATATTTGTGAATTTTCTTGATTTTTCCATCCGCGTGTCGCGGAGACGGCTCGATTTGATGAAGAGGGGCTTACCTACCTGTGTGAGGTTTTCGAGGCAAGCATGACGGCACACCAGGTCAAAATAAGACCCGCGATCAACTGCCACGTGATGACCGACCCCGTTGTCGGGGCAACAACGTCCGAGATGACGGAACCGACGAGCAAGCCCACTAATGAAAGTAGTGACGTTACGAGCACCCCAACGGTTCGAACAACCCAAGTTACCGTCGCGATGTAGATGAGTCCGAAAACTCCAGCAATTACCATCCACCAGTGATCCGTCGGAATCGGTGCCCACGCGGGGCCCTGCGCCACATCGACCATAGCAACGACGCCCACCATGAGTCCGGCGCCCACGACAAAGTTCAGCCATGCTGCAGTAATGGCGTGGCGAGTGACCGCCCCGACCCTCCCGCTCACTGCCTGTTGAAAAGCGCTCGCAGCGCCGGCCGACGCTGCGAGACTGAGAACTCCAATAATGGCGATGGCACTGACATCAGCTTGACCGACCCGCCCAGAAGCCGCCGTTGCAACTGCTAACACAGCAAGCAATGCGGCAGAAATCCGAGCGGCAGAAATATCTTTGCGGCCCATAGGGCCGATTCCAAGGCGGTCAACTAAAAGTGCCGTACCAGTTTGTCCCGCGACCACCGCAATAGTGAAAACAGCAACGCCTATAGCAAGTGAAGCACTTCCTTGTATCGCTATGTAATAACCGCCTAGCGCTCCACCAGTGAGTTGCCACGGTCGCAATTCCCCCGACTTGATCGCCCGCAGGAGCACCCACCAGGAAGCGCGAAGACTGGGCGTAACGAGGACCACCAAGCTTGCGATAACTGCCGCCACGGTGAGATTGATAAGTGAAACTTCCATTGGATTATTAGTTACTTCCACCAACTGCGCATTGAGACGAGCCTGAATTATCGTCCCACCGGCCGCCGCGACCAGTGCGACCGAAGGGATCCGGCTCACCATGGCAAACTACCCGGATGAAGTGTGTGGTCGTTACTCAGCCGGGAGGACCTGAAGTTTTGGCATTGGATGAAACCGAGCTGCCCGAACTGATGCCCGGCGAGATCCGGGTTGCCGTTGAGACGGTGGGCGTGAACTACTGGGACATTATGCAGCGCAAAGGTCTTGTGCCACTTCCGGCAAACCGAATTCCGGGTGTAGAAGGAGCGGGTTCCGTAATCGCGATGGCTACGGATGTTTCCAACTTCACCTACGGTGACCGCGTAGCATGGTCGAAAATTAACGGTAGCTACGCCGAGCAAGTACAGGGACCAGCGAAATTCTTTGTGCCGATTCCTGAATCGGTGACGAGCGAAACTGCTGCTGCCGGACTCATGCAAGGAACGACGGCGTGGTATCTCGCATATCAATGTGCTCCCGTACACGTGGGAGATAGCGCGGTCGTCTTTGCCGCGGCCGGCGGCGTTGGACACTTGCTCACCCAGATGCTGGCAGAGCGTGGGGCGCGCATTGTTGCCATCGTGGGCAGTCACGCAAAGACGTCCATTCCACTCGCCCTTGGAGCCACTGCCGCAATCGTCGATTCTGACCAACTTATTGAAGATCTTCGAGCGATTACACCGGAAGGCGTTAACCTCGTTTTTGATGCCAACGGCGGCGTTCAAGCACTCCGTGATCTGAAGATGCTCAAGGCGCACGGCACTGTTGTTTACTTCGGTACCGCGGCGGGACCTCTGCCCACCATTGATCTTGAGCTCCTGTCGGCTGGCTCGTTGGCCGTTCGACGGGTGCGAGGTAAGGACTATATCGGCGATGCTATGACGTGGAACGTAGCCGCCAATGAGGTCATGGATCGACTCGAAGACGGCCGACTTCGCATTCATATCGACAGTCGAGTGCCTCTGTCGGATGTTGCCCGCCAGCACGAGCGACTTGAATCGCGAGCATCGACGGGAAAACTTCTTGTAGATGTTGCGCCCGCTACTCGGTAATTCTAATTGCGCCTACAGGGCAACCGTCGACAGCGCGTTCAACTTCTTCACGACGATTTTCCAACGATCCGTCGTCTAATACATGCGCTTTGCCGGTGGCATCATCGACCTCAAAGATTTCTGGTGCTTCAAAAGTACAGTTTGCATACGCCTTGCATAGCTTTGTATCAATTTCAACTTTCATGGCACCTCTCTAAATGTAGAAATGGAATGTCTGTGCTAGACGGCTAAATAGGTGGTGCTTCATGCACTCCAGGGTCTGGACGCCCCACAAAAGGTTCAGGGTCGCGAATATTTGCGGTACCCCACTGATCCGACCATTCAGGGGTCACCGGGTGAACCCGCGGCTTCCATGTTTCCCAATTATCAACAACCTGTAGAGCGGTGGTGTATTCGGCAACGAAACCTGACTGATCGCTGAAGTAGGCGAACGTGTTGTCTCCGGGACCATGGCGTCCTGGTCCCCACACACATGGCAAGCCAGATCTAATGAGTCGGCCAGATGCCCTTAAGTACTCATCGATACCCCTCGACTCATATGCCACATGGTTCAGCGAGACGTGTGGCGCAACTGCAAAGGCCATCGTGTGATGAACGTTGTTGTCACCTCGAAGAAATATCATTCTGTCAGCCAGTCGATCCGATACTTGCAATCCCAGATGCTCTCCGTACCAACGTGCTGCTGCTTCGATGTCGGGTGAGTTGACTACTACATGTGACAGTTTTCCAGGGTGCCAGTCTCGTTCCTGCAATTCAACAGCCGACACATTCTCTACGTCAGACTTGATCTCAATGGTACGGCCTTCGTGATCAAAGAATCGGAATTCATATCCGCCACCCGGAGCTGCAGAAGTACCCGGCTCGCTGATCAATCTCACGCCGCTACCGCGCAACTTTGCTGCCAAAGAATCCACATGCTTCGCAGATGGAACTGCAAATGAAATGAGATCAACCCGATCAAACTCCGAAGCACGTAACCGAAGTATGTGCGGATCTTGTGTGGCAGGGGCACCAAAATACTGCAATCCAGTGTCACTCTCTCGTGGGCTGAGGCCCCATACGTCCTTGTAAAACTCCACCTGTGCAGCCAGATCACGAACTCCCAGCGCTACATAGCGAACGTGTGTTATCGCTGTAGGCGTCATGATTTCTCCTTCTTTTCACGGGGCGACACGTACTGATACCCCAATTCCGCGCCGTATACATCGGTTCTCCTGTTGGCAAATGGGTCAATGCCAAGACCGCGATGGCGCGCTGCAGAAACTTCAGCTACATCAACGTCCACGATCGTACACTCTTCTTGGTCGGGTGAGAGTGGCCCAGCGATGATTTCCCCAAATGGGTTTACCGCGACCGACCTGCCTAAAAAGGCAAGGTCCGAAACAACACCAACTGTGTCAGCACACACAACAAAAACTTGATTCAGGTTTGCCTGAACAACCGCCCCATCAATTTGTCCAATTCTCCCCGTCGCCGGAACCCTCTTATCGAATCCCGAAACCCAAGCCGTAGGAACCGCGATGACTTCTGCGCCCCGAAGCGCCATGATCCTCATCGCCTCTGGAAAGCGAAGGTCGTAACAGACCAGCACACCCACTTCAACACCCGAAACGTTTGCGATGGGCAGACCGAGATCACCTGGCTCAAAGCATTCTCGCTCGCGGCCAAACAAATGAAGTTTCCGGTAAATTGAAATGATCCGCCCGGAGGCATCAATCGTCACCGCGGAGTTGTAGAGGTTATCTCCTTCACGCTCAGCGAACCCGCCGATGACAGCCACTTGGTGCGTCCTCGCGGCATCCACCCATGCTGATAACACAGGGCCTGGATCAGCCACCGATTCGGCAAGAGGTTCAAGAGCCCCGCGATCTGGGATGTAGCCCGTAGCGGCAAGTTCTGGCAGAACAACGAGCGTTGAACCCTCTTGCGCGCAACGTTTAATGGCAGCACTGGTCGTCACG
>JBIHZX010000094.1:0-5065 GCA_044240195.1 Candidatus Nanopelagicales bacterium | reverse complement strand
GCTGAAGATTACGGTTGGGTAGGACCACCACGTCGTTTCAATTGCGCGACCAAAAATTGGGTTAGGAATCACAGCAGTGGGTAGTGCGATCAAGAATCCAATGGCTAAACCAGAGATCAACGCGGCGTACCAGCGTCGAGATGACCATTGAGACATGGCATTGCGCCAGATCCGGGGGCTAATCTTCAGACTTGAAAACGTCAACATTTCTACAGGTTATCCCATCGACTCACCGGTCGATGAATACCCGCGGGGGTATACACTAGGACTAAAGGAGCCAACGTGAGCATGCCCGAGTTACACACCCAGCCGGCTTGGTACGGCTCCGTGATGGGCACGGGAGCTGCATCAACCCTTTTGTTCATTACCTACGACACGGTTCAGTGGTCGGTTCTGTTGTGGGGTGCGATCGTCCTGCTCTGGGTGGCAACGGCGATAGCCGTTCTGCTGTGGCCCCGCTACTTTCGCAGACTGAAGAAAAGGCATGAACTCGCACACGAGATAGCCGATCCAACGAGCGGCGCAATGCTGGCGACATTTCCTGCTGGAATTCTCGTTTTAGCCATTGCATGGGGAGGTGTTGGTCAACAAAGCGTTCCGAACAATATTGCGTTAAGCATTGGTGGGATTCTTCTCATCTTGGGCGCATTGATAGCCCTGATTTATTCGCCGGTATGGGCCGCGGTGATCAGCAGGGTTGAAGTTCCTTTGGATAAAGTCAACGGTGGCTGGTTGATACCGGTCGTCATGAACCTGTTGGTACCCGTGGCCATGTTCCCCCTGATTAGCGAATTTCCCGATCAGGCCCCCGTTCTCATTGCAATTGGGTTTGGTTTCCTCGGTATTGGCGCTCTGCTTTTTACGGCAGTATTCGCACTTCTCATCGTTCGGATCGCAACCCGGGGATCCCTGCCGGCCCCACTAGTACCATCACTATGGATTCCACTTGCCCCCGCGAGTGTCTTTGGGATAGGAATCATCCGGCTTTTTGAAGCAGGGGTCGAAACTGGATTAATCAATGAGGAGTTATTGATACTCGCCGAAATAATGGCGGCAATGGGGATTGGTTTCGGAATCTGGTGGGCGATCTTCGCCGGAATTGACATGCGGCGGGCCGTGAAAAATGGCGGAATCCCGTTTCACCTTGGCTGGTGGGGTGTTGTCTTTCCAGTTGTCTCGATGGCGGTGGGGATTAACTTGCTGGATCAATTACTTGATTCGGCGGTTATCGTTCCCCTCGCAGCGACCACGATCGGTTTCGGCGTTTGGCTCTTTGTCTCTAGCCGGACAATCATCGCCGTGATTGCGGAACGAAAAAGGAAAACCACGACCGAGTAATGTGTAACCCGGTGCCTGCTGGCAGGAAGGCTGACGGCGCACCAGCCGCATTGCAACGGTACATCTGCACTGTGGGTTTATTAAGGACTTAAGTGACGCCAAACCTCAAACCAGACCGTATGCACACCCCTGACCAAGCTCTCGTCGACGTGGTCTTGGCCTATGTCACCGAGCGTTTATCGATACAAGAAACACCGATTGACGGTTTCGGTGATCGAGAAGAAATGCGGAAGGCGCTCGAAGGCCTAATCGGTCCAGAGCCTAAGGACCCTGCCGAAGTCATGGGAATCTATGAGAAGTATCTCTCCGAAACCGTTTTATCTGCCGACAGTCCGCGTTTTTTTGGGTTCATCCCAGCGGCGCCCACCAAAGCATCCCTCCTGTTCGACATGGTCGTTTCGGCGGCGTCATTGCAGGGGTGTTCCTGGCTTGAGGCGGCTGGCGCGGTCATGGCTGAGAACCAAGCATTAAGAACCATGGCAGATATTGCGGGCATGCCGCAGAGCACCGGTGGAACATTCGTTTCCGGGGGCAGTGCGGGAAACCTGTCAGCATTGGTCGTCGCGCGCGACACGGCACGGGCAAGCCGCGCGGCCAATGGGCTTCCGCTCTACCAACTACAGGTAGTCGTGAGTGATCAAGCACACTCTTCAATTGAAAACGCACTTAACATCGTTGACATGGGTGCAATCGTTATTCCCACACTTGATGGCTGTATGACCCGTGAAGATCTTAAACGGGGGCTTGCCAACCAAGATCTTTCTAACGTCATAGCAATTGTTGCCACAGCTGGAACCACGAACGCTGGGATAATCGATCAACTTGATGCAGCAGCCGATACAGCAGAAAGTCACGGCTGGTGGTTCCATGTTGATGGCGCCTATGGTGGCGCTGGGATGCTCGATCCAGAAAAACGAACTCTCTACACGGGTATTGAGCGCGTTGACTCACTCGTCATGGATCCACATAAATGGTGGTTCGCACCATTTGATTCAGCAGCACTGCTCTATAAGGATCCGCACCTCGCGAAAGCGGTTCACACTCAAGATGCCTCATATCTTGATGTGATCCATGCGGGGGATCTCACCGAGTTCAATCCAAGTGACTTGGCGTTTCACTTAACTCGGCGAGCCCGCGGCATGGCACTCTGGTTCTCCCTTGCGGTAAATGGCCTTGATGCCTACCGTGATGCGGTTGTCGCGGGAAACACAATGGCTCGTTATGCGGCTGACCAGATAAAAGCCCGCCCCGATTGTGAACTTATTCGCGAACCCGATCTCTCCGTTGTGCTTTTCCGGCGCACAGGGTGGAGCGCTCAGGACTATGACAAATGGTCAGCCGACCTCTTGTCCCGACAAGTTGCGTTTGTTACTTCATCAACCTGGTGTGGTGAAACGGTGGGTCGCCTAGCGTTCCTGCACCCGGGAACAACCACTGCAATGGTTGATGAAGTACTGGCGGCGCTTAATTAATTGTTAACTAATTAGTTGTTGCGCAACTGCATTTTTTCAAGACCCTTCCACGCAAGTGGAAGAAGTCCTGCGGCCAGTGCAATCTTGACGGCATCACCAATAAGGAACGGAACAACACCAAGACTCATTGCGGTTGCCCAGTCGACATCAATTGCGAACTTGAGCCAGGTAACACCAACCGCGTAGATTGCCAGGTTGCCAACGACCATCAAGCCTGCGGTGCGAAGTGCAGTCGTTGATGCTCCACGCTCGGCGAGACGTCCCACGATGAAAGCTGCCACGATAAATCCGAGCACGTAACCAAAGCTGGCAGTTGAGAAACCGGAGCTACCTTCGGCGAACCAGGGGACTCCAACCATTCCCGCGATGAGGTAGACAACCATGGACAAAGCCCCGCGAAGTGAACCAAGGGATGCACCCACCAGCAACACAGCGAAAGTCTGAAGAGTGAGGGGAACGGGGGTGAACGGAAGTGGAATAGCAATCTGTGCCGCGATACCAACGAATGCGGCGCCACCCACAACGAGGGCAATTTGGGCGATCGCAGTGCGCGATGCGAAGTCGGCTAAAACGCGGGGGGCGGGGGTTGCCATTGCCATGTGAGTTCAGTCCTTTTCTCAGGTGAATTCCGATAAGGCCTGGGCCTCCCAGATAGTTTACGAGGGAAAGTATAGGGGGAACGGGTACGACGCTGAAGTTGTATCCAGAAGTTGAGATTTATCAACGATGGCGACTTATGGCACGAGAAAAAAATGGAAAATACGGACGAATTACGGTCAATGCGGAGGGAACTGACCGCGCAGGGTTAGACTTCACCCAGTTAAGAAAGATGCTGGTAAGTACGATGCTGGTTAAAAAAGTGTTGACCTGATTGTGAAATCGCTGGGGAAGGCGTCATTCACAACAAGGAGGTCAATATGTCAGCAGTTAGTTACTCACGCAGTGGATCTGATTCCGCTCAGAGTCGCGGTTTGGTCTTCGTTCACTCATGTCCAAATGCAGTTGCACCCCACCTTGAATGGGCGCTGGCCAAGGTCCTAGGCACCGATGTGCCGATGAAATGGGCGCCGCAGCCGGTTGCACCTGGCCAGTTGCGAAGCCACATTATTTGGGCCGGGAAACAAGGCATGGGCTCTCGAATTGCAAGTTCACTTTTGGCTTTTGGTCAGGTGAGGTATGAAGTAACCGAGGACCCTAGTGCCGGTCACGAAGGCGAACGGTTTGCCGCGACTCCTGATCTCGGGCTCTTCCGAGCCACAATCGGTGCCCACGGAGACGTCATGGTGCACGAAGAGCGCCTACGCAGTCTGCTTGTGCGATTAAATACAGCGGGTGAATCTGTGGTCGAAGATATTCGACGGCTGATTGGGGAACCCTGGGATGAAGAACTTGAAGCATTCCGAATTACTCACTCGGACTCCAATATTCGGGTACTGCACAACGTGTCCTAAGCGATCTTTCGTAGTCCACCCGAAGGAACATTTATAAAGGAATGTTCCCATGTGCACCGCGGGCACCCGGTGTGTCCAGGATTACTTGAGCAACAGCCCGCCTGGTGAGTTTTGGGTCAACAACGCAATCGACGACTCCCAAGTCAACGGCTCGTTTAATCCCACCGGAGATCACTTCATGTTCGGCTGCCAGTTCGAGTTCCACCTGTTCCCGGCTTTCTTCGGGGATATCAGCTAAGCGACGTCGGTGCAGAATTCGGATTGCAGCAACGGAGCCCATGACGGCAACCTCAGCATTTGGCCAAGCGAACACTTTGGTCGCGCCCAGCGAAGATGAATTCATGGCGACAAAAGCACCTCCGTAGGCCTTTCGGGTAACAACGGTTACTCGGGGAGTAACACATTCGGCGAATGCGTGCAAAAGTTTTGCCCCGCGACGCACAACACCTTCCCACTCTTGCCCAAGTCCGGGGAGATAACCAGGGACGTCAACGAGTACAACAAGAGGTACACCAAAGGCATCGCACATGCGGACAAAGCGCGATGCTTTCTCGGCACTGGAGGAGTCAAGGCAACCACCAAGTCGCAGTGGGTTGTTGGCGACAATTCCGATTGTTCGCCCGCCGAGTCGACCAAGACCCACGACAATGTTGGGAGACCAATTGGTGTGAATCTCCACGAATGAGTCAAGGTCAACGAATGCTTCGACGAGAGGGTGCACGTCGTAGGCGCGGCGTGATGACTCGGGAAGGAGTTCTCCTAGATCGCGGTCGGCGACACTGCTGAGGTCAAGAGAACCTTGGT
>JBIHZX010000093.1:0-5069 GCA_044240195.1 Candidatus Nanopelagicales bacterium | reverse complement strand
AACTGGCCGTCGAGATCAATGCCTTGTGCATGTTGACTACTCACCACGATTGTTTCAATGTGCAGTGGTTGATCATTCTCGTCGTAGGCGATGGTGACCTGGGTCTTTCCATCGGGACGTAGGTAGGGCATCTCTCCAGACTTTCGAACAGCCGAAAGTTGTTGGGCCAGTTTGTGCGCCAGCGAGATCGGAAGGGGCATGAGCTCGGGGGTGTCGGTGCACGCGTACCCGAACATAAGCCCTTGATCACCGGCTCCCTGTCGGTCTAATGGATCAACGCTTCCACCCTCACGCTCTTCAATTGCATCATTTACACCTTGGGAAATATCGGGTGACTGCTGACCAATGGACACTGATATCCCGCACGAACCACCGTCGAAACCTTTTTCGGAACTGTCGTACCCGATTTCCAGAACAGTGTCGCGAACTAGCCCCATAACGTCGGCGAAACCTTCGGTGGTCACTTCACCTGCAACATGAACTTGGCCTGTTGTCAGCATGGTCTCCACCGCGACGCGGCTGGCTGGATCCTGTCGCAGTAAATCATCGAGGATGGCATCGCTGATTTGATCAGCCATCTTGTCGGGATGACCTTCGGTGACCGACTCAGAGGTAAATAGACGATGAGCCATGTGACTCCCCTTCTTCGCTTTTAAGAAATGTAGTTGAACATTTGAAACAAACTAATCTTTGCTCGCGGGAGCACCAGAGTCTAACGGCCCAAGTAGTTCAGCTAGTCGATGAACCACGGAGTGGGCGACATTTAGTTTTGACCCCCGGATTGGTCCGGTCACGTTGTGGGTCTCGACCAATAGGACCTCTGTATTGTCTGAGCCGAATATTTGGCCATCGCTGACGTTATTCACAATTATTGCGTCAGCGCCTTTGGCCGCAAGTTTCCCTTGTGCGAATTTGACCAACTCCTCACGATTAAACGTGGTTTCCGCTGCAAATCCAAAAATAAGTGGCGTCACTCCCGCGCCTCGTTGAGCGCAAATATCGGCCAGAATGTCGGTGGTTTGCTCAAGGCCAATGCTGTGGACGCCCTCCGCTTTTTTAATCTTTAGTGCAGATTGCGCAACCGGCCGAAAATCGGCAACGGCTGCAGCCATGACTACGCAATCAGGCTGCTCCCCCATGAGGCTGACGAGAACTTTATGCATCTGCTCACCACTAAGAGCCCGAACCACTTCAGCACCGGCAGGTGGGTCAATGTCCATGTGCCCTGCGACAAGTGTCACTCGAGCACCAGCAGCCAGCGCTGCTCGAGCCAACGCGACGCCCTGCTTACCGCTACTTCGATTTCCAATGAAGCGAACAGGATCCCAATCCTCTTGGGTACCTCCGGCGCTAATCACAATGTGCCGGCCCAAAAGGGCTCCGGTGTTGGCGTGGAGCTGTGCTTCGATGGCATCAAAAATCTGTTTCGGAGCCGGCAGTCGACCACTTCCAACGTCAGACCCGGTGAGCGGGCCGGTATCTGGGTCCAAAATTATGTAACCGCGTTTGCGCAAAAGATCCACATTGGCTCGAGTCGCCGGGTGCTCCCACATCTGTGTATGCATGGCAGGAGCCAAAATCACGGGAGCGGTGGCGGTTAAAAGAATGTTGGATAGCAGATCACTGGCAATTCCACTCGTTGACCGTGCCATAAAGTCCGCGGTTGCCGGTGCAATCA
Organism: Candidatus Nanopelagicales bacterium; assembly: GCA_044240195.1. Classification (GTDB taxonomy): domain Bacteria; phylum Actinomycetota; class Actinomycetes; order S36-B12; family S36-B12; genus UBA4592. Next base: position 3,391 of record JBIHZX010000093.1, on the reverse strand, counting down.
CAATAAGGTCCGCGGACAATCCTTGGTCAACGTGCGTTACATTCCCGCCGCCATCCCACAGGCTGGTATTCACCGGATTGCCCGACAGCGCCTCAAAAGTTGGGATGCCAACAAAGCGAAGTGCATTCTGAGTCGGGATGACATTCACTTCATATCCCGCTTGAGTGAGCAAGCGCAAAAGTTCAACGGATTTGTATGCGGCTATTCCACCGCACACGCCCAGGATTACCCGAGGCAAGTTAGTCCTTCTCAACCTCGACGCTTGCAGCCGTGAGACCGTTATCGGTTCCACCGGATGCAATCTGTGATTCAGGGAATGTGCGCGCAGATGTCAGCAGACCCGCATCAATTTCACGCAGGGAAATCGAAAGTGGCTTCTCTTGAGCCTGGGTCTCTACGAGTGGCCCGATATACTCGAGGAGTCCTTCACCCAATTGGGCGTAGTAAGCATTGATCTGACGAGCTCGCTTAGCGGCATAACTGACCAAAGAGAACTTCGAGTCGGTCTTGGTCAGAAGGTCGTCAATGGAGGGATGGGTGATGCCTTCAGGGCGTGCGTTCATGAATCCTCATTTCGGGGGTCAGAGCAGAACTCTAGCAAGGCGGTTGCGGTGAGGCTGACATCGGCATTGACCAGAACGTGGTCGAACTCTGACATTGCCGCCATTTCATCGCGGGCGATCTCTAGCCGGTCACCAAGAGCCGCTTCGTCCTCCGTCCCCCTTTTACGCAATCGGGCATCCAATTCGGCAACACTCGGCGGGGCAATGAACACCAGAGTTGCATCGGGTGCCTGCTCACGAACCTGGCGGGCACCCTGAACTTCAATTTCTAAAATTACTGGCACACCAGCCTCACGTCTGGTCTGAACGGGCTCGCTGGGCGTTCCGTAACGATTCCCAGCGTATTGCGCCCACTCGAGCATGTGACCAGATTCAACCATCTCAGAAAATTGGGTACCCGAGACGAATGAGTACGAAACGCCATCAACTTCCCCCACTCGAGGTGCCCGCGTTGTGGCTGAAACGGAAAGCCACAGCTTCGGGTTCAACTCAAGCGCCCGGGCAACCACGGTGCTTTTGCCAACCCCGGAAGGACCCGACACGACAATCAAAGGGGCAATTTGTTGAGATTCCTCGGATGATCTTTTCACGATGGGTCAATTTCCCGAGCAATTGCCAGGGCAGCTGAATGAATATTCACCGCACCGGTAATCGGACGACCGATCACAAGCAGGTCTGCTCCCGCCGCAAGTGCCTCTTTAGGGGTCATAACCCTTTTTTGATCATCGGGGGCCGCGCCGGCTGGACGCACTCCGGGAGTGATTAACACGATGTCGCCGCCAACCTCAGAGCGAACCCGGGCCACTTCATGTGGTGAACACACAATTGCCCTTGCTCCGGCGTCAACGGCGGACGCTGCTTGACGCAACACGGTATCAAGGGCTGGCGTACAAATCCCGACTTCACGCAGGACTTGGTCGTCAAGACTTGTCAACACCGTCACCGCTGTTATGTAGGTCTCGGGCATTGCCACACATGCGGCTCTCACCATTTCTGGTCCACCGGAAGCGTGCACTGTCAGGTATTTCGGTGAGTAGCGGACTAGGGCTGCAGCTGCTCCAGCCACCGTGTTGGGGATGTCATGTAGTTTCACGTCAAGAAACAAGTCACATCCGCTTTCGCGCACAAGTTCAATCGCCTCAGCACCGACGCGGTAAAAAGTTTCCAATCCAATCTTTAGAGTAGAGACAATCTCGCGAGTCTGCGCTATGTATTCGCGCAAATCTTCGAGCTCTCGCGAATCAAGCGCAATTGCAATTGGGGCGGTTCCCATTAAGAGCCTTCTTTCCTGAAGCAACTACTCGGAGATGAAGTCCCAATCCTCATCAGTGTGATCTGCCGCATCAGTTGGTGCATCAATCTGCAACGTGTGGTCAACGTCGCGATGCGCATATGAGACGGCCTGCGAAAATTTGCTGAAACCACGACTACGCAATTCTTGCTCCAATTCATTTTGGATGCGCATTGGTGCCGATGGATCATTGAAGATAGACGTGCCCACAGAAACTGCATTTGCTCCGGCCAGGACCATTTCGAGGGCGTCGTGCCCCGTGCGCACCCCTCCCATTCCGATAATGGGTAAGTCCGGGAGTGCATTTCGGATCTGCCAGATACACCGAACCGCAACCGGCCTAATAGCGGGGCCGGAAAGTCCACCTGTAACGCCCGCCAAAGCAGGCCGCATGGAATTCGTGTCAATCACCATACCCAAGAGCGTGTTAATCACCGAGACACCATTTGCACCAGCTTGCGCAACCGAGGTTGCAATCTCAACTATGTCGGTTACATCGGGTGAGAGTTTTGCAAAAATGGGGATCTTATTGTCACTGTTTCGCCGAACAGTTTGAATCACGTGTGCCGCAGTATCAGCTCGGCAGGCAAAAACTTGACCCCGGTCTTCAACATTGGGACAAGAGATATTCACTTCTATTGCATCAAAGCCACCCGCAACCCGAAGTTTGGCTGCGACTTTGCCAAATTCTTCGGCGCTTCCCCCAGCAATAGATACGATCGTGCGAGCTCCACGTTGCTGCAACCAGGCCAGATCATTTTCAATAAAGCTTTCGACTCCAGGGCCCTGTAAACCAATTGAATTAAGCATTCCGCTTGGTGTTTCTGCCATGCGAGGAGTTGCGCGACCTGAACGCGGGGCCAACATGATGCTCTTGGTGACAACACCACCGATTGCAGTTATGTCAAAGTAGTTGTCTAATTCACGACCCGCCGCGGCACAACCTGACGCTGTCAAAATTGGAGTGTTTAATTCCAATGAGCCGACATTGGTAGCGAAATCGAATGAGGAATCGCCTTCAATGCTTGCGGATTTTCCGGTAACAATGACCGCACCTGTCATGATTTAGCTACCTCTTTGCCAAGTGTGCCGTCGGGGATGGTGCCAACGTCGGACCACCGCACACGATCACCTCGGAATATGGGACCTTCGACACATGAACGGAGCATTCGGGTGACACCGTCGTCACCAATAACAGGGAGCACGCACGTCATACAGACGCCGATTCCACACGCCATCGACTCTTCAACAGAACACTGGCTGAACACTTTACGGGCAGTGGACTCCTCGGCGACACTCGCCAACATGGGCATCGGACCACATGCGTAAACAACATCTACTTGTGATGAATCCAATATGTTTACCAAAGCGTCTGTGGTCCTGCCGTGCACACCGGCGGTGCCATCTTCGGTAGTTAGCGTGAGCGAAGTCGATACCCGCTTTAAGTCAAGTTCTCCATATAGTTTTGCTTCGGTGGAAGCCCCAATAATTGTGTCAACCCGGCAACCACGATCACGCAAACTTTCCGCCAACATAA
>JBIHZX010000092.1:0-5076 GCA_044240195.1 Candidatus Nanopelagicales bacterium | reverse complement strand
AGGCGAGAGCTGCGAATATCGCGGGGGGTCACGTGGAAGAGCCACCTGTACCTGAATCAAATAAACCCGATTACGCCCCAACGGCGGCGGGATCGATTCGACAGATTGATGCTCCGCGCAAGTTCAGTGTGGGCCAGCGAGTCCGGGCAAAAACGATGAATGCTCCCGGTCACACGCGCCTGCAGAAGTACACCCAAGGACATGTCGGGACAGTTGCCATCGTTGAACCGGCGCAGATTCTTCCCGATACCCACGCACATTTCATCGCCGAAAACGCCCAATGGGTATACACGGTGAGTTTCGATTCGCGTGAGCTATTCCAAGAGAACGCAGAAAATTTTACACTTAATACCGACCTGTACGAGGACTATCTGGAGGCTGCATCATGAGTAAAGCACAACCGTCGAGTGATCGGATCCCGATGAACCTTCGGACCGAGGCTCTTGAACAACTTCTGGTAGAACGTGGGCTCGTTGACCCACAGGTGATGGACACTTTTATCAAGACTTACGAGAAAGACGTGGGACCACTCAATGGAGCCCAAGTTGTTGCCAAAGCCTGGACGGATCCCGAATTCAAGCAGCGACTCCTCGACGACGGCACGGGTGCGATTGCAGAATTAGGGTTCAAGGGACCTCAAGGTGAGCATCTCGTTGTAGTGGAGAACAGCGACGAAGTACACAACGTTGTTGTGTGCACTTTATGTTCGTGCTACCCATGGCCGCTACTAGGTCTTCCACCCGCTTGGTACAAAGATCCTGCCTATCGGTCACGCGTCGTGCGCGAACCGCGAACAGTGTTGGCTGAGATGGGACTTGAATTGCCCAAAGATACCGAAATAACCGTGTGGGACAGCAGCAGTGAGGTGCGATTCTTCGTGTTACCTCAGCGACCCCCAGGTACTGAAAAATTGTCCGAAGTGGAGCTCGCTGCTCTCGTGACCCGCGACGCCATGGTGGGCGTAGCTCAGGTGAGTGCGTGATGACGGCAACCATAGATTTTGACATTGATGGTCCGGCGGCCCCACCTAGGTCCAATGGCGAACTGGTTTTTGAGGAGCCGTGGCAGAGCCGAGCATTCGGACTCGTCATGTCTTTGCATGAATCAGGTGTTTTCACGTGGGATGAATTTCGCGCTGAATTGATTTCGGCGATCGCCACTTGGGAGGATCAGGAAACACCGGGCGAGGAATACTCTTATTATCAGTGCTGGTTGAGTGCTTTGGAACAGGTAAGCATTAGCAGTGAATTAGTTACTGCAAGTGATCTGACCGGACGAGCGAGAGATCTTGCACTGCGTCCTGCCGGGCACGACCACGGTCATGATCACGGGCATGATCATGACCACGATCATGATCACGATCACTAGTTAGGTCCTCGACCAAATTTCGTCAGTACCTCACGGTAGATGTCGCAGTGTCGGGTGGCCGATGCTTCCCACGTGTAACCAGCGAGGACAGATTGGCCACCCGCAATAAGTCGTGACCTCAGATCGCTACTCACAAGAATGGATTCGATAGCACCAGAAATTGCCTCTGGATTACCCGTTTCGGGGAGCAACGCACTTACGCCATCGGTAAGAAATTCTTTGAAAACCGGGATGCTGCTTGCCACTACCGGAAGGTCAGCGGCGAGGCCTTCGAGAGCAACTAGCCCAAACCCTTCTTTTGTGGATGGATAAGCAAGGACATCTGCAGTACGGAACCACTGGCCGAGGGCTTGCTCGTCAACCGTGCCCACGGTGATCACATCACGACCGAGTTCCAAACCTAGCTCAGGCAACAGACCCAATGCTTCCTGCCGGTAGTCCTCGTAGTCTTGGAAAGAGTGGCCCCCGAGTATGACCAAATGAACCCGGTGGCCGCGATTTTTCAGTATCCCCATTGCTTGAAAGAGTTCGCGACTGCCCTTGCGTGGCTCGACTCCGCCTACAGCAAGAATCACGCTTCCGTCTGTGATTCCTACCGATGCTCGTAGGGCCATCTTTTCCGCATCTGAGATCTGCGGAAACCGTTCGGGTCGAACGCCATTAGGGACAATGTCAGCCTGGACCCCGTAATCGTCCTGAAGGGTTCTCTGCCAAGTACGACTGACGACGAGGATCCGATCCGGTTCTACGATCGCTTGTCGCTGACAATCGATGAGTGCCTGCGTAGTGAAGTCATCTACGTGGTGAACTGTGCGAATAACGGGGATGATCGGTCCGGATCTGGACACCGCCGTAGCAGCCCGACCCGAGATGCAGTCCTGTGCATGGATGAGATCAAACGAGTCACGAACTCCGGCTAGACCCTCAGCCATCGAGGCAACCGATGCAAAAACTTTTTCATCCAGGGTCTGCGCCTGATCCACTGCCGGAAAAAGGGTGAACGGGACCGAAGTCGGTCGAAAAAAAGAAGTTCCGGGTGAGCCCAATGCAAACAGATGAACGTCGACCCCCTGGCGATTCAATGCCTCGGCCAATTCAAGGGAGTGGACAACACCACCACGCGGTTTTGTTGAATAGGTGAGCAGGGCTAACCGTCCGTCTAAAGTCACTAGGCAAGTGTTTCATGTGACGCATTGCGGTCTGCTAAGTGCGCTGCGAGGATGGCGGCGCGGGCGTTTGTTGCGGGAACTAGGCATCCGGCTTTGGCAAGGGCAGCAACTTGGGACGTGTAATGCTGGGGGTCTAAATCGGTTCCCAATACGTACACGACGATTTGGGGCCCGCCGGCTTCCATGATCTTCTGACAGATCGGAGCGAACACTGCTGCTGGATCAGGGTGAGCTCCATGTCCAAGGACTAGGTCCATGAGAATTACAGCAACCAAAGGGTCGGCACCCGCCTCTTCCAGAAATGAAATACGTGCGTCCAGGTCAATCATCGGATGTGGTCGCCCCCGCGTGTACTCCTCCTCACCGAGATCGAGCAGGATGCTGGCGTCAGCAGGGGCGGGCATTCCGAGTTTCTTATTAATAGGAGTGTTGGAATACACCGGTGACGAGAAGGCTTCGGCAAGAATGACGAGAGCTTCGTAGCACAGGGTTCCACCCGAATAGAGACCCCGGATCAGGGTGCGATCTGCCGAAATCTTGGCCAAGACCGAGGGGATATCTGGACCTGCTACCTCCGAAGTGTCAGGGAGCGGCTCACCGAGAATCTCCAAAGTGCGCAGTACGCCAGATTCGAGAGTGTTGGCGAGCACCACACCCGGCGGGGTTGCAGTGCTCATATCTATTCCCATAAAAGCTGCCACCATTGGTGAGCCCTGCGCCAAATCCATGACTTCCTTGGCAACGCGCTCGCTGGGAGGTTTGGACACGAAAAGAATAACCTTCGTCTGCGGATCGTTTTGCAGGGCACGAATGGCAAGTCGGGCCATGCGCCCGTCAATTTTGTCACTGAGGTCGCGACCGCCAAGCCCGATCACGTGAGACACGCCAACACCCCAGCGGTGAAGCAGAGCCATCGCTTCTTGGGCCCCGGTACCGGCTGCGGCGACCACACCCACAGGTCCTGGGCGCACAACATTTGCAAAGCCAAGTCCGATCCCGGCAAGGGCAGCAGTCCCGGCTCCCGGTCCCATTACAAGAAGGTTTCGAGCGGCGGCATGATCCTTGAGTGCGATCTCATCTTCGGGGGTGACCCCGTCGCTGAAAAGAAGAACATCGAGACCCTTGGCCAGGGCCTTGTGTGCCTCGAGAGCTGCATATTCCCCTGGCACCGAGATGATGGCGATATTTGAACTTGGCTGACGAGCGAGCGCTTCATCTAGGGAAGTAGGGGTCGCCTCGGCCATCGGATTAGCTTCATTGCGGGCGGCAAACATCACCCGGTGGGCGCTTTCGATTGCTATTTCTCCACTGCTGGCATCAAGGGATTCAACGGCGATGAATAGGTCACCGGGGCCAGCCCCCTCAAGTTCCTTGCTGGGGAATCCCCGGGAAATGAGTGTCTCGATATTCGCCACCGTGCTCATCGCCGCCGAAGCCCACTGGACTCCTTCGCTCTGCTCCATCTCCCGCGTTCCCGACATCTGAAGTACCGAGTCAAGATACGTGTCTGGGTACATGTTGATGGTAAAAATGAGAGTCACTTAAGGGCTCCTTGTCTTGGTAACTCTTGTCTTGGTGAATCGAGGATCTCTCGAACGATCCGCGTCCCAGGAGTTACACCCGTTCCTAATGTTCCTAATGCTGAAGCCATCGACGAGGCGTCGGTGATAACGGCGAAGCCATGAGTAGCGTCAACAAAGTCGAGAGCAGCCTCGACCTTGGGACCCATGCTGCCGGCTGGAAATTGTCCCTGCCTCGAGTACTCACGCATTTGTGCTGCATCAGCCAAATGAATTTCTCTTTGGGTGGGTTTCCCGAAGTCAGCGAGGACGCATTCGACACCGGTGACGAGAAGTAGGGCGTCGGCTTCCAAGTAAGTGGCGAGTAATGCGGCACTTCGATCTTTGTCGACTACAGCCTCGATTCCCTCGAGGGTTCCATCATTTTCCACGAGAGGGATCCCACCGCCGCCACCCGCGACGACTAGATACCCATCTTTTGAGAGTCGGGAGATTGCGTCCCCTTCCACAACTCTTTGAGGGCGTGGTGATGGAACGATGATGCGGTACCCGCGCCCTGAATCTTCAATGATCGGATGCCCGGTGAGGTCTGAACGCGCCTGGGCCTCCTGAAGTGAATAAAAAGGACCTATGGGTTTCGAAGGCCGATCGAATGCTTCGTCCTGGCGGTCAACGATCACGTGAGTAACTACTCCAACTACCGGTCCGAGTTGTTGATTGTGGACACTGAGCAGCGCCATTTGGATCAGGTGCCCAATTAACCCTTGGGTCATTGCTCCCAGCGCAAATAAGGGCTGGGCAGGTACTTCAGCGGATCCGGCATGTTGCTGGATGGCCAGGTTTCCTACCTGCGGACCATTTCCATGTGTGATCACTACTCGCCAACCGGCTTCGCGCAGTGCGCACACGGACGCGGCCATTTCTTGGCAGTTGGCTAGCATTTCGGGGTATGTCCCGTCCTGCCCCTCACGAGTGATCGCATTTCCTCCCAAGGCAACGACGGCCAAAGGTGCCGGTGT
>JBIHZX010000091.1:0-5111 GCA_044240195.1 Candidatus Nanopelagicales bacterium | reverse complement strand
CGTGCAGCAGTACGCACTGACTCAAGATCAAATCCAACCACGCTGGGAAACAACTGCCGAAATTCACCAACATGCGGGGTCACGACAGTCACTCCCGAACGGGTCGCAACCACATTTCGCACATCAGGTAGATCTGCGATCGCGCTGAGTGCACCAGCATCAAGGACTACTGGCAATTCCCCGGTCAGGACCGACAAGAGGATCGAATGTTCGGCTTCGCGGCCGGAAAACCCCGGGCCAACCGCCCACCCGGTAATTCGCGGTGAGTCAGATTCAATTGAAACAACATTGGGCAATGAGTCCAGGACAAGTTCGCGTTCAACAAATCCCTCGCGCAACATGACCATGCCAACGCCACTGTGCTGCGCACCCAAAACACTCAACATGGCCGCACCGGGATAACTTGGTGAGCCTGCAGCGATTCCTACAACTCCGCGGGAATATTTGTAGGAGTCAAAACTCAAGGCCGGCACCAACTCCGCGACCTCATAATCCCCTAATACTCGCAGCACCGGATCAGAATCAAATTCCAAATCCAAATCGACAACCTCGATCGCGCCGGTAAACGCAGCGCCGGGAGCAAGCACCAAGCCAGGTTTTAGTGCGCCAAAAGTAAATGTCACATCAGCATGAATACAAGCATCAACATCACAAACGCCAGTATCGGCATTAACTCCACTGGGAATGTCAACGGCCACCACCAGGGGCGAGAAGTTAATGAAGCGAGCAAGTTCACCATCAACCGGCCGCGAACTCCCCAGCCCGGCAATACCGTCGAGCACTAAATCAAATTCTCCGGCCAGTGAATCGATCACGCGGCCACCAGCGCCAAGAACTGCTGAAAGACCGGCTTCGTGACACACACCGGGAACAACACAATAGATCCCAACACGGACCCCTCGGCGAGCGAGTAACGCTCCAGCGAAGAGTGCATCACCGCCATTATTGCCCGGACCAACAACAACTAAAACGGACGTGCCATAAACACACCCGAAAGTCTCTTGCAATAAATCAGCGCACCCAACACCGAGCGCAAATGCCGCACGTTGCATAAGTGAACCCGGAGCCGTAACCAAAAATGCCCGCTCCTCAGCGGCCCGGATCTGTGCGACCGAAAAAACCGGCAGGCCGAGATCGTGAGAAACCTGAGACACAGTCATCGAATTACTCGACCGTTACGGACTTGGCAAGGTTACGAGGTTGGTCAACATCATGACCTTTTTCCCTTGCCATCTCGCAGGCAAAAATTTGCAAAGGTACAACCGCGACGAGGGGCTGCATCAATGTTGGGACCGCAGGGATTCGAATTATGTGGTCAGCAAAAGGAACAATGCTTTCATCGCCCTCTTCCGCGATTGCAATTATTTTTGCTCCGCGGGCACGCACTTCTTGAATATTGGACACCATCTTGTCGTGCAGGATCGCGCGCCCCTTGGGTGATGGAACTATCACAATCACCGGAATTCCCTCTTCGATCAAAGCAATGGGTCCGTGCTTGAGCTCCCCCGCCGGGAAACCTTCAGCGTGCATGTAGGCCAGCTCTTTAAGTTTGAGCGCGCCTTCAAGGGCAACCGGGTAGCCGACATGGCGGCCAATGAAGAGGACTGAACGGGCTGAAGCAAGGGAACGGGCCAGTTCACGAACAGGTTCTGCAGTATCAAGTACGAGGTCAACCTGTCGAGGCATGTCATCAAGGTCCGCAAGAATTGCTCGGATTTCGTCTTCGAACATGACTCCACGAACTTGAGCCAAAAACAAGCCGACCAAATAGGTGGCAGTTATTTGAGTGAGAAAAGCTTTGGTACTGGCAACGGCGATTTCGGGGCCCGCGTAGGTGTAGATCACTGCGTCAGATTCACGGGGAATCGTTGATCCGACCGTATTACAAATAGCTAACGTGCGAGCACCCTGCGACTTGGCATAACGCAGTGCCATCAAGGTGTCCATGGTTTCCCCGGACTGTGAGATGGCAATAACCAATGAGTCAGGCCCAACGATTGGATCCCGGTATCGGAATTCACTCGCCAACTCAACATCAACAGGTAGGTGCGTCCAATGCTCAATCGCGTATTTGGCAACCATTCCAGCGTGTGCTGCAGTTCCGCAAGCAATCACGATTACTTTGTTAATGTGTTGCAACACTGACGGATCAATACTGAGTTCATCTAATTTAATCCGTTGGTTCTCATCAATGCGGCCAAGGAGGGAGTCAGCAACTGCCTTTGGCTGCTCTGAGATCTCTTTCAACATGAACAGGTCAAATCCACCCTTTTCAGCAGCGGATGCATCCCAATCAATGGTGAATGGCGTGGCCTGTACAACCGTCCCAGAGAAGTCGGTGACAACTACGGAGTCTGCTTTCATGATCACGATTTGATCTTGACCCAACTCCAACGCTGAACGAGTGTGCGCAACGAATGCACTGACATCGGATGCCAGAAAGTTGCCACCTTCACCCAGGCCAACAACAAGCGGTGAATTCCGTCGAGCGCCAACCACGAGATCGGGTTGCTCCCGATCAATCACTACCAGAGTAAAAGCGCCCTGAAGTCTCGAGCACACCGCCTGCATGGCTAGTGGCAACGAGTTGCCCACCTCGGGTAGTGCCTGCGCCATCATGTGTGCCACGACTTCAGTGTCGGTTTCAGACTCGAGTGAAATACCAACGGCTTCCAGTTCGGCGCGTAGCACCTGAAAGTTTTCAATGATTCCGTTATGTATCACGGCAATGCGCTGATCTGAACTTACGTGAGGGTGGGCATTTCGATCGGTTGGACCGCCATGAGTTGCCCACCGAGTATGGCCAATTCCGGTGGTGGAACCTGGCATTGGATCTTCACCGAGGAGTAGTTCAAGCTCTCCCAGTTTTCCGGCCTTCTTGCGCACTTCAAGCTTGCCGTCGGCGATTACAGCAATCCCTGCTGAGTCATAGCCGCGATACTCCATTCGGCGAAGCCCCTCGACAATGATTTCGAGGGCCTGCTTCTCACCGACGTATCCAACGATTCCGCACACCGCATAATCCTACCGCCGCGGCCCATCACGACTGACGTTAGCGAGAGCAGTGGCGTTGCGGCGGATTAATCCAGGGCGAGTTCTGTGGTGATTACCTGCGCCAACTGTTCGGCAACCTGTTGGGCCCGATCCTGACTCTCTGCTTCAACCATGACCCGAATAACCGGCTCAGTACCCGAGGGCCGAAGGAGAATGCGACCACTGCCCTGAAGCGACGACTCAAGGAGTTCAAGTTCTGCACTGACTCGCGCATTTGATCCAAGTGCATTGCGATCTACGCCACCAACGTTGATGAGTACCTGTGGCAACTTGATAACGACGCCAGCAAGCTCGGCCAAAGACTTTCCACTCCCACCAACGCGTGCAAGTAAATGTAAGGCGGTCAAAATTCCGTCACCGGTCGTTCCAAATTCACTCATGACGACATGCCCGCTTTGTTCGCCACCAAGAACAAAACCATGCTCGCGCATTGATTCCAGAACGTAGCGGTCACCAACCGCTGTTGAAATCACCGTTATTCCTGCTGCTTCCATTGCCTGGTTGAAACCAAGGTTGGCCATCACGGTTGAAACCACAGTATCGTTGATTAAAGTTCCAGAAGCAGCCATTGATATTGCAAGGATTCCCAGAATGTGGTCACCGTCAACGTCATTACCTAATGCATCTATAGCAAGGCACCGATCCGCATCCCCGTCGAAAGCAATTCCAGCGTCAGCAGCGTGCTCAACAACAGCAGCACGAAGATCGTCAAGGTGGGTGCTCCCACAACCATCATTGATGTTCAAACCATTGGGGGCAGCATGGATGGCGATTACTTCAGCGCCGGCACGACGCAATGCTTCTGGTCCCACAACACTTGCTGAACCATTCGCGCAGTCAACAACAACTTTTAGACCGGTGAGTGGTGTTTCAGAGGTGAGTGTGGACAATAAGTGGGAAACAAACAGTTCAGCAGCTCCCGTGTCATTGACCACACGGCCTACATCCCCACCAACAGGTCGCTCCCACGGCTCACGCATCCGGTTTTCAATTGCAACTTCCAAAGCGTCATCGAGTTTGACGCCACCTCGCGCGAAGAACTTAATTCCGTTGTCGGGCATTGGGTTGTGAGACGCGGATAGCATCACCCCAAGGTCAGCTTCAAGGGATGCAACTAAATGGGCGACCGCTGGAGTGGGAAGTGCCCCAACAAGTGTTACGTCAATGCCTGCACTGGCAAGGCCCGCAACAACCGCGGCTTCAAGGAACTCCCCTGAAGCGCGCGTGTCACGACCAACAATTGCTCGAGGACGGTGACCGGCGAACTCTCCTGAGTCTGCCAACACGTGTGCTGCAGCAACAGAAAGATCCAAAGCCAATTCGGCCGTGAGATCTCTGTTCGCTAAACCACGAACGCCATCGGTTCCAAATAACCCCATGTAATTAGCCCCACAAAGTGGTGCAAACCACTTCGATTAGCGCTTGCTGTACTGCGAGGCCTTACGGGCCTTCTTCAGACCGTACTTCTTGCGCTCCTTGGCCCGTGGGTCACGAGTAAGGAAGCCGGCTTTTTTCAAAATAGCGCGGTTGCCCTCGGTATCAATTCCATTGAGCGAACGAGCGATGCCCAAACGAAGTGCGCCGGCTTGACCGCTGGTGCCACCACCGTGCAGTCGAGCAATTACGTCGAATTGGCCTGGTGCGCCAAGGGAGACAAATGGCTCGTTCACGATCTGCTGGTGAACCTTGTTTGGGAAGTAGGACGCGAGGTCGCGACCATTAATCTTGAACTGGCCAGTTCCGGGAACAATGCGAACACGAGCAACGGCCTGCTTGCGGCGACCTGTTGCAGCACCTGGTGCAATCACAACATCGCGATTGATTACCGGCTTAGCGCTTTCGCTGGTGTACTCCGAGGGAACTTCTTCGATTTCTTCTTCTACGTCAATAGCAACTTCAGACACGTAAATCTCTCCTTAGCGCTACTGCGCGACCTGGGTAATGGTGAATGGCTTGGGTTCTTGGGCACTGTGTGGGTGATTGTCACCAACATAGATTTTCAACTTGGTCAACTGTTGGCGACCGAGCTTGTTGTGAGGGAGCATTCCCTTAACTGC
>JBIHZX010000033.1:0-16696 GCA_044240195.1 Candidatus Nanopelagicales bacterium | reverse complement strand
TTACGCATCAAGTGATGTGAACGGAAAACCCACAGAATCAACCGGTCTGGTTATTGCCCCGATTGCAGAAGGTGCCGATCGATTTGTTTTAACGTGGGCTCACGGCACAACTGGGTTGGGTGATGCCTCATGACTTTCGCAGGTTATTCCGCAGCCGATGAAACCTTGAAGCTCTCTGACATCTTGAGCCCCTTAGGTGTTTCCATTATTGAAGGTGCATACAACACGCAGCCGGTGCACCATCTCAGTGACACTGTGAGTCGCTTGTATCGGCTCAAAGGCCCGATCCTGCAGATAAATAGCGATGCAATGCCCGCATGGAAAGCCGCATTTACAGCTGGGTCAGCAACGTTGAAAAAGCCGGTCTGTCCAGTTTTTGTGTGTATGGATACTTTCGATGGTGGAACGGTCGTCCCGGTTGAGTGGCAAGAGACATATGTTGCCGACGTCACCGCATTAGGCGCAACTGTCACAACGAAGAGTTATCCCAATGACGACCACTTCAGCTTGCCTACTAGTTGCGTAGCTGATGCGCAGCAATGGCTCACCTCGCTGTTGTGACCTTTCGTTATCCGCGTTCACAGCGCGCGAGGGGACTGTTGTTAAAGCCAAAGCGGAGGCACCGATAGCTACGCGGTGTTTCATTAAGGTTGTTTCTTCCCTGTGATGAGTGCAAGAACGCGTTCGAGTGGGCCTTGACTAAACTTTTTCATCCATAACCAAGCGAAGATTGAAAGAATTGCCCACGAAGCGATGCTGGCGAGAATGACAGGGAACGCACCCCACTGACCAAAAAAGCCGAATCCGTATCCGGCGAATAGGACTGACAGCAAAGCTGATTCGCCGATGTACACCGTTAGGGACATGCGTCCGGCGGGTGCCATGATCGACAAGAAATGCGGCTTGCGCGCGATGATGAGTGCGATGCTGCCGATATACCCAGCGGTCAGAATTGGTGCAGTGATGAATCCGAGGGCGAGGCCAGTGACTCCGGTGAGCGAGTAAGGGTTGTTATCGGCTGTTGCGCCGATCAGTAGTACGGCAGCAATCACCTGCAGGGGTAGACCGATCACCCAACCCCAGAGAGCCATGCGTCGCCACAATTGGATGCGTGCTTCCGGCTCCGCGAGGAGCTGATGACGTGATGCGCGAAGCCCAAGAGTGAATGCTGCAAAGGCCATAGGACCTTGCAAAAATAGGACTGTTAGCAAAGTATCGGGAAGTTCCTCGAGTCGCGCAATTGATGCTTGCGCGAAAGATCCGGTTGTCAAAGCACTTTCTAAGTTGCTCGGTGCTAAAAGCTCATCAGGCAAGGAAGTGATAAGTGCGGCAATCGCCGATATGAAAATGACCGAAGTCACAATCGCTGCGATTGTCCATCTGCGAAGTGCGCGATCTGAAGATCGAGAAATTGCCAGCAAAAGCAATCCCAAGATCGAATAGGTGATCAAGATGTCGCCGACAAAAAAGAATACTGCGTGTGCGAAGCCGAAGAGGAATAATGCAAAGAGTCGGCGGAGGTACCTACGTCGATTCGGTGTGGAGTTATCGCGCAGAATGAACGCTGCGCTATAGCCGAACAAGAATGAGAACAGTAGGTAGAACTTGCCTTCCGCGAAAGTCACGACAAGTAGCGCTGTCACTAGATTCGCAGCGCCATCCACCGACGCTTGAGTGAACCCGCCAGTGCTTATGCCAAGGAAAGCGGCGTTCACCACAACTATCCCGAGCAGGGCGATACCCCGAAGTCGGTCGGGCAGTGCCTCGCGAGGAGTTGTTGTACTCATGGGGTAGAAACATTATAAGTTCATCCGATATTGCATTCAAGGCGAACCAGCCCAATCGGGATTGATTCATGGTTAACTTCCTTCACAGTCCACGATCTCGACATGGACTTCGTCATTAGAAATAGAGGTTGAACGTGGAGCCGTTTCAATTGCGGATTCGACTTGACCATCCTGGTCAGTTATTCAAAGCGGATGACATCTCGCCCACCGATCCCCGTTACACCGAGTACACCGCGCAACCTGCACTCGACACCGTGCGCGAGGAACTCCTGATCAAGACTCTTCCTAAAGACCAACCGGTGGAGCTGTTGCTGGAACTCCCTGAAGAGTACATTCACCCGGCCACCCAAACACAGCTCAATGAAGCAGTGCATCGGTACCTTCAGGTGGAAAACAAATTGGATATGGAGTCTTTCCAATCCCGAGGTCCTGTTGTTCGCCGCCTCTTAGTTGTTTCCATTGCTGTTTTTTTCGCAATCCAGATGGTCGCAATCACAATCAAGAACCTGACCAATGCCAAGGACTACTACATCACAGATTCCTTAGCAGAAGGTCTGGCCGTTACATCGTGGGTAATTCTCTGGGTTCCCGTGCAGTTTCTCACGGTGGATGCCTGGCAACGCAGCCTGCGAAGGCGCCGACTGGGGACCATTAATCGAATGCAAGTTAAGTTGGTGCCCACGCCTGACTGAAGGGATTCTTGGATTTTCATTCCTGGGTCCTGCAGCCACCCTAAGGGAATGAAACCTCCGGCACCGTTGACATTGCTTCGTTCCATCTCGCCGCGTAGGTACTGGCCGCATAGGCGGTCAGAATTACTGTCTCTTCACCGGTTTCCTAGGCCTTGGTCCCTTCGTTCAAGGCAGGGCTCCTAGTCGATAAGCCTGTCATCATCTATATTTTCTATCATGTCAAGTACGGAGTCTCAGGGCGCTCTTCAATCCACGGATGAGAAAAGAAGAAGGCGCTGGCCTTGGGCACTGGGAGTCATCGTAGCCATTCTATATTTAGCATCGGTCTTTTTTTACAACCGCTCGTTGCCAGTTGACTTAGGCAACGCCACTGTAAGGCCGTCGGCTGACGGCATAGGTGTTTACTTCGGTATGCAGGATATCGAATTGACGTCGGATCGAATTACTGCCGATATGTTTGTGGTTTTAGGTAACGAGTTGATCGAATGCAATCCGATGTGCGGCTTGAGCAAAGATGTCGCGTTGGCGCTTGGTCCGGCATCACAGTCGCAGATACGACTTCCTCGCGGCACCCCTGATGGTTATGCGATGGAAATTGAATTGTTTCTTACCGGCGCACCGTATACCTATCCTTTTGACTCACATGAATCGTCGATTTTTGTGACAGCGGTCGTCCTGGAAAGTGACGGGTCTGCTTCCGAGCTTCCCCTTTTGGTCGAATTCCTCGTTCCTGAGGGATTCGTGGGGTGGCATATCGAATTGAACTACCCCACCGGGGCAAGCGGTGTTGCCCTTGATGACGACACGATAGAGAGAGTCAGGCAGGGTCTGGGTTCAAGTGAAATAGCGAATCACCCGAGTACGAAGAGTAACGGGCAAAATTGGGCCTACATGACGATGGAACGTGCGTTTTCAACTCAAGCCATTTCCCTAATAATTTTAATATTGATGATCCTGTTGGCAGGACTCGCGGTCGTGTCGAGTTATGAAGTTCAAGTCGGAAAGCGGTCCGGCGGCAGATGGGACAACGATTTCTCAATGGCGGGATGGTTGGTGGGATCACTCTTTGCGATGCCTGCGTTGCGAGCTCTACTTCCCGATGCACCCCCAATTGGGTCTTGGATCGACATATTAGTGTTCTTTTGGGTGGAAATCGCAACCATGATGGCTCTCGCGACCTTTGTCCTTTTCTGGGTAAGACAGAAGCCAAACAAGAATCTGGAACCAGAAGGAAAGTAAACACCAGGAGAAGGACTGCCGTGAGCAAAATGGTCGGCGCGGCTTTAGATTGCGGAACCTGCGTGACTTCCTGCGACATTTTAGTTACGTTTGTGCCGAAAGCCAGTTTTATCCGTATAGGCTGTTAGGCACATGGTTTGAGTCACCTGAATTTTGGAGGATCCCGATGAGTAAGGTCCCACTTCTTAGACGACTTACGGTCTTGATTTCGGGTGCTGTCTTGATGGGGGCCTCGTTATCTTTTGCCCCCGCGGCCATGGCTGCGGATAAGCAACAAGAACTAGAAACTGCGGCCAAGAAGGTTCCTTTCGCGGTTTACAATCCTGGGTTTACGGCAGGGCTACCGCTCGTGAAAGTGACTCTTGACAAATTTAGTGAACAAGCTGTTGGCCCTAATCCAGGCGGGTGCACCTATTTTGTGACGGGTGATTTCGGTACAGTGAAAAACCCAGCGTTGTCGATTACGCAATCGCAACGCTGCACTGATCCAGGTGATCCAATGCTTGAAGTTGCCACTTTCAACGTAAAGTATTCAGGAGCAAAAAGTCAGAAAGTGACTGTCACGACTACTTGTCCAAATAAGAATGCGCAATCAGAGAGCGATTGCCAAAGTGGCTCCACCGCTACACCTCGGCAAGTTTTGCGACAGTCCACAGGAGAAACGTGGGTCGTTCTCCCTGCGACTGGCCAAGCCACTGAAGCCACAACCGCCATAATCACTACAACTGGTTTGACCGTGCGACAGATCAGCAAAGTTGTTCGAAGCCTGAAAAGCATCGGATAATTGCTCGTTGGGAAGTCTCAGGGGCACACAAGTGCAGGGCTAACGCTAGCCGAATTAAAATAGGAGAGAAGTGAAAATGTTTGCAAAGAGAATTTCAATCGCGACAATTCCTGCAGCAGTTGTATTGGGGTTATTCGGTTTTGCCCCGCTTGCATCAGCGGACACTAACGCCGAAGTGACATTGAACTTTGTTGGTGTTAATTGTGAAGGTTGCACAATCTATTTCACTCCCGACTCTGGCATAGGTACATTTCCGCCGGCCACAGTCAAAAACGGTTCAGCCACATTCACGTCTAAAAGTGGTCCGCTGGAACCAGGATACTTTGCAATAGATGGTGACCAGTTTGCAAATCTCAATGCCCAGACCACGATTTCCTTTGCGTACAAAGGTGCAAAGTCGGGTTCCGCAGTTTCCCGATCCCAAGCCATAAAGTTCAAGAAAGTTTTCCCCTGCTGGGCAGGGACTGACGCGACCGAGGAGTTCACGGTTCGAGTGGGTACTGTCGTCGACAGAAGTGCAATGGGTAAAAACAAGAGGGCTGTGCTTGCTTGGGTGCAGCCAACACCAGCACTAGCGGATGTCTCCGGAAAAAGTTACGCAACGGATAGAGGCAGATTCTCTCTCAATGGCGATATCACCTGTTCCAAGTAGCAAGTTTTCCTGTTACTTTGTAATAACTCACGACTTGAATTCACGTTGTGCTGGTTTCACGTTGCGGGACTTGCACTCGTGATGCGTAGGTCCGGGTCTTTGTTTACAGGGTGAAAAGAAGCCTCTTGGCTTGGGGTAAATTTTATTGTAGGCTTCGATTATGACAATTCAAGGTCCGGAAGATCCGGCCGCTGTCGTCGCTAAATTAGATAAGCCCGTGACTAGGCCACTTCTGTTTGCGCTGATCGGACTCATTGTGATTTTGGTTGCCGTCCTCGCGTGGGCTTTTTTTGGTCGTGTCGAACAAGCAGTGACGGGTTACGGTTATGTACTTCCTAGTGGCGGCTATCTCGAAGTTGGCACCTCAGTCGCTGGCGTCGTGAAGAGCGTCGACGTTGATTCAGGCGAACAAGTGCAGAAGGGCCAAGAACTGCTGACCGTTACTGCTGAAGGTGAGAACGGCGGAACTGTATCGATCGTGAGTCCGGTGGATGGGCTCGTCGTGGAGGTGTCGGCACTTCCAGGCCGAGTAACTTCGGCGGGTGACCCTGTGCTTTTTATGCAGCCTGATGGATCCCAACTCATCGTCAAGGCCTTTATTGCCGCAACCGACGCAGAATCTGTGAGGGTAGGAATGGAGGCGTCGGTCTCGCCCGCTGATGCGCCACGCCGTGCTCAGTATGGCGTGATCCAAGGCTCAGTGTCCGCTGTGTCACCGACACCTGTTTCGGCAGAACGCATTGATTTCATCGTCGGGGGTAACTCCTCGCTCGTTGATTATTTTCTTGCGGGGGGGCCGGTGATCGAGGTGACGATCGAGTTGACTCCTGATCCCTCGACACCATCGGGATACGCCTGGTCTATTGGACAGGGCCCAGATGTCCAAATCAGTTCGGGGACTCTAAGTGAGGTATCAATGACGGTTCGCGAAGGGTCAGTTATCGGGTGGTTTTCGCAGTGAATCAGGTGACTCGCGTAGTCGACGCTCTGAGTGCGCAAGGACGACAGGTAACTGCAGAGTTCATTGAACGCGAGCTTGGAGGGCTGCAGGGTCTTCCACCGGATGTGGCTGCGGAAGTTCTTTTGCGCACCTATGGCCTGGCTCCCGATGGCACGGAACTCCCCGGCTTTAAGCCTGATCGATCGGGCCGGGAAGTGGTGTTCAATATTTTTCGCGAATCGTGGCCTAGCACAACCTTTATTTTTGTGGCCTCGGTCGTCGGCCTGTTACCGGCGATTGCTGTGCCGCTGCTGATTCGGCTCTTTGTCGACAGATTCATAGTGGGCCTAGATGCTACTTGGGGATTGGTAACCGTTTTAGGAATTCTATGTGCTGCCATGATTGCAGGGGCCGCCATTTATCTGCAGAACATCGTAATGGTGCATATGCGAACCGGGACTCTTCGACTAGGTTCCCTCGATTTCGCGTGGAGCATGCTCACGATGAAAGTTCCGGCTCTGCAAAATATGAGCGCAGGCGAATTGGGTGGCCGATTTAACGCCGTGAGCTCTTTTGCCATTATGTCCGGGTTATTTTTCCCGCTTCAAATCTTCACTACATTGACATCGATCGTTTTTCTTCTGATGATTTTCCTGCTCGATTTACTTATGGGCGTGGTCGCCGTTTTGATCATCGTGGTTCTCTCATTGGTGATCAAACAGGTGTTGCGGCGTCGGTCAATTGAACAAGATCGCTTCGCTGCGGAATCGGTTGAGCTCAATAGTTACACTTCCGAAATCATTTCCTCGGCTGAGTCGATTAAGGCTGCCGCATGGGAGCACTTTGCGTTCTCCCGATGGTCAGTGAGGCGGCAACGTTATGCAACCTCCAGAACCAGTCTGGGTGTCGCGCATCAGTACACGACTACCGTGCCGGTTCTTGGCCAGTCATTAGGCCTTGGCGCTTTCCTCGCAATTGGGGTTGCCCAAGTTTTCGCGGGCACAGTTTCGCTGGGCACCGTGGTTGCAGCGCAGGCCTATATGGTCTCTTTACTACTAGGATTTGGTTCAGCATCCATGCTCGCAATCACGATTCAGGGACTTATCAGTACTTCCCGACAGTTCGGACCGGTGTTGAGCGAGCCTCTTGACCCCGAGATGCTTACCGTTTCCGATCCCGACAACACATTTGCACAACGTCTCAGTGGCGCTGTTTCTTTACATAAAGTGAACTTTGGCTACGGTGACACCTCAAACCCGTTGCTGATAGATCTCTCCCTCACGGTCGAAGCAGGCCGTCGGGTTGCGCTCGTTGGCCCAAGCGGGAGTGGCAAGTCCACCATTGTGAAACTGATGCTCGGTGAACTGCGCCCTTGGTCGGGCTATGCCTCCCTCGATGGTGTACCGCGCTTATCCGTTCCACGCGAACGCCGCACCCGCGATATTGCTTATGTCCCACAGACGGCCGCCCTCTTCCCCGGCACTATCCGTGACAACCTGACGCTCTGGAATGATGACATCACTGATGAGGCCTTGGAACGCGCGGCGCGCGATGCTTGTATTGAGGACACGATCCTCAGGCGCCCCGGGGCCTACTTTCATCAGGTCGTGTCGGCAGACGGCGGCTTTAGTGGAGGTGAGTTGCAGCGCTTATCTATCGCGAGGGCTCTCGCCGGTGACCCAAAAATCATCGTGCTCGACGAAGCCACGAGTGCGCTCGACCCTATAGTCGAGGCCCTTGTCGAGGGAAACCTCAGGGAACGCGGGGTGACGGCAATTGTCGTGGCACACCGGCTGAGCACGATTCGCGACGCCGACGAGATACTCGTTGTTGACAAAGGCCAAATCGCGCAGCGCGGCACCTACGCAGAAATCTCGCGCGTGGGTCTATTTGCGGAGCTGGTCCATGGCTGAACAAGATGAATCTCCTCGTGATCAAGCATTAGAGGACGCCATTGGCGCAATGGCCGCCTCCGGAACTCCCCTTGGGCAGACTGCCGGTGCGCATCGTTTTTCTTCACCCCTTCTTGATGCCTATTCCGTGGCGCTGACCTCAATGGGTGAAGTAATGCGTGTTCCCGACCCGCGAGTGGAACGCCAGCTTTCTCCCATAGACGCTATATCGGCAGCCTCGGGTGTGCTGACCGCACCGCCACCGCAAGAGGGACGCTGGTGGGATAACCTCTCGGGTCCTGCTGTCACCGTTGCGGGAGATACTGCGGAGGCGATCCTGCCGAGAGGGTCAAAGTCCGAAGCTATTGAGGGTGGTAGTCGCACCCGTTCTCGGTTCCGGGGAGTGCAAGCCGATGCTGACACGGTCGTCATCACAGGTTCACTACCCCCTAACGCGTCGTGGCTCAAACTCATCACATGGTCGCTGCAAGGTCGCCGCAAGAGGATTGGTGTCATTGCCCTGTTGTCAGTAGCCGGCGGACTAGTGGGTCTGTTGCTTCCGCTCGCCACCTCTGCTCTTTTCGGCTACGCCGTGCCCATGGGAGACGCGAGCTTGGCCGCCGGCATTATGGTTGCTCTCGCGCTCGGCAGTGCGGGTGGCGCGTTGTTAGTTGTGTCGCGTAATTTGTCGATTATCCTTTTGCGGGACTCCAGCGACACCCGTCTGGCACCAGGAGCAATGGCACGGCTACTGCGCCTGCCGATCAACTTCTTCCGAAGTATGCCTGCTGGTGAGATGCTAGATCGCACATTGTCCGTTGAGAATGCTCGAGATTCCCTCGACGACGGCTCGATTGGTATGGTGATCAACGCATCTTTTTCAACGGTGAATCTAATTTTTCTGTTTGCGATCGACCCTGTTCTCGGCCTAGTGATTACCCTCACACTGATAATTTTTATGTTGCTGATGTCGTTGAATCAGCGAAGCAGCAACCGAAATTACCTTCGGTATCTGGAACAAAAGGCCGGGGTTACTAGCGGTCTTATGTCATTCTATGAAGCGATTGTGCCCATTCGCGTAAGTGGGGCGGAGTCTAGGGCGCTTGCGCGCTTTTCCGAGTTCGCGGCACCTCTTGTGAACTTGGCGGCGAAACTTGGTGCTCAGTCTGCCGTGAGGGCTCCAATGCTCGCCATAGCCCCCTTGGTCCTTAACGTCGTGCTCATCTTGGCTGTCGTGTCCCAACGGGGGGCCTTCACCGCAGCGGCTTTTATGGGCGCCTTTGTTGCGGTAGCGCAACTCACTATTGGGGTAAGCCTGCTTACCCAAAAATTATGGCAAATCTTCGAATACAAACCCACCATTCAACGCATGACACCGATAACAACCGCGGTGGTTGAGCGACCGAGGACCGCCCGGGCGCCGGGTCTACTACAGGGGCGTATTCAATTCACCGATGTTGCGTTTGGTTACGACAATGAGCGACCCCCGTTGTTCCATGGCCTAAATTTCACCATCTCGGAAGGGGAATTTGTCGCAATCGTTGGACCTTCCGGTTCCGGCAAATCTTCGGTGATGCGACTTATCCTCGGCTTTGAGACCCCCTGGAGCGGTGTCGTGGCCTACGACGGTAAAGACCTCGCTGAACTCGATGTAACCGCGGTACGCCGACAGGTGGGCACAGTCCTCCAGTCCTCCGTACCTTTCGGTTCGACATACCGTGAGTGTATTTGTGGCCCGTTGCAAGTGGACGACGATCGGTTGTGGCAGGTCATTGCGGAGTCTGGACTCGAGCGTGAGGTTCAGGCCCGTGGGCTTGATGTATCAATTGGGAGTAGAGGCGGTGCAATTTCGGGTGGGCAGCGTCAAAGGTTGATGATTGCTCGGGCGCTCGCGAGTGACCCGCGCATCATTCTTCTTGATGAAGCAACCAGCGCACTCGACAACCGCACGCAGGAGATTGTCATGAAGTCGATCTTGGGGCGGCCTGTCACGCGAGTTGCGATTGCACACCGACTCACCACGGTAGAACGCGCCGACCGCATCCTTGTCGTCACCGATGGCCAGATCGTGGAGGAGGGAAGTCCTTCGGATCTACTTGCGAGTGGTGGGCACTTCGCGCGACTCGCTGCACGTCAGGAGTACTGAGCGCCTCGATTTACAAGCGGAGCTCACTTTTGTTGAACCACTTCCGCTCGTTCGAGATGAATGCGTGGGAGTCTGGAGATCGACATGAGTTCTCGCGAATAAAGTTATTGACGCCGAGGTCAACTCAGTGTTTCTGGAGGTGAGGATTCTGAGGAAGGTGCCGCACTGGGTTGGGTCTTCCTATTCTTCGCATTGCCCGTCGGATTGTTTGTGCTCATGATCGAAAAACTAATGATGGACTACAGCGCACCGACTGAACCAGCTGCGGAAAGTCAATCACGCCGGTGAACGACGATTCCTGTGGGTCAACTTGGCGAAAGATGGAAGGCTGGGTGGCGTAGAGCATTGCGCGGACCGGTTTGAGAACCTATAGTTGAATGTAAATTCGCTGATGTACGCCGAAAGGAACAGAGCCATGCTCGCTCCCAGAATGGTAATGACACTAATGGTGTCCCTCGCGGCAGCAGGAACACTGCTCCTTACGGGTTGTGGATCTGAGGCGACAACCTCAGAGCTAGCGGAGGTGGCTGCGGAGTCGGACGTGGTGTCATGGGCTTGCTTCGATGATGGCGAGGAGGTGACGTGTACCTGTGAGGGGTCTGAGGCTGATTGCAAATCGAGCGTCACTGAAACCAATGCGGTCAAGGGAGATACTGGAACCGTGCAGTGGTTCAATGCAGAAAAAGGCTTTGGATTTATTACCCGAGCTGATGGTGGACCCGACTTATTTGTCCATCATTCGAGTATTTTAGGAGGGGGGTATCAGAACCTGAATGAGGGCCAAAGCGTTTGCTTCGATATCGTACAAGGGGATAAAGGCCCGCAAGCAGCGAACGTCGGACCTTGTTAAAAATTCATCGCGTAAATCGCTAGTTGAGTCCAGTGGGAAACGCCCGATTCGGAAGTACAGGCGAGGTGGGGATCACTATGCGATTGGAGGTCTGGCATGAAACCCTCGAATAAATCGCTTCAGTCGCGGCCGTAATTCTGATTGGCACTGCGATCCTGGCCCTGCCCGTCACGGCATTCATCATAGGTATGAGAGGACGCAAGGCCATTAGAGCACAGGATGTCTTTGTTGCTTGTTCATCAAAGGCGTTGACGGCTCAGGTGATCGCGGTATTGGTTGCTGTTGGTGTAGTG
This sequence comes from Candidatus Nanopelagicales bacterium, assembly GCA_044240195.1. Taxonomy (GTDB): domain Bacteria; phylum Actinomycetota; class Actinomycetes; order S36-B12; family S36-B12; genus UBA4592. Next base: position 5,421 of record JBIHZX010000033.1, on the reverse strand, counting down.
ATCGTGCAGGTCTATCTCGTGCTTTTGGGGTTAGGAGTGTGCAGTCTTGAAGGCTGCTAGAGAGTCGTACCGGTACCCATCACTGATGTCTGTGAAAAGTTGAAAAGAAAAGGCACCGCTTGATGAGTATTGAGGCATGCCGTCAATGTTGTGGACTGCCACAAGTGTGTGTTTCCCGGCTACTTCGAGTCGAAGTTGAATCGTGAAGATCCTTGCCTGGTTTTCTTTGAGTTCCATCGCACTAGCAATATTGATCACTGCCAGCCCGTACTTGCTGCTACTGCTCTTCGGTGAAGATTCTGAGGAAGGTGCTGCGCTCGGCTGGGTCTTTCTATTCTTTGCCTTACCCGTCGGCCTGTTACTCATGACCGTCGCTGCCACTCTGATCCTGATCGCAGGTATTCGTGGCTTGACCAATGGCGGCTCACGACTATTCGGCATTCTTGCGATAGTGGGCGCAGCTGGTAGCGCAGTCTCTGCACTCATTCTTATTGTGCTGTTAGCTAGCAACCTGATGGTCGACTATGACGCACCGACTACATCACCGATCCCGCTTGCACTGATCACCGGTGCTCTGCTCATTCTGGGCTTGGTCGCTACTTTTATGTTGGCTTTCAGTTCACCAACACGGTCTGTCGACAGCGAGAATTCACCCGCTGAGGTGTGAGTGGTTTTTACTCAGCAGGTGTGCCATGCGCACTCAACTCAATTCCGCCGTTTGCGCCACTGACTAAACACCACCCAGTTCGGATCTCGTGATGCATCTGTTGGGTCATTTTGGCTGTGTTACATTGCTGGTATTCCCCAAGTTTGGGAAAAGGAAGGTAACCGGATGAAGCCGTCACCTCGTCTAATGTCTGCGCTGGTGCCAGTTGCGGTGCTGTCTTTCTTCCTGAGCGCTTGCGGGTCGGATACGCCGGAGGCAGTAGATGTCTTGGCTTCACCAATTTCGAGTGAGGCCCCAGTCAAAGGGGCCGTGGCTTCAGAGGATTCCCTTGAAGCTGAGCAAGCCGGGGGAGAGATAAAAGTAGTTACCGACGCCAATTTCACCAGCGAAGTCCTTAGGAGTGACAAACCGGTGCTGGTTTACTTTTGGGCATCGTGCCGTGCCGCATGTGAGATGATGACCCAGGTCCTTCAAGAGATAGCTGCTGAGCAAGATTCGTTGATCGTTGCCAAAATAAATGTGGACGAGAATGGTGTTGCCCGCGACCGCTATAACATTCGACAGACTATGACTCTGATCGTGTATCAGCGTGGCCAGATTGTGAAAACAATTTCAGCATTCCCAACCACAGCCGACGTCGAGAAGCTTCGTTCCTGGCTTGAGTCCCAACTTGAATTGCATTTGATGTCGTAATTTTTGGATCGATATCCCCGCGACCCCCGCTACGCACCTCCTACAAGCAGGCAGTGAACAAGAATCTTTTTGCTCCCTACTATCGCAAAGACCCTATCAACAGATGATTGACCACCTGGCCCCATTTGGTTTCAGAAGAGAAAGCTCCACGGTTAGGCCTAAGGACCTGCCTTATATTCTTCCAGGTTAAATTGCGCGAGAGCCGTGTTTTCTGGTGGGGTCGAATGGGTGACTCTGATTGTGTCGGTTTCGCCCATTCCCCTCGGCGGGTGCACTACGCTGATCTCCACTATATTTACGCCTCTGGGTTGCGCCGTGCAGCTCGAAGCGCTTGCTGTTGGGAGTGTTCAGTGATCATTGGAGTCCTCAACGAGGCACTTCCCGGGGAAACCCGGGTAGCAGCCACGCCTACTACTGTCGAGAAGCTGATTGAGCTTGGGTACGGCGTTGTGATCGAACCAGGAGCCGGCGCCGCATCATCGTTCTCCGATGATTCATATGTCGCCGCGGGTGCATCGATCGGAGATGCAGCCACCGCAGACATCATCTTCGGTATTAATGCGCCGTCGGTTGCGCAACTTGATCGACTCCGCGAGGGCACGACCGTTGTCTCCTTGGTCAGCCCAGCGCTCAACCCTGACCTCATCGCGGATCTGGCGCGTCGCCGCATCACCGCACTGGCTATGGATGCCGTACCGCGTATTTCACGCGCTCAGTCACTAGACGTCCTTAGCTCGATGGCAAATATTGCGGGTTACCGCGCGGTGATCGAGGCCGCAAACGCTTTTGGCCGATTCTTCACCGGACAAATCACGGCTGCCGGCAAGGTACCTCCCGCAAAGGTGCTCGTAGCCGGTGTGGGTGTTGCGGGCCTGGCTGCAATCGGAACTGCCGGTGGCATGGGCGCAATTGTTTACGCCACTGATCCGCGCCCCGAGGTTGCTGACCAGGTGGCGTCCCTTGGTGGCAAGTACCTTGAAGTTGAAGCCGCCGATGTTGAGGTCTCCTCAACCGGCTACGCCAAGGAGATGTCCGACGACTACAACGCGCGCGCCGCGGCTCTCTACGCCAAGTGGGCCCCGGAAATTGACATCCTCATTACTACCGCATTGATTCCTGGCCGCGCGGCTCCGATCCTGATTACTTCCGAGATGGTCGCAAGCATGAAGCGCGGCAGTGTGATCGTCGATATGGCCGCAGCTAATGGTGGCAACGTTGAGGGCACCGTGAAGGGTGAGGTCGTGGTCACGGCCAATGGAGTCACGATCATTGGCTACACCGATTTGCCGGGCCGCCTCGCAGCTCAGGCTTCGCAGCTCTTCAGCACCAACCTCGTCAATCTGATGAAGCTGATGACTCCTGGAAAAGATGGCGTACTTGCCATCGACTGGGATGACGTCGTGCAGCGCGGCATCACCGTTGCTCGTGATGGCGAAGTCACCTGGCCACCGCCCGCCGTGCAGGTATCAGCAGCACCTACCCAGGCAGCAGCTGAGCAAGTGATTACCGAAGTGCCGGTCAAGACCCCGATGAGTTCCGCTCGTCGATTTACCTACATTGGTATTGGCGCCGCGATCTTGCTGCTTCTTGTTGCAGCGTCGCCTGCTTCTCTTCGCGTGCACCTCACTGTCTTTGCCTTGGCAATCGTGATCGGTTACTACGTGATCGGCAGCGTGCATCATGCTTTACATACTCCGCTGATGTCGGTTACCAACGCGATCTCGGGCATTATCGTCGTCGGCGCGCTCCTTCAGATCGGACACGGCAACACCGCGATCACGGTCTTGGCTTTCGTCGCAGTCCTACTGGCCAGCATTAACGTGTTCGGCGGCTTTGCCGTGACGCGCCGGATGCTCTCGATGTTCTCGCGGAGCTGATGACATGACTATTGAATCCCTCGCACAAGCAGCCTTCATGGTTGCAGCTCTCCTGTTCATCCTTGCCCTTGCTGGCCTCTCCAAGCATGAGACAGCCAAGGCGGGTAATGCCTACGGGATGACGGGTATGGCAGTCGCACTCGTCGCCACGGTTGCACTAGCTATTGATCGCAACATCGAAGCAATCGGCCTGATCCTCATCGGCATTGCCATGGTTGTCGGCGCTGCTATTGGTCTGTGGCGGGCACGCGTTGTTGAGATGACGGGCATGCCCGAGCTCATCGCAATCTTGCACTCCTTTGTCGGCCTCGCAGCCGTACTGGTGGGCTGGAACGGCTACCTACTTGTCGAGGGCGGTGGAAGTCCGGAAGAAATTGCTCTGCTCACCGAACAAGGCACCCTGGTAATCCACCACGCTGAAGTCTTCATCGGTGTCTTTATCGGCGCAGTAACCTTCACGGGTTCGATCGTTGCGTACGGCAAGTTGTCAGGTCGGATGAAATCGAATCCACTCGTGCTGCCGGGCAAGAACGCACTGAACATCGGCGCACTCGTTCTCTTCTTGGCACTTACTGTTTGGTTCTGCATTGACCCATCGCTCTGGCTGCTGATCTTGGTAACGATCGTCGCTCTGGCTCTTGGCTGGCACTTGGTTGCATCCATCGGCGGTGGCGACATGCCCGTCGTCGTGTCAATGCTCAATAGCTACTCCGGCTGGGCCGCCGCGGCCGCAGGCTTCCTCCTCGAAAATGATTTGCTGATTGTTACCGGTGCACTCGTTGGTTCCTCGGGTGCTTACCTGTCCTACATCATGTGCAAGGCGATGAACCGTTCGTTCATCTCGGTCATTGCCGGTGGTTTTGGTATCGAAGCCGGGCCAGGTGAGGACAAGGATTATGGCGATCACCGTGAAGTGACCGCGGTTGAGACGGCAGAGTTGTTGCGTAATGCGCAGTCAGTGATCATCACTCCGGGCTACGGCATGGCCGTTGCTCAAGCGCAATACGGCGTTGCCGAACTGACCCGCAAACTGCGCGAGAACGGAACCACGGTTCGCTTTGGCATCCACCCGGTCGCCGGTCGCTTGCCAGGTCACATGAATGTTCTCCTCGCAGAGGCGAAGGTGCCCTACGACATCGTGCTTGAGATGGATGAAATCAACGACGATTTCGCAGACACCGATGTCGTGCTCGTGATCGGTGCGAATGACACGGTGAATCCTGCAGCTGAGACTGATCCCGGAAGCCCAATTGCCGGTATGCCGGTGCTGCGTGTCTGGAACGCCAATGACGTGATCGTGTTCAAGCGCTCCATGGCGTCGGGCTATGCCGGTGTGCAGAATCCGCTGTTCTTCAATGAAAACTCGGCGATGCTCTTCGGCGATGCTAAGGACAGAGTCGACGACATCGTTCGCGCCCTCTAGGAATCTGGCTGTAAGGGTAATTCACTCGGCACGTCCCTGAACTCGTCCCCGTTCTAGCGACGGTACTGTCAATAACCGTCGGTCATGGTCCGCAAGTACCATCATTGATAGCAGAGTGGGAGTAAACGATGGCTGATGTGATCATTAGGAACCTGGACGACGACATTAAGGAGCGCCTGCGCATGCGGGCCGCCTCTCACGGTCGTTCGATGGAGTCTGAGATCCGCGCGATCCTTGTCGATGCCGTCACGGAAAGTGACGAGCGTCGGGGCATGCTCGTGACTCTGATGAATCGCATCGGTGACCTCGGGGGTGTCGATCTCGAAGTACCGGCGCGGGCGGCGTTGCCACGGGCGGCTGATTTGTCACCATGATCGTCGTCGACACCAATGTCATCTCCGAGCTGATGAAACCGTCACTAGACGGAACTATGCACTACGTCGATCACGGTGGTCGAGATTCTTTACGGGGTGGAACAGCTTCCCGGGACACGGTTCACTCTTTGGATCGAGTTCACACTCCGCTGGGAATCGGTAACAGGCACGCCCGTGTTCATACTATGCGCAACGTAGGCTTGCCCGCGTGCTCCGACTGACCGCAACGCAAGCTCGACAGGGTGCTTCGTGGGCGGCGGCTCGCCTGTTGCACATGGGCGTCACTCCCGGAGACCGTATTGCGATAGCACCGCATAACGAAAAAGATATTGACCAAGCCCAAAGTCAGCAGAGCAGCATCATTATGGCCATGTGGGGAGCTCTCTC
>JBIHZX010000032.1:0-16769 GCA_044240195.1 Candidatus Nanopelagicales bacterium | reverse complement strand
AATCAAACGATTCCCACCGTGCCTCAAAAACTGGCATTTGTCACCCTGGAATGGCGTGTTGTGGCACATTTTTTAGAACAAAAAGACTCAACTGTGACCCATATCACACTATGAACCTGGGTAGTCCTCGAGGAGCTCGGTGACAAGGGCGGCGATCTCCGAGCGTTCACTTCTGGTCAGGGTGACATGGGCGAATAGCGGATGGCCCTTCAGTTTCTCGACTACCGCAACGATTCCATCAAATCGGCCAACTCGTAAATTGTCACGCTGGGCAATGTCATGGGTCATGACAACCCTCGAGTCTTTGCCAATACGCGAAAGTACCGTGAGAAGCACATTGCGCTCCAACGACTGGGCTTCCTCCACGATCACAAAAGCGTCATGCAGGCTGCGACCGCGGATATGCGTTAGTGGCAAAACCTCCAGCATCCCCCGATCCACGATCTCGTCAATAACATTCGCGGAAGTGATGGCCCCTAACGTGTCGAAAACAGCCTGACCCCACGGGTTCATTTTTTCCGACTCTGACCCGGGTAGGTAGCCAAGTTCCTGGCCACCCACCGCGTAGAGGGGGCGAAATACGATCACTTTTTTGTGGGATTGACGCTCCATTACCGACTCCAAGCCGGCGCATAAGGCGAGTGCACTCTTACCCGTACCCGCGCGACCACCCAGGGAGACAATTCCCACGCCAGGATCGAGCAAAATGTCGAGGGCTACCCGTTGCTCGGCACTACGCCCTCGAATACCGAACGCTTCACGATCCCCGCGCACCAGTTTGAGGGTCTTGTCGGCGCTCACCCGAGCAAGTGCACTGCCGCGATCAGAGAGAAGTACCAAACCGCAATGACAGGGGTAGTCAAACGCAATATCGTGCTCAAGAACTCCCTGCTCAAAAAGTTCATCCAATTCATAATTCTCGACTTCGACTTCTGCCATTCCCGTATACCCAGATTCGAAAACCAGCTCGGCCTTGTACTCCTCCGCTGCGATTCCGACTGCGCTCGCCTTAACCCGCATGGGTAAGTCCTTGCTCACCAAAACGACGTCGAGCCCTTCCAAGCTCAAATTTTTCGCTAGCGCCAAAATCCGAGTGTCGTTATCGCCGAGGCGAAGACCGCTGGGGAGTACTTCAACGTTGGTGTGGTTCAACTCAATGCGAACACTTCCGCCGTGGGTTCCGATCAATACCGGGGCATCAAGGCGCCCGTGCTCAATGCGAAAGTCGTCCAGGAGACGCAGTGCATTACGTGCAAAATAACCCAACTCCGGATGGCTGCGTTTTGCTTCCAGTTCAGTGACAACAACAATCGGAATGACAACATCATGTTCATCAAATCTCAGGATTGCCTTCGGGTCTGAGAGTAAAACTGAAGTGTCAATTACATATGTTTTGCGGGCTGAGACCGAATTGGGCACGCGATGGGCTCCTGTCTGCCCAGTTGGCTTTCGGGAGCCGGTCGGGCCTGCGAATTATCTAACGCTAGGCCTGACTCCCTTAAATCATTTGTCGACACGCCGCCCCAACAAGACAACAAAGCGAACAGAAGGTGGACAGTTTGCGCCTCTACCAACCGGGTTCTTTAGGCCCCGTACCGACGATTTCGTTCCGCGTATGCGCGCACCGCGCGTAAGAAATCAATACGACGGAAATCTGGCCAAAAAGCTTCACAGAAATAGAACTCAGAATGAGCACTTTGCCATAGCAAAAACCCGGAGAGTCTCTGTTCACCGGAGGTTCGAATTACGAGATCCGGGTCTGGCTGACCTTTGGTGTACAAGTGCTCGGCAATGTGCTCAACATCAATGAGCTGGGCGAGTTCATCAAGGCTGGTCCCTTGGCTGGCGTGATCAGCGAGCAGTGATCGCACGGCGTCAACTACTTCCCTGCGACCTCCGTAACCCACCGCTACGTTGACAAGTGAACCCTCAATGTCCGCAGTCGCCTCAGCACTTTCTTTTAGCAGATTGGCCGTGTGGGCTGGGAGTAGATCAAGTGCTCCAACGGGGTGGATCCGCCAACGACCCTTAGTGACCAAGTTGCTCACCGTTGACTCAATTATTGTCATGAGTTTTTCCAGTTCAACTTCCGGGCGGTTCAAATTATCTGTTGACAGGAGCCACAACGTGACAACTTCGACGCCCAATTCATCACACCAACCAAGGAAGTCAACTATTTTCGCAGCTCCAGCCTCGTGGCCTTGGGTCGAGGTTGAGCCTTGTGCCGTAGCCCATCGACGGTTGCCATCAAGGATCACACCAACGTGGCGTGGCATCCGATCTGCTGGAATTTGTGCCGCAAGGTTGCGCTCATAGACACCGTAGACGAGATCCTTGAGACCCACCTGCATCCCGTCCTTCCTTACATCGCGATCTGAGCTAAGTTCGAAACCTTAGGTTACTCCAGTGCAGTAATTAAGTGGTGAAGATGAGGGCCAAGGCTCAAGAAATTGGCGAGTTCAACGGGACTGTTTGTCGGTAATTCACAAATAGTGAATCTGCACACCTGGGCGTGATTGGCGGCACCGTGTGACCATCGGATGTCGGGGCATTTAGGGGATAACAGCGCTATCCGCGCAAATTGCGCACTTTCGGGTCCGCTGACCTCAACTTCCCACGGACCTTGCGCCAAGGACCACAGCGCCACCAGTCCCCAGCCCACCGATCGCGGAGCACTCAATGCGAACTTGGGAACGACGCCCAAAGCCTGTTCAGCCCTTGTTCGCAGTTGCAGATAATCACTAGGAGCAAGTGCACTGAAACGAACAAGAAGATTGGCCAATGCGAGCCAGCCCGACGGCTCTGCATTGTCGGCGAACTCACGCGGCCGGCGAATCAACTTCTCCGCGTCAATCCCAGTGTCAAAGAATCCACCTTCGCCGTCGTCAAAACCTTCAAGCGCGGTGTCGAGTAACAACCGGGCCAATGAAAGCCACTCAGGCTCTCCTGTCACTTCATATAGTGTGAGTAGGCCTTCCGACATATTCGCGTAGTCGTCGAGTACTCCTGAATTTTTTCCAGGAACTCCATTACGCGAGGTGCGCGACATGCTGCGAGCTCGCTCTCCCGCTCCAAAATGCACGCTGATGACGCAATCGGCGGCCGCCTCGGCGGCTTGAATCCATTCCGGTTTACCAAAAATCGTTCCTGCTTCAGCCAACGCCGAAATAGTCAATCCATTCCACGACGCCACAACCTTGTCGTCTTGCCCAGGACGAATTCGCTTACTTCGCTCCGTGAATAACTGGGTTCGAAACCTGATCCATGAATCCGGATCCACAGGGTCAGTGAGCAATTGCAATGTCGAGTTACCGTGCTCGAAAGTTCCCGATGGGGTAACTTCAAACATCTCACAGGCTGCATCTGTAAATTCCACGCCAACGGCCTCAGCGACTTCGCTCGGAGTCCATGCGTAAAACTTGCCTTCAACACCTTCGCTGTCTGCGTCCAATGCGGAAGCGAAAGCACCCTGTGGCGTGCGCATTTCTCGCAAAAGAAACTCAATGCTTTCACGCACCACGCGCTCCGCAAGCGGATTGCCAGTAAGGCGCCACCAATGGGTATACACCCGAATGAGCAACGCATTGTCGTACAACATTTTTTCAAAGTGTGGAACCACCCAGGCTTCATCAACACTGTACCGAGCGAAACCGCCACCAATTTGGTCATAAATCCCACCGCGAGCCATCGCTTCAAGGGTTGCGGATGCCATGTGCTTCGCCTGTCCACCCACTTCAGAGTCCAAAGCCATGCGTAACAAAAACTCGAGGACCATGGATGGTGGAAATTTTGGAGCACGACCAAATCCAGCATTTTCCTGATCAAAAGACTTCTGCAGTCCAGTAACCGCGCCGCGCAAGAATTCCCCGTACTGATCTTTATTCAATGTTGAGATATCGGTTGAGTCAAATCCTTCACTTCGACTTTCCAGGGCGGTAATTATTCGCTCACCGGCCTGCAGAATCTCTGGCTTGCGCTGAACCCAGGTGTCTGAAATTGATGCAAGTAACTGACCAAAACTAGGCATCCCGTGGTGCGGGGCGGGTGGGAAATAGGTCCCCGTATAGAACGGACGCCCTTCATGATCGAGGAAAACTGACATAGGCCAACCCCCGTGCCCCGTCATGGCAACTGTGGCTTCCATGTAAATCGAATCAATGTCGGGCCGCTCTTCACGGTCGACTTTGATGTTCACAAAATGTTCGTTAAGGAATTTTGCGACTACCGGATCCTCAAATGACTCATGGGCCATAACGTGACACCAATGGCAGGCTGAATAGCCGATGCTCAGGAATATGGGCACATCACGCTTGCGAGCCTCTTCGAATGCCTCCGGTGTCCACTCCCACCAATCAACCGGGTTCTCTGCATGCTGCAAAAGGTACGGCGATGTGGATTGCCCAAGTCGATTCACGGGTTGCAGCGTATCTGAATTAGCAAAATAGGATGTGCGAGGATAGGAACACTAAAGGAGTTCATGTGTTTGAAGCCGCAAAGAAAGAATATGATCAAGCGATTAATCGCAATGCCACCTTGGGTGAGTTAGCCAATCAAAAGACGTCTTCGACAGGTTGGCGTCCTTCACGGGCACTCACCGCGATAGTGATTCTTGGTGCAACGGTAATTGCAGTATCACTTCTCATTATTCTTTAGTAAATCCTTTTTCACCTGGAACACCAAATTGCCGCTTTGGCTGGGGTATCGGTGCGCGGCAGTGATCATCTAATCTTTTTCTATGCTGCTAGACGTCCAGGCTTCCGTGCACCCGAGTTGGTTGCCCGTTTTTGAAGACCTTTCGACTGAAATTGCACATGTGAGCGATTTTCTTGAACTCGAGATGGCGGCCGGTCGCCAGTGGCTACCCGAACCCGCACAGGTAATGCGCGCATTTAATCAGCCATTGGATCACGTGAAAGTTGTCATTCTTGGACAGGATCCCTACCCGACTCCGGGTCACAGTGTTGGTCTCGCTTTTTGCGTTGCCCCAGAGGTTGCTCTTCCTCGGAGTTTGGTGAATATTTTTCGTGAGTTGCAATCCGACCTTGGCGTTGATAGCCCCGCAAGTGGTGACCTCACTCCATGGGCCAAACAGGGAGTGTTGCTTTTGAACTCAGTATTGACCGTAGGCAGCGGTGCCAGTGGGAGTCACCGAGGCAAAGGCTGGGAACCGATTACGAGTGCAGTAATTGCAGCGCTCATAAATCGACCGGAGGGTTCGCCCGTGGCGATTCTCTGGGGGAAAGATGCCCAGTCTTACGGCAGTGATTTTGATTCACGATTTGTCATCTCAAGCCCACACCCCAGTCCACTTTCAGCACGGCGTGGCTTTTTTGGAAGCAAGCCATTTAGCCGCACAAATGAATTACTACGGCAACAAGGTCTCACCCCTATTGAGTGGGATCTTGCTTGACGGCTTTGTCAACGGTCTTGTCGGGCAATGCCGCCACATACCGGTGCATAACAAAGTCTGCGTAGAAAGATGCAAAAGGAATTGTTCCCGCAAGTAGCAAAGCCAGAGTTTTTAGGATGGGGAAGCGCAAGAGGAATGCAAGGTTTATGGCTGCAATCAAATATGCAAAATACAACCAGCCGTGGGCCATCCACAGAATGCTGTAGAGAAGTGGCTTGCCGCCTTCTGCCCCGTAATTCAAAAAGAGGTAGCCGCAGAGCGCCCAGACCGAGGCAATTGCAAGGACTACTCCCGTAACCCAGGCCATAATGCGAAATGCGAGCAGCGCCGTCGAGATTTTATTCATAGAGCCAGCCTACGTTCAGATTAATTCGTGCGCGAACGGTGGCATGGCCCCGACTCGCCGGCAGGTCAATCCAGCCACCTTGATACCAAACTCAACAGCAGCGCGGACTGCCTCCGTATTCGCAAGCTCGCCTCGGTTCCCGTTGTGCCTATCCCAATGGGCGAGAAACCCACCGCTGAATGAGTCACCAGCCCCCACCGTGTCAACCACGTGGACCTCAGGGACGTGAACCTGAAATTCCTCAGACTTTGTGAACACATGCACCCCCTTAGACCCATCGGTCAGTAACACAATGGCATGCGATCGCCTGCAAATATCTCGCGCAGCATCTTGATTGCTGAGATCAGGAAACATGTAGTCGAGGTCATCACCACTGAACTTGATTACATCAGCGCGCTCAAGGGAAGCATTGAATGTTTCCCAAAATTGTGAAGGGTCTTGCATCACACTCGGTCGAGCGTTCGGATCTATCATCAAGATTTGGTTTCCATCCATTGCTGCAACTACGGCGCGCGTTGCTTGAGACAGTGGTTCAAAAACAAATGCAAGAGTCCCAATGTGAAGCGCTGTGGCCTTGTTGTCCAATGCTTTCAGCGCTATTTCAGGGGTAACTGAAAGTGATGAAGTTCCCTCAATCAGAAATTGATACGTTGCCGCACCCTTTTCGTCGAGTGATGCGATTGCCAAAGTTGTTGGGGCGGCGCAATCCTTTTCAATTGCGCATTTCACGGAATCGCTGTCAAGTAACCGGCGGATTCGCTTTCCTAATGCATCTTGGGAAATACCACCGATAAATGAAACCTCTGTGCCCAGACGAGCAATCGTGCGTGCAGTATTAACGGGACCCCCACCCACAACAGAATTAATCTCGCCATCAAGGGAAACAATGATGTCAATCAGGGCCTCACCCATGACCTGAATCATGTGCGCAACTTTTTATTGCCGATAACCAGCCAACGAATGTAGATCGTGACCGCGAAGAGGGCAAAAACCCACCACTGAATCGCGTAAAAGAAGTTCTGCAACGGGAACGCAACCTCTGCTGTTGAAATTGTGGGAGGAACGCTCTCAGGTGAATTGGCTTCCATTGGTGACTGGGATTGCATAACAACGTAACCGTCAAGCAGCGGGGCATCCCACAACTCTGATAGTTGCTGCGAATCAATGGTCACAATCTCGCCACCTGAATCACTTCCCGTGGCATAAAAAGTATCACTGGGTTGCAAGACCCCTTCAATACTTACTGTTCCCTCTGGGGTTGTGAACAGCTGTTCTTTTGGCACCCAACCGCGCACAACTGCGATCAACTGCCCCGTCTGGGTCTCCAACGCTGAAACAATCCAATCCCCTGCAATCGATTCCCGCGAAAGCCTGCTTCCGATTCGGACTTGGTCTGCATTAATAAATGACCCGGTCGCGGTCACCGTTCTCCCGTAGTCCTGCGGATCCAACGGTTGATCGATTTCACTGACGGGCACCGCTGCCATTGCGGCTGCTCTTTCGGCGTCCAAGATGTCTTGGGTGCGGTCCCACTGCCATTTGCCAAGAAAAAAGAAAAGCACACACACGAGAATCAGTGACAGGAGCGCCAAAATGGATGCCGGTGTTTTAGCCCGCGCCCAGAAATCACTGCTTGGCGGCATCAGGATCTTGCTCGGCGCTCTCTTCCATCTGAGCTATGTCATTCATTTCCTGATCGATCTGAACTTCGCGGCGCCCACGCGGAAGGTCAGGATCAATCCGCTTCATTTGACGGTTCATGTTGAGCCACAACAGGACTAGGGCAATACCGACAAGTAGCACAAAGAATCCAGCGATGGGCCCGGCCCCTGAAATGGTTTCACTGAGATTCGCTTCGTTGTCCATAGTGGTTCCACTCTAATCCGTGGCCGACTTGCTAGCGCAGGCCGGCAAAAAGGTCACTCTCAGGCAGGGTCGTTGGCACCAAACTGGAAGCTAATTGGAATTCCTCGGTTGGCCAAGCGCTCTGTTGAAGTTCTGTTGAGACTAAAAACCAACGGCCATCGGGTTCAATTTGAGTGGCATGGGCTTTGAGTGCGGCATCCCTGATGGGAAAGTACGTGGCGCATTCGATGCTCGTAGTAATCCTTTCCGCATCTTCTGGTTTGTCTTCCCATTTGTCTAGCCACTCAACGTAGGGTGATTCAATATTCTGCTCCACCAGAAGATTGTGCATGGCAACGATGCGCTCTTTATGAAACTGCTGATTGTAATAGACCTTCTGCACTTGGTGCGCAGATCCAAATTCTTGGTGCAGGTTCGGATCCGCTGCGGCAGTGATTGCAGCCATGGTGATCACGTGCGTTTGAATGTGATCGGGGTGTGGGTATCCACCGTTTTCGTCGTAGGTCGTGACGACCTGTGGGCGGAATTCGCGGAGCAGTTTCACAAGTGGCGGGACACTAACCTCAAGTGGGACGAGAGCGAATGCGTCTTCGGGTAATGGTTCACCTTCGGTGAAACCCGAATCCATGAAACCGAGCCACTCATGTTGCACCCCGAGGATTCTTGCCGCTTCAGCCATTTCCCTTTGACGCACTTCATGGATCCCGTGCAGGTCGACTAACTCTTGGGCCTGCACATTAAGCACGTCACCTCGCTCGCCCCCAGTACAGGAAACCACCATCACCTCGATGCCTTCGTCGACATATTTGGCCGTGGTGGCTGCACCTTTACTGGACTCGTCGTCTGGATGGGCGTGAATCGCCATTAGCCGCAAAGGCTCCCCGGTAGTTGTATTTTGCACTGGAGCATCCTCTCACTCAGACTCATGGCCCTCGTTAGTCTGGGAGGGTGTCGAGCCCCTTCCGCAAAGATCAACTCAGCCCTGAGATGCAGGAACGGTATGGATTCAACCAAAGCAATCATTTACGCACGGCTGTAATCGCAGTAGTTACCGTAATTTTTGCGATTGGGGTCGGTTTCGCTACTTTTTCGATGTCCCAGAAAAGCATTCAGTACAAGCTCCTCACGTGGGGTGTGGTGAGCCCAGAGCGCGTTGATGTGGTCTTTGAGGTTCGGCGAATTGGCAGCGACGCACTTGATTGCGTCGTTCGGGCCCAGGATTCCAAGCGTATTGACGTGGGGTATTCCGTGATCACGATTCCTAGCGGCAATGACCTCGAGGAAGTGAGTTATTCCCTGAGAACCCTGGCTTCCGCCTTCGTGGTTGAGGTGCTCACCTGTGTTGAATCTGGTGAACCAACCAGGGTGCCTGGACCCCAGTTCCCCGCTGGAGTTGCCCCACCGCCCCAACCGTGGATACCCGAAACCGAGAAAAAGTATTAGGGTTTCACGTTATGACCGAAATTACCTGGTTGACCCAAGATGCCCACGACCGTCTCACGGCCGAATACGAAAACCGTCAAGGTCCGATGCGCGTGGAAATCACCAAGAAAATTGAGGCCGCCCGCGAGGAAGGCGACCTCAAAGAAAACGGTGGGTACCACGCTGCTCGCGAGGAACAGGGGAAAAACGAAGCGCGGGTCCGTCAATTGCGTCAGCTGTTGGAAAACTCACGGATCGGCGTTCCTGAGGCCGCTGAAGGGGAAGTCAGTCACGGCAAAGTTATTTCAGTTCGCCTTATCGATTTTGACGAAGTGGAACGCTTTTTACTCGGCTCACGCGAAGAAGCCGCTCATGCATCCATTGATGTCTACTCTCCCACCTCACCCCTAGGGGCTGCAGTTTTAGGAAAGCGCGTGGGTGACACAACAAGTTACCAACTTGCCAATGGCAAAGAAATGTCGGTTGAAATCCTCAATGTTGAGGATTACGTCTGACGTTAGCGGCGGCTGACTTTAACGCCGGCTAACACTGCGGTATTTACGGATCGCCAACGGGGCGAAAATCGCAATCACGACGGTGCAGGAAATTATCGTGTAAGCAATTGGGTGCTGTAATGACCAGAACCCAGGGTCGGCACCCGGTGCATATCCCGTCGGGTTGCCAAAAAGTTCACGAGTCGCCAAGACCAGAGATGAAACTGGGTTAAACGCCGCGAATGCCTTGAGAACACCGGGAAGGGAATCTATCGGCACGAATGCGTTGGATAAAAATGTCAGCGGGAAGATCCAAATCAATCCAGCGGTGTTCGCGGTTTCGGTATTGGGCACGGACAGTCCAACGTAAGCACCAACCCATGTGACCGTGTAAGCGAAAAGCAGGAGCAATAGATACGCGTAAATTGCGTTGAGGATTCCGTCGCTGATTCGCCATCCCACGATATAGCCGGTGATACTCAGAACTGTGAGCACCAAAATTTGCCTCAATGCATTAGCGAGTGTGTTGCCAATCAAAGCCGCAGACTGCGACATCGGCAATGCTTTGTAACGGTCGATAATTCCTTTTTGCATAGCCTCGGCTAAGCCAACAGTGCTGGCGGCGGCGGCGAAAGCAACTGTTTGACCAAAAATGCCGGGCATTAAATATTGGCGATACAGGCTCGAATCAGCCGCACTTCCCGGATCGGCTCCCGGAATTGGAATCGCCCCACCGAAAACATAAGCGAAAAGCAAAACGAAAATAACGGGTTGAATAAGCTGAAAAAATAGGGCTTCCGGGATTCGAAATGAAGCCAAAATTGTGCTGCGGGCAATAACGATCGAGTCGTGAACTGTCCAACCGAGCAACGGGCGCGACAGCGCGATGGGTACTGACGTACTCAAAGTTTTCACTTGACTCATGATTGCTTGCGTCCCTTCTTTGACCGGCCTGATGGTTTCTCTACGGTTTCGTCTTCAGCGCTATGTCCTGTTAGTGAGAGGAAAACGTCATCGAGTGTTGGCCTGCGCAACGCCAAGTCAGCTATAGCGATGTTTTGCGAATCAAGTAGCCGGACGACGTCAACGAGTACCGTCGAACCACCCGAAACAGGCCCCGAAACAAGGCTCTCGTTGATCAGTGATTCGCCTCCAAATACGGGGCCCAGGACTACTTGAGCATCTCGGACGCGATTAATGTCAGCAACGCGCACTTCAATTCTGTCGCCACCGATTTGGTCTTTGAGTACTTCCGCGCTTCCGTGAGCAATGACGCGACCATGATCAATCACGACGATGTCATCAGCGAGCTTGTCAGCCTCTTCGAGGTACTGGGTTGTCAGCAACACCGTAGTTCCCTCGGCAACCAGGCTTTCAATTACGCCCCACAGTCCAAGCCGTGAGCGTGGGTCAAGACCGGTCGTTGGTTCATCAAGAAATAAAATGCTGGGTTTCGCAATCAGACTTGAAGCGAGATCAAGGCGCCTGCGCATCCCACCGGAATAAGTTTTTGCAGGGCGATCAGCAGCCTCACTGAGATCAAACCACTCCAGGAGCTCCTCGGAGCGATCCTTAACGTAGCTCGGGGCAAGGTGGTACAGATCACCGAACATTCGCAGATTCTCACGACCGGTCAAAAATTCATCTACTGCCGCGTACTGGCCGGTGAGACCAATACTGTGACGGACTTGATCGGACTGCTTTTCCACGTTGAAGCCATTGACATAAGCCACGCCTTTGGTTGGTTTAAGCAATGTTGCCAGAATACGAACCGTCGTCGTCTTCCCCGAGCCGTTAGGGCCAAGAAGGCCAACTACTTTGCCCCGAGGAACTACAAGGTCAAGTCCGTCAAGAGCCTTAACGTCGCCAAATTCCTTGACCAGACCCTCAGCATGAACCGCATCTTCTTTTGCCATGCGCCGAACTTTATCCTAGAGTTCCGTAACGTTAAATCCTTGGTCTGTCAGCCTGGCGAGAACTTCTTGCGTGTGATCACGTCCACGGGTTTCAACTTGAATGTGAACCTCAACTTCGTCGACCCCCAATGAGGGATCCATTCGATTGTGATCAACTTCAACAATATTTGCCCGTGCCTGCTGAACTGCGAGAAGAATTTCGGCAAGCATTCCAGGGGAGTCCAAGATCCGGACCTTCATGGTCATGTATCGGCCGCTAGCTGCCATTCCGTGTCGAATAATGCGCAGCAACAACAATGGGTCAACATTGCCTCCCGAAAGAATTACGGCAACCGGTGCTTCAAACTTCTCTGGCCACGCCATGACCGCCGCCGTGGCAGCGGCACCAGCAGGCTCAACCACCATCTTCGCCCTCTCCAGCAACAGCAATGCGGCGCTTGAAAGTTGATCCTCAGAGACTGTGATGATCTCGTCAACATACTGCCGCACAATCTCAAATGGAATCTCACCCGGCAATCCAACTGCGATTCCGTCAGCCATAGTGGACATGTGCTCAAGTTTTTGTGGTGACCCTGCGGAAAGTGAAGCGGGGTAGGCCGCGGCATTTGCTGCTTGAACGCCGACAACAGTGATATCAGGATTTTGCAACTTAATTGCTAAGGCGACCCCTGCGAGAAGCCCGCCCCCACCGGTGCAGACAACAACCGTTTTAACGTCGGGGATCTTCTCCAAGATTTCCAAACCAAGTGTTCCTTGCCCAGCAACAATGTCTTGGTGGTCAAAAGGATGGATCAAGATTGCTCCCGTGCTACTTGCAAAGGCGCGTGCGTGCACGAGTGTTTCGTCAACGCTGGCACCCGCAAGCTTGACTTCCGCGCCGTAACCTTTGGTCGCTTCGACTTTTGGAATCGTTGCACCAAGTGGCATGTACACCGTTGCCCTTATTCCTAACATCCGTGCGGCGAGCGCGACCCCCTGTGCGTGATTTCCTGCACTGGCCGCAACTACGCCGCAATCTCTTTCCTCTTGGGTCAACTTCGCTAGTCGGTTGTAGGCACCTCGAATTTTGAACGAACCCGCCCGTTGCAGATTCTCCGGGATTAAATAAACCGGTCCGCCGACACGTTCAGTGAGCCAACGAGCATTCGCAATGGGGATGTCCGATATGACTCCCGCGAGTCGTTCCCTGGCTGTTTCTATATCGAGCAGTGTGACTTTGGGATCGGTGTGATCATTTTGCCGGGGCACCAACCAATCATGTCAGTCAGAATGTGAAATGTGAGACGTTGCAACAAATCAGTGGGACAGCTCCCTACGACCTCCCGGCAGTTGGGTATGACCACCGAGATTGGCCCCTGATGCTGCCTTGCGGCCGGCATTTGCCGCCGAGCCCGAATTAGCGGTCGCGGCACCTGAGTACCCACCCCAACTTCCGCGAGCCTGTGAATTCTTGCGATGGAAAGAGCTCACTTCTTTTTCCCGATCGGCCAAAACGAGCGCCCCGGAAACAGTACCCGGCTGCGTTGCGCGCGAGTCATTTTCACGGATTGCTTCGGCTCTCCCCTGCTGCAATCGCTCACCAATTCGAAGGATGTACGCTCGGTAAAAAGCAGCACGTGCTGTTTGCGCTGTGAATTCAATGCGCCGGCGACGATAACCACCTGCAACGCGAACCCGACCGTCGAATTGTTCACCGCGCCAGGACCCAGCATTAACATAATGATTCCCGTGCGTTGTCATTTGAACGGCTAGGGATGAAAACAAAGTCTCAATGGAATCCAAGTCACCGGGCATCCCGTAACTAATGACATAGGTTGAATCGCGAGCAACATCAACATGGGCGCTGTTTGAATGCGCGACGGTGACGAAGAGGTTGACTAAATGCGTATTGGCCCGCTTCCCCTTCACTCCGATCGTCACTGTTCGACTCACCGGTGTCAACGTTTCGGTTTTTTTCGTGTGGTTGCGCGCGGTGGCCAGATCAATGCTGGCAAGTGTCGCCAACATTTGCGCCTTCGTTAAGTAGGCATCAGCTTCGGCTTCGTTATCAGTTCTCTCTGCTTTAGCTAACAGTGCAGCGATTCGTTCAAGTTTCATGTTGTTCCCTCGATTGAGATAATTTCTTGATGATCTCCAACCTCTACTCCGAGTTCAAGGTATCCCGCAGAAAGCAGTAGCCGTGCTTGGTCTCCCAGCGCCACCTGAACCAGGTGCAACATGCATGACGTAAACATCGGTCCATGAGCAGGTTCACCTTCCGGTGTCGATTTTGCCACCAAGTGGTGTGCGCATTCATGCAGAATTACTGACTCACGTAACGCCCATCGTGCTGAAGGTCCTGAGATGGGTATCGCAATCACCGCTTTTTCATATTCATAGTGCGCTTTGGTGCACCCTTTGCGTTCACGAACGTCGGGCGGCACTACATCACCGTTAAGTTGGGTAAACAGCACGTGAACATAGGTCCTGATTGACTCAAGGCTCGCAAATCGTTTCTGCGCCGGTATATCGAGTTTTGACCCAAAGAACTCAACCACTCCGCCTCGGTTCATCATGCTTGAAAATTGATCTTCAGCGGCATAAACCTTTGACCTTTGCACATCAGTTCCTCGTGCTCCCGCAGATGTGGCCATATGGCTATCTTGCCGTGTCACCCGTATGCCGCGAAAGAGGTTCCTTTCGCCTGGGGATCACCACGCAAGTAGAGTCGGTCTGCACTCAAACAACGAGTTAAAGGAATAACGTGTCCGAAATACCGACCGATGGAGAAGGACCCTCCAATAATTCCTCCCGCACCCGCCGGCTCGGAGGCGCGATCAGGCGAACCCCACTTTTAAAAGGTCTTCCAAAAGAGGTTGCGGTCCTGTCTGCGGTTGCCTTCTTCGTCGCAATCGGATTCGGCATCCTGGCACCCGCACTCCCCATTTTTGCCAAGACATTTGATGTAACCGCACTTCAAGCCAGTGCCGTCATCTCAGTCTTTGCCCTGATGCGCTTTATTTTTGCGCCAGTCGCCGGAGTTCTTGTTGACCGACTTGGTGAGCGCATTGTTTTAACTTCTGGATTATTTATTGTCGCTATCTCCAGCGCAATTGCTGGTTTCTCACAAACGTACCTGCAACTCATCGCATTTCGCGGAATTGGGGGAATTGGCTCATGCATGTTCACCGTCTCAGCACTAGCGCTCCTTCTCCGAGTTGTTGATTCAAACCAGCGTGGCCGTGCCGCTAGCGCATTCCAGGGTGGCTTCCTGCTCGGTGGGGTTGCCGGGCCAGCTGTCGGCGGAATCGTGGTCGCAATTTCAATTCGAGCACCATTCTTTGTTTACGCGGCTTCACTTTTTACGGCCGCTATCGTGACCCTGATCTTCCTCACTCGTGCCCGACTGCATGAGCGAGAGGAAGAGGTATCGCACGGTCAGAGCGATAAATTGCAGGAACTACGTACTGCGATGCGCGACAAGGCCTACCAAGCAGCGTTGGGGACAAATCTCATAGCCGGATTTGTTACATTTGGGCTGCGAAGTTCGGTCGTGCCACTCTTTGTCGTTGAAGGTCTGCAACGCGGAGCGTCTCTGTCTGGTTTCGGATTCCTGGCGGCCGCCGCGGTGCAGGCGCTAGTTCTGTTGCCCGCAGGCCGGATGGCAGACACCCAAGGGCGCCGCAAAGCACTGCTTTACGGCACAATTGCCACAGCGATCGGACTGGTTTTCCTCACATTGGCCGATGCCGCCGCAAATGGCCTGGGCCAAGCGGCAATGTTGGGAACAATTCTATTTTTGGTCAGCATGGCAATTCAAGGATTCGGGGCTGCCTTCCTTGGCTCTGCACCCTCCGCCGTCATTGGAGACGTCATGGGTGGCAAAAAGGGTGGGATTGTGGTCGCGACGTTCCAAATGATGAGTGACGTCGGTGCGGTTATTGGCCCCCTAGCGGCAGGACTGCTGGTTGACCTTTACGACTTTGAATGGGCTTTCGCTTTCGGGGCGGTTTTGGCCATTTTGCCCATCATCCTCGTGATCCGCATGCCCGAAACTCTCAAACGCTCAGGCGTGACGTAGTCTGTGGCGGTTGCCCCACACTAGATTTTTTCCATCCCGTAAGGACGCTCCCGTAAGGAACACGACACACATTGACCCAGACTTCCCCTTCCCAAAGGAACCGAGTGCTCGTTAACAAATTAGTTGCCGCTGGAACCTCATTTATTCTGGTAGCCGTTGGTGCAGTTTTTTTCGTGGACTCAGTTCGGTCAACACCAGTTCAGGCTGACTCCGTTGCGGATCCTGCGACGGTCGCTGACCCCTTAATCCAAGGTCCAGTGGGCGAGCCGGAAACCCCGTTAAACACGGTCGGAGATTTAGCCGACATCAAGAACGTGGTCTTCGTTCTTGTCGATGACCTCGATTGGAATCTTTTCAATCAAATTCCACGCCTAACAGCTTTGAGAGACCAGGGAATTACTTTCACCAATCAGACGGTCACTGATTCGCTCTGTTGCCCTTCGCGGGTTTCGATCATGCGGGGGCAATACATTCATAACCACAAAGTGATCTCAAATATTGAGGAAACCGGCGGTGGCTGGCCGACCTTTCGTGACCGCAAGGAAGAGCAGGACTGCCTGCCAGTTTGGCTAGATAATGCGGGTGTCACCACTGCCCTGTTTGGAAAATACCTCAACGATTTTCCTTCCAAGGCAATTGAATCCACCTTCGTCCCGCCAGGTTGGGATGAATGGGGAGTCCCAATTTCCCGTGGTGATTCCTATACGGGATACAACTACACCATGAATGACAATGGGACATTGGTGAAATATGGAAATGAGCCGACAGATTTTCTGAACGATGTCATCACCAAGAAAGCCACCGATTTTATCGGAACTGCTGCATCTCCGTTTTTCCTTCAACTCTCAACCTACAGCCCACACAAACCAGCCCCCGTTGCAAATCGAAACGCACTCAAGCATGCTACGACCGTTGCTCCGCGCAACCCAACGTACAACTCTTATGGAATTGACGAGCCAAAGTGGATGGGCAAAATTAAGCAACTGACACCAAGGCAGCTCGCACTCGCTGACTCAACCTGGCGCCAGCGAGCACGCTCAGCTGAATCAATTGGTGACTCAATTGATGCAATTACGGCAAAACTTAAAGAAACCGGCCACGACAAGGACACCCTCATCGTCCTTACAACCGATAACGGCTACCACGTAGCGGAACGACGCATGTTTAAGGGAAAGCGCACTCCTTACGCTTCTGACACGGTTGTTCCCATGATCGTGATGGGGCCGGGTGTTCCTATGGGGGTGAGCGTCGATGC
>JBIHZX010000090.1:0-5374 GCA_044240195.1 Candidatus Nanopelagicales bacterium | reverse complement strand
TGAGGGACTTGAAAGGCCCCGAACTGTGGGGGCTCGACCAATCTTCGTTTGACATCTGTCGGGTTCACAGCGGAGTAGTGCATGAGTACTCGAACCTCGCCGTCACTGGGAATCGGCTCAGGAACCTCCCTTATCGAGAGAACCTCGTCAAAAGGGCCACTCGCCTCATAAGCGACTGCACGCATGAGATTTCTCCTTTTCAACGGTTTGTATCACAATTTGATAAATCGGCTGACAGCGGCCAATAAATGCACTTTGGTAGTACCAACAAGTTGATGGTACTACCAATTATGCAATAGGTCACCATTAATAAGGCTAGAAAATCCACCACTCCAAATTGAAAGGAATCGAATGTCGCGAACCTCATTCATCAAGAGCTTTGTGGCTCTCGGATCAGTCGTCGTATTAGTTGCTGCGTGCGCAACTCAATCGGACACCGAAGAGACCACGGGCGCTGCAGAAACTACTGAATCCAGCGCAGCTGAAACAGTAGAAGCCGAAGTCTGCGATGTTAACGGCAACAGCCAAGGCATC
The DNA here is from genome assembly GCA_044240195.1 of Candidatus Nanopelagicales bacterium. Classification (GTDB taxonomy): domain Bacteria; phylum Actinomycetota; class Actinomycetes; order S36-B12; family S36-B12; genus UBA4592. Next base: position 4,840 of record JBIHZX010000090.1, on the reverse strand, counting down.
TCAGACGACAAAATCATCCTCGGTGCATTTACACCAATGACAGGGCCAGTTGCTGACCCAGGAAATGGCGCACTCTTAGGACAGCAAGTGGTCTTTGATGAAGTAAATGCCGCAGGTGGCATCGACGGACGCATGATCGAATTTGTGACTGCTGACGACAAGTACGATCCAGCAGAGGCACAAGCCGCTGCGCGTCGTTTGAACGAACAAGATGGAGTTTTCGCCTTCTCCGGAAGTATTGGAACTCCAAACTTTGTTGCTGTTCTTCCTTACATCATGTCAGAGGAAATCCCAGCAATCGGTCCTTACGCTCCATCGAACCAGGTGGGCGTTATTGAAAACCCAAATGTGTACATGATTTGGCCAAACTTTGTTGATGAATTCCAGGTTTCAACACGGTATCTGATTGAGCAAGTCAAGCCTAAGAAGCTTGCGATGATTCAGATGCAGGGTGACGTCGGCGACGATGCTCTCAAGGGTGTGCAGAATGCACTCGAGGGTTCCGATTACGAATTGACGACCATCGTTCCTGTTGAGGCCACTACAACTGACTACTCACCAATGGTTCAGGAGCTCAAGGACTCCGGAGCAGACTGGGTTATCAGCATCAACCAGCCAACGGGAACCGGACAGGTAATTCAGGCAGCTAAGAAGATCGGCTACGAACCCAAGTGGCTGACTCAGTCAGACATGACTGATGGTGGCTGGATTGCTGCATTCGGGGCCGATACCGAGGGCCTTGTTGCCGCTACAAAGGCTGCACCATTGAATAGCGATGATCCCAAGGTGCAGGAGTTCGTCTCCAAGTTCAAGGCAGCAACGGGAGCAGATCCCACGCTGTGGAATGCAGTCGGCTACGCACAAGCACTGGTCACAGTTGAAGCGCTTAAGAATGCTCCTGCTTTGACCCGTAGTTGCTTGGAGTACAGCCTGCAAACAATGACGGGCTTCGAAACTGGTCTTATCCCACCAGTGACGTTCTCCGTTGATTCCCGCCAGGGAACAACAGCAGTGGGCGTAGCACAAGTTCAAAATGGCGAAGTGGTTCAAGTTGCACCATTCGCTCCTGTTTCCTAAACAATAAGGAAACCCCGCAGTCGGTTTGCCGCGGAATCTCTCGGAGATTCCGCGGCAAACTACTACAACCCAATTCCCCGGAAAGGTGAAAGTGAATAGCATCAGCTTCGACGGAGCGGTCCAAATCACTCTGGCTGGATTAGCAACGGGTTCCGTCTATGCGTTACTTCTTCTTGGAATTCTGATCGTTTTTCGGGTTAGTCGAGCCGTGAACTTTGCTCAAGGACAACTCGGCATGATTGCGGCTTACGTTGCTTACGGGATTTTTGCAGCGGAAATAATGCCCATCTGGTTGGCAATCGTAACTGGCTTGATACTTGCTGCAGTTCTTTCATTCCTAACAGATCGCATATTTATTGAGCGTCTGGCCAAGCGAGGGGCACTCGGCGGCCAAGATCTTGTCGTCACCTTGGGGATCATGCTCCTTCTTACTGCAGCTGCAGAAACGTTCCTCGGATCACAAACAAAATCTTTTGTTCCACTCGGTAACGATGTCCAGTTCGGCTTCCGGTCCGTAGTCATAAATGCGAGTCAATTAGTTGTCCTCGTTGGGACTGTGGCGATTCTGATTGGCTTCGCATTTTTCCTGCGTACTCGACCCGGTGTTTCAATGAGGGCAAGCGCAATGAACCCTGATCTCGCCCGTTCAATGGGAGTGAACGTTAGTCGAGTAAAGGCCATCACCTGGACGGTTTCGGGCCTATTGGCCGGAATTGTTGGCGTGATAATTGCATCCAGGCTTTCTGTTGATCCCTACTACATGACACCATTCTTGATTAGCGCATTCGTAGCTGGAATCATCGGAGGCTTGGATCGCTTTGCTGCACCTATTATCATCGCATTTGGTTTGGCTTTGTATCAAAATTGGACTGCTTTCATCTTTGGCTCAACAGCGGGGACAGCTTCGCTGTTCATTTTGGTGATTGTGTTACTGGCTGTGTTGCCCAAACGATTCTTGGACGAACGACGTGAGGCCCGCGCCTAATGTTGAATCGTCGAATCGCTCTCATTGCTGTCCCAATATTCGTAATCGTGGCTGCCGCTGCACCCACTGTTTTGAATCGCTACTGGCTCTTCCTCGTCACCTCATTGCTCGCTTACGTAATCGCATTGCTGGGACTAAAGGTTTTATTCGGTGACGCAGGGCAGCTCTCTTTGGGTCAGGCCGCATTTGTGGGTATCGGTGCTTATTCAGCGGCGATTATCACTGAGCATTTATCGCTAACACTTATCTACGAGTTACTTCTTGTCATGCTTATTTGTGCCGGAGTCGCCGCAATCATCGCAATTCCTGCTCTGAGGGTTAGCGGGCTTCGGTTCGCTCTATTGACTCTCGCTTTTGGTGAGTTACTTCAGTGGTTCCTCAGAGATGCCAAAGACTTAACCGGTGGTGAGCAGGGACTTTTCGTACCTCCCATGCTGATAGGTCCGATTGATGGAAAGTCCGGAACAACTATTTACGTGGTCGCATTACTGCTCGCTCTGATATTCAGCTTGTTAGCTTGGCACTTGCCTTCAACGAAGGTGGGCAGGGCCATGTCAGCTATCCGTGAGTCGCAGCTGGCTGCCGAATCTGTCGGCGTCAGCGTGTGGCGAACCAAACTCTTCGCCTTTATTTTTGCCGCAGTCGCTGCTGGTGTATCCGGAGTTCTCATTGCCCACTCATCAGGCTCAATTTCGCCAACTTCATTCAGTCTATTTAACAGCATCTATTTGTTGGTGGCCATAATCCTCGGTGGATCGCGATCAACAATGGGCGCTTGGATTGGCGCCGTTTACTTGGTAATCGTTCCAGCATTGTTTACTACTGCCGGGCTAAGCAGCGTTTACGTTGTTCTTTCCGGGGCAGTTCTGCTTCTCGTGATCATGGTGTTCCCGTCAGGTATCGCTGGCGTCATCAGCCAAGCTGTGCGATCTCGTCGTGAATCATCCACACAGGCGGTGAAAACATGACCCAAATAGCTCTCGAGAATGTTTCAGTGAATTTTGGTGCAATTGCAGCGCTCAGGGACGTCACAATATCTATGAACGGTCCGGCGAAAATTGGTCTCATTGGACCAAACGGTGCTGGCAAGACGACATTGCTGAGCACCATCGCAGGATTTGTTTCTGCATCAGAAGGATCTGTTCAACTGGATTCAATTAACATCACGCAGCTGTCTATCCAGAAGCGAGTAGCTATGGGAATTGTCCGCAGTTTCCAGACGGCTCGACTTCTCAATGATGAAACAGTGCGCACAAATGTCCTACTGGGTTGTCAGCCGATGGATGGCCCTGGAAGTTTGCGTCAGATGTTTGCTACCCCCGGTTACCGAAAATGGAACAAGCTGGCGCAAGAACGTTCTCGCGAAATCGAGGAAATCGTTGGAATATCTGACATTCAGGATGTTCAAGTAGCCAAACTTTCATCTGCGATGCGGCGATTTGTGGAAATCGCACGAGTTCTTGTTGCTCAGCCAAAGGTGTTGCTGCTGGATGAACCTGCGGCGGGACTCGATCATGGTGAAAGGCGTCAGTTGGAACGCATTCTGCACCGGATTGCAGAGCAAAGGCCGACACTCATGGTTTTGGTTGAACATGACGTAGCCGTTGTGAGAAATGTGTGCGACTACACATACGTGCTAGCTGAAGGATCTTTACTGGCCGAAGGTGCCACCAATGAGGTCTTAGCGGATCAAAATGTTCTTAATTCCTACTTTGGAGGTGCAGCCCGTGCTTGAAACAAAGTCCCTTGCTGCCTGGTACGGGCCAACTCAAGCCTTGTTTGACGTGTCTGTGCGCGTGATTCCCGGTCAAGTCCTGGCTCTCGTCGGTACAAACGGTGCAGGAAAGACAACAACCGTTCGTGCCATCATGGGGTTGATCCGTTCAACAGGTGCCGTCACAGTTGATGGATCGGACATCAGTGGGTGGCCTACACATCGACGCGCTCGTGAAGCGCGAATTGCAGTGGTTCATGAATCAGTTAACCTTTTTGGTGAGTTGACCATTATTGAGAATTTGCTACTCGGGCTTGGCAATGTCTCTCGGGAACGCCTCGAAGAAGTGCAAGAAATTTTCCCGATAATTGCCGAACGTCCCAAGGCGCCCGTTGGGACTCTCTCCGGCGGCCAACGTCAAATGGTTGCATTGGGCAAAGCATTTCTCAGCGATCCGAGCTACCTGCTATTGGATGAACCTTCTCTTGGGCTGTCACCCGCAATGGTAGAGGTTATTTACCAGACGATCACAGAATTCACTGCTCGAAACGTTGGGGTTTTGCTCATTGAACAGAATATTTCGCGAGCTGCAGACGTTGCAACAGAAATCCAGTTGGTATCCATCGGTCGCAGTAACCCGGCAATTCAAGCCTCAGATCGACAAAAAGTTGATCAACTTCAGCAATTAGCTTTTGGAGAAATGTAAGCGTGCACAACTATTGTGGAAGGCGTGACCGTGGTTAAGGACAGTAAAAAGAGCAAGCGTGATAGTGAGCTCGAGGTGCGACTGCTGAGAACCATGATGCTTGTGCGCGCATTCGACTCCAATCTGCCGACCCTTTACAACAAGGGGTTAATCCAAGGTTCAAGCCATTCAGCGATAGGACAAGAGGCCGTCGCCGTTGGGGCTTGTTTGGCGTTGCGCCCAGAGGATTACGTGACTTCGACACATCGTGGACACGGTCACACAATTGCGAAGGGAGCCGATCTCACACGCATGACAGCAGAGCTGCTTGGTCGTGAGACGGGATTCTGCCGCGGTAAAGGCGGAAGCATGCATATCG
>JBIHZX010000089.1:0-5396 GCA_044240195.1 Candidatus Nanopelagicales bacterium | reverse complement strand
GAAACGATGACCGCGGGTACCCGATAGCCAGAGCGGTCGAATGCGAAATCACACTGACCTGGGCCGGCGTTGGGATCCGGTGGAGGAACGTCACCTGGGGCAACATGGTCGTAGGTGCCACCCGGTTCATCCCAGCCAATGAACAAGGTGGTGTTGTAAATGTTGGCGCCGGTCTCACTCTTCATTGAGCGATACGCAGTGAACAATCGGTTCAGGAATAGTTCACCTGCCAGGATTGATGAAGGAGGATCGAACGGAATCACGACATCTCCCGGAACCATCGCTCGATCCGCTGCCGGATGGTAATCGCCGTGCCCTGCAAAAAGGTTCGGCTCGATAAAGGAGAAGCTGGGAAGCGTGCCTTCTTTCGCATCCTTTTCGAACTGTGAGAACGGTGCGAAGTTGGTCGCGAACTTGTCCTTCAAACGTGGCATGTGGATCAGACCAGCGAATGACACAGGGCATGGCTCCATGACGTAGACCTTCCAGGTCTTGCCGTGTGCCTCGAGTCGATCAAAGATCGTCTCAGCGGTGTTGTAATTGATGAAGTTCGACACGGGATGGTTAATAGTGATATTCGACGAAGTCGCTGCGGTCCAGAATGAACGGTTCATGAAAGTCTGCGAAGGAACCTCGGAGTACCAGTGGTCGAATACACCGAAGTCACGCGCCAGACCAGCGAGGACCGGAATGTCTTCGGGTAAGTAACCCGTCATGATCTGCGAGTACTCCTCGAAGGTGGGTTGGCGGTCCATTTGAGGGATAAATGCACTGATGTAGTCGGTAACAAAACCGTCCATGGTTGGCTTAGTGTGCGGGGCGGGCGCATTCCACGGAGCCGTAACGTCTCCGCCCATCTTGCCCCGGTTGTGCTCGTCGAGAGTATTGAACAACTGCACGTTGGTGTGGAAGTACTCCTCACCTGAGTCTGGATTTGGGGAGTCCATGTCGGTGGCAGGGTGGTACTTCACCACACCACTGCCGTCTGGCGGTTGATTCTCAGCCCAAGCAGGAACTGGATTTGAGAGATCTTTTCCGACGACGCCTTCAAAAGTTTTACCATCCGCTGGGCCGTAGAGGTGGCCAAGCATGTTGTCGAGTGAACGGTTTTCAAACAGCACCAAAACAACATGGTCCATGGCGTTCGCGTTTGTGTAGTTCGTCATCTGATCCCTCTTTACAATGAAAATGACTGTGGTTGGTGAACATTCCGAAGATTACAGAGGCGAAACTCACCGCGATAAATGTGAGGGAATTCCCTCATCGGCAAGCAATTCACCCTTCCATGGGAACCATAATTCGCGAAAGGTTTCTGCGATGAACAGATACGCTTTGGTGCACTTCAGAGGGAACAGAAGCGGAAAGTGAGGGTCCAAGGTACATGATTTTCCGTCGGATCACTTTGCTTCCTGGTGCCTTGCTGTCCGCTCCAGTCTTCTTCCTATCCCTACTTTGGCCGGTTATCGTGCAATTTGGGGAATCAAGTGCTCTGGGCGGGAATTCTCGTGACTTAGCCATTCGCTTGGCACTTCTATTTCCCATTCAGGTGCTCATGTTCGCATTTCCTTTTTTGACATGGCATTTGATTTGCCCCCGGGTGCCTTCACGCAATTGGACTTGGTTGCTCCTTGTGTCCGTCATTGTCGGTGCTGCGGTTCGCGGTGTAGCACTCGGAATGTCGCTATTCCTCTTAGGAATTGCAGAGTCTCCTGAGTTTGCTTTCCGGATTATCGCGTCTGTCGGGCACATGGTTGTGGTGACTGTGGTCTTGTGGTTCCTCGTGAGTGAAGTACACGGATTAAATGCTCGGCGACGCCAGCTTTTGGCTGACCGTGATCAACTCATTGATCTCGAACTAGCCGCCCAGCGTGATTTAGAACAACTGGGTGACCGGGCCGCCGAAGAAATTCGACTATCCATCCTGCGAAGTTTGGGTGGACTCCAAATTTCGGATTCGTCGGAGCTGCGGGAGCGACTGCGGCTGACAATTGACGAGGTTGTGCGGCCGCTTAGTCATCATCTCGGCACGCAGTCATCGTTGTGGACTCCAACACAGCCATCGACTCAAAAGGTAAGTATTAATTGGCCGCTGGCAATTCGAGAGGGCCTGAACCCTTCCCGCATTCACCCAATTGTTTTGCCTCTCCTGCTCCTATGGCTCGGTTTACCGATCCATATCTTCCGATTCGCCCCCTCAATTGTTCTGGCGTACACCGCTATAACTCTGATGGCAATACCCGTATTTTGGATTGCTCGTAAGATCGCAATCCGAGTCTGCATCGGTCGGGGAACCGGTTTCACAAGCATGGCTTTCGTCGTCGCCATAGTCGTTGGCGGCCTACTCTTTGGCTTGGCAACTCTCACTTACATGTGGGATGAACCTCAGCCCTTCGCCTTCGTCATTGTTGCCCCAATTTTGGCGCTGCTAATAAGTGGCTTGCTGGCAGTCGCGGAGGCAGCCCGAGACCAAAACTTGGAATTAGAAGCAGACCTCACGACCACAACGGCGGACTTGCGGTGGTCGCTTACCCGCGCTCGTGAGCAATACCGGCAACGCGAACGCGGCCTCGCCCATGCCTTACATGGTCGGGTACAAACTTCACTAGCTGCCGCATTCTTGCGACTGGAACGTGACGTTGCCCAAGGTGCAAATGATGATGCATTGCTGGTGTCCCTACAAGCAGAAATCCTCGAGGTAATTGCTGAACTTGACTTTCGCGACTCAGCACCCGAGTCGGTCGACAGAGTTATTGCACTCACTCAAATAAATTGGTCAGATGTGGTGCACCTCGACTTCCGCGTCGAAGAACACGTGAAACAGGCACTCTCTGTCGACTCTCTCTGTGCTAGGTCGGTGAACGACCTGATTCCCGAACTTGTCTTTAACAGTGTCCGACACGGAAGTGCAACCGCTATCAAAGTCGAACTCGAGTTGGTGGATACCAGAACATTGTGTCTCACCGTGATTGATGACGGAATCAAAGACATTATTGCCACGCGATACGGATTGGGCTCAGCCCTTCTCGACGACTCGTCAATCTCTTGGACTAGAACTCGTGGTGGAGAGCACACCACGACAACATGCATCCTCCCTTGTCTTTTTCGTAATTCCGCGTGATCTTATTCAGGGGAACCGGGTACTCCCACTGCAAAGAAGAAGCGACGGGCTGCAGCAACGCGGGGATTCAGTGACCCCTTGGTATCAATGCCCAAATCTCGATATACCTGTTCGATCCAACGTTCCACGGTCTTGCGGCTAACTCCACAGCGACGGGCGATTTCCTCATTGTCGTATCCTTCGGCAATAAGCCTCAAGGTTCGAGATCCATTCGCTCCGAGAAATGCAAAAGCGTCTCCCGATTTTTGGTCTTCGACAACAAGGTCTTCCTGTTCCAGCAAGACTCGCTCCATTGCTTCAATTAAATATGTCTGATCGCTCACCAGATGTTTACGCAAGAAACCAACACCAGGCGGCAACTCCAGACCGTCGGTGGTCGCGTCAGCAATATCAGTGTGACGTGTAAAAACAAGAATCGCGATGTCCGGTCGTGACAGGCGCATTGCATGCGCAAGATGAATGCCGGTTGGTCCATCACCTAATGACACGTCAAGCAAAAGCATGTCCGGGTCAAATTCATCAATTGCACGGCGCGCATACGAGACGTCATTGGCAGTGCACACGTTGAATCCGTGCTCGGTCAACACGTCAGCCAGAAGTGCGGACATGAGTGGCTCGTCCTCGACGACGAGGACGCGCCTGCGGTCTACGGGCATAGCCGAAGGTTACGGAATAGGTGTGAGTTTTGCACCAATGAGGCACCGGTTCGAATCGATCCCACGTACAGCCCTGGTGCTGAGACACGGCTGCACGTGGCATTGCTCCCCGATTTCCAGTCGGGATCAATTGGAGCGAAAATGAGGGATTTCCCCTACATCACGGTGACCAGCTTTCGTTTGGGATAACTTGACTAAAAATTTGTCCGCCCAGTGCAGGGAAGTGTGGAATGAAAATGAAGCGGAAGTTTATGACTCCAGTCACGGTGGTGTTGACGGCGGTCGCCTTGGTCGGTGCTCCTAGTGTCCAGGCATCATCGGGTGGGCCATCGGTCCGGCTCGAAGGCTCTAATGGAAGTTTCTTCCCTTACTCACCGAACTGCGGAACTGAGTGGTGTTACGGAACTACATGGTTCGGGGGCAGCCTCAATATGGGCACCATTTACCGTGTCAAGCCCGATGGCACTAGTTACTCGGTCGTGGGCAACTTTGAGGGAGCGAACGGATTGCAACCATCGCAGGCTCCCGCCATCTCATCAGACGGCAAGTCGCTCTACGGCACAACAAGTCAGGGTGGCGATGCGGGCTCTGGAGCGATTTACATGGCCGATACCACCACCGGCACAATTACGGCCCTCGCTTCTTTCACGGGACCAAACGGTTCTACCCCGCAGGCACCTCCGATCATCGTTGGAGAACAGCTTTTTGGCGTTGCGGGCCAGGGCGGCAAGAGTTCACGTGGCGTTGTCTGGACCATGCCTCGCTCCGGCGGTGAAATAAAGGTGCTTCACTCCTTCGTTGGTGGCAAAAAAGATGTAGCTACTCCATTCGGTGCACTGACGCTGAACCCTCATGACGGCATGTTGTACGGGATGGCCTTTGCCCAAGCCGCCAATGGCCTCGGGGGCATCTTCAGGGTCAATCCGAAAACTGGGTCCTACAAATTGATGGCTTCGTTCACCGCTGCCACGGGTGGTGTGCCTCAGACAGGTGCCCTCGTGGTCGGGCCCGACAAGGCTCTCTACGGAAATGGCTGGGCGTTGGGCAAAGACAATGGCGGGTCCGTCTTTCGCTACAACCCGAAGACCAACGAGATCAAGCCAATCTTCTTCTACGCGCCCACCACTGGAATTCAGCCCTACAGCGGAGTGGCTTTCAGCTCCAGCGGAAAGTGGATTTACTCATTGACATGGAGGGGTGGAGAATTTGGCGGCGGAACGTTATTGGCGATTAAGGCCGATGGTTCCGACTATCGAATTCTCCAGCAGTTCGGCCCAAAAACAGGCCTGAACAATACGGCTGCCCCTACGATCACTCCCGACGGCAAGAGGTTGATCTATACGCAGAACGGCGGGAAGTACCCGTTGGGAGTTCTTTACTCCATGAGAATTCCGGCTTCGGTTCGCTAGCGAAATGGCTGGCAGCATGAAGTGCGCGGTCGCGGTGGTTATGTTCGAGGTCGAGTAGTCAAACTTCCAATTTCCCGTATTGGTTCCACACGAATAGACGAGCCGGGTGACTCAAATTCTGCCTGATTCACCCTTTTTCTTGATCTCCCCACAAAACGGGGGGGTCCTCGGAGCCGCCTCGGGGATTTGAACCCCGGACCTACGCATTACGAG
>JBIHZX010000088.1:0-5490 GCA_044240195.1 Candidatus Nanopelagicales bacterium | reverse complement strand
AGCGACCACTTGCCGATGTTGTTGCCGGAATCGTTCCACTTACCTCGGGAACACGAGAGACACAGGAAGAACGCATTGCGTACATTCCTGAGGATCGCCTTGGAACCGGGCTTGTCGGTTCCATGACGATTGCACAGAACTTGCAAATGCGTGACTACCGCTCCGAAAAGTCTGGGAATCCTTGGTGGATCAACCCGAAAACTCTGCTAGCACAGGCTGAACCGCTGATTGAAGAGTTTCACATACCAGCAGCTGCCTCAATTAAGGTCTCAGCTCTCTCCGGTGGTGGACAACAACGCGTCATAGTCGCACGCGAAGTGCGCGATGAACCGCGGATTTTGGTTGCGAGCCAACCGACGCGTGGTCTTGATGTGGTTTCTAGTACAGCAGTTCGTGAGCATCTCCTTGATATCGCTGATAAACAGGGAGCAGTTCTAGTCATCAGTGAGGATCTTGACGAACTTCTCGAAGTTTGCGACCGAATCTTGGTAATGGTTGGCGGGGAAGTTGTGGCAGAAGTTCCCCGTAAGGAAGCAACACGGCTATCACTCGGACTCTTAATGGTTGGCAGCCCTGATGGGGAGGTCTCCCAATGAAACTCCTACCCATCTACCTCCAACGCCGGGCGGCAATCAGTTCCCGACGTGCGGCCCTACTCCCGATTTTCGCCATTGCTACGGGTTTCATCGTCGGCGCTGTTGTCCTGTGGTTTTCTGGTGTTTCGCCACTGGACGCATATATAGAAATGTTCAACGCGTCGTTCGGCAGCGCCCAAGGCCTGACGGCGACGTTCATTCGTGCAGCCCCGCTAATTCTTACCGGACTTGCTGTCGCGATCGCGCTTCAAATGCAACTGTGGAATATAGGGGCAGAGGGTCAACTGCTACTCGGTTCGGCAGGGGCAACATTCGTATTCTTCACTTGGCCCAACCTGCCCGGTCCGATACTGCTGGTTGCGGCGGCTGTTGCAGCGCTTATCGCCGGAGCGCTTTGGGCTTTGATTGCCGCTATTCCACGTGCAACAATTGATCTCAACGAAATAATCACCACGCTGTTTTTGAACTACATCGCACTGCGACTTGTATCTTTCCTTGTTTATGGTCCATGGCAGGATCCAGGCGCCATCGGTTTTGCTTATTCAAAACCGATTCCTCCTCAAGGAGTCATGGGAACAATCTGGGGTACAGACTTGACGTCCGGGGTAGTGCTTTCCATAGTCTGCGTCGCTATTACTTGGTGGGGTATTGAGCGAACTCGCTGGGGATTTAGCGTAAAGATTTTGGGAGGTAATCCGCGTGCCGGTGCATATCTTCGATTGAACGCTAAACGGCGCATCATTTCAATCATGGCGATCAGTGGCGCCATCGCTGGCATGGCAGGTTTCATCCAACTGACCGCGGTAACGGGCCGTCTACAACCAGATATCGCTGCCGGATATGGCTACACCGGAATTCTCGTTGCATTCCTCGCAGGGCGATCCCTGCTCATGATCCCAGTTGTTGGGATCTTTTTCTCCGCCCTGATTCAAGGTGGCTACTCGTTGCAGGCGCAGGGTCTATCAAGTTCCATCTCCACTGTCCTTCAAGGTCTAATCGTTTTGTTCATCTTGTTAGGAGGAGTTGCCGCAACTTACCGATTCCGATGGTCTTGGACATCGAGCAATTCCAGCAGCGGAATGGTTAATCTGAATTCGGGTGCTCGCTAATGGATTTCCTTAGCTTCGCGCTCACGTCAGCTATTGTTCTAGGCACTCCTCTCATCCTCGCAGCACTTGGCGAACTGGTTGCTGAACGTAGCGGTGTCATCAATCTTTCTGTCGAAGGCATGATGCTTGTTGGTGCGGCAACCGGCTTCGTCGTTACCTTTAGTACCGGCAACATTGCCCTTGGTTTTGCAGCGGCAGCGCTTTCAGGCGGTGCACTCGCGCTTGTCCATGCATTTCTGTGCGTTGGACTGAAAGCAAATCAAATAATTTCCGGACTCACTCTTGCCCTTCTGGGAGCTGGTCTGGCTTCATTCATCGGTCGCGACTTTGCTGGACTCCCTATTCCCTCGTACATCTCCCCCCTTTCGATCCCACTTCTGTCAGATATCCCATTTTTCGGACCGATATTTTTCCAACGAGACATCATTGTTTACGCGGCATTTGCAGCTGTGATCATCACAGCAATTGTCCTGAAGCGGACCCGAATCGGACAGTGGTTAAAGGCCAGTGGGGAGGCTCCCGCCGCAGCTGATGCGGCTGGGGTACCCGTCTTCATTGTGCGCTATACCGCCGTTGTCTTCGGTGGATTGATGGCGGGCATTGCCGGCGCGTACTTCTCAACAGTCTTCGTTCGACTGTGGTCAGATAATCTGACCGCAGGTCGCGGCTGGATTGCCATCGCGTTAGTTATTTTCGCCTCCTGGCGGCCCCTGCTCTTGATTCCCGGCGCGCTGTTGTTTGGTTTCCTTGACAGCCTAAACTTCCAATTCCAAACCATGGGTATCACAGTCTCCACCGATATTCTGGGTATGAGTCCTTTCGTCATCACATTGGTGGCACTAACCATCGTCTGGTGGCGGCAGCAGCGCCACGGAGGCACTGGTGTTCCTCGTGCACTGGGATTGCCGTACGAGCGTGAATCACGCGTTTAACGTCAATTACGGGGAGTGCTGAAAATTCGATTCAATGTTGTTGAACAGGATGAAACAGCCCTGTGCGACGGAATGGCCGAGTTGTGGTTTGAATCGCAAGAAGCATTCACTGAGGCTTACGCTACTGAGATTGGTAAAGCTGTTGCCGCGGATTCAATGGCGCATCTTGCTAGTCGGGTTCGCATGTTCACTGAAGAAGTGGATGTTTTCGGCTAGACCGGGCGTAGATCCAAACCCGTGATGCCCTCGAAATCCTGAGCATTGCGCGTGTACAACGGAAGATCATGAGCAAGTGCGGTAGCAGCGATGAGTGCATCAAATGCGCGGGCCTGCGTTTTCCGACCTGATTGACGTAAGCACCCGGCGACAATCGCAAACCTACGCGCGCATGCAGCATCAAACGGTAATGGTTCAAAGGATGCCTCTGTTTGTTGAAGGACGAGTTGACGCATCGCTCGTTCATGTTTGTTTGTTGCAACCTCTGGACCAACACTTAGTTCAGCGAGAGTGATGACGCTGATTGTGGGGTTTGCGGGGAGGTCTGCCGCAGAAAGATTGGGTAACTCGATCACCACGCTGGTGTCTATGATCCCCACGGAAGTGGTCTGACGTGTTGAAGGTGTCACGGTTTCACTTTCAGATTCGAGTCAAGAGTTGTATCCAGTGCCTGATCGATGTCACGTCGCAAGGAATCGGCATCAATTCGCGGAACGTTCTTCCAGCTTTCCAGCAAGGCGGCGGCACTCAATCGAGGTTGTGGAAAGGGCGTCAGGAGTGCGACGGGGGAACCATCCCGGGTGATCGTCATGGTTTCACCGCCTTCCACTCGATTCAAGATCTGCCCACCGTAGTTACGTAAGTCACGCACCGAAACCTCGTTCATGTGATGACGGTATCACCGGTGATACAGATACACATCTGCGGAGAGCTGGCTTAATACTACTTATAAACAGGTTATATACTCTGTTTATGCGTAGTATTGCCCCTGTGGTTCTTCCCATTTTCCGCACCCAAACACAGGGAGAGATCCTGGCACTGGTGCTAGACGATCCCGAGCGTGAATGGACGGTGAGCGAACTCGCCACTGCTACCGGCGCCGCGCTTACCACTATTCAATCCGAGATCGCACGACTGGAATTGGGTGACCTACTCACCTCCCGCAAGGTGGGTCGCACCCGCCTCGTGCGCCCCAATACTCGCAACCCGATCATTACCCCACTCACTCAAGTCGTACTACTGAGTTTTGGGCCCAAGATTGTCATCGCACAAGAGTTTGCCTCACTAAAAGCTCTGCACTTGATCATCTTCGGATCCTGGGCGGCCCGAATCAGCGGTATTGCTGGAAAAACACCTAGCGACATCGATGTCCTGATTATCAGCGATTCAGTAAAACGCGCCGAGGTATATGAGGCGGCCGAGCGGGCCCAAGAACGACTTGGTCGACCGGTAAACCCCGTCATTCGATCCACCGCTGCCTGGCAATCCCCAAGTAGCGATCCACTCCTTGATGAATTGCTAAGGCGCCCTTACATTGAAGTGCAGGGCACCCTATTGAAGTAACAGTCAATATGAAATGAGCGTTGAACCATGACCTGAAAACGTGGCGCGATCGAAGTGCGTAGCCTGCTTGAATCCGGTCACCTAGAAAACATCAGTGGAGCAGCCGCGAATGGGTCCGCTCTCCTTATGTCATCTGCCCGTTTACTGGAGTCCGCAGAACGTGAGGCGACCATCAATCCAGAAGCTGCCTACATCCTGGGTTATGACTCTGCGCGTAAGGCGTGTGCTGCGCTCTTGGCCCAACAAGGACTTCGTACCCGCTCATCGGGACACCACCTCACAACAGAGAGGGTGGTCAAAGCTCAGTTCGGGGGACCCTTCAATACCTTCGGTGCATTACGTCGGCGTCGATCCGAAATTGAGTATCCACGTCACCCAGGTGAAGATATTGATACCGCTGAGGTAAGCGAAGCTCTTGAACAGGTCAGTGAAATACACATCTCAGCCGTAAAGTTGCTCGGGGAACTCACGCTGTACCGGTTGTAAATGTATGGCAGTGAACAAATGCTTACTGCACACCACCACGCCTTTGAGCGGTAAGGGATCACCGCAATAGTGGTGCTTGCTGAATCGCGTTCTTGTTAAGGTGTGGCCCATGAAATATTATTGCAAGAAGGTCTCCGCGGTTTCACTTGTGCTCGCTCTGGGCCTGGCAACACCCTTGTTCGGAGGAACAGCCCACGCCGCTGACACTGCCAAAACCACGCCGAAAATCGCCGGTGAGCACCTAACATTTTTGACGGGTTTCATCGGAGCGACACCGTCGATCGCTCAATATCACTTGACGATCACGAAAAATAACGGCAAGGCTTTCATCGGAACTCAACGTTGGCGGGACTGCACTGACAACATCGAAAAATGTAAATCGGAGGGCACAGACAGCACTGAGTGGACAAAACCCGAGGCAGTCTTTTTAGTACGAACATCCCCCAATACGTACGTTCTACGCTCAGGCAACACTCAGGGTCAAATCACCTTGGGCCAGAAAGGGTTAACCAAGGCCTACATCATTGGCAGCGGTGAAGCGAATCTGTCACGAGGCCCCGGCGGTGGAGCCGACATTATCTTTGTGGACCCACCAGTTGATTATGGGTGACCTAAACCCTTCCGAACCCGTACACCGATAGACAGAGCGGTAACGTGAACGTGAAAGGCCCCCTCACATTCTGAGGGGGCCTTCTTTTTTGGGTGCGCGAGGGGGGAGTTGAACCCCCACACCCTTTCGAGTACACGGACCTGAACCGTGCGCGTCTGCCTATTCCGCCACTCGCGCGTGATGCTGGGAAAGGTTAC
>JBIHZX010000031.1:0-17890 GCA_044240195.1 Candidatus Nanopelagicales bacterium | reverse complement strand
GTGCGCCGGCAACGCCCGCGTGAAAGACATCGGGTCGCTCCATCACCGCAAGAGCGGCGAGGTAGCCGCCGAAGGACCATCCGTGAATTCCCACTCGATCAAGATCAAGATCGGGTAAAACCTTGGCTAGGTCGGTGAGTGCTTGAACTTGATCCTCGACAACAACGGTGGCCAGATTCCCGGCAATCGCGTATTCAAACTCGGTGCCGTGTGATGGCGTCCCGCGATTGTCGGTGATCACCACGGCAAAGCCCTGATTAGCCAGCCACTGATCGGAAAGATAAGACACTCCAGCGGCTATGACCCGTTGGTGTTGTGGCCCGCCGTAGGGAGCGCAAATAACGGGCAGTTTGGTTCCTCGAATGTGGCCTTCGGGCCACAGAACTGCCGAACGAAGCTCGTGCACCCCGGTGGTCACAATCTCAACCTGGGGGCTGATCGACGCAAGCTCGCAGTTGTTGACGAATTCGTGGAGAACGTGGGTCGGGTCATCAAGGTCAATTAATTGATAACGCGACAACACCGAATCGAGGTTAGTGCTTGCAAGAATCATCAGGTCACCCGTGATTACGGCCGAATGAACTCCGCTCTCGGGGGACAGCAACCGAAGCGCCGAGGATCCAACGTCGATTGAGTACACCAATTGATGGGTGGGATCAGAGTTGGCGCTAGCCATAAACACAATCTCACCGGTTGCCATGTCACCCGTTGTACTAATAACGCCGTTTACTTCCATTCCAACAGGAGTAACGGGTTCACCGTCAACGCACAGTCGGTGGGAACCCCCCATTGGTCGGATTTCCACGAGTCGGTGATCGGAATTAACCGTTGGCACGCCAGTGGAAACGCAGTGCCACGGAACTTCTGTTCGGGTTTCGGTGTGGTGAAGTGCGTTGCCTTCAAGGGTCTGGATGCAAACTTTTTGTTGATCGCGAGATAGAAAACTAAGTGTGGGCACTGATCCGTTCATGTGGACGGTCGCAAGATAAGGAAACGATTGTGTGTCCCAATCAATTTGGGTGCAGACGGATTCCAGGCTGCATATATAAAGAGCAATCTCTGCATTAGGTGTTCCGGCGAATGGGTATTTGTGGGCGCGAGGCGCCAACCGCGGATTGGCAGGATCCGCGATCCACGCGGTTTGCACCCCAGAAACATCTACACGTTCGACCAGGACACCGGCCGAGTCGGGAAGCCACCAGAAGCCGCGAACCCGGTTGAGTTCTTCTGCCGCCGCGAAATCGGCCAACCCCCAGGTCACATCGGTTTCAGCTTCCTCGGGGCCAGCTAACTTGCGTGGGTGGTCACCTTGATTGTGAGCGGAGATGACCCAGAGACCTGAGTCCTTGACGAAAGCAATGTTGCGGCCGTCGGGACTCAATTGTGGATCGATGCATCCACCACCGGTGATTAATTGTTGTGCCGATTCCCACACACTGTCTTCGCCCGGCGGAATCCGCTGGGCAAAGAGTTCACCGTCGAGCACGAATGCAATGGTGGTGAAGTCCTCATCCACGGAGAACGAGGTCACACCTTCAGTAACCTCGCGCATGCGTTCGCGCCGATCTTTTTCTTCGGGGGGTAATTCGCCACCCACCTGTTGAGTTACCGCATCGAAGACGATTTCCTCGCGCCAAAATGTTTGCGGGTGAGTCCCACCGAGTTTGCGAGCACACCAGATGTCGCCCACCGGATTGCGCCCTCCGGCTGATCTAATGAAGAGAACCAGGTCCGCGCGGGAATTAATTCGGAAGTGTTTGGGGGATCCAAGTCGAAAGCTGCGCGTTGCCGCCTTCTGTCGGGGAAATGACTCAGTCATGTGCGAACTATGCCTCATTCCACGTGGCCGCTACCCTTAGCCGGTGACTTCTGCTGCCCGACTTCTGATCGTCCATGCCCACCCCGACGACGAATCAATCGGAACCGGAGCCACCATGGCCAAGTACGTCTCCGAGGGTGCCTCGGTGACGCTGGTGACCTGCACACTGGGTGAAGAGGGCGAAATACTGGTTCCCGATCTGGCGCACTTAGCGGCAGATCAAACGGATTCCTTGGGGGAGCACCGCATTAGTGAACTAGGGGACGCAATGGCGCTCCTCGGTGTAACTGATTTTAGGTTTTTGGGTGGCCCGGGCAAATACCGCGATTCAGGCATGATGGGTGTTGAGAGCAATAAGCGCCCCGACTGTTTCTGGAATGCCGACCTGCTTGAGGCGGCCACGGACCTGGTCGCAATCATTCGCGAGGTGCGACCACAGGTGGTTGTGACCTATGACGACTTTGGTGGATACGGGCACCCCGACCACATCCAGGCTCATCGGGTTACCACCTATGCAATTGCACTCGCTGAAAGTCCAAGCTTTAAACCTGAGCTGGGACAGGCTTGGACCGTTTCCAAGATCTATTGGACGGCTTTCCCTAAGAGTCGGATTATTTCAGGAATCGCCAAATTAAAAGAGATGGGTGATCAAAGTGAATTCGCATCCATGGATCCCGATGACATCCCGTTTGCTGTCGATGACTCGGTGATTACAACGGTCATTGATGGGTCGGGCTTCACCCAAGCGAAATTTGATGCGCTCACCGCCCATAAAACACAGGTGAGCACCGATAGCGGATTTTTCGCGCTCTCAAATAATTTGGGGCTGGAAATTTTCACGGAAGAGCACTTCCGACTTGTTCGTGGAGATGCGCCAAATTCAGGTCAGGAAGTCGACCTATTTGAAGGCCTCACTCTTGCCTGAACCACTTCGGCGGGTCTTGACACTATTGGGCTTTGTCCTGATGGGATTCGCGATCGGGGTGGCGGGAGCATTCATTCAGGCGCAACGTTTCGTCCTTTCCATCGGTGATTTTGTGGTTGTGATCCCGTGGGGGACAGCCCTATTACTGGTCGCCATCACCTTTTTAACCCGATTGGCAACCGTTGCCGCAGGAACCCGCTGGGCTGGCTGGCTCTTTTTCTCATGTTGGCTGGCTGCGACCGTATTGCTCTCGGCCGACTCCCCGTCGGGGGATCTGGCGATCAGTTCAGGTGCCCGTCAAATGGTCTATCTCTTTGGAGGAATCGTCCTCGGCGCGGCCGCGGCAACCCTCCCGGTTGAATTTCGGGTTCGAAAGGGAACCAAAGCAATGCCACAACCGTCAGTTTCTGTGAATTAAGAAATAGCCCAGATCCAGATGTGAGCATGTCGCGTGAGCGCTGACCCGGTGGGGGTGCTTACCATAGTGACCTTGTCCAAAAAAATGTGAAGCCAAAGAAAATTCGTGAAGCTAAAGGTTGTGGAGAATAGTCGTGAGTGAGCAGACGCCAGCACCTGGAGTTTCGCGGCGCACACCTATTCTGATCGGTGTTGGGATAGCGGCTGTTATTGCCGTATCTCTCGGTATTTACGTTGCGACCAATGGCGCGGTAAGGCCCGGGACGACTGTTTCCGGGGTCGATATCGGTGGAATGAGTGCTGAAGAAGCAATTAGTGTTCTTGAGGATTCAGTGGCCACGAAAGTTAACCGAAAAATCGAGATTTCAGCCGGGGATCAAGTTTTTGAAGTGCGCCCCCGGGCAGCCGGCATAACGCTTGATGCGCAAGCAACGGTGGAACAGGCGACATCTACCGGCTTTAACCCCTTCCAGATGATTTTTGACTTATTCGGTTCTCGTCAGATTGAACCGGTTATCGCGGTTGACCAAGACGCCCTTGAGGATTCAGTTACTTCCATCGCCAATGTGGTTAACCTCAATCCGGTTGAACCTAATCTTGCGGTATCCAATAGTGGAATCACATTGACTCAGGGAAGCGACGGTCGTGAGATTGACCGTGAAGCGCTGAAGAATCAGATTGTTTCGATGGCTACCCAAACCCGTTCCACGATCGTGGCGCCACTGGAAGTGACACCGCCGATTGTTTCTGCCGCTGATGCTGCACGAGCAAAGGAGCTTGCTCAGCAAGCAGTTGCCAGTCCTGTCACCGTTTCTGTGGGGGAGATAACGGCGACCATTGGCCCCGAGACTATTGCTGAAGCACTGTCATTTACCGCCCAAGGAAATCAACTATCACCCGAACTTGACGGAGCTATTCTTCACGCATCGATTGCTAATGCGCTCAAGCGTGCTGAAATACCCGGTCGTGATGCAAGTTTTAAAATTGTCGATGGCAGTCCAGTTGTCGTTCCTTCGATTGTTGGCAGCGGGGTCTCAGATAGTGAACTGGCCACCGCCGTACTTGGGGTTTTATCGGCGCAGGGCAGTGATCGCAATGTTTTTGTCCCGTTGGGAACCCGAGAGCCTGTGCTGAACACAGCCGTGGCGCAGCAGTTGGGTATCAATGACAAGCTCTCCAGCTTCACTCAGAACTTTCCTTATGCCCCGTATCGGGTTACCAATATTGGGCAAGCTGCCAGATACATTGATGACACAATTCTGATGCCCGGTGAGACTTTTTCAATGAATGACACAATCAAAGAACGTACGATCAAAAACGGTTACACCGTGGGAACAGTCATTGGTCCGGGTGGTGTTTTTGAAGATGCTCTCGGTGGCGGTGTTTCAGCGGCGACAACCGCGATGTGGACGGCCGCGTTTTTTGCTGGAATGGAACGCACAGACACCAGGGCCCATTCACTGTATATCTCCCGGTACCAGCCAGGACTTGAAGCGACGGTTGCTTGGGGAATTTTTGATATGAAATTCACTAATACTTCACCGAATGCCGTCCTCATTAAAACAAAAATGACAAACAGTTCAATGAAGGTTACTTTTTGGGGGACTCGCCAATATGACTCAATTGAAGCCGAGTTTGGTGAGCGGATAAATATCAATCAGCCCAAAAAGATTGTGATGACGAATAAGAAGTGCGTACCTCAGGCGGGTATTGAAGGCTTCACCATCACGGTTGATCGGGTTTTCATCAAAGATGGTGCAGAAGTCATCCGGGAGCCCATGACAACGATCTACAACGCGGGTCCAAATATTGTGTGCAAGAAGAAGCCGAAGTTGGAGAACCTTGATCCAGGTGGGTCAGAGTTTGACAACCTGAGTCCCAGTCCCGCGGCCACGCCAAGTCCTTCGGCCAGCGCAACGCCTGAATAGTCGACGATCTAATTCCTACAACGATCTAATTCTTGATCGGTTCGAGATGCGCACCGTCGCTGGCGTCCACGACGGTGAATCCGTGAGCGGCAATCTGATCCCGCAGTTCGTCGCTCAACGCCCAATCTTTTGCACTTCGAGCTGCAATTCGCTGCTCCAGAAGTTCTGAAACTTCTGTGGGTATCTGCACTGTTGGATTGAGGCTCTTACCCACATCACGGGCAAGGTCCAAGCCGAAAAGTGAATCAAGATGGGCAAATATCTCAAACTTGGCCCCGTCACTGATTTCACTGTTTTTTTCTAGGTTTCGCAACGCATTTACAGCCATGGGGGTATTGAGATCTTGCGAAAAATACCCGGAGATTTCATCAACGAGGGTCTGATCCATCGCCTGTGAATTGCTTTGGGACCAGATATTCACTTTGTGGCGCCAGCGGTCGAGGAGTTCTTGGGAAGACTCGATTACATCCCACGTGAGATTCATCTGGCTGCGATATTTGTGTTGCATGAATGCTAAGCGAAGTGCGAGTGGGTCGTAACCGCGATCAATAACGTCTTGTACCAGAACGACGTTGCCTGAAGACTTACTCATTTTCCGGGTTTCAAAAAGTAGATGTTCAGCATGAACCCAATGTCGAACCACTTCGTGATCACTTGATTTCCCTTCACCGGAAATCGCTGAATTACTTTGTGCTCGTTCGTCCTCGTGGTGGGGGAACCGGAGATCAATCCCGCCCGTATGAATGTCAATATTTTCACCGAGTAAATCCAAACTCATTGCGCTGCATTCGGTGTGCCAGCCGGGAAACCCACGCCCCCAAGGAGTTTCCCAAGTGAGCTGGGTCCGATTCTCGCCCGCTGATTTCCAGAGGGCCCAATCCGCATGAAACCTCTTGGCTGAATCGTTCTCTTCGGCGTCAAATCTATGGCCGGGGCGAAGTGCATCGAGTCTGTTTCCGCTCAATGCTCCATAGCTGGGAAATGACTCAGCGGAAAAATAGACTGAGTTATCGCTGCCAATATAGGCGTTTCCGCTATCGATCAATTTCTGAATCAGGGTGAGCATCGAGTCAATTGATTCACTCGCCTTGGGGTAGTAATCCGCCGGGTAAATATTTAGGCGGGCGAGGTCCTGGTGAAATGCGCGTTCAAAGTGCTGGGCAATATCAAGTGCCGATCTCCCCGTTTTTTCAGACTCGGCGAGCATTTTGTCCTGTGAATCGGGAAGTGACTCGTTGCCATCCCCCAAGCCCGTGTCGTCGGCCATGTGACCAACATCGGTGATGTTTTGAACAACAAGTGTGCGAAATCCTTCATAACGCAGGGTTCGGGCGATCAAGTCCGTCACCAGGAAAGTGCGCATATTTCCCACGTGTGCGTCCCGGTAAACCGTTGGTCCACAGGAATAAATGCGCGCAAGATCGGGGTGGTGGGTTTCAACCGGATCAATTTCCCGGGTCATCGTGTTGTAGATCTGCACCCCTTGAGCCTAGACGCTAACGAGGTTTTCGGGACGCTAGGTGCGAACCGGGCGAGGAGGCGGTAAGTTGAGACCGCACAACTTCCTTTGCTAACCCGGCGCACTGTACGCAACGTCTATGCGCCCTACTTTTTGGAGCGAACGTGACCTACGTCATCACCCTTCCCTGTGTAGACCTCAAAGACCGGTCTTGTATTGAAGAGTGTCCGGTGGATTGCATCTACGAAGGCGATCGCATGCTCTACATCCAGCCAGACGAATGTGTTGACTGTGGTGCATGTGAGCCGGTGTGCCCCGTTGAGGCGATTTACTACGAAGACGACGTCCCCGAAGAGCACAAGGCTTTCACCGGTGCCAACGTGGACTTCTTTGTCGAGTTAGGTTCACCCGGTGGCGCTGCAAAGCTCGGCGCGCAGAGCTTTGATGCCCCTTTGCTCGCCGGTATCGAAACCCAAATCCACGACGAATAAGAATTAACCGGACTTCATTACCGTGAATGCGGATCGTTGGTCTCAACTGCCAGATTTCCCTTGGGACACCCTCGCACCATTTGCGCAAACTGCTCGGTCCCACCCTGACGGCATCATTGACCTTTCTGTGGGCACTCCAGTGGATCCAACACCGTTAGTCATTCAGCAGGGCCTCGCGGCGGCATCAAATGCACCGGGATACCCGACGACCGCGGGGATCCCGCAACTCTCAACAGCCTTCATTAATTGGGCGGTTGCGAACTTGGGGGCTACTGCCGATATTGCCGTGCTCCCGACCATTGGTTCAAAGGAACTCGTCGCAGCGCTGCCTAATCTGCTCGGTTTAGGTGCTGGCGAAGTTGTCGTTATTCCCGAGATCGCCTACCCGACCTATCTGGTGGGTGGAATCGCTGCTGGCTGCGAAGTGATCGCCACCGACTCACCGGAATTGCTGACCGAAGCCGTATCCATGGTGTGGCTCAATTCTCCGTCAAATCCAACCGGTGAAGTGTTGAGTCTGCAGCGACTTCAGGAGATAGTCCGATGGGGTCAAGCCCACGGTGTCGTGATCGCAAGTGATGAGTGCTATTTCGAACTGGGCTGGGATGCTGAGCCGGTATCCATTTTGGACAAGCGAGTACATGGTGGAAATCTGACCGGATTGCTCGCCGTGCACTCACTGTCAAAACGATCCAATATGGCTGGTTATCGATGTGGAATGTTGGCGGGTGACCCCGAATTAGTAAATAGAATTCTGGGAATTCGGAAACATTTAGGCATGATGGTTCCCACGTTTGTGCAATATGCGGCTACTGCGGCCTACCAGGATGTCGCACACGTGCGCGAGCAAAAAGCGAGGTATCACGCCCGAAGGGCGGCGCTTCGCGGCGCGTTAACCCAAGCAGGGTTTGACATTCGTCACAGTGAGGCTGGTCTGTATTTGTGGGCGACTCAGGACAAAGACTGCTGGGAGAGTGTCTCTCAGCTTGCCGCCTTGGGGATCTTGGTGACTCCGGGTGCCTTTTATGGGGAGGCGGGCCAAAAATTCGTTCGGGTTGCGTTAACGGCAACCGACGAAGCCGTCGATAACGCGGTTGCCCGACTTACCCACTTTGCCTAGGTGGATTTTGATGGCAAACGTGCGGGCAGTACTCTGCGCCTGTGACTGAAAACGTGCTCAATTACCCCGGTGGAACCCTTGATCTACCAATCGTCAAATCCACTGAAGGCGAGAATGGATTAGGCATAACTGACTTACTGAAAACCACGGGGAACGTGACCCTGGATCCAGGATTTGTCAACACTGCCGCTTGCACCTCAGCCGTAACCTTTATTAATGGCGACGAAGGAATCCTTCGATACCGTGGTTACCCGATCGAACAGTTGGCCGAAAAATCAACATTTTCTGAGACTTCCTACTTGCTGATCTACGGTGAGTTGCCGACACCCGCTCAGTTGCGCGAATTCGAATTAGTAATCAATCAGCACACCATGTTGCATGAAGACCTGCGTCGATTTTTTGACGGATTCCCCCGTGATGCCCACCCGATGCCCGTTCTGTCGTCGGCGGTCTCGGCACTCTCCACCTTCTATCAGGACTCGCTGGATCCATTTGATAAAGAGCAGGTCGAGATTTCAACGATTCGACTCCTCGCCAAGATGCCCACAATTGCTGCCTACGCTTATAAAAAATCCATCGGGCAGCCCTACCTCTACCCGGACAATTCACTGGGGTTTGTTGAAAACTTCCTCCGTATGACATTTGGGGTACCGGCTGAGGAATATGTGGCTAATCCGGTCGTCGTGCGGGCGCTGGACCAATTATTTATTTTGCATGGCGACCACGAGCAGAATTGCTCAACATCAACCGTACGACTTGTTGGTTCATCACATGCCAACCTTTTTGCAAGCGTCTCCGCCGGCATCATGGCACTTTTTGGTCCGCTACACGGTGGCGCTAATCAAGCTGTTCTGGAAATGCTCGGTCAGATTCATGAGTCTGGTGAAGGTGTTGACGCTTTCATAGCAAAGGTCAAATCTCGTCAGGACGGCGTGAAGCTCATGGGCTTTGGTCACCGCGTTTATAAGAACTACGATCCACGCGCTGCAATTGTTAAAAAGACGGCCTATGAAGTTCTTGAAGCACTCAACGTGAATGACCCACTATTGGACATCGCTCTGCAACTCGAGGCTGTTGCACTCGTTGATCCTTACTTCATTGAGCGCAAGTTGTACCCCAATGTTGACTTCTACACCGGGTTGATTTACAAAGCGATGGGATTCCCAACCCGCATGTTCACCGTGCTTTTTGCATTGGGTCGCTTGCCGGGCTGGATCGCCCAATGGCGGGAAATGATCGAAGATCCAGCCACCAAGATTGGCCGACCACGCCAGGTGTATATCGGAGAAACAGAGCGCAACTACCCAACGCGGTAAATGCTCAGCTCCGTGATCGTTAGTGCAGGGCAGAGTTCAGTCCACCCCATGAACCGGTCCGATTCACGACTTCGATTCCGCCGGTAACAGAGTTCCTTCGAAACAGTAGGTCATGTTTACCTGAGAGTGCATCGGCTTTAACGATCTCACCATCGGGCAGAAGCACCTTACTGCCGGCTGTTACGTAGAGCCCTGCCTCAACAACACAGCGGTCACCGAGTGAAATCCCAATTCCCGCATTTGCACCGATCAGGCATTCGATGCCCACGGAAACTATTTCTTTGCCCCCTCCGGAGAGGGTTCCCATAATGGATGCGCCACCGCCAATATCGGATCCTGCGCCCACGATCACTCCAGCGGAGATACGACCTTCCACCATTGAGGTGCCCAAAGTCCCGGCGTTGAAATTTACAAAGCCTTCGTGCATAACAACAGTTCCGGCGGCAAGGTGCGCGCCGAGACGGACCCGATCGGCGTCGGCAATTCGCACGCCACTGGGAGTGACGTAATCCACCATGCGCGGGAAGCGGTCCAAACCGAAGATTGTTAACTGGTCACCGCGGGCGCGGGATCGAAGCCGCACTTCACCAACTCGTTCGACCGGGATGGGTCCGAGATTTGTCCATGCGACTAGCTCAAGTTTGCCAAAAATACCGTCCATGTTGATAGAACGCGGGGTCACCAAGCGGTGCGAAAGCAGGTGCAGGCGCAGATATGCGTCGGCGCCGTCAGCCGGAGGTTCGGAAAGGTCCGAAATCTGCGTGCGTATCCCGCGCACGGTTACGCCCCGCAACTCGTCATGGACGGCACCGGCATCAAGTCCGGGCACATCAGGGGGAGTTGATCCCAATGCGGGATTTGGGTACCAGACGTCCAGCAGTGTGTCGTCGCTGTAGGTCGCTAATCCGAGTCCACTTGCAGGTCCATTCAACAGATTTTCGGTCACGGCACTACCGTAGTGGCGTGAGCATCACAAGTCAGTTGGCACCGTTGTCTTTGGTTGCCGACTTGCCAGTTCTTACCGCGGCCTTGATCGACATTCCCAGCGAATCGCATGCAGAGGAACAGATTGCGAATCTGGTTGAACAGGCTTTGCGTGGATACTCACACCTATCAGTGACTCGAATTGGTAACTCGGTCATTGCCACTAATTATGCGAACCGCGGTGATCGAATTATTCTCGCCGGCCATCTGGATACCGTCCCGGCCAACGGGAATCTCCCTCACCATGTTGAGTCAGAGCGGATTTACGGTTTAGGTGCGGCTGACATGAAAGGCGGGGTTGCAATTGCCCTGCACCTTGCGGCCACCGTCACCGACCCGGTATGTGACGTTACTTATGTTTTCTATGAATCCGAAGAAGTTAGCTCCGAATTTAATGGTCTCCTAAAAATATCCCAAATTTCCCCAGAGTTTTTGGAGGCTGATTTCGCGGTGCTCATGGAGCCCAGTAACGCAAATATTGAAGCTGGTTGCCAGGGGACGATTAGAGCAAGCATCACGACTCGTGGCGAGCGGGCGCACAGCGCGCGAAGCTGGATGGGCAAAAATGCAATCCACCAAGCACGTGAAATTCTAGAGATTTTAGAAAACTACGAACCTTCTAGCCCGGTCATTGACGGTCTCACATTTCGTGAAGGTTTAAATGCCGTTGCCATAACCGGTGGCATCGCGGGAAATGTGATCCCCGATCTGTGCTGTGTCACGGTGAACTACCGGTTCGCCCCCGATAAGACGGCAGATCAGGCGATTGCACGCGTTAAGGAAATCTTTGCCGGTTTTGACGTTGACATCACCGACCAGGCTCCCGGTGCGCTTCCTGGCCTATCTCACCCTGCTGCACAAGCGTTTCTCCTCGCAACGGGTGCCACGGTCGCTCCGAAGTTTGGGTGGACCGACGTTGCTCGCTTCTCAGCGATGGGAACGCCCGCGGTCAATTACGGACCAGGTGATCCGTCGATCGCACACGGTCAAGGAGAATTCGTGAATGTGGAGGAGTTGATCAGCGTGGCGACTAACCTCCGACGTTGGTTAACAGAGCAAGGTTCACCTATCCATGGTGGACTGGTCACATGACATTCCTTTTTGTGGTCCTTGCGATCCTGGTGATTGCGGGAGCAGCGGTGTTGATCACCGGTCGGTTTACCCCAAGTGTTGGAATCGAGAACACGGGTGACTACAAACCCAATTCACAGGGCTTTGATGTAACGATTCGCGGCTATCGCATGGATGAGGTTGATCAAAAAATCGCCCTACTTGAAAGCCGGATCGCAGAACTCGATTCCAGTCCCAAGCCCAGTCCCAAGACCAGTCCCAAGAATTGAGTCGCACACTATGAAAACGAAACGTGTTCGTCGACTTGACTTGGACATCGTGATCAACGCGCCGGTGCAGGAAGTTTTCGATGCTTTCACGGCGTGGACCCAGCAGGATCGTTGGATGGTAGGAACCAGGGTGGAAATCCGCAAGGGTGACGGCAAAAGTGTGGGATCGGTAATTGCTGGCTGGACGGGGACCGGGCCGGTGGGCTTCTGGGACACCATGGAAATCACTCGGTGGGAGCCTCCCTACCGCGTCGATGTTCTCCATACGGGGACCTTGGTCAAAGGGACGGGCACCATGGAGGTTGTCTCCCTGCCAGGAAATACGGCACGATTCATTTGGAGTGAGGATTTTGAGTTGCCATTAGGTGCACTGGGAGCGCTTGGCTGGCCGATAGGCAAATTCCCGCTGCTCGCTGGAGTAAAAAGATCTCTGAAGGCCCTCAAGCGTGAGATCGAATCGGGACAGCCCTTCTAAAGTCAGGTCAATCGGGTCAATCAGAGGGCGCTTGGCTATGGAAGCGGGTCATGCGGAATAATGGGCCTTTCGAACCGGGCGTGCCCGGGCACCTGATGGGCGCAATGGCGCTGCAATGACTTGGCTGGAAGGGGACACGAATATGGCCGCGATGAAGCCACGTACCGGAGACGGACCAATGGAGGTCACCAAAGAGGCTCGCAGCTACGTGATGCGGGTTCCCTTAGAGGGCGGTGGACGCCTCGTTGTTGAGCTCAAGGCTGATGAAGCAAAGGAATTGGGCGCCAAATTACTGGAAGTTTTTGCCTAGAGCAGTTGTTAATCCCGGCTTTGCAGCGAAGCCACGAAAAGCCCCTCACCCACTGTGAGCAGTGAGGGCAACCAGTCGCTGTCAGATCGCAATTCGGTTGCGACATCACGCATTGCGGTGGCCTCGTAATCTCGGACACTGGGGTCAGCCATTCCCGAAGCAAATGCACCGTGGAAAATGACTAGCCCGTCAATTCGAAGCAGTCGTTTCGCTTGGTTGAGCATCATGGGGTATTCCCCCGCATCAGCATCGATAAATATGAGGTCGTACGCACCGTCGGAGAATCTGGGCAGCACGTCAAGTGCACGCCCGGCAATGAGTCTCATTCGGTTGGATTCACACCCCAGGCTGGTAAATAATTCTTTGGCATGGCGTTGGTATTCAGCTTCAAGGTCAATACTGGTGAGGACCCCGCCAGCCTTCATGCCTTCCAGAAGCGCAGCGCCTGAGATCCCGGTTCCCGTACCGACTTCAATGATTGCCTGAGCTTGGATTGAGGCTGCAAGGAGCTCCAGCAGGGATGCGACTTGGGCGCTGACGCACTCAAGCCCTAGGTCTGCAGCCTGTAATCTCGCGCCTCGCAGTTCACTTGCGTGTTCGGCGTCGAACTCACCCAGGTAATTTTCCGTGTAGTCGGCAGCACTGGGTGTAATCGCTGAAAAAGACATTTCACTCCTCGCAAGACGGGTAACCCCGAGTATAGATGCTTTCTCGAGCCTAGTGGTAAGCCCTCGGGAACGCGTAATAGTGCACGTTAGGCTTGAGTGGTGAGCGAAATCCCCCCGACTAACTTCGTTGCACCCCCAGCGCAGCCCGGGCCTGATGCTCGTACATCGCAGCGTCATGGCTTGGGTCTCTGGGGAACGATTCTGGTTTCGGCGGTTACCGCTCTCATCGTCGGTGGCGTTGCCGGTCTTGGTGGGTATTTGATCGGATCAACCGGAGATGAGAATGCGAGTGGTACGACCAACGTGATTGCATTGCCTGAACTCGACAACATTGTGAGCGTAAGTTCAACCGATGTTGCTGCAATTGCGGAATCCGTGTTGCCTAGTGTCGTTTCAATTTTAATTGAGGCAGGCGAGGATTCAGGTAGTGGTTCGGGTTTTATCGTTCAATCCGACGGTTACATTCTCACGAATAACCACGTCGCTGCCCCAGCAGTCGACGGCGGAGAACTCATCGTTGTGTTTGAAAATGGTGAAAAGGCTATCGCCAAGATTGTTGGTCGTAATTCTTCTTATGACCTAGCGGTACTCAAAGTTGATAAAGCTGGATTGCCTGCCGCTGTCCTTGGTGACTCAAGTGCCGTGCGCGTCGGTGAGGTAGCAATTGCAATCGGTGCACCACTGGGGCTCAACGGCACGGTAACTTCGGGAATCATTAGTTCTTTGGACCGGCCGGTGACGGCTGGTGGGAGTGGCGAACTGGCGTTCATCAATGCAATTCAAACTGATGCCGCGATCAATCCAGGAAACTCAGGGGGCCCATTACTTGACGGCAAGGGACGGGTCATCGGAATCAACTCGGCGATCGCGACCCTGGCCGGAACAATCGGTGGCGAGACCGGATCTATCGGTCTTGGTTTTGCGATACCTATCAACACCGCTAAAAGAATTGCTGAAGAATTGATTGCAACGGGTGATTCGCAGACACCGATCATTGGTGTGGTTCTCAACACGGCCTATACCGGCGAGGGCGCCGAAGTCAGTGAAATTACTGATGGTGGCCCCGCTCAAAAAGCAGGATTGCGGGTGGGTGACGTGATTACCGGATTCAATGGCCGTCAAGTTGCTGACTCAACCGAACTGGTTGTTGCAATTCGCAGTTATGCCCCGGGTGAGCAAATCGAAATAACGATTATCCGAAGGGGACAGGATTCCACTATTCCGTTGACTTTGGGCTCCTCGACCACAATCGGCTAGATCAGTCGGTGGGAGGGGCTGCGCACCCCACTGGTTATGCCCACCGCGCCCGGCGTAACCTAGCAGTGTGTTTGACATTGGGATCGGGGAGATGATCGCCCTCGGAGTGCTGGGGCTCCTGATTTTTGGTCCTGAAAGGCTGCCGAAAGCGGCCGCGGACGCGGTCAAGTGGTTACGCCAAATCCGCGAAATGGCGGGAAGTGCGCGCAAGGATCTTGCTGATTCATCCGGCTTGGACTTGCAGGACACGATTAACACGGTGAAAAGTCTTGGTGAGTATCACCCACGAAACATTGCGACTTCCTTGTTTGCCGAAGACACCGCTCCAGCGAAAACTAAGCCGGCAGCACAAAATGATAAGCCGATGTTTGACCCGGATGCCACTTAGAACTTGGTATTTAACGCCCCGCGGGTGTGATGTTAAGGCTCATGCCGGCGAGTCCGCGTGGCTTAGCACTGAGTTGCGCTGCGATCGCAGCGATTGAAACCGCTGCATCAGATTCTGGAAATGCACTCACCAAAGGCTCACCCTTGTCTCCACCCTCACGCAAACGCACATCGAAGGGGATATTTCCCAGAAGGGGAATATTGGTTCCTAAAGTCCTGGTGAGTCCATCGGCTACTGCTTGACCGCCTCCAGCACCAAAAAGATCTATGGGCTCACCGCAGTGGGGGCAAGGAAATGAGCTCATGTTTTCGATTACACCGAAAACTTTTTGATTCGTCTGTGCGGCAAGTGTTCCCGACCGAATTGCAACGTCAGCAGCTCCTTGTTGGGGAGTTGTTACAACAATCAGTTCAGCTTGGGGTAGTAACTGCGCGGTTGATAGCGCAATGTCCCCGGTGCCCGGCGGTAGATCAAGGAGCAGGAAATCTAGGTCGCCCCACCAGACGTCGGTCAAGAATTGTTCCAGTGCGCGGTGCAGCATTGGTCCGCGAAAGGCCACAGCCTGTTCAATTCCGCCCGGTTTGAAAGACAACATGGACATGACCCGCACACCGTTTCCTTGCGGCGGCATGATCAAACCATCCACCATGGTGGGTGGTGTCATCGCATTGAGAATTTTAGGAATTGAATGGCCATACACATCAGCGTCGAGAAGCCCCACCGTGTAACCCTGTTGAACGAGGGAAACTGCCAGGTTGGCCGTCACTGAAGATTTACCTACTCCACCTTTCCCGGAAGCAATTGCAAAAACTTTTGTGAGGGATCCAGGTTTGTTGAACGGTATTTCTTTCTCCGCTTTTCCACGGAGGGTTTCGCGCATTTTGCCGCGCTGTTCTTCTGACATCACGTCTAGTTCAACTTTTACTTCGAGGACACCGGGAACCTGCATAACCGCATTGGTGACTCGTTCAGTGATGGTGCTTTTCATGGGACACCCAGCGACCGTGAGGAAAATTCCGACCTCAACCAGACCGTTTCCGAGAAGTTGGACGCCTTTTACCATTCCAAGATCGGTGATCGGCCGATTAATTTCGGGATCATCGACACCGGCAAGTGCTGTGTTAACCGCTTCTAGGTCGATACTTATTTCAGATTCGTCGGATTTATTCCGGGTTAAGTCCATGCTCTGATGCTATCGGGGGAGTAGGTGAGGGCTTTTGTGCGCTTTCAATTCGATCGAGACGATCAACGATGTCTTCGAGTAGATCGCGCAGCTCACTACGCAAATAGTCTCGGGTTGCTAGCTCACCCATGGCATCGCGGACGTCAGCGATTTCTCGAGCGAGGTAATCACTGTCCGCCAGGATTCGTTCATTTCGGGTTCGGTCTTCCTGGAATTGCACTCGTTCGCGGTCAGATTGTCGGTTCTGTGCCAGCAAAATAAGTGGCGCGGCATAGGAGGCTTGCAAGGACAGCAGGAAGGTGAGAAAAATAAATGGATAAATATCGGGCTTTAAATTATCGGGGGCAAGGACATTCCAACCGATCCAGGTAACAACGACCGCTGTCATCCAAGCAATAAATGCCCACGACCCGATATAGCGGGCAACCCGCTCAGACATTGCGCCGAATACTTCAGGGTCATAACTTGGGCGTCGGGCACGACCGCGCTCAAGTGGCTGGTCTAAACGTTGCTTGCGACGTGGATCTATCGGTGAATTAGCCATGATTCACCGCCGAATCATCAGATTCCCAACCGTCGGGTGCTTCGCGCCAACCCTCGGGCAACATGTGGTCCACCAGGTCATCGAAAGTAACGGCCCCGACCAGTGAACCATTTTCGTCAACAACCGGCAGTGCCACCAAGTTGTAGTTGGCGAAGCTTCGGGTGACAACGGAAAGGGGGGTGTCTGGGCGCATTGGTTCAAGGGCCGTATCAACCAGTGAGGACACTAAAGAAGATGGTGGTTCGCGTAGTAACCGCTGGAAGTGAGCGACACCCAAATACTTTCCCGTCGGGGTTTCGGTGGGTGCTCGGCAGACATATACCTGCGAGGCAAGGGCCGGTGAGAGGTCGGGATTGCGGATTCGGGCAAGTGCATCGGCGACAGTTTCATCGGGTGCCATGATTATCGGCTCACTTGTCATCATGCCGCCGGCGGAAAAGTCGTCGTAGCTCAACAATCGTCGAATATCGTTTGCTTCCTCTGGCTCCATCCGAGTCAATAGATCTTCGGCGCGTTCGGGTGCCAACTCAGAAATAAGGTCGGCTGCGTCATCGGGATCCATTTCTTCCAAGATGTCGGCTGCTCGTTCTGCTTCAAGGGCTTCCAAGATCTCAACACGATTCTGATCCGTCATCTCTTCGAGAACGTCAGCTAAGCGTTCGTCGTCGAGTTCACGGGCAATTTCAGTTCGTCGCTTAGGAGTGAGGTCGCGCAGCATGGACGCAACGTCAGCCGGGCGCAAGGCCTCCATTGTTGCCAGTAACTGTTCAGCTGCTTGGTCGGGAACCGGGAGTGACATGTTCGTGACATCGTGCCAATCAACGATCATCTTCTCGCCCCTACGGCGAAACCCTGCTGTTGCTCGGCGCACGAAAAGTTGATCCACCAACCACTCGCGGCTGCGAGACTGTTCGACGCTGACGTCAAGAATTGTTACGGGATCACCTGAGGCGTGTAATGCGACGGTTCGGTCAAGTAGTTCCGCGGTGACCAAAGTTTCATTCTTGCGCTGTTCGAACCGGCGAAGGTTCACTGTTCCCGTAACAATAATTTGACCCGAGTCAATTGTGGTGACCTTGCTCATGGGCACAAAAATTCGACGACGTGGAGGGACCTCAACAACTAAGCCGGTGAGCCGTGCGGGCAGGGTCCCGGTTCGCAAAATGACAATGGCATCACGCACTTTGCCCACTTGGTCGCCATTAGGGTCAAAAACCCCAATGCCATTAAGTCGGGCGAGGAAGACTCGCGGATTCGTGCTCACCT
>JBIHZX010000087.1:0-5626 GCA_044240195.1 Candidatus Nanopelagicales bacterium | reverse complement strand
CAATCGGGGACCGCGGATACATTGCGCACGATGGCAAGACCGCGCTTGTGGTTGACCCGCAAAGAGATATTGATCGAGTGGAGCAGGTGCTTGCGGATCACTCGTTGGAGCTTGGTGCCGTTGTAGAGACTCATATGCACAATGACTACGTCAGTGGTGGTCTAGTCCTTGCTGAACAGCATCAGGCAAAGTACATCACTAGTGCTGAGGATCCAGTGGCTTTTGAGCGCCTAGCGGCACGTGATTTAGATGAATTTTCAATTGGTAATTTTGGCATTAAGGCTCTGCATACGCCTGGTCATACCTTCACTCACCTTTCATATATTTTGGTTGATGAGCAAGGTAAGCCAATAGGAATCTTTACTGGCGGATCTTTGCTTCATGGTTCTACCGGTCGTCCCGACCTATTAGGTCAGGATCATGCGACAAAGCTCGCACAATTGCAGCATGGCTCTGCACATCGCATCGTTGATTTGCTGGAAGATTCAACTCCAATTTTCCCAACACATGGTTTTGGATCTTTCTGCGCCGCGACCTCAACATCGGGAGACTCTTCAACGATTCAGGATGAAAAAATCTCCAATCCCGCTCTTCAACTTACGGTTGAGCGTTTCGTTAGCGAAACACTTGCTGGCTTAGATACATTTCCTGCCTATTACAAGCACATGGGACCGGCTAACCATGCTGGCGCTGGTCCAATTGATCTTTCAGAGCTGCCGCGCTTAAGCACGGATGACCTACTAAAGAGAATCAATGGAGACAACTGGGTTGTGGATCTTCGCGAAAAAGATTCATGGGCGAAGGCTCATCTATCGGGAACGGTCAACTTCGGAGTTTCGGGATCCTTTGCCACCTACCTGGGTTGGCTATTCCCATACGAAAAAGAGCTTGTTCTGATCTCAGATAAAGCGAGTGACATTTCAGTTGCACAACGCGAACTAGTTCGTATCGGAATTGATCGACCCTCGGCAAGCTACGTAGGCGAGGTGACTAATTTCAGCAATACTCGAGAAACAAAAGTTGTTGAATTCAAGGATGTGCCAATAGCACTGAAAGATTCAGAAATAGTAGTTCTTGACGTCCGTCGCAATAGCGAACGACAGGGATCTCATATTGCAGGAAGCCAACACATTCCACTTCATGAACTGTCAAATCGACTCAACGAACTTTCCAACGATAAAATCTACTGGGTGCATTGTGCAGGTGCATATCGGGCCGCAATTGCTGCAAGCATTATGCAAAATGCAGGATTGAAGGTTGTTCTTATCAATGAGTCCTACGACAAGGCTCTGGAGGTTAAGGAACTTGCAATAACTACCGGTGCTGCTGACCACAGCCCAGTTGCTCCATCTGACATCAAGGTAAAGGCGTAAAGGAAAACAATGGAAACTGTTACTCCTCAAGTAGCTCTTGAAATGGTTAAAGCCGGACAGGCCTATGGAATAGATGTCCGAGAGCCTGATGAATGGGATGCAGGACATTTTGAAATGTTCACTCTTAATCCATTGAGTACGTTTGATGACTCTGCGCTGCCGACCGATAAGCCGATTATCTTTATCTGCCGATCAGGAAATCGTTCCGGGCAAGTGTGTAGCCGTGTTGAGCCCGCGGGTTTGAGAGCATTCAACATGCATGGCGGAATGTTGGCTTGGCAAGCCGCCGGCCTTCCAATGTCGGCTTCACATGGTTCACCACAGATTTCCTAATTGATGACAATCTTCCTTGGCTTACTTCTTGGTGCAATTGTTGGTGCTTCCCTCGGATTAATTGGTGCAGGTGGAGCAATCCTTGCTGTTCCTGGATTGGTAGCAGTGCTTGGCCTTTCCGTGACCGCAGCAACCACTAGTTCAACAATCATCGTGGGCTCTGCAGCACTAGCGGGAGTCTTAAGGCGTCGAAATACAGGAACCGTCGATATAAAGATTGGCTTGACCTTTTCAGCGGTAGGAATTATCGGAACCATCATTGGAACTTTCCTTCTGAGGGTAGTCCCCGAAAATGTAACGCTAGTGTTGTTTGCTCTATTGATGTTTGGTGCGGCCTATGCAATGTGTTGCAGGGAGAACCCTGAACCTACATCAGAGAGACCGAAGTGGCATTTAGTTGTTATCGCAGCAACCATTGTGGGGATTTTGACTGGCTTACTTGGAATTGGTGGCGGTTTCCTAATTGTTCCTGCATTAATTCTCTTCTTAAAGGTTCCAGTAAAGGTGGCGGCTGGAACATCACTGGTTGCAATCACCGCTAATTCACTTCTGGCATTTGGGTTGAGGTTTGAATTCTGGGACCAAATTCCTATTGCTGAAGTAGCCGTGTTCACCATCTCAGCCATTACCGCCTCTTTGATTCTTTCGCCAATTGCGCAAAGAATGAATGCAAAGCACCTTCAGAGGGCTTTTTCGGTGGTGATTGTCATTGTCGCGTCATACACCTTATTCATCAGTTTCAATTAGCTGAGAGAAGTGCCCTCGCATCCAATCAGCAAAACCAGGGCGTTCAGCTCTTAACTTTCGTGTCCAATGTGGCTCTTTCCGAAATTCAACCAGATTATGAAAGATCGAATAAGCCATCCTTCAAATTTTCTACATCTACCAAAGTTTGAACTAGATGCGATTCCCCGAGTCCCCTATAAGCCGGAAAAGTTTGGATTAGCTCACAATTTGAGGAGCTAATGCTTCCGCAATTCCTGACTTTGCTTGTTCTTCAAGCCCGACTGTCACGGCAAAAGTATCTTCATATACATCAAAGTCGTATGCCTTGCCCCAGCGCAGTTTGATTACATGAATTCCAGGATTTACGTACGGCTCTCCATTTTCAAGTTTGCAGGTGGCAACCCAGCGGGCGACAACTGTTGTGTTCCATGGTCCACCATGGACTAAAACATTTGTTACATCAAACTTAAGTTCCGGTAGAACTGTGCCGACTCTTTTGAACCATCTCCCTAATGCTTCTTTGTCATGTCGGATGCCGCCCAATGAGTTAGGACCTGCAAAACGATGGGTGAGGTTATTAGAGGAAACACCATTTAATACCGCTTGATAGTCATGATTCTGGACCGCAAGAAATGATTTACGAACGTTTTTTTCAACCATCGAACTGTATATAAGCATGCGCTTTTGGACCTTTAAATATCTATCAGGAAGAAGAAATATAAACCGAAAACTGGATTAATTTATGGCAATTTAAAGAAGAGTCGCCCTATAAGCCGGAAATAGGTCTGGGCAGTTGATTAGCGACGGGTGTTCGACAGCTCGTATATTCCGCGGTCAGCCATCCCTGGGCCACCCTGGGTGAACGTAAGGGTCATTTCACTGAAGACATCCGTTTCTCCCGGTGCCGAGGCAAGGCCGCCGAGGGTGATCTTGGCCTTGTAAGTCTGAACGATTCCACCGGCACACGTTTGTGGCAAACAGGTATTCCAGTTGAGGATTCCCGTCCCGGTTGCTGTGTTGTTATTCCACTTAACCCATTTGATGTTGTTAACAAAAGTATTTCCGTCGCCACAGGCAAGGATGATTTCCTTTGGCTTAACTTTGCCTTTGCCATCACAAGCGATGACTTCTGGCTTAGTGGCTGCGGTCGCAGGACCCACAAAAGTCAGCCCGCTGGCGGCAATGCCCAGTCCAGCAATGGCGATAACGGCTACCCGAATGCCCTTCGAACGAATCACGTCACTGTCCTTTGTCTTAAGTGGAATGTTCAACGATCATGTAACGCGGTGAGAATATCAAGTGGTATTGGGAATATGGGAGCAGACACGTTGAAGGGGAGCCGGTTTCCCGACTCCCCTTCACACTTGTACTACAACGTGTGGGCTTAGAAGCCGCGGAACTCGAACTCTTCCAACGGAACTGCTTCGCCTGAGGTTTGACCAAAGGATGCATATTCCATGTCGTCGTATCCCGAGAAGGATGCGTACATGGCAGCTTTGGCTTCTTCGGTTGGCTCCACCTTGATATTGCGGTAGATCGGCATTCCGGTACCAGCAGGAATCAGCTTGCCCAAGATTACGTTCTCCTTGAGGCCGAGCAATGGGTCGCTCTTCGCGGAGATCGCTGCGTCGGTGAGGACACGAGTGGTCTCCTGGAACGAAGCGGCTGAGAGCCACGACTCGGTTGCAAGTGATGCCTTGGTGATTCCCA
This sequence comes from Candidatus Nanopelagicales bacterium, assembly GCA_044240195.1. Taxonomy (GTDB): domain Bacteria; phylum Actinomycetota; class Actinomycetes; order S36-B12; family S36-B12; genus UBA4592. Next base: position 1,484 of record JBIHZX010000087.1, on the reverse strand, counting down.
TGAGTTCTGGACGACCTGATGCAGGCGTTCCACCGTTTGTGACAACCCGGCGGTTCTCTGTTTCAAAGAGTCCACGCTCAACAAGTTCACCCGCAAGGAAGTTTGATTCGCCCGATTCAATAATCGTGATGCGCTTGAGCATCTGACGAACAATTACCTCGATGTGCTTGTCATGGATGGATACACCCTGTGAACGGTAGACCATTTGGACCTGGTCAACGAGGTGCAATTGAACCGCGCGCTGTCCAAGAATACGAAGGACCTGCTTGGGATCAATTGCTCCAACAACGAGCTGCTGGCCGACAATTACGTTGTCGCCTTCTTCAACCAACATGCGCGAACGACGTGGAACCGAGTATTCAAGTTCCTCGCTGCCGTCATCGGGGGTGATGATGATGCTGCGGAGTTTCTCAGCGTCTTCAATGCGAACCCGGCCAGCGACTTCGCTGATCGGAGCAACACCCTTAGGTGTACGAGCCTCGAAGAGTTCCACAACACGTGGCAGACCATGCGTGATGTCTTCACCTGCAACACCGCCGGTGTGGAAGGTGCGCATTGTGAGCTGGGTGCCTGGTTCACCAATGGACTGAGCAGCGACGATACCGACTGCTTCACCAACGTCAACCAATTTTCCGGTTGCCATTGAGCGTCCGTAGCAGCGTGCACAAGTGCCGACTGCGCTCTCACATGTGAGAACTGTGCGAACGCGAACCTTGTCTGCGCCATCGGCAATCATTTGCTCCAAGCGAGGGATGTCGAGTTCTTCACCAGCTGTTGCAACGGTCTTACCGTCAACGACTACGTCGCGGGCAAGAACACGGGACACGAGTGCGGTGTCAAGATTCTCAAGTGGTCGCAGTGTTCCGTCGACCAATTCAGCAATCTCGATTTCGTTACCACGCTCAGTTCCGCAATCAACCTCGCGAATGATTACGTCTTGGGAGACGTCGACCAAACGACGGGTGAGGTAACCGGAGTCAGCGGTACGAAGCGCCGTGTCAGCGAGACCCTTGCGAGCACCGTGAGTGGAGATGAAGTACTCAAGTACCGTCAAACCTTCACGGAAGTTCGCCTTGATGGGGCGAGGAATAATCTCACCCTTCGGGTTAGCCACCAGACCACGCATACCAGCGATCTGTCGAACCTGCATGTAGTTACCGCGAGCTCCTGAGTCAACCATGATGTGAACCGGGTTAGATTCAGGGAAGTTGTCCTGCATCGCCTTGGCAACTTCATCTGTTGCGCGCGTCCAGATCTCAATGAGTTCCTGACGACGCTCGGAGTCGGTGATCAGGCCCTTCTCGTACTGCTGCTGGACCTTTGCGTCCTTGTCTTCAGCATTAGCGATTAAGCCTGCCTTAGCCGGTGGCGCAACAACATCGGAGATCGAAATGGTGACTCCCGAGCGCGAAGCCCAGTGGAAACCAAGTGACTTGAGTTGATCCAGCGTTTCGGCTACTTCAATCTTGGGGTACATCTCACTC
>JBIHZX010000030.1:0-18102 GCA_044240195.1 Candidatus Nanopelagicales bacterium | reverse complement strand
CTGATGTGCGAAATGTGGTTGCGACCCGTTCGGGAGTGACTGTCGTGACCCCGCATGTTGGTGAATTTCGGCAGTTGTTTCCCAGCGTGGTTGGATTTGATCTTGAGTCAGTGCGTACTGCTGCACGTGAATTGAATGTAATTGTGGTGGCGAAAGGTCCGCGAACTCTGGTGGTTGGCCCGGATGGTCGGGCATTTGTCGACATTGAGGCAAGTCCGGCAATGGGAACGGCTGGGTCAGGTGATGTCCTGACAGGGATTATTGGTGGGCTTCTCGCAGGTAGTGCACTGGACACAGTTGATGTTGTAGCGCTGGTAGCGGCAGGGGTATGGATTCACTCTCGGGCTGGGCGAATTGCAGAAGCTCAGTTGGAGAATCCGACGGCTGTTGACATTGGCAACATGGTTGGTGAGGTTCTACGTGACTTCTAATTCATCACCCGCACCCAATGCTAGGGCTTGGGCTAACGTCAGTGGTCAGGCAATCCTGCGCAACTACGACAACATTCAAGCGATTGCCGGTGTTGACGTGATGGCCGTGGTGAAAGCAGATGCCTATGGACATGGAGCCGATATTGTTGCCGCGCTGCTTCGCGCACATGGAGTCACGTGGTTGGGAGTTGCACTGCCCAGCGAAGCGCTTGCGTTGCGAGCTGCGGGAGATCACGGAAAGTTACTGAGTTGGCTGAGTATGCCGGGGGATCCTGATCTCGCCACATGTGTTGAAGCCGATATTGACCTTTCTGTTTCCAGTTCCCGCGAATTACATGAGATCGCTGCCGCGGCTCGAACATTAGGGAAGCACGCGAATATTCATGTGAAAATTGATACAGGCTTGAATCGGAACGGTCTACCCATTGCCGAAATAAGCGCTTTTCTTGCTGAGTTGATCGTGTTGGTTGCGGAAGGCGTAATAAGTGTGCGCGGCGTGTGGAGTCACCTAGCGAGTGCTGATCATGTTGACCCTGAGAATGCCCGTGAATCAGTGTCTGCCCAACGCGGCGTCTTTATGTCTGCACTGGCAGATTTTGCTTCCGTTGGAATTGAACCTGAAGTTATTCACCTTGCCAATACTGCGGGAGCTATTTGGCACCCTGATACCCGATTCAATCTTGTTCGAGTTGGCATCGGCATGTATGGACTCTCACCAAATATGCGGCGGGCGAGTTCGGGCGAATTGAATTTAGTGCCGGCCATGACACTGGTCGCACGACTCAGTTCGGTGAAATTCGTACCGACTGGGGCGGGGGTGTCCTATTTACACACGTGGACGGCTGGGCGAGCTAGCCAACTTGGCTTGGTGCCGGTGGGTTACGGCGATGGAATTCCGCGTAGTGCAAGCAACCAAGTAGCCGTCTGTATCGCGGGCGAGTTAATGGATCAGGTGGGAACAATCGCCATGGACCAATTCGTAATTGACACAACAGATTCGGCTGCTGGCATTTCTGCGGGCAGTGAGGTGTATTTATTTGGTTCGGGAGAACATGGCGAGTTAACCGCGGATCAGTGGGGCGAGGCCAGTGGAAGTATCGGTTACGAAATAGTTACCCGGATCGGATCACGAATCCCGCGGGTTCACGTGTGAGGTTTATTCTTCCATTGGTAGTTTGATGCTTATTCCTTTGATATTAGGTGGTGAAGTGCGCAAGTGGCTCTTGATTTTGGCAAAGTAGCCGGACGTGCAGTGCTCTCACTCGGCGCGGTGGCACTCGGGGCTGCTGCCGGCGCAGCCGCTGAGCGTTTGGTCATGCGATTCAGCGCCACGCAGGATCATGATGCTGATTTAACCGAGTTCTATTCATTACACGGTGAGCCATTTGAGGTTTTTACCTCCGATGGTGCGGTTCTTGCAGGTGAGGTGGATCGACTCCCCGGATCGCGAGTCACAATCGTGATGCCCCACGGCTTCGCGTTGAATCGCAACTCTTGGTACTACCAGCGTTTAGCTTTACGTGGTCGTGCGACATTGGTTTTCTATGACCAGCGTGGACACGGCGAGTCCACTTACGTTGCTGATGCTCAGTTGCGCGATCACAGCATTGATCAACTGGGGCGTGACCTGTATTCGGTGATCAATCAGGTCGCCCCACGCGACACACTGATTTTGATCGGGCACTCCATGGGCGGCATGTCTATTTTGGCATTGGTTGAGCAACACCCAGAGCTTTTCGGAACCCAGGTAATTGGAGTTGGGTTGATTTCGAGCTCCGCAAGTTCTGTTGGCGCTTCAACTTTAGGTCTACCTGCCCCGATCTCGCGCGTTGTTCAAGGACTAGTTCCCGGAGTTGCGTCCGTCATGGCGAGAGGTGGGACGGCGCTGTCCCACTCGCGCTGGAGCAAAACTGATCTAGGGCTGCTGCTGACCCGCCTTTACTCATTCGGTTCGGTTGCCCCAGTTCACGCGGGCGAATTTGTAGCCGACATGGTTTCGTCAACAAATTTCAATATCTTGGTTGACTTCTTACCCAATATTTATGATCACGACAAACTTGATTCACTTGAGCCATTGCAGCAGGTGGAGACTTTGGTGATTGTGGGTGAATCTGATCGATTGACCCCACCGGCACTGAGTGAAGCAATAATCGAGCACGTTCCGGGCGCTGAATTTGTTGTGCTTGCTGAAAGCGGTCACATGGTGACGCTTGAGCGGTATGTGGAAGTAAATGAACTTCTTACCGGATTTGTTGACCGGGTAATTGAAAGACATGACCAAAATGAGAATTGAAAGTCCTGAAGAAATGAAATCCCTCGGTGAATCAATCGCTGCTGTTGCTTGTGGAGGTGACGTTTTGATTCTCACCGGTGAGTTGGGCGCCGGCAAAACTACATTTGCCCAGGGCGTCGCACGTGGGTTGGGAATAACTGAACCCGTGACCAGTCCAACATTTGTCATGAGCAAGGCCTACCCTGGGGTTAACGGACTGGGGTTATTGCACCTTGATGTGTACCGGGTGAGTGCACCTGATCAGCTCCTGGATCTGTGGTCAGAAATTGATGCCGAACATTGTTTGACGTTGGTTGAGTGGGGCGGGGAGTGGGCTGGCGAATTTGGCGAGACGGTCGTTGAAATGCGGATTAATTCGGAATTAGGGTTCGGGCGCGAAATTAACTTCGCTTCTTTCCCACCTTCCGGGGATTCATTTCTTCGCCGGGTTGAATCAGTGCTTACATGAGAGTTTTCATATGAGAGTTATTGCAGTTGATACGTCTACAGAACTAAGTTCAATTGCCTATGTGGATTCTGGCACCGTTATCTCCATGGCTACTCACACTGATGCTCGTGGTCACGTGGAGGCGATCGGAACATTATTCGCCGAGCTGGAATTCGATCTAAATTCTTTACCCGACTTGATCGCATGTGGTGTCGGCCCGGGGCCCTACACAGGGCTACGTGTTGGTATTGCTTTTGCCCAAGGACTTTCCGCTGCTTGGTCAGTGCCCGTTGTTGGAGTGTGTTCACTTAATGCTGTTGCTAACGCCATTATCCGCCAGGGACTGGTTGACCCCGGTAGTGAATTCATGGCAGCAACCGATGCTCGCCGCAAGGAGTTCTACTGGGCAAAATTTGATGGCAGCGGTAAAAGAGTGTCAGGGCCCAATGTTGATCTCACCGAAGTTGTTCGGGCATTGGCATTGGAAGCAGAAATCCCGCTGGTGACGCAGGTTTTGCCGCACGCAATTGATATAGCGGCATGTGCTGTGCGCGGGGATCGCTTGGATGTGACTCCTATGTATCTGCGAGAAGCTGATGCCAAGCCGAGTGCACCGGTGAAGTTGTGAAAAGTCAAACAATTGAAATCCGTCCCATGCGCTGGTGGGATATTTCTGAAGTTGACAAACTCGAGCGTGAACTATTCCCCCATGACCCGTGGTCAACGGATCAATGGTGGCGGGAGTTAGCCCAAATTCACAATCATTATTTTGTGTGTGAGAGTTCAGGAGTTCTTAGCGGATATGCGGGTCTGAGTGTGTCGGGAGGGGATTCCGATATTCAGACAATCGCGATTGGTGAACAGTTCCAGGGTCAAGGCATTGGACGCCAACTTCTGGGTCATTTAGTTGATCTGTCGGTTGAGTTGAAAGTGACTTTCATTTTTCTTGAAGTGCGTGATGACAACTCGGCGGCACTTTCACTATATTCATCTTTTGGCTTTAAAGAAATAAGCAAAAGAATTAATTACTACCCCGATGGAACTGATGCTTTGATCCTGCGCCGCGATGATCGAGATGAACGTAAGCGTCGATCATGAGTATCAACCAACCTCTGGTCTTGGGAATCGAGACTTCTTGCGACGAAACAGGAATTGGAATTGTTCGCGGGCGGGAATTGCTATCGAATGCTCTGGCATCAAGCGTTGAGTTGCATGCCCGATTCGGTGGAGTGGTCCCTGAAGTTGCCAGCCGCGCTCACCTAGAAGCAATGCTGCCAACAATTGAGTTGGCCTGCTCTCAGGCCGGGGTCTCACTGAGAGATATTGACGCGATCGCGGTGACAGCAGGCCCAGGTTTAGTTGGCGCACTCATTGTTGGGGTTGCATCAGCGAAAGCACTGGCATTGGGGTTGGGTATTCCCATTTATGGAGTAAACCACCTGGCGGCTCATGTGATGGTTGATGAACTCGAGCATGGACCTTTACCTGAACCTGTCATTGGGTTGTTGGTCTCTGGAGGGCATTCATCGTTAATCAAAGTTAGTAACGGTGAGTTCACCTCCCTTGGTCAAACTTTGGACGATGCTGCCGGTGAAGCATTCGACAAAGTTGCGCGCCTTCTTGGTCTGCCATTTCCTGGGGGTCCCATGATTGATCAAGCCGCTCAAAGCGGTGACCCCACCGCAATTGATTTCCCCCGAGCCCTACGCACTGATCCAGCCAATGCATTCAACTTCTCTTTCTCGGGGTTAAAGACCGCTGTGGCACGTTGGGTTAAAGAGGAGCAACGGGTCGGCAGCACTATTTCAGTGCCCGATGTCGCTGCTTCGGTTCAGGAGGCGATAGCGGACGTTCTGACCAGCAAGGCCATCGCAGCGGCCTTGGATCAAAACGCACCCCACCTAGTGATCGCCGGGGGAGTGGCCGCAAATTCACGGTTACGAGCGTTGGCTGCCCAGCGCTGTGCGCTCGCTGGAATCGAGCTTCGCGTACCTAGTCCAACTTTGTGTACCGACAACGGGGCAATGGTGGCGGCGTTGGGATCTCACCTCGTTCGGATTGGGGCAATTCCTTCACCTGTTGATTTCCCGGCCACATCAACTCTTTCTGTGAGTCAAGTTCTGTTCTAACTTCTCGAATCGGGTCTGGCACCCAAATAGGATTCTGGGTTAAACTCCGGTAACGCGTCAGAATATTGGTTAATACGGATGGAGGGGTAATGCGCCGGGCTTTTGCGGCTTTCGCCGGAAGTATTCTGATTTTCTCTTCTGTTATCGGCGCGCAGGTGGGTTCACGTGCCGTTGAAAATAGCGTTGAAACTGTCGTGTCCGTGCGTGAGAGAGTGCAGATCCCCAAGTCGGTGTACCGGATCAAAACCAATGACAAAGTAGCTTTTATTACGATTGATGACGGGATTTATAAAACGGAAAATTCTCTGGCCTATGTAAAAGCAAATAAGTTGCCCGTTACGGCATTTCTTTCATCATGGACCATTAAGAGTTCCCAAAAATATTTTGATGAATTCACGCAGTGGGGTTCGGTGCAGAACCATTCGGCGACCCACGCTTCATTTGCTAAAAAGTCCACGGATCTAAATCATGAAATTTGCTATGTTCAAAAACGGTTCGCAAAGAAATACGACTGGCGCCCCTGGATGCTTCGGCCACCATATGGAGCTGCTCAGGATTCCCAAGCAGTGCGCAATATGGGTGAGAAATGTGGGATTCAACAAATAGTTATGTGGGATGCATCAATTGGCAATGGCAAGATTCATTATGCCGATTCGAAGTTGCGACCAGGGTCCATCATCTTGATGCACTTTACAAAGTCACTCAAGAAGGATTTGGAACTTGCTGTTAGAAAAATTCGTGAAGCTGGTCTTGAGCCTGCGAATCTTGATGACTACCTACCAAGGGTCACTAACGTTTCCGCGGTTCCTAGCGATCGCGCTGGACTAATACAGCCTGCTCGTTAGCGCCACTTCCCAAAATTACGACCGCCCATTCATTGTGATCGGGCTTTGCACAAGCTTTTCGTAAATCTTTTTGTTCGCGCCTCCCATCCTTTGTTTTCAACGCTATTCCCGGTAAGTGCTTTACACGTGACTTGATCTCTTTAACCGGGAATACATCATGGACCAGATATGCGCGGGCGTGAGGAAAGGGGGTTGCCGCTCCGAAAAGCCACATATTCTTTTCGCCAACGGGAGAGAGACCACGTTCGGCTGCAACCTGTTGGGTAAGTCCGGCTCGGGTGATTGCTGGGTCTAGTTCATAAAGAAACCCTTCCGCGCTGATTTCCATGTGCGGGTGTACGGCCGGCTCAGTACTACCGGTGATGAGGCTGGTTTCTTCGCGTTCTGAATTAATCATGACGGCGTACGTCCCGGTTGTTGCATTTGTGGCGAACATCTCGACGACGTGTGCATCCAGACTGACAACGTATTGCGCCCAGCCTTCTGGTGGAATAAACGCTGGAGCGGCTTTCACGAACACGCGATAGTTTTTTGCAAGTTCGGTGACGAAAGATATTGGTGGCGACCAGCGCTCTGGGTCACGTTCGGGAAGTGCGCGGGCGCCGTCGAGGGAACGTGAAGTACCTCGACGCGCTGGATCGATGAAGATCGCGGTTTGGTCGGGATCCCAATGCGTGAGGTCAAGCAGAGTGCAGTCGCAGATCACGATGCTGGCACCGGGAACGTTGTTCGCCAGTAGTGCGGCCGTATGGGGATCTCGTTCAACCGCGGTTGTGTTGAGCCCGGCGTCGATGAAAGCGGCGCTGTCACTGCCAAGTCCGGCCGTGAGGTCAATTACCCCCGTGATCCCGATACTGGAAATGACCTCGGCGTGAAATGCCGCGACGATCGGGTGGCTGGCCGCTTCAAGGCCGTCCCGGGTGAAATACCAGTCCTGGCGCTTATTAGCGGTGTTTTTCCAGGCAAGAGCAGCCTTATCGCGTAGTTCCACCTGATCAAGTGCCAATCGGAGGGAATCCACCCCATGGCCTTGGGCCCTGAGTGAGGTGATCACGGTGATCTCATTGGCGCCGGGCTGGGCCAGAGCGGTTCGCGCTTGGGATATGAGTTCTTCTGTGGGCGGGTGTGACACGGGGCAAGCCTAAGGGGTCTCCTCAGGGGTCTATCGGGGCTAATCTGGCACTCGGTTTGACAGAGTGCTAACTGTTGCGTAACCTTTGGTTTGGCACTCTCACCATGTGAGTGCCAACTTTAAGACCAAATATTCGTAAGTCGCTCCAGCTTTAGGTAGCTGGTGCCCACGAGCCGGAGGAATAAACCGTGTCGGTTTCCATTAAGCCCCTAGAAGATCGCATTTTGGTACAAACCCTCGAAGCGGAGCAAACAACCGCCTCAGGACTTGTTATCCCTGACACCGCGAAGGAGAAGCCCCAAGAGGGCAAGGTTCTCGCAGTTGGACCAGGTCGTTTCGACGAAGATGGCGACAAGCGCATTCCCTTGGATATCAAGGTCGGCGACATCGTTATTTACAGCAAGTACGGCGGCACCGAAGTGAAGTACGACGGACAGGAATACCTGCTGCTGTCGGCTCGCGACGTGCTTGCCATTGTCGAAAAGTAAATCTCAAAAATAAATTCTTGTTTCGATGAGCCCCGCGAATCCTTCGGGAGGCGTGGGGCTCACGACAAGTAACCGCATATGTTTTTTTCCGGTACGACTCCACTTCATGATTGAGGGATTGACACCATGGCAAAGATGATTGAATTTGATGAGGATGCTCGTCGCAGCCTTGAGCGCGGAGTTAACGCACTCGCTGATGCAGTCCGCGTGACCATCGGTCCAAAGGGCCGTAATGTCGTGATTGACAAAAAATGGGGAGCCCCCACGATCACCAACGACGGTGTGACCATCGCTCGTGAGATTGAATTGGATGATCCCTACGAAAATTTGGGCGCCCAACTGGCAAAAGAGGTTGCTACCAAGACCAACGACGTCGCAGGTGATGGAACCACGACGGCAACCGTTCTGGCTCAGGCAATGGTCACCGAAGGTTTGAAGCAGGTTGCTGCTGGCGCCGCCCCTATGGCCATCAAGCGTGGAATGGATGCTGGCGTTGCCGCAATCATCGAAGAATTAGCAAAGATGGCCCGCGAGGTTTCCGGTAAGGAAGAAATCACCAACGTCGCGGCAATCTCGTCACAGGATCGTGAAATCGGCGAACTGATCGCTGACGCATTCGACAAGGTTGGCAAGGATGGCGTTATTTCGGTCGAAGAATCCAGCACCACTTCAATGGAGATGGAATTCACCGAAGGAATGCAGTTCGACAAGGGTTATATCTCACCGTATTTCGTGACCGATCAAGAAAGCATGGAAGCCGTCCTTGACGACCCACGCATTCTCCTCGTTCAAGGCAAGGTCTCCTCGGTCTCGGAGATCCTTCCTTTGGTGGAAAAAGTTGTTGAAACCGGCAAGCCACTTCTGATCATCGCAGAAGACGTTGATGGCGAAGCGCTGTCAACCCTCGTTGTTAACCGGATTCGCGGAACATTTGCCTCCTGTGCGGTAAAGGCCCCGGCATTTGGTGACCGTCGCAAGGCAATCCTTGAGGACCTCGCGGTTCTTACAGGTGCCCAGGTAATTTCGGCAGACATTGGTCTCAAACTGGATCAGGTCGGTCTTGAGGTTCTCGGCACAGCTCGTCGCGTCGTTGTGTCCAAGGACAACACGACGGTTGTTGACGGTGGCGGAACCTCAGAAGCTGTCGCTGATCGTGTTGCACAGATTAAGAGCGAAATTGAGCGCTCGGATTCGGATTGGGATCGCGAGAAGTTGCAGGAACGCCTTGCCAAGATTGTTGGCGGCGTTGTTGTCATCAAAGTCGGCGGCCACACCGAAGTTGAGCTCAAGGAAAAGAAGCACCGAATCGAAGATGCTGTCTCGGCGACTCGTGCAGCGATCGAAGAGGGAATTGTTTCCGGTGGCGGAACTGCACTCGTTCAAGCTGCAAAGGTCCTTGACTCCAATCTGGGAAAGACCGGCGACGAAGCAACCGGCGTTGCAATTATCCGCAAGTCAACGTCTGAGCCACTTCGCTGGATCGCTGAAAACGCAGGGGAGCACGGTTATGTTGTGGTGGCCAAGGTAGCTGGATTGCCAGCCGGTCATGGCCTCAATGCTGCAACCGGTGAGTACGGCGACCTTATTGCCCAGGGTGTTATTGACCCGGTGAAAGTAACCCGTTCAGCGTTGCAAAATGCCGCATCAATTGCAGCAATGCTGCTCACCACCGAGGTACTCGTTGTTGAAAAGCCAGCAGCTGCAGAGCCAGACGCGGGTCAAGGACACGGACACCACGGTCATTCGCACTAAGTTTTCATCAAGCAATGCGTGACAAACACTTGTAGTTAGTTAAAAAATAAAGGGCGGGCCGCAATTGCGGCCCGCCCTTTAACTTACAGAGAATTTTCGTGGCTTCCGTTGGAAAAAATTAGGAAGCGGTTGCGATTCGCATCGGGAACCCAACGGGTTCTGTGTTGATCTCGCTACCGACCGCGACATTTGGCGCCAAGCGCCCGGCGTAGATGTCTTCGCGCTCGTCTTCGGTAAGCCCACCCCACACGCCATAGGGCTCACGGACAGCTAGCGCATGTTGAGCGCATTGAACCTTGACGGGGCAAGCCCCACAGACAGCCTTTGCGCTGACATCCCGGTTGATCCGGGCGGGCCCGCGCTCCCCTTCGGGATGGAAGAACATATTGGGGTCTTCACCGCGGCATAATCCAAGGAGCTGCCAGTCCCACGTGTCGGCGTTCGGGCCGGGGAGCCGTGATACATCAGCCATGACCACTCCTTAAACTTCTTTTAGTAGAGTCTAAGACTACAAAGCGTTTCATGAGTTGGTCAACTTAATGCTCGGTGATTTGAATCACAGGGTGCGGAGATTAGACTTATGCCCTACGCTGACGGGGTGTCACATGCGATCGTCGCCGTATCAGAGCCGGTTTCTGGGCCGGTTTCAGGTGAATTGAGCGTCAGCGTGGCCGTGGCCGCCCGCAGATTGGGAATTGCGCCCGCGACATTGCGCACCTGGGATCGTCGATACGGGGTGGGGCCTAGTCAGCGTGACGAAGGCAAGAATAGGCGCTATTCGCCATTGGATCTGGCTCGTTTGGACTACATGTCAGCTCTGATTCGTTCGGGCAACTCTCCTGCAGATTCAGCAGCGGCTTCACTAAGCCGGGACTTTACCGAGCATCAGCAGTGCCACGCGGTGAATGAGCCCACAGGCCGCAATGGCGGTGGCAATGTTGTGGCGACACCGGGCTGCGATCGCCGGGCCCGCGGACTTGCTAAATCGACAAGCGCCCTTGACCAGGCTACGTGTGCATCGATAATTTCAGAATCCTTGAGCAAAATTGGCGTCATTCGTACGTGGAATGAGTTACTCCTTCCCCTCTTGAAAAGCGTTGGCGAGATGTGGGAATTGCGCCAATGCGGTATTGAAGTTGAACACATTCTTTCGACCGCCATCCAGTCTGAGTTTTCCCGTTTTGCCTATGAAGCCACGGCAAAATCCTCGCGGGCCATGGTCGTACTTGGTTCAATAAGTGGTGATTCACACCAACTTCCTGTCTGGGCCGTGGGCGCTGGTTTGGCAGAGCAGGGAATTAGCTTCGTGCACCTGGGTAGCGGTATGCCACTGGAAAGTCTGGGAGATGTCATCACGCGAACAGGCCCGCGAGCAGTTTTTCTGTGGTCTCAAATTAAGGGAACAATGGATGCAGCTGACCTCGCTCAATTGCCCTCACTTCGCCCTAACCCCAGAATCGTGATTGGTGGGCCAGGTTGGTTGAATGAACCGCCTCGTGGTGTCCACGTGGCAAGCGACCTTGTGAGCGCGGTCGCGCTCATAAGCGAAGTCGCAAGCGACTAACCTAGGGCTTTATCCTCGAGGAGGCCCAGTGGTTGAACGAACGAGCAAGGTTGCATTCTTGGGCCTCACTTTTGACGATGTCCTGCTCTTGCCGGGAATCTCCGATGTCGTGCCGAGTGAGGTAGACACGTCCGCTTTAGTCACGAAGAATATTTCGATCAAAATGCCATTGGTGTCCAGCGCGATGGACACTGTTACCGAATCCCGCATGGCGATTTCCATGGCCCGTCAAGGGGGCGTAGGTGTTCTGCACCGAAACCTGCCAATAGAGGCCCAGGCCGCGCAGGTTGACCTCGTCAAACGCAGTGAAGCCGGAATGGTGCACGACCCAATTACGTGCCTGCCAACTGACACCTTGGCTGACGTTGATCGATTGTGTGGACGGTATCGAATTAGTGGTGTTCCCGTTGTTGATTCCCACGGAATTCTCGTAGGAATCGTGACAAATCGTGACATGCGATTCGAAGAGAATATGTCGCGAGTCGTCAGCGAAGTAATGACTCCTATGCCACTGGTAACGGCGCCGGTTGGTGTTGCACCGATTGATGCACTGAATTTGTTGGCAACAAAGAAAGTTGAAAAACTGCCACTTGTTGACGGTGATGGAAAACTGCGTGGACTATTCACGGTGAAAGACTTTGTCAAAGCCGATAAGTACCCAAATGCGTCAAAGGATGCACTTGGTCGGCTCGTTGTCGGTGCAGCAATTGGCGTCGGTGATGATTCGTTTAAACGGGCAGCAGCCCTCGTCGTTGCAGGCGTCGACTTTCTCATTGTTGACACGGCCCACGGTCACTCGCGAGCAGTCTTAGACATGGTTGCACGAATCAAAAAAGAATTCACAGTTGATGTAGTCGGGGGCAATATCGCCACCAGAGAAGGTGCCCAAGCGCTCATTGACGCTGGCGCCGACGGGGTAAAAGTTGGGGTTGGTCCAGGCTCCATCTGCACAACCAGGGTTGTGGCTGGCGTCGGTGTCCCTCAGATCACCGCGATTGAGGAAGCTGCCTACGTCGCACGAGCTGCTGGAATTCCGGTAATCGCCGATGGTGGGATTCAATACAGTGGTGATATTGCCAAAGCAATTGTTGCGGGAGCAAACACGGTTATGTTGGGCTCACTCCTGGCTGGTTGCGAAGAAGCACCAGGTGACGTCGTTTTTGTTAACGGAAAACAATTCAAGTCCTATCGCGGCATGGGCTCCCTCGGCGCCATGCAAAGCCGCGGCGAAGCGCGTTCTTATTCAAAAGATCGTTATTCCCAAGACGATGTTTTAAGTGATGACAAACTTGTTCCTGAAGGAATTGAAGGTTTAGTCTCCTACCGGGGACCCCTTGGGGCAGTTGCGCATCAACTTGTTGGCGGACTACGAGCTGCGATGGGTTACGCCGGTGCGCACAACATGGTTGAGCTGGGTGAGAAGGGCCGCTTGGTGCAAATCACGGCAGCCGGGTTACGTGAGAGCCACCCGCATGACATTCAAATGACAATCGAAGCACCAAACTACTCGGGGCGGTAATAATGGTTGAAGTTGTAATAGGTGGCACGAAGTCCGGCCGTCAAGGCTATTCATTTGATCAGGTTGCCATTGCTCCCCAGCGTCGAACCCGTGATGCATCCGAGGTATCAACCAATTGGAACATTGACGCCTACAAATTTGAGACTCCACTCATTGCTGCACCAATGGATTCGGTGGTGTCACCGCAAAGTGCTGTCACGATTTCGCGCAATGGAGTACTCGCGGTCCTCAACCTAGAAGGGCTATGGGGACGCTATGAGGATCCAACCCTTTACTTGCGTGAAATAGCAAACGTTAGCCAAGATCAGGCGACGTCACTATTGCAAAGGTTGTACTCGGATCAACCGGTTGACCACGAATTAATCAAGAACCGGATTACCCAGCTCAAAGAAAGTGGAATCACGGTTTCGGTAGCTGTGTCACCGCAACGGACAGCAGAACTGGCACCCATCGCCGCAAGTAGCGGTGCGGAAATTTTAGTGATTCGCGGAACAACCGTGTCCGCGGAACATGTAGCCGCGAGTGGTGAACCGCTAAACCTTAAAAGCTTTATTCATGAACTAGATATCCCCGTAATTGTTGGGGGTTGCGCGACCGCTCAGGCTGCCTTGCACTTGATGCGAACGGGCGCTGCTGGCGTTCTCGTCGGTTTCGGCGGTGGCTCCTCACATACGACCTCAGAAGTCCTCGGTGTCCGGGTTCCCATGGCAACCGCGATCGCTGATGTTGCTTCAGCGCGACGTGACTACCTCGATGAATCCGGCGGACGCTACGTGCATGTGATCGCCGATGGGTCGATGGGTAACAGCGGAGACATCGTTAAAGCATTTGCTTGTGGCGCTGACGCAGCCATGATTGGTTCAGTTCTCTCTCGCGGTACGGATTCACCCGGTGGTGGCACTCACTGGGGCTCAGAGGCTTGGCACGCAACCCTTCCTCGCGGGGAGCGTCACCAAATGAAGCAGGTGGGCACGCTGGATCAGATTCTCAATGGCCCAGCGACAACGGGTGATGGAACGATGAACCTCGTGGGCGCTTTGCGCAAAGCCATGGCCACCACGGGATACAGCGACCTGAAGGAATTCCAGCGGATCGAAATGATCGTCTCCTAATCATGGCCGGGGTGATTGAAGGACTGCACTACTGGCCAAGAGTTGTAGCGCTACCAACGAATAATTCCAAAGATCGTTTGAATATCCGTTCGCCTTACGGTCAAGAGTTGTATTCACTCAATGTGTCAACTGAAGGTGATGTCAAGGCCGCCGTGCAGGCAGCGAGAGTGGCGCAACAAATCTGGGCAACTTGTTCATTACGAGAACGTGCCAAAGTGATTTTGGCTTTTCATGATCTGGTGCTGGCCAACAAAGCCGAACTATTAGACCTCATCCAATGGGAGACGGGCAAACCCCGACGTGATGCAAATGAAGAACTACTCGACGTAACTCTGAATGCACGTTATTACGCCCGCCACCTTGGCGCACTCAAAGATCGAAGGCACCCGGGGGCTTTTCCTTTACTCATCAGTGCAATTGAGCGCCATGTTCCGTTGGGTGTGGTGGGCATTATTGCTCCGTGGAATTACCCGCTGACCCTCGCCGTCAGTGATGCGCTACCAGCCCTACTTGCCGGTAATGGAGTAGTTCTTAAACCCGATCCCCTCACAAGTGTGACCGCGCTGTACGTAATTGATTTGCTTTACCAAGCCGGCTTGCCACGTGAACTCTTCGGTGTGGTGATCGGTGACGGAGCGCAATTGGGAACGCCATTGATCAATCACGTTGATTTCTTGATGTTCACCGGTTCAACCAAAGTTGGTCGAATTGTTGCAGCCCAGTGTGGCGAACGCTTGATTGGTTCCGCATTAGAACTTGGCGGAAAGAATGCAATGATTATTCGCGCGGACGCTGATATTGAAAAAGCAGCTGAGATCGCGACGCGTGCCTGCTTTGGAAATACGGGGCAGCTCTGCATCAGCATTGAGCGACTTTATGTCCACGAGAGCATTGAACAAGAATTCCTTGACGCCTTTGTTAAAAGAACTCGCGCAATGACCTACCAAGGCTCGGTTGGTTGGGGAGGTTCTTACGGACCGCTTATTTCACCCACTCACGCGGCGCGAGTTATGGCTTTCATCACCGATGCTCGCGATAAAGGCGCCACAATTCATACGGGTGGTGAGCTCATCGGTAGTGCAACTATCGCGCCAACGATTCTTACGGGTGTCGCGGCTAACATGAATGTGTGTCGAGAAGAAACTTTTGGCCCGGTCGTCTCGGTAAGTAGTTACTCAAGCGATGCTCAGGCGATCGAACTAGCTAACGACTCCGAATACGGACTCAATGCGAGTGTAATTTCCCGGGATAAAAAACGTGCGTTGGCAATTGCCAAGCAACTCAAGGCGGGAACAGTCAACGTCAACGAAGGCTATGCAACAGCGTGGTCCACCCTTGGTTCACCCATGGGTGGATTTGGTGCATCAGGACTTGGTCGCAGGCATGGGTTGGCCGGGATTGTGCAGTACACCGAGTCCCAAACAATTGCCACCCAAAATGCATTGGGCTTTGGCCCTCCATTTGGGCTCAGTGATGAAACGTGGGGAAACCTACTCACCACTTCGTTAGGGCTCATGAAAAGAATCGGCTGGCGCTAGAAACCCTCATTTTCGTTGTGTCGGGGGACGGCGCGACACATGGCGATGGAAGGTAGTCGCCTCGCGCATGGGAACCATGGGTGATTCAGTCTGGTTGCGTTAGGGTGTCGGTGTGGGTGAGATTCGCAACAGGGTGATGGCGCAGGCCGAGGATATTAAAGCTCTCTTGGCTCGCAGGCATGCCCTGGACATCAAGGTATTTGGTTCGGTGGCTCGATCCGAAGATCGCGAAGACTCTGATGTGGACTTCTTGGTGGAGTTCAGCCCTGGAGCTTCGATTTTGGATCAGGTTCATCTTGAGTTGGACCTGCGTGCCCTTCTCGATTGTGATGTAGACGTGGTTGCCATCGGTGGTCTCAAGAGTCGGGATGAGCATTTGCTTGCTGAGGCCGTTTCTCTGTGACACGTGGAGATGATTTACGGAGTTTAGATATTTTGGAAGCATGTACGGCCCTTGAGCAAGTGGTGCAATCCCGGGGTGCCGTCAATGAAGAGATCCTGCTGCTCGCGGCTGAGCGGCTTTTGGAAATCATTGGCGAAGCTGCGTCTAACTGTTCCGTAGCGCTTAAGGCCCAGCATCCATCTGTCGATTGGGTGGGCATCGCCGGTCTTAGGGTCGTGCTTGCTCACCATTACCATCGAACCGAACCGGCATTGATATGGCAGTTCGCCACATTTGAAGCACCGCCTCTGCGCCTAGCCTTGCAAGGGTAGACAACTGCGATCGGCGGCCGGGCCCTGCGAGTAATGGTGCTCGTTTTGAGTGTGGCAAGGTTGATTAGGGTTAGCGAATGAACTCGGCTCCAAAGACGTATCTGCGATCGTCTCTGATTGCCGCGATCTTGTTCTTCCTGCCTACGGGGATAGTCGCAGTTTCATGCGCTTTGGCATCACGCGGTCGGTTAGAAAGCGGTGATGAAAGTGGAGCCGCGAGGGCGGCTCTGTGGGCACGGAGATTCATGGTCCTGACATTCGTTGTTGGTGGTGCTATTTACCTCGTGCTGGTCGTCGCACTCCTTGCACTTGGCGCATTCAGTAGTTAACGGCTCCGCTACTACGCTTGGGCAATGCCTGCGAACCCTTCTGGACCCGTGCTCGTTGTTGACTTTGGCGCCCAATATGCACAATTGATTGCCCGACGAGTTCGCGAAGAAAACATCTATTCCGAAATTGTGGCCCACTTCATTACTGCCCAGGAAGTAAGGGAAAAATCTCCATCGGCAATTATTCTCAGCGGTGGACCATCCAGTGTTTATGCTCCGGGTGCTCCCGCATTTGATTCGGAGATCTTTGATTTAGGGATTCCTATTTTCGGGATTTGTTATGGCTTTCAACTAATGGCTAAGTCACTCGGCGGGGAAGTCGCGCGCACGGGTACCAGTGAATATGGGCGTACCGACCTCACGACAACAACAGCAAAGATTTTTTCCGATATTCCCGAGTCAATTTCAGTCTGGATGAGTCATGGGGACGCGGTTAATTCGGTGCCAGAGAATTTTAATGTGTGTGCGGTTTCAGCCGGTGCCCCTGTTGCGGGCTTTGAAGACCTTGAGCATTCGCGCGCAGGCGTTCAGTTCCACCCTGAAGTTATGCACTCGCAGTTCGGCCAGAAAGTCCTTTCAAATTTCTTGATTCACGTGGCAAGGTGTGAACGAAACTGGACCATGTCCAATGTCATTGATGAACAGGTTGCCCGAATCTCGGCTCAGATCGGTAACTCGGAAGTGATTTGTGGGCTCTCGGGTGGAGTTGACTCGGCCGTTGCTGCCGCACTAGTTCACAAAGCGGTGGGGGATCAACTCACCTGTGTTTTTGTGGACCACGGACTGCTGCGTGCGGGTGAAGCAGAGCAGGTTGAACGCGACTACGTTGCGGCAACCGGTATCAAGTTGATTGTGGTTGATGCGAAAAAAAGGTTCCTTGATGCACTCGCAGACGTTACCGATCCGGAGACAAAGCGAAAGATTATTGGCCGTGAGTTCATTCGAGTCTTTGAAGACGCGGCAGCGCAAGTTGTTGAACAGGCCGGCAGCACCGGCAGGAAAGTTGAATTCTTAGTACAAGGAACCCTCTACCCGGATGTTGTTGAATCCGGCGGGGGTTCGGGTACCGCCAACATTAAAAGCCATCACAATGTGGGTGGCTTACCAGAAGATCTCGAATTCACTTTGGTGGAGCCGTTGCGAACATTGTTCAAAGACGAAGTCCGGCAGGTGGGATTAGACCTCGGGTTACCGCCAGAAATTGTGTGGCGACACCCATTCCCCGGACCAGGATTAGCGATCCGCATTATTGGAGCCGTCAATGAAGAGCGGTTAGAGATCTTGCGCCGAGCGGATCTGATTGCCCGTGAGGAGCTCACAGCGGCAGGCCTGGATCGCGATGTGTGGCAATTCCCCGTTGTCCTGTTGGCCGACGTCAGAAGTGTTGGGGTACAAGGTGATGGCCGTACATACGGTCACCCGATTGTGCTTCGACCAGTTTCAAGTGAAGACGCAATGACCGCGGATTGGTCCCGGTTGCCCTATGACCTGATTGCAAAAATTTCCAACCGAATCACCAATGAGGTTGCTGAGGTGAACCGGGTGACCCTCGACGTCACCAGCAAACCCCCGGGCACCATTGAATGGGAATAAATCTGAATGGGAATAAATAGGTCAATCACCGTAGAGACCGACTAGTGTGGCTCCATGGATTTCATTTACAACCTCGTTGTCATTCTGCACTTCATCGGCCTTGCCAGTTTGGTTGGCGGCTTTATCGTCCAGATGTCAAGCCCCACAAAAGGCGTCAACGCCGCGATGCTTCACGGCGCGCTCACCCAACTCGTCACCGGTGTGATCTTGGTTGGCATGGTGGAAAGTGGGACGGT
>JBIHZX010000029.1:0-18161 GCA_044240195.1 Candidatus Nanopelagicales bacterium | reverse complement strand
GCTCTGGGTCCATGCGTACCAGAATGATCGCGGCTTTGCCGCGCGCGTTGAGATTGTGCTCTTCCTCTTGAACTTCAAGTATGCCCTCGGGAAGTGCCGATACCAAGCCACCGACAGGCAGATCTTCTGGGCGAACCGGCATGAAGGTTCCGTCGGAGACGATTCGAATGCCTTTGGTCCACAGGGTTGTTGAGAGTATTTCGGTGGGGTTTTCACCGGGAGGGGTAATCCAAAGATCACGTAGCACGACAATGATGGGAATAGGTAGCAGCGCCATCGCCCCAATTAGTGAGCGGCGGATCATCTTGTAGCGGGCGAAACCGGATTCTTCTTTACCGCGTTCATAGTTGGCTGCAGCGAGGTTGTCATCTTCTTTTTCCGACACCATGTCGTGGCGCTCTTGAACAACTTCAACATCAGGCATGAGTTTCTTGGCCCATTGGATTGCGCCGGCGCCAATGAGGAGTACGGCCAAACCAAAAGTGAGCCCGAGTACAACGTTGCTGGCTCCCACTTCGCCGAGGACGGGGATATAAACAACGGCGTATTTGTCAATCATCACGTACGCGATGACGGAGAGAATCACGAACACCATGGACAGGGTGAACATCGCTGCCACTTGGCGTTCTGCTCGACGGGCGGCCTTTGGGTCGGTATCTGTTACCCGCAACCTGTGGGGAATTTCAGCCACCGGCGAGTAACCGAGTTGTGTTAGCGCAGGTGCGTGTCCCTGGTTCGCGGGTTCGTTGTTTCCACCAGAGCTTGGAGTGATTTCGTTCATCGCGCTTTGATTCCAATCCAGACGGCCGCGCCAATGAATGCGGCGAATACGGCAACCCACATGAACAGACCTTCAGTAACCGGACCGATTCGGCCGAGTGAGAGACCGCCAGGGCTGGGAGCTTCTTGTAAAGCCATGATGTAAGCGGTCACGGCCTGCTTATCTTCGATGGGCAATGTTTCATTTGAAAATACCGGCATACTCTGTGGACCAGACACCATTGCCTCATAGATTTCTTGAGGGGTTGCCTGCATCAGATTGGGTGCGTATTTTCCTTGAGTCAGTGCTCCACCTTGGCCAGCAGCCTGATGGCACTGTGCGCAGTTGATGCGGAACAGGACGCCACCCTCAGCAATGTCTGCGTCGGAGTAGTCCAGATCCTCAGCAGTTGGGATTGCGGGGCCAGGGGCCAGTGAGGCGATATAGGCCGACATCGCGGCAACTTGTTCAACGTCGTAGATGGGCTCTTTGGCCGTGGCTTGGGCGCCAGGGGCTGCAAGGGGCATCCGACCGGTGGAAACCTGGAAATGGACGGCGGCCGCTCCGACACCAATTAGTGAAGGCCCGTTCATTGCTCCTTGGGCGTCAAGGCCATGGCAGGAACTGCAACCCTCGAGGTACAGCTTTTTCCCATCCTCGACTTGGGTTTGGGTACCCAATGATGCTTGGGCAGGCTCAATATTGGACACCGCCGAGAAGGTGATTCCAACGGCTCCAAGAGCTGCAACGAGCAGCAGGACGGCGACGAGGGGGTTACGCCTTCGTGCGGTAATGAACTTCACAGCGGCAAAGCCTTTCTCGGTTGTGGAAAAATATGGTGTTATCGAGAATTACTTCAAGATATAAATCATGAAAAAGAGCGCAATCCAAACAACATCAACGAAATGCCAGTAGTAGGAAACAACTATTGCGCGAGTGGCTTGTTCATGGGTGAAGCGTTTCGCTACGTAGGTGGTGGCCAAGACCAAAAGGAACGCAATCAGGCCCCCGGTTACGTGCATCCCATGAAAACCGGTGGTGATGTAAAAGGCGGATCCGTAGGCATTTGATGAAATCGTGAGGCCTTCGTGGACCAGTTCCGTGTATTCGGTGATCTGACCGCCAACAAAGAAAGCTCCCATGAGGAAAGTAATGATGAACCAACGGCGAAGGCTTTTAACGTCTCCGCGCTCAGCGGCGAAGACTCCCAGTTGACAGGTAACTGAACTCAATACCAGGACCGTGGTGTTCAGGCTGGCAAAGGGAATGTTGAGAATTTCGGTCTCATTGGCCCACAGTTCAGGGTTGACCGCACGCATAGTGAAATACATGGCAAAGAGCGCCGCAAAGAACATGAGCTCGCTGGCGAGCCAGACAATTGTTCCGATTGAGACCATGTTGGGGCGGTTCGCCGGTGCATGGTCATATGCCTGGGGGATTACGGTTGCTTGGGCCACGCCCATACTCTCGCAGATCGGCAACCAAGTTTCTCTCTGACCCCCTCTTATTAATAAGTGATTTTCGCCTCGTTGGTGAGCCTGTTTTTCATTGAGAGTTTTCTGCTGGATAGAGTACGAAGGTGGCAACAGATCCTGGCACCCGAGAACCCTTACGCGTACTCATTTACAGCAGTAATCGCAATACTCGCGCTGACGTCATTTCGGCCCTTGGGCCCAGACCTTCTATGGACCTACCCACCGTTGAATATACCGAGGTGGCAACCGAGCCCGGGTTTATTTCAGCGGCCGATAAAGGAAAATTTGACCTATTTATTCTCGACGGCGAGGCAACGCCCGCTGGAGGAATGGGGCTCGCCCGGCAAATTAAAGATGAACTTTATCGATGCCCACCGGTTCTGGTATTGATCGCGCGCCCCCAAGATGCCTGGTTGGCAACCTGGTCGCGGGCTGATGCTGTTGTTGGATTGCCGATCGAGCCGGTGTCAACCGCCCAGGCGGTAAGCCGGCTTCTGGCAACCCGACTGAGCCTGACTTCCTAGGAATTACCCATGGAAAGCAATAGCTGGCCTGTTGTTCTTACCAATATTGCTGGTCCACACCCATTAACCGCTGACCACGTTGACTGGGCCATGCGTGAAATACTCAGTGATCGATCAACTGATGCCCAAATCGCTGCATTTGCCATTGGACTAAAAATCAAAGGGGAAACCCCCGATCAGGTGGCGGCCCTGGCAACCACGATGTTGGAATTCGCCAACCTTGTCCCGATCCCGCCCGAAATGTCCGTTGTGCTGGACATTGTTGGCACGGGCGGGGACGGTTCCCACTCGGTCAATATCAGCACCATGGCCGCGGTTGTGGCGGCGTCGTGTGGCGTGACGGTGATTAAGCATGGAAACCGGGCATTTTCCAGTTCAACGGGCTCGGCTGATCTCCTTGAAGCACTCGGGCTTGACTTGGATCTCAGCGCCGAACAGGTGGGAATCGTTGCCCAAGAGGCTGGGATTGCCTTCTGTTTTGCGCCCAAACACCACCCTGCGATGCGTTTTGCCGGGCCGGCCCGAACCCAGATGGGAATTCCCACGGTTTTCAATATTTTGGGCCCACTGACCAACCCGGCAATGGCCAACGCGGCCCTGGTTGGCTGCGCAAACCTAGCTCTTGCCCCCGTTATGGCAGATGTGCTGGCCGGGCGAGGTGTTCGCGCTTTGGTTGTCCGGGGAATGGACGGTCTCGACGAAATCTCCCTTTCAGCACCCACCCAGGTCTGGGATTCGACCAGTGGAGTGGTCATTGAGTCGATCGTGGATCCCGCTGATTTCGGGATTGTGGGTTTTCGCGCCGAGCACCTGCGGGGTGGAACCCCAGAGCGTAATGCTGAACTCACGCGCAAAGTTTTTGGCGGAACCGATCCGGGCACGGATCTCGAAGTTGTTGCATCCATTCGGCGAGCGGTGGCTCTCAACGCTGCCGCCGCATTAGCTGCAGCAGCATCGGTGGAAGACCCAGCGAGTAGTTCAGACCCGTTGAGTGAGCGGATCCAAATCTACTTACCCCGGGCCACGGCAGCGTTGGAAAGCGGTAACGCGTGGAAAGTTTTTGAAAAATGGGTGGCAGTTGTTGCGCAGGTCAAAAATCTTTAGAAATAGGTAATCCGTGAAACGCCAGGTGCTCGAGGACCAACAGGGCGACCAAGTGGTTGGTGTCCGGTAACGGCTGCAAGTCGTTCACTAACAACGCGGCGCACGTCAGAGAGTTGCATTGTTTCTTTTCCGCCGCAGTCAATTGGCATGTAGAGATCGCGTGAACTTGCGACGAGCCGTACGCCGTCGCTCTCCAACCACCGAAGGAGATCGAATGCTTCTTCGGTGACACCGGCTGGTGCTGGTGCGATTCCTGGCTCGATGTATTCGGCACTTGCGATCAATGCTGCGACGTGGGGCCAAGGATCAAAACCAGGTTCAACGACACCGGCTGCGGCTAGCCGACCGTAGCGAATAACGTGAATCTCCCACCCACCGTCATCAGTGCTTTGTGCTGCAACGAGCTCGGGTGTTGTAGAAATCCAGCGTAATCTTTCCGTGCGAAAAACCGCATTGACGTAATGTCCAAGCGCCTCGCGCCAAGCCGCCGCTTCTTCAAATCTTTCAGCATTAGCAAGGGTTTCCATGAGAATGTTGATGTGAGCGACGATTTTTGATGTACTTCCCGACATGGCAATCGATGCATGGTTGACAATGTCTAAGTACTGCGCTCGGTCGTGTTCGCGGATGCAGGGTGCGATGCATTTTCCCAGTTCGGCGCGAACGCAGCCGGGGATGTCACTGCGGGGCTGGGCTGCAATCTTCGCAGTGCAGGTTCGCAGGGAAATAGTCTCGTTGATTACATCAAGTGCGGAGTTCGCGGCAGCGCGTGATGTGAATGGCCCGATATAGCGCGCACCTTCTGTGGAATCATCTTTCAATTGTTTAGTGATAATCAATCGTGGCGCAGGTTCTGCGGTCAGCTTGAGCCAGGAGACCGAGTCCGCTGCCCGCGAGCGTCGGTTATATCGAGGTTGTTCGCTAACGATTAAACGTAATTCGCGAATTTTCGCTTCTAGAATTGTTGAACAAACGATGGGGCGAACCTGTTGGGCAATCCCAATCATTTCCGACATGCGGCGACGGCTCTCCGCTGCGGTGAAGTAGGTGCGCACACGGTTGCGGATGTTCTTTGACGTTCCAATGTAGAGCGGACGCCCCTGTGGATCTTCGAAAATGTAGACACCGGGTTTTGCCGGTAGTCCATCGGCCAAACTTTTCTTGTTTCGTTGAACATCACTCACCCGGGAAGTGAATGCGTTCAGATCCTCAAGGGTGTGCACACCATAATTACCCAGGCGCTCAAAGAGCCGGTGCATCACGTCAGTTGTCGCGCGGGCATCGTCAAAAGCTCTGTGCGTTGGCGCTATTTCGGTGTTAAAAAATGCGCTGAGGGTTGAGAGTTTGCAATTGCGAACTTCGTCGCGGTGAAGTGCCAACCGAGCGATACGCGCCGTGTCAATTACTTTGTTATTGGGCCAATTGATCTCGAATTTGGCGCAGGCACCTCGGAGGAACCCAATGTCGTAGGGAGCGTTGTGGGCAACAAAGACACATTCGCCGGCAAAATCGAGAAACATGGTGACCGCGGTGCGAACCCCGGGCGAGCCAGAAACCATTGAGTCTGTGATGCCGGTCAGGGCAGCAATAAACGGTGGAATGGCCGTGCCTGGATTCACCAGCGTGGTGAACTCACCTATGACCTCACCGCCTTGGACCTTCACGGCACCAATCTCGGTGATCCCGGCGTCAATGCCAGCCCCACCGGTCGTTTCTAGGTCCACCACGACGAACACAATGTCGGCCAGCTGGGTACCCAGGTCTGAGAGTGATAACTGTGTGGCGGCCAAGGCAATAGGTGGATTGGTCACGGTCACAAACTAACGCTAAGCCCTGACGTTGATTAGTGCTCGAGTCGAAACGCGGTCTCAGCCCAGGGGAGATAGCGTTGGGTTATGACGAATACGCCCAACCTCTCCCTGCCTGATGCGCAATCACGATTTCGTTGTGCCCATTGCGGCAATCTCACCCGTTTTGATGTAACTCGAGCATCGACCGTGACGGAGTTTTGGCATGCGGACATGGCCGGTGACGTTACCGTGGAAGAGCGGGAGGTCGCAGCGGATCAAGTGCTTGCGGTGGCGTGCCGATGGTGCGGCGCGGGAGACCGGATCGAAATCGTTCTCCGCCCTGAATTTGGTGGCCCCGCCCAAGAATCTGCGGGAGACGGCGGGGTTTAGCGAACTCCGAGACCCCCCGATGTCAGGGCTCGATGTCAGGGCTCGATGTCAGAGGGGGTGTTTAGCCTTGATCCATGGTTATTGATTGCGGTACATGTGTAGTAGCCGGCGCGGCTTGCAGCGATTGCATTGTCACCGTGCTGTTAGGGGAGCCAGAGTTCTTGCGAGCTCCGGAGGTGGCAGAGGACCACATTGCGGCCATTGGCGTTTTGGCCCGATCAGGTTTGGTCCCACCACTTCGGCTGGTCACCCCGAAATCCCAGGCGGGTTAGACTTTTTTTCTAGTAAAGATCTGGGTCTCTCTGGCCGGATCGACATCAATCTGTTACCTTTTTGGGAACGAAGGTGTTCGCAGAAGCGTCCGAGGACTGGGCACGATTGCAGATTGACGAACCGAGCGGAGAGTTTGTGAAGCAGAAGGCATATCGAGTCGGCGGGATCTCCGTTGCGATTGCGGCTCTGCTCATCCCGGGATTTGTCGCCGCCCCCGCACAAGCCGCGCCAAATCTGCAGCAGGTACGCATGCAGGTCATGG
The DNA here is from genome assembly GCA_044240195.1 of Candidatus Nanopelagicales bacterium. Lineage (GTDB taxonomy): Bacteria > Actinomycetota > Actinomycetes > S36-B12 > S36-B12 > UBA4592. Next base: position 11,583 of record JBIHZX010000029.1, on the reverse strand, counting down.
ATCTGCAAGGAAAAGCCGAAGCAGCCAATGAGCGCTACAACGATGCCCGCAATCGCCTTGGTGGGATCCAGAAGCAATTGAATACCCTGAAAGCCAAAGCCAAGCGCGAACGAAAAGAACTTAATCAAATTATGGGTTCCGTTGATGATCTGGCCCGCGCCACCTACACATCGGGTGGGATCGACACCTCTCTTCAGGTGCTGCTCGCCGAAGATCCAAACGAATTCCTCTCACAAGCCGCGGCACTCGATCAAGTGCAAAAGGGTCAAGCCTCAGCAATCCGTGGCAGCCAGACAACTCGTCTGCGCTTAGCCCAGACGGAAGCGGCAATGCTGGATAAAGAAACTGCCGCTAAAAAGGTACGTTCAGAAATGGGCGATTCAAAGGCGGAGGCAAATGATCGCTATCGCGATGCCCAGGCAATTTTGGCAAATCTCGAGGCAAGTGAACGGCGCCGCATAGCCGCGATGGCCGCCAATGAGCGTGCTGCTGCACTTGCTGCCGCGCGCGCGGCCTCTGCTGCAATAAGTTCAGGCAGCGGTTCATCCGGTGGCGGGTTTACCGGGGGTGGTCGTATTGCGCGTGTTGTGCAGTACGCATTGGCTCAGGTGGGCGACCGTTATGTTGCTGCAGCAAGTGGCCCAAGTTCATTCGACTGCTCAGGTCTCACCATGACGGCTTGGCGACAAGCTGGCGTGTCATTGCCCCACTACAGCCGCTCACAGTACGCAACAACCCGTAGGGTTCCGTTGAGTCAGGCCCAGCCAGGGGACTTGGTCTTTTACTTTGGCAGTGGCGCTCACCACGTCGGCCTCTACATTGGAAACGGCAAAATGGTGCATGCAGCCAATCCGAGCAGTGGTGTTCTTGTCACAAGCGTGATGGGTCCTTGGTACAACTCACGGTTTAGCGGTATCGGCCGAGTAATCGGCTAACACCGCTAAACCATCAAAGTCGTAACCTAAGGTTATTAGCTGTAGATCTCCGCGATATCCGCTTCGTGCTCTTTGAGAACTACATTGCGCTTGAGTTTGAGCGAAGGAGTCATCTGACCACCTTCTTCAGTCCAGTCGGTCTCCAAAATTGTGAACTTTTTGATTGCTTCCGCATTCGACACTGCTTTGTTTGCCAGGTCAACGGCACCTTGAACTTCACTCTGAATCAGAGCATTGTTCACGAGTTCTGACATGGGCGTCGAAGCACTCATCCCCTGCTGAGCAAGCCAGACGGGAATTGCCTCAGGGTCAAGTGTGACCAGGGCGCCAATAAATGGTTGAGCGTCGCCCACCACCATGCACTGTCCCACCAAGAAATTGGCCCGCAAACGGTCTTCAAGCACGGCCGGGGCCACATTTTTGCCAGCCGCGGTCACAATCAATTCCTTCTTACGTCCGGTGATCCGAATAAATCCACGGTCGTCGATCTCGCCAATGTCGCCGCTGTGGAACCAGCCATCGGGTTCAATTGCTTCAGCGGTAGCAATCGGGTTGTTCCAGTATCCGGCGAAGATATGGTCGCCTTTGAGCATTACTTCACCGTCGGCTGCGATTCGCACACTTGAACCGGGGAACGGTTGCCCCACCGTGCCAATACCGATTGCATCGGGTCGATTGACGGTGCTTGCCGCGGAGGTCTCCGTGAGGCCGTAGCCTTCAAGGATTGTCACACCGATGCCGCGGAAGAAATGGCCCAGTCGTGAACCGAGTGGCGCTCCACCGGAAATCGCCCATTCAATCTTTCCACCCATTGCGGCGCGAATCTTTCCATAAACAAGTCGATCAAAAAGTGCATGTTTAATTTTTAGACCCAAGCTGGGCCCGCCATCATCCAATGCCTCGCTGTACTCGATTGCAACATGGCTTGCTTTGTCGAAGATATTTCCTTTGCCGCCAGCGATTGCTTTTTGCTGTGAAGAGTTGAAGATCTTCTCAAATACTCGGGGGACCGAAAGAACAAAAGTGGGTTGAAATGAGCCCAGCAGAGGTAGCAGCTCTTTCACGTCAGGGGCGTGTCCCATGCGTACCTGGGCACGCACACACCCCAGCTGGACTGCCCGGCCAAAAACGTGAGCGATAGGGAGGAAGAGCAGTGTGGAGGAGTTCGCTCCGCGAAAAACATCGCCGAGGGCTTCCACAATGTTGTCGACCTCAAACATTAAGTTTTTGTGGGTCAACATGCAGCCCTTGGGGCGACCGGTGGTGCCTGATGTGTAAATGATGGTTGCGGTGGAATTGGGAGTGAGTGTGAGGCGTCGCGATTCAAGTTCATCGTTGCTGACATTGGCACCCGCAGCGATCAATTCATCAAGACATTTTTCCTCGAAGACCCAGACCCGGGTGACATCAGGAGTATCGACCGCAACTTCGTCGTATACGGCTTTATTTGCATTGCGCTCGCAGAAAAGCGCGACGGCGCCTGAGTCGGTGAGGATCCATTGAACCTGCTCGGCCGAGGACGTTTCATAGATTGGCACGCTGATGCAGCCTGCATACCAAATTGCGTAGTCAACGACGGTCCACTCGTATCGTGTTCGGGACATGACACCGATGCGATCACCTGCCGCAATTCCACTGGCAATGAGTCCCTTTGTGACCCCTTGCACTTGTTGCAAGAATTCTGATGCCGTAATTCCCACCCATGCATCCCCGCGCGGAATAGAGAAAACGACCTTGCCGGGATCACTTTTTGCATTTTGCAGAATGTGATCGGTGAGGTTTCCGCTCGTTGGTGCGGGAACCATTGCCTCTACGGTGAACTCGGTGAGCATGTGGTCATTCCTTTCTTCGGGTCGACCTTTGATCCGTGCTACTAAACTACGCGAATTACGCGAAAAGTGCCACAAGACGAGAAAGTTATTTCGGGTTACCATTGGTGGGTTGAGCGGGAGAGAAGAAGAGAAGATATGACTCCGGACCTTGATCATTTCATGATCGATATCGCCGATGACACGGTGATTTATGCACCGACGAGCGAGCTGATCGCGATCATTCGGGAGGAATCAACATGGGTCCGTTGGTGGCCCGGGCTCACATTGGAAGTCTACGGGGACCGCGGGGATAAAGGACTGCGCTGGACCGTGAGCGGAGCCCTCGTTGGGTCCAGTGAGATTTGGCTCGAATCAATTGATGTGGCATCCGCTGGGGAGGTTGCCACGATCGTGCACTACTACTTGCGGGCCAATCCAACCCGAAGTGGGAGCGCGATTCAATCGCGTACCATTACGAAATCGGCGCGGGAGCAGCGTGAAATCCACAAATTGCGCGAGCGTCATGTAGTCCAGTGGAAACGCACCGTCTGGGCGCTCAAAGACAGTCTGGAGAACCCGAATGTCTAAAGTGCGCTCGTGCGCCTAAATATTGTGAGTGATGTTCACGGTGCAACGGATGCTATCGCAATGGCTGCCAAGAATTGTGACGTCTTTATCTGCTTGGGAGATTTAATTCTTTTCTTGGATTATGACGAACCCGAGCATGGGATTTACGCCGATCTATTTGGAGTGGACTACGCAAAGACATATATCGCGCTACGAACGGCCAATCACTTTGAGCAAGCCCGTGAGTTCAGCACTAGTGCTTGGCGTGGAATCGGTGTTACCGAACCGGAGGAACGCTGGAATGTTTTACAGCAGAAAGTCCGTGAGCAATATGAAGTGATGTTTGCCGCAATGCCTGCGCCCGCGTTGTTGACATACGGCAATGTCGACGTGCCGGCTCTGTGGCCCGCATACCTGCGCCCCGAGCATCGGGTACTCGATGGTGAGGTAATCGAGATGAATGGCCAAAGATGGGGTTTTCTTGGCGGGGGACTCACCAGCCCGATGCGCACTCCCTATGAACTGGAGCCACAAGAATATTGGGACAAGCTTTTTGCTATGGGTCCGGTTGACATTCTTTTTACTCACATCCCACCGCTTCATCCATTGCTCAACTACGACACGGTGGCGCGACGGTTTGAAGTGGGTTCGGCAGCGATCACCAGCTACATCGAGAAATATTCCCCCCGGTATCACTTTTTCGGTCACGTTCACCAGCCCCAGCGCTCTCGCCTGCGCATGGGGAGCACCGAATGCATAAACGTTGGGCACTTCCACGGCCGCAAGATCCCATTCACCATAGATGTCTAAAATCAGGCTTACGATTCAAGGCTCGCGATTCAAGGCTTACGATGCATGGCATCCCGCTAGTGGAGTACCGTGCACCCATGGCTGAACAGACCGAATCCAGTATCTCCATTAATGCGAGCCCTGCGCAGATTATGGAAGTAATCGCGGACCTTCCCGCTTATCCGCAATGGAGTGATGGAATCACCTCGGTCACTGTGTTAAGTAAATACGAAGATGACGACCGCCCAGCAGATGCCCGCTTTTCCCTTGCATCCGGACCCATCAAGGACACCTACGAGTTGGAGTATGACTGGGATGGGAATCGGAAAGTAACGTGGACGCTGACCACGGCTGAAATGCTGACAGCGATGGATGGCGAATACGAATTGACCGACAATGGCAATGGAAGCACCACGGTGCATTACCGGCTGCAAGTTGACGTAAAGATTCCCATGATCGGAATGTTGAAACGTAAAGCCGAAAAGGTCATTGTCGAGACGGCTCTTAAAGGTCTGAAAATCCGCGTGGAATCGGGCGCGGGAAGTGTCGTCTAACCTTCACGTCACCTGCGGGGCTGAACCCAACAGGGCCCCGGGAACCTCACCCGAGGTCGTTTCCCATTTTTTTGATTCATTGATACGACCATTTGGTTTTTTTAATCCGACTACTGGGCTCTTGGGTGAACTGAACTTGTCGCGAGGCGTGAATTCTTTGCTATCGCCGTCGCAACACCTTGAGTTCGAGTCGGTGCAACAGTTGGCTCAAGCGATCAGCGACCTTGACTCTATTTCAATTGCACTAGGCCATATGGACTCTGAAGAGTTTGCAATTTGGTGTGGTTTGGGCAAAAGCGATGCTCGAACTCATCTGTTGCAATTAATCGGCGAGATGCAGCAGGCTCGAATTCGAGTGAAGGGAGCGCAACTCCAACTGGAATTTATGCAAAATCAACCAAGTGCGAAAGCTTTATTCAGATCACTTACCCAGCTCGCCCTCGTCGGCGTTGTGTGCGAATCACGTCAACTCCAACGGGCATGGATCACGTCAACTCGCATGTCGCTTTCAAAGAAGTGGATCTCAAAATTTGAATCGATACAAGTTTTTAGCGGAAGAGGAGTCCTCTTGGAAGCGGAAGCATTGCGATTTGTGTTCCGCGTCAAATGGAAAGGCATTGGAGATTGCGAACCGGCAATTGGTGTTTTCCGCAATCAATTGGTAATTGATGTAGGTGGCGTCCGAAGTTTTGTGGAGCTTCCAGCAGCCTGTTCTCGAATGGAACCCGGCTCCGTCCGACTTTCAAAGAATAAATTTGAGATTGATCTCGCCGTCAAAGAAAGTGAGTGGCCCCGGTCATGAGTGATGAAAACAATGACAAAAAATCATCAAGTGATCTCGGAAGCTGGCTCAACTCGATGGGAGCACCAGCATCAGTAACCGAATTGATGCCGAGTGAAATAACTGGACTCGATATTGCACCCATATTGTCAATGTTGGGTGGAGTCGGGATCAAAAGTGGGGTTCGAGGTGCACAATCGGTTGACGCCACCGCAGATGAAATTCGCTGGCTTCCCATCATGCGCGGTTAACTTTCGCAGATCAAGCAATGAGGAGCGGCTAGATCAGACGACGGCGCCGTCGCCGTAATCCTCACCGGGCGGAACATGTTTGTCTCGCTTTGACATCAGGAAGACGAAGCCACCAATGGTCGCAATGAGTCCTGCTGTTGAGATTACGCCGCCAAGACCGAACATAAAACTTACGAGCAAGATCACGGGTCCACCTAACACGCCGGCCCAGGCGAAACGTGCGATTGCATCACTTGGGGCAGTGAGTTGTGGAGGCTCGGGAGGTACGTAGCCTTCGTCAAAATACTCGTCGATGTAGTCGCGCTCAGGAATCAATTCCTGGGGTGTGGGTTCACTGCGAAAATGTGGACCGAGATCTATTTGACCGCTGAGATCGGCAACAATTGCATCCCATGCTTCATTATTTTTCTCAGACTCTTGTGAATCCTCTGAATCCTCTGGATCCTCTGGATCCGTTGGATCCGGTGGCGTGATCGTCATGTTGGGAATTCCGATTACCCGTTGACGAGGCGCTTGATGAAGTCAGCGCTCCGGGTCTCAATAAGTTCCGCGTCGTAGTCGAGTGTCGCGACATGAAATGAATTCTCCAAAATAATTTCTTCTTTGTCCGTGCTCGAGACATGCTCAAGTATCCACTGGGAATTTGAAGGCTCAACAACATGGTCCTGCAGGCTGCGAAAAAGTAGTACAGGTTGATTGACTTTGCTGATGTCGCTTTTCACTATTTTCCACAATTGGGCAAGTGAGGAGGCCGCCTTCAGGGGCAGTTTCCCGTAGGCAACCTCGTCCTGACCGGGTTTAGCAATATCGTTGGAAATACCAGGGAAGGACTTTAACAGCTTAGAGATGACAGGCAGCAAATGACGATCGGCTCGCTCTGAGTGCACGGCCGGGTTAACTAATACGATCCCGGAAATTTCGGTACCGTGCTGTTCCGCGAGCCTTAGGGTAAGGGATCCGCCCATGGAGAGTCCACAAATAAAAACGTGATCGCATTTGGCCAATAATTCGCGCAAATTTCGCTCTACCTCTGCGTACCAATCCTCCCACGTTGTTAGGTTCATGTCCTGCCAGCGTGATCCGTGTCCGGGGAGGCGTGGCACCCGAATCGTCCAACCGTTCTTGGAGAGGGCCTGGCCCCACGGGGTCATCGATGCAGGTGAGCCGGTAAACCCATGGATAAGAAGTACGCCGATTCGGGCTGCTGGGCCTGTTGGGTCAATACTCCACGGTTGCGCGCCTGGTGCCAATGGCATTGGGATCTCCTCATTCATTCTGCCGATACTTGATAGAGCGTACGCCCCTGCTTAGGGCAAGTATGCTGAGGTCAAGGCTGCGGACCACCAAAATTGGATACTAGGCGAGCCCTTAGGCTTCGGTAATTCTTACAAATAGTAGAGGTGGGTGATCAGATGCTGTACTGGTTTTTTAAACACATCCTGATTGGCCCCTGGCTCAAAATCCTCTTCCGGCCTTGGGCCGAAGGTCAAGAAAATATTCCGGCCTCGGGTGGGGTTATTTTGGCCAGTAACCATTTGAGTTTTTCGGACTCGTTTTACTTGGCACTTGTTGCAAAGCGCCCCATGGCTTATCTCGCGAAGAGTGACTATTTCACAGGTAAAGGGATTAAGGGCTACCTCACAAAATTATTCATGCGGGGCGTGGGCCAACTTCCCGTCGATCGCTCCGGTGGTCGAGCCTCAGAAGCGGCAATTCACACGGCACTTCAGGTATTAAATGCGGGAGACATTTTGGGAATTTACCCGGAAGGCACCCGTTCACCGAATGGAATTCTGTACCGCGGCAAGACGGGACTCGCCCGGATGGCTCTTGAAGCCAAGGTGCCAATCATTCCGGTCGCGATGATCAACACCTATGAGATTCAGCCTCCCGGGAAATTGCGACCGAGACTTAAACGCGTTGGAATTCGGGTGGGAAAACCCTTAAATTTTGACCGCTATGAAGGTCTCGAAGATGACCGATTCGTTTTACGTTCGGTAACCGATGAAGTCATGTATGAACTCATGACCCTTTCGGGCCAAGAATATGTTGACATGTATGCAACTCGCGCCAAGGAGCTTATTTCCCAGGGTGAGTTAGCCGATGCGCAAAGTTCGCTGCGATAGTTAGTTTGCCCAATTCAGAGAGCGTGCGATGGCATCGCGCCATTGAACGTGGAGATTTTCACGATCGGTCAGTGGTGAAAACTCCCCGGAGATTCTGGCTAGGTGTGAAATTTCTTTGGTATCTGCCCAAAAACCAACCCCAAGCCCGGCAAGGAATGCGGCACCCAGGCCAGTTACCTCCACCTGCTCTGATCTTTTGATCAATAAGCGTGCGATGTCGGCCTGCAACTGACACAGAAGGTCATTCAATGATGCCCCACCATCAATTGCTAAGTAGGGGAGCGGGCTCCCCGTCTCCGCTGTCATTAAGTCGACAACGTCGCGAACTTCAAGTGCGATCCCTTCCAGGGTTGCCCGGGCAATGTGAGCGGCGGTTGTTCCACGGTTAATCCCGATGATGAGACCGCGGGCGTAGGGATCCCAATCTGGTGCTCCTAATCCGGTGAGTGCCGGAACGAAAACAACTCCTCCAGAATCGGGAACCGAACTCGCCAATGCTTCGATGTCGGAGGATTTCTTGATTATTCCCAGTCCATCACGCAACCATTGCACAGCGGCACCGGTCACAAAAATAGATCCCTCCAGCGCAAAATCCCTTCGGGGGATTCCCGATGCATCAGGGTGGGCGAGAGCAACGGTGGTGAGTAGCCCGTGGGGTGAGTGAATGATTTTTTCGCCGGTGTGAAGCAGCAGGAAGGATCCGGTTCCGTAGGAACATTTTGCATCACCGGCAGTGAAGCCGGCATGCCCGGCGAGTGCGGCTTGTTGGTCACCCGCGATTCCGCTGATGGGTGCGTCAATGCCCAAAAAGACGTCAGGGTCAGTGTGGGCGATGTTCCCGTAGGAAGCCACAATCGTTGGTAGTGATTCCTCGGGTACCTCAAAAAGTTCACATAGGTGGGGGCTCCAGGTTCCAGAATTGAGGTCATAGAGCAACGTTCGTGAAGCGTTGGTGTGATCGGTGACGTGTTCAAGCCCACGCGTCATGCGAGCAATCAAATATGAGTCAACAGTGCCGATTGCAACTCGACCGGAAATCACTTGCGCCCACGTGTGGGGATCATTTTCTTTCACCCACATCAGTTTCGTCGCGGTGAAGTAGGGGTCAAGTCGCAGCCCGGTGATTTCGCGAATGCGCGCTTCGATACCCGTGTTAATCAACCTTTGACAAATGTCAGCGCTTCGGCGGTCCTGCCAAACAATCGCCTTCCGGGGTGATCCCAAGGTTTCTCTATCCCAAAAACATGCAGTTTCGCGTTGGTTAGTGATTCCGACAGCAACAATGCGGGGTGCGCTGCCATGTTCGGATGCGTGTGCGGCCAAAGCTAGTTTGGTTGCTTCCAAAGTGGCTTTCCACATTTCGCCTAAATCGTGTTCAACCCAACCTTCCTGGGGGAAGTGCTGTGGGAATTCTTGGTAACCCTTGGCAGTGATTAGCCCGTCGCGGGAAACAAGCAGGGCGGTAAGTCCGGTCGTCCCGGCGTCAATTGCGAGGACGCGATCTGGTGAATGCACAGGCCCAACGCTACCTAGTGATAGCGTCAGTGTTCACCGCTTGATAGGGAAGATCCTTTGATTCGGGTCACATTAGTGGAAGGTGCGTCACATGCGAGTTGGCGTCCTCACAGGTGGCGGAGATTGCCCCGGCCTTAATGCTGTTATTCGCGCGGTCGTTCGACGCGGAGTAACCGATTACGGATTTGAATTCGTCGGCTTTCGAGACGGCTGGAAAGGTCCATTAGAGGGCCTCACGATGGAACTGAATATCGCTTCGGTTCGAGGGATCCTGCCCCGCGGTGGAACAATTCTTGGTTCATCGCGCACGAACCCAATCAAGATCGACGGCGGCGTAGAGCGGATCAAGGCCAATATGGCCGAACTCGGCGTTGAAGCACTCATCGCTATCGGTGGTGAAGACACACTGGGTGTGGCAACCGCGCTCACCGAATTGGGATTTCCCGTCGTTGGCGTCCCGAAAACTATCGACAACGACCTCAGCGGAACCGACTACACGTTTGGTTTTGATTCGGCGGTGACAATTGCGACCGAAGCAATGGACCGTCTGCACACGACGGCCGAATCTCACCACCGCATTTTGATCTGTGAAGTCATGGGGCGGCATGCTGGATGGATAGCGTTGCATTCCGGAATGGCTGGTGGGGCTAACGCGATCCTGATTCCCGAGGTCCCATTTGACCTTGATGAGGTCGTGGGTTGGGTTAACTCGCGTTTTGCAACGAACTACGCACCGATTATTTGCGTGGCTGAAGGTGCACTCCCACAAGATGGCTCCCTCATCACGAAAGATGCCACTCGTGATGCATTCGGTCACGTCAAACTATCGGGAATTGGTGATTGGCTCGCCGGCGCACTGGAAGAACGCACCGGACATGAAGCCCGGACAACCGTTCTCGGCCACGTACAACGCGGCGGCTCACCCACGGCGTTTGACCGGGTGCTCGCAACCCGATTTGGCCTCAATGCAATTGAATCCGTGAAGGACAACGCGTGGGGGACAATGGTGGGTCTTCGAGGTACCGAGATTGTTCGAGTACCCCTCGCGCAGGCCACGGGAACCCTGAAGACCGTACCGATTGAGCGCTATCGCGAAGCCGCCGCGTTCTTTGGCTGAGCCAACCCTCTACGCTGAGCGCATGAAATCCCCGCAGGTGCAAAAGACTCGTGGCCGGGTGGAAACCCCCATGACCTTAGATTGGCCAGATTTAGTGGCGGCCCAGCAGCCACCCTGGCCGGATCCGGTTGCCCTTGAGGAATCCATAGCCAAACTGCGCAAAATGCCCCCACTGGTCTTTGCCGGCGAATGTGATCAACTCACCGATCGCCTTGCTGCGGCAGGCCGCGGTGAGGCCTTCGTCCTCACAGGTGGTGACTGCGCGGAAACATTTGAGGCAAATACCGCTGATTCGATTCGAGCTCGACTGCAAACAGTCCTCCAAATGTCGGTCATTTTGACCTATGGAGCTTCGTTGCCGGTTGTCAAAATGGGTCGGCTCGCCGGGCAGTACTTCAAACCTCGTAGTAAGACAATCGAGGTCCGCGACGGAGTCGAAATGACCTCCTATCTCGGTGACGCGGTTAATGCACTTGAATTTGAGGCAGGTGCTCGCCGCCCCGATCCAGAAAGGTTGCTGCGGGCCTACCACGCATCAGGTTCAGCACTTAATCTTGTTCGCGCATTCACCATGGGTGGGTTTGCCGATCTGCGTCAGGTCCACGCATGGAATCAGGATTTTGTTCGGGATTCCCTTGCCGGTCAGCGTTATGAGCTGATGGCTCGCGACATCGACAAAGCACTTTCGTTCATGCACGCATGTGGCGCTGACCCTGACGAATTCCAGCGGGTGGAGTTCTATGCCGCCCATGAAGCCCTGTCCATGGACTACGAACGCGCACTCACTCGCATCGACTCACGAACCGGAAATGCCTACGACGTATCGGGTCACTTCCTGTGGATCGGTGAGCGCACACGACAACTTGATGGTGCGCACATCCATTTCGCATCAACCATTACAAATCCCATTGGCATGAAGGTTGGCCCGACCGCGACCCCGGAAGACATTGTTGAAGCCGCTCGAATTCTTAACCCAAATAACATTCCTGGGCGTTTATCGCTGATAACCCGCATGGGTGCTGATCTCGTTCGGGACAAGTTACCCGACATTGTGGCCAAAGTTGATGCAAGTGGAATTCCGGTCGTGTGGATCTGTGACCCGATGCACGGGAATACTCGCGAAAGCGCAAATGGTTA
>JBIHZX010000028.1:0-18180 GCA_044240195.1 Candidatus Nanopelagicales bacterium | reverse complement strand
GCCGGGTCACCGGACTTGAACGTCGTTTGGCTGAGGCCGCTCGACTCGGATTCACCGATGCAATGATTCCAGCCGGTTCGAGCATTAAAACCCAAGGAATAACAACCCACCCGGTTTCAAACATTGGGCAGGCGGTGACCGTGATGGCCAAATTGACGGCCAATTCGCAGCAAGAAGGCGTACCTGATTTCTAGTTCTTGTTCGTTAATGCGAATGGTGTTGCATCGCTGGTGATGGCAAGATTACGCCCAATTACCTCATAACGGCCGACTTTGGCCGCCTCTTTTATGTCAGGGCACCCCGGTTCGCTGAGTTGGCCATTCCAGGTAATGGATGATGCCACTTTGTCACCCGGTTCAAGGGTTACGATCTTTGATTTATTATTTGAGGAACAGTCATCACTTGACCAAACGTCATAACCACCCGACTTCACTACAAGTTCATTAGCATTTGGTCCAACATCACGCAGGCATGGGACGCTACCAACATTTTCGATCGACAATGAAAGTACCGGTTCTTTGCCCACTTTGTACGTCGATGAATCCGTTGTTGCTTCTACCAGGATTGCCAAATCGACGCAGTCGATAGGGTCCGTTGTGACAGGTGTTAACGGGGTGGCTTCCGAATCCGTTGTGGCGGATTCCGTTACGGCAACCACAGGTTCAGACACCGGGGTTTCACCACTCGATGAGCCAAAGACAGCCCGGAAGACCCACACGAGCCCGAAAAGAATGAGCAGCACAATGACGAGAAGTGCCGCCCGACGGACCCAGTAGATACTGGGCGACTCCGGGCCGATCGGCTGGATACTCACTAGTCCACAGTAATGCGGCCATAGGGCCGCATGAAACGATCCCCGGGTGAGCACCCATCTGCCTGACCCACAGACCATTTCCGACTGGTTCACCACCGAGGCGAGGGTCCTTCCGTGGAGAAATACGAGCCCATGGGGAGTAATGGTCAGCGAATTCATGTTGCAACAAACACCCGTCAAACGCGTTGAACCCAGATGGGAGCAGTGGCTCAAACGCTGGCCAACACCCAAAGACCTAGCCGAGAGTCCCGTTGCTGAGGCAATCCGGCTCTGGGAAAATTTAGGGTATCCCCGTCGGGCTAAGCGTCTTCATGAAAGTTCGGTGATCCTCACCCAAAAATTCAATGGTGAGGTTCCCAATACATTCACCGAACTCATTTCCCTACCCGGTGTTGGTGAATACACCGCGAATGCGATTCTGGCGTTTGCATTTGGCCAACGCTCACTGGTCTTAGACGTGAATGTGCGCCGGCTGCTGGCACGTGCTTGGCTCGGTCAATCCCACCAAGCACCAACTATTTCAGTTATTGAACGTGCGCTCGCCGAAAAACTCCTACCGATCGATGATCAACACGCTGCGACTTGGTCGGCGGCTTCAATGGAGTTGGGCGCGCTTATCTGCACCGCTCGTGAACCCTTGTGCGCACAATGTCCAATAGTCAACAATTGCAGTTGGTTTTCCGAGGGCAAGCCGACTTCCAATATTCCTAAAAAGGTTCAGGCTCGATACGAAGGAAGTTTGCGCCAAGAGCGTGGCAGAATCCTGAAAATTCTGCGCGAGCACAAAAGTTCAACGAGCCTTGAACAGATTGTGCATCAATCACCTGACCGGCAACGGTGTGAAACCGCACTCACACAACTACTGAACGAGGGCATGATCGAGAAAACCAGAGGTCGCTACGCATTACCGAGTACGTAAAATTTGCTGCCCATCACTTGTCCGGACTATGGTGCGATCACCAACGGGCTCATTCAAGAGCACATCAATCCAGATTGATTCCGATTGAGCGTTGCCCAGGCAAGTGCTACTTCTTGGCCCGCTCAGTGTTACCGCTAACCCGATTTCACTCGGTGACTCAGAGACCGCAACATCAAGGGTTTGGTCCGGACAAATTCCCGATTGGGGTGGCGCCGCGTTTACTTGGATAACATCAGTGTCCACAGTTGGTCGATAGCCTGAAGGCTGTAGCTCTTCAGTGACGAGACCCAGCGAAGAAAATGGGCCACTTCCTGCGGCAAAACCCCAAATAAAGAGAAGTGCCGCGATAGCGACTACAGCAGCAATGAAAAAACCGGCCCAGCGCGGAAAGCCGCGCTTAGGCCGGTCAAACTCGTTGAAGCCTGGAACCAGCGGTCCACCGCTCATCGAGCGCCTCCATAGATCATGTCGGAGGGTACCCCAGTTATCCCGCAGCTTCAACCGGAGGTGAATCTGGCAGAACTGATCGTGGGGTTGCGACAAAGGTGAATTCGCGGGCATCACCCTCACCCTCGACGTCAACGACCACGATATTGCCGGGAAGAAGATCTCCAAAGAGCATCTTTTCGCTCAATGGATCTTCAAGGTCGCGCTGAATTACGCGACGCAGCGGCCGCGCACCCAGTGCTGAGTCATAACCGCGTTCTGCCAAGAGCTCCTTCGCAGCAGTGGTCAGTTCAATATCCATGTCCTTATCGAGCAGTCGCTTTTCGAGACCGGCGATCATGAGGTCAACAATCTCGACGATCTCATTCTTGCTCAACTGATGGAATACAACCACGTCATCGATTCGGTTGAGGAACTCAGGACGGAAATGCTGCTTCAATTCCTGTTGAACCTTGGCTTTCATCTGCTCGTAGGCACTGAACTCATTGTCATCGGGCGCGAATCCTAAGTTTTGCCCCTTTGACACGTCACGACTACCAAGGTTGGTTGTCATGATGATCACGGTGTTCTTGAAGTCCACAACCCGACCCTGCGAGTCCGTGAGGCGCCCTTCTTCCAAAACCTGAAGTAGGGAATTGAAAATATCCGGGTGGGCCTTTTCAACCTCGTCAAAAAGGACGACGCTGAATGGCTTGCGCCGTACCTTTTCCGTCAATTGGCCACCATCTTCGTAACCGACGTACCCTGGGGGTGAACCAAAGAGCCGCGAGGCTGTGTGACGCTCACTGTATTCGGACATGTCTAGAGCGATCAGGGCATCTTCGGTGCCGAAAAGGAACTCCGCCAAAGCTTTGGACAGCTCAGTTTTACCAACACCCGAAGGCCCAGCAAAAATAAATGAGCCACTAGGACGCTTGGGATCTTTAAGTCCCGCTCGTGTTCGGCGGATGGACTTGGAGAGTGCCTTAATCGCTTGTTCTTGCCCGATCACGCGACGATGAAGCTCTTCCTCCATCCGGAGCAGGCGAGCAATATCGTCCTCGGAAAGGTCAGAGACTGGAATACCGGTCATGAGTGCGAGCACCTCACCAATCAGTTTCTCGTCGACCTCAGCAACAACGTCAAGGTCTCCGGCTTTCCATTCGCGCTCGCGTTCAGCACGCTCGGCCAGCAGGTTTTTCTCGTCATCGCGCAATGCGGCAGCCTTCTCAAAATCCTGCTCGTCAATGGAAGACTCTTTAGCCTTGCGAACATCGGCAATTTTGACGTCAAACTCGCGCAGGTCCGGTGGTGTTGTCATCCGGCGGATGCGCAGTCGTGAGCCCGCTTCGTCGATGAGGTCAATCGCCTTATCGGGTAATTGACGGTCAGAAATGTAGCGGTCAGAAAGCCGTGCGGCAGCGTCCAGCGCGCCATCGGTGATTGAGACCCTGTGATGGGATTCGTAACGGTCACGAAGGCCACGCAAGATTTCAATTGTGTGGGCTACATCAGGTGCTTCGACGAGCACAGGCGCGAATCGACGCTCGAGTGCGGCATCTTTTTCAATATGCTTGCGATACTCGTCAAGGGTTGTCGCGCCGATTGTTTGCAGTTCTCCGCGGGCGAGCATCGGCTTGAGAATGCTGGCCGCGTCAATTGCACCTTCAGCCGCACCGGCACCGACAAGGGTGTGGATTTCATCGATGAACAGGATGATGTCGCCACGAGTGCGAATCTCTTTGAGAACTTTCTTGAGTCGTTCTTCAAAGTCACCTCGGTAACGGCTTCCCGCAACGAGGGCACCAAGGTCAAGTGTGTAAACCTGCTTATCCTTTAATGTTTCGGGGACTTCACCGGCCACAATGTCTTGGGCGAGACCTTCAACAATTGCAGTCTTACCGACACCCGGCTCACCAATGAGCACTGGATTGTTCTTGGTGCGGCGGGAAAGCACCTGCATGACCCTCTCAATTTCTTTTGAGCGGCCAATAACCGGATCCAGTTTGTTCTCGCGAGCAGCAGCGGTTAAGTTGCGACCGAATTGGTCAAGGACCAGTGAAGTTGATGGCGTTCCTTCAGCCGGCCCACCGGCTGTTGCAGGTTCTTTGCCTTGGTAGCCACTCAGAAGTTGAATAACCTGCTGGCGAACCTTGTTGAGATCTGCACCAAGTTTGACGAGCACCTGAGCGGCCACGCCCTCGCCTTCGCGAATCAAACCTAAGAGAATGTGCTCGGTGCCAATGTAGTTGTGGCCCAGTTGAAGTGCTTCACGCAGCGATAGTTCCAAAACTTTCTTCGCTCGCGGGGTGAACGGGATATGTCCTGAAGGTGCCTGCTGTCCCTGGCCAATAATTTCCTCAACTTGCTGGCGCACAGCATCAAGTGAAATTCCAAGACTCTCAAGAGCCTTAGCAGCAACGCCTTCACCCTCGTGGATCAAGCCGAGCAGAATGTGCTCGGTGCCAATGTAATTGTGGTTGAGCATGCGGGCTTCCTCTTGGGCAAGGACAACCACGCGACGGGCTCTGTCGGTAAACCGCTCGAACATTGGCCACTCTCCTTCATGCGTGCCTTTGGGTGTGGGCACCCAAATCGACTCCCCCATTGTCCCCCATGAATCACAAGCGTGAAACCCAGGATGCGCCGGAACCCGTACGCCCAACGCGAAATCTGAGCGAAAAACTGCCTATGATCGGTCGCCCACGTTGACAAAGAGCCCAAAAGGGACTCCCGAGCGCCCTGATCCGACACAATCTAACGGGTTCAGAGTCTTTCGCGCAGCATTCGGAAGTTGCCCAAGGTATTGGGCTTTACCCGCTCAAGTCCAAGGAACTCGGCCACACCCTCGTCGTAGGACTGCAACAGTTGTTCATAAACATCGTCACCCACCAGGGTGTCATCAATTTCCACAAAACCGTGTCGACCAAAAAACTCTTTCATGAAAGTTAGACAGAACACTCGCTTAATACCGAGTTCACGAGCATTGGTTAACAGCTGCTCAAGAATCTGGGAGCCAATCCCGTTACGAGCTTGATCGGGACGCACAGCGAGCGTGCGAACTTCAGCCAAGTCCTCCCACATCACGTGCAATGCCCCGCAACCAATGACCGTGCCGTCAACTTCGGCAACAAGAAACTCTTGAATTTGTTCGAAAATCGTGACGGTTGCTTTGGAGAGCAAACTGCCGTCCACCGAATACACGTCAATAAGACCGCGGATTGCACGAACATCCGTCGTTTTGGCCGCCCTGATCGTGATCATTGATCCCGCTCCGGTTTCACTAACGGAAACAGGATCGTTTCCCGAATTCCTTGTCCGGTGAGTGCCATGAGAAGTCGATCCACTCCCATGCCCACTCCACCGCTGGGTGGCATTCCATGTTCTAGAGCCCTTAAGAAATCTTCATCGAGGGGCATTGCTTCCTTATCACCTTGCGCCCCAAGGGATGCCTGTTCGACCAAACGCTCACGTTGAATAACGGGATCAACCAATTCTGAGTAACCGGTTGCCAGCTCGAAACCGTCGATGTACAGGTCCCATTTTTCAACAACCCCAGGACGCGATCGGTGATCACGTGTAAGGGGTGAGGTGTCTACGGGGAAATGCATGACAAATGTTGGTCCCGTGAACGTTGGGATCACGTAATGCTCAAAAAGTTCTTCTACTAGTTTCCCATTCACCCAAGTGGGCGCAAATTTGATGTCTGCTGCCGTGCACAAGGTTTCAAGTACCCCTCGTGTTGTTTCCGGTGTCACGTCCTGATCAATGGCTGCGGAGAGCGAATCATACAGATCAATCTGAGGCCACACACCGGAGAGATCGTGTTCACTTCCATCAAAATGAGTAACCGTGAGTGAGCCAGAAACTGCTTGCGCGGCCTCTTGAATTAATTCACGCGTGATGGTTGCCATGTCTTGGTAGTCGGCAAATGCTTGATAAAACTCAAGCATGGCAAACTCCGGTGAGTGGGTCGAGTCGGCGCCTTCATTGCGAAAATTTCGATTGATCTCAAACACTCGATCCAAACCGCCAACCACCGCGCGCTTTAAAAACAACTCTGGTGCAATTCGCAAGTAGAGGTCTATCCCAAATGCATTTGATTGGGTGATAAACGGTCGAGCCGTGGCGCCCCCAGGTTGAGTTTGCAACATTGGGGTTTCAATTTCAAGGTACTCGCGATTAGATAATGACGTGCGTAGCGCAGAAACGGCTTTGACTCTGGTGCGAGCCATGGCCTGTGCTTCGGGGCGCATAATTAAATCCACGTAACGCTGGCGGACACGCGACTCTTCATTCATTTCTTTGTGAGCCACAGGAAGTGGACGTAATGATTTTGCCGCCATGTTCCACGAATCAACATAAACGGAAAGCTCGCCGCGCTTGGATGAAATTACTTCACCGTGAACGAAGATTTGATCACCAAGATCAACGAGTGCTTTCCAGTCCGCCAGGCTCTCCTCACCCACCTGGCCGAGGGACAGCATGGCCTGGATCGTTTCACCGCTGCCCGCAGCGATTGTGGCGAAAGCTAATTTTCCGGTATTACGACTGAAAATGACCCGGCCAGCGATTCCTACGGTGACGCCCGTCGACGATTCCGCCTCCAAATGACCGTACTGCTCACGCAATTTTGCTATGGACGCAGTGATGGGAAGGGACACGGGATAGGCCTGCAAGCCTCTATCCAGCAAGACCTGGCGCTTTTGCCGCCGGATCTGGACCTGCTCGGGAACGTCTAACTCGTCACTCACAGTCGCTAAGGCTATTAGAAGCATGTCAATCACAAACTTGGACCTAGACTCACCCGAGTGAGCCTTTCGCATCCACTATTTAGCCCCGGTTCAATTAAAGGTGTCCTCTTTGATTTTCATTCAACCTTGGTTGACCAAGGGAGTAGTGAATTATGGCTAGAGATCGCGTGCGAAAGCGTGAAACTTGATCCGCTGGAATACACAGAGATTGTGCCCAAGTTGAACTCGATTGTTGAATTCGCCCGCATTGAGGATCCACACCACACCCGAGATCTCAGCGGGGCAGCCCACGAAGAGATCTTCACTCGGCTTCTTGGCGACTTCACCGAGGAACCACTCACCTCGGCGCTCTACTCACGTCTTACCCAAGCATGGTTTCCCTATGAGGACACACTTCCTGTCCTGGATGCCCTACGCGAGCAAGGAATCACGACCGCAATTATTTCCAACATTGCCATGGACCTAGATGAGATCATGGCTCGGATGGGTATTGCGAACTGCGTTGATCATGTCTTTACTTCAGCGCAGTTAGGTTACGTTAAACCAAATCCTGAGATATTTCTGGCAGTGAGCGAAGCCATCGGAATTGGCCCAGAGGACCTACTCATGGTTGGAGACAATGCGATCGATGACGGTGGCGCCGGCGCGGTGGGTATTCGAACTTTGATTCTTCCTCGAACAGCAGGACCAATTCACGGTTTAGCCACCGTGCTCGGCGTAGTCGCTGGATCCCGAGCTCTTGACTCCTAGCTTCTGCTAGGACGGGTTTTGCTAGGCCTGATTTTTTTCAAACAGTAATGCCAGACCCAGAAGAGTCAGATCAGGCTCATGGTGGGTAATACTTCGTGATTGGGTCACAACCACCTGGCTGAGTCCACCGGTTGCAACCACCGCCGTGACGGCACCAAGCTCTTCAATGATTCGGCCCACTAATCCGTCTACTTGACCCGCAAATCCAAAGACCGCACCTGATTGAAGAGCCTCGACTGTATTTTTCCCAATTACCGAACGTGGCGCCACCAATTCAACCTGCCGTAATTGCGCTGCACGTTGGGCTAGTGCCTCAATTGAAATTTCAATACCAGGCGCTAACGCGCCACCAAGGAATTCACCTTTCTCGGACACTACGTCGAGGTTGGTCGAAGTCCCGAAATCAACAACGATGCAAGGACCGCCGAAAAGATGATGGGCCGCGAGTGTGTTGACAATTCGGTCGGCCCCAACCTCTTTCGGGTTGTCGGTAAGTATCGGGACTCCGGTCTTGATCCCAGGCTCAACAATCACCACGGGAAGGTTTGAGTAATAACGCTCGATCATGAGTCTCATTTGATGCAAAACTGCTGGCACGGTGCTACACAAAGCAACACCGGTAATACTAGGTTCATTTTCGAGTAAGCCGCGGTACTTCAGCGCAAGTTCGTCTGCTGTCTGAGCTGGATCGGTGTTAATCCGCCACGATTTATGGAGGATCCGATTTTCATATAGACCAATAACCGTATTCGTGTTTCCCACATCAATCGCGAGCAGCATTAGATCATCTCCATCCGAAGATCGGCACCAATATCGAGAACGGGCGCAGAGTGGGTAATCGCCCCAACCGCAACGTAGTCAACTCCGGTAGTCGCTACATCGGCAGCCGAGTCGATCGTGAAACCTCCCGAGGCCTCCAACTTTGCGCGGCCAGCATTGACTTTGACTGCTTCTCTCAACTCGTCAATGGAGAAATTGTCCAGTAGAACTAAGTCTGCCCCAACCGCGAGGGCCTCCTCTAGTTGATCAAGGGAATCAACCTCGACTTCGACCGGGAGGTCGGGGAAACATTTCTTAATCAGTTCATACGCTTGCGCAACCCCGCCAGCGGCCACCACGTGATTGTCTTTGATCAGGGCTGCGTCTGAGAGGTTCATCCGATGATTGAGTCCCCCACCACACCTCACCGCATATTTTTCCAGTGTTCGAAGTCCGGGAGTTGTCTTTCGGGTATCACGCACTTTGGTACCTGATTCCCCCAGCGCTGTTGCCCACGCCTTGGTGGCTGTCGCGATGGCGCTGAGATGGCTCAGCAAATTCAGTGCAGGACGTTCCCCCTGCAACAGAATTCGAGTAGGCCCAGTGATCGATATGAGAACTTGCCCTGCGAGGACATTGTCGCCGTCACTTACCGGAGTCTTAATCGACACTGAAGTGCCACCCAGAATGGCGAATACAGATGCTGCGACCGGGATCCCGGCAACTGTTCCGGCTTCTCGAGCCACCAAATCCAATATGGAAACCTGGTCAATGGGGATAGTTGCAATTGAGGTCACGTCACCGTTGTCGTCACAGTCCTCATGTAGAGCGCGCAGGGCAACCTCGGATACATCAAGGGGATTGAGTCCACCGGCAATGAGTTGGTCTGCCAGTTCCTTATTGACGTTGTGCGACTGCATCAGGTCCCTATTCCAGTGGTCGTTGTGAGCAATTCACCATCCGGTGATCGGTGTGAAACTAGCCGAACCTCAAAATCAGTGCTGCGCTCGGGGTAGTCCTCGCGCCAATGTGAACCGCGGGTCTCTTTCCTGGCCAATGCATTTGCGATTAACACCTGAGACACCGTGAACAGGTTTGCGCTCTCCCAATCTTCGGTACATGCACGGGCACCGGTGCGTTCAATATTGGCCAGCCACTCTTGTGCGTGAGTTAGTGATTCCTCGCTGCGCAAAACACCGGCATTTCTATCCATCACGCTCTGCATATCTCGTCTCACTCGGTGCGGGATTAAAAATGAATCTTGGGAAGAGTCGGCCTTCACCGGGTGACCTACACGTTGATCCGAGTCAATGGCGTTCATGATCCGGCGCGAATACACCAAACCTTCCAAGAGCGAATTGGATGCAAGGCGATTTGCTCCATGGACTCCGGTGCAGGCAACTTCACCCGCCGCGTAAAGACCCGGAATGCTTGTTCGGCCAAAAAGGTCTGTCACCACACCGCCAGAGACGTAGTGCTGGGCGGGACCAACCGGGATTAGGTCGGTCACCGGATCAATACCGCGTGACCTTGCACTTGCAAGAATTGTGGGGAATCGACGTACCCACGTGTCAGCACCCAACATGCGACCATCAAGCCACACATGCGAGGAACCTGATGCGCGCATTACTTTCATAATTTCTTTTGCAACTACATCGCGGGGGGCTAAGTCACCAAGCTCGTGAATTGAATCCATGAAAGGCTGCAAGTCCGGGTCAAGAAGACGCGCACCTTCACCTCGTACAGCCTCACTGACAAGCGGCTGTTGGCCTTTAGCGAGTGGACCGAGCCACAAAACGGTTGGGTGGAACTGCACGAACTCGAGGTCCGCGACACTCGCTCCTGCACGCAGTGCAAGCGCAATCCCATCACCTGTTGAGACATAGGGATTAGTGGTTTGTCCAAAAACCTGACCGAATCCGCCCGTAGTCAAAATTACGGCTGGGGCTAGAGCCGCTCCAATGCCATCACGCTGGCCGGAACCCATAACGTGCAAGGTCACTCCCTGAGCCGCACCATGTTCGTCGGTCAAAAGGTCAAGGGCCAGTGCGTTCTCAACTATTTCAATGCCTGGGTCAGTAAGTACCGCGGAGACCAACGCCCGGGAAATTTCGGCACCGGTTGCATCACCGCCTGCGTGTGCAATGCGGTCGCGGTGGTGTCCACCCTCTCTGGTGAGCGAAATTTCACCGCTCGGGTCGAGATCAAAGTTTGCACCTAAGGTGATTAAGTCCCGGACAGCCTGCGGTCCTTCCGTGACGAGTACCTCAACAGCTTGCGGATTACACAATCCAGCACCGGCTGTAATGGTGTCATCTCGGTGCTCTGAGGGTGAATCATCTTCTGCCAGTGCTGCTGCAATTCCGCCTTGCGCCCAGCGGGTTGATCCTTCATCTATTTGAGCCTTCGTCAGGATCACAACGCTTCGACCCGTACGACGGGCGTGAATTGCTGCAGAAAGGCCGGCGACACCTGAACCGATCACGATCACGTCAGCCGTGATCTGCCAACCGGGTGAATCCGAGGTCAGCCAGCGTGGGATGTGAATGTCACTCACTCGGATTCACTTTCCCCACTGTCATGTTGTCAATTAAACGAGTTGACCCAAGGAGACCGGCAAAAAGTATTCGACCCTGAGTCGCATTTTCTGTTCCCTCCAGTTTACGTGTGAGATCAGGTGTCATAGCGACTAAATAGGATGTTTTGATCTCCCCTGATAGTTCATCCCGTGCCGCACTTAGTTTCGCGTCAACATTTCCTTCGATGCCCTGTGCCGCGAAGAGCGCGCGAGAAATGGAAGCCGCTTCAGTGCGCTGCTCGGGGTCAAGGAAAGCATTGCGCGAGCTCATGGCCAATCCATCAGGCTCGCGTCGAGTTTGCACCCCAACAACGTTAACGGGGAAGTTAAGTTGTTGCACCATATGCGAAATCAGCGCTAACTGCTGGTAGTCCTTTTCACCAAAAGTAGCAAAGTTTGGTTGCACTAAGTTCAGAAGTTTTGCAACAATTGTGAGGACGCCGGCAAAATGCCCCGGACGGTCCGCCCCTTCGAGTATCGAACCCAGTGGCCCAGGTTGCACGCTGACATATTGCGAGCTTTCAATTCCGTCGGGGTACATCTGACTCACCCTGGGGGCAAACACAATGTCAACGCCGCTGGCCTCGCATTGCGCAAGATCACTTTCCAATGTCCTCGGGTATTGCGACACATCGGTTGCACTCCCAAACTGAGTGGGATTCACGAAAATAGAAACGACAACTTCACCATCGGCTCCGACCAACGCTCTTGATGAATCGACAAGATCGAGGTGTCCTTGATGCAGTGCACCCATTGTTGGAACAAAAGCCCGAACGACCCCCGGCTCTCGTGTCAGATCACCGATGTCGTGGATTAACTTGGTCATGTTTTCTCGCCTAATTCAATGAGAAGATCCGCTGCTTGGTCAACGGAGAGCAGACCTGCGGCAAGTGCACGGTCGGTTGCTAGCCGGGCGAGGGCGCGATACGCACTTTGTGAACTTGGACGGTCCTGCAACGCGTCAAGGTGTTTGCGAATCACTTCGCAGTCTCCGCGAGCAACCGGACCGGTGAGGCCTTTGTCTCCTAGTCGCAAAGCATTATCGAGTGAAGCGCTCAGAAGTGGTGCAAGTAGACGCTGCGGACTTTCCATTCCTGACTGTGCCAAAAGAGATGCGGCCTCGTTGACAAGGACATTGAGATAGTTTGAACCCAACACCATCGCGGTGTGGTAAATCGCTCGTGACTCTTCAGGGACCCAAACCGGCTCGCCGCCCATCTCGACCACGAGTGCTTCGGCTACAGGTCGCAACACGTCGGTAGTGGTCACTCCAAATGGTGTGTCTGCCAACCGCGCTAGGTCCACACTGGTTCCGGTAAACGTCATGACCGGGTGAATTGCCATAGGTGACACTTGCGGCGCCGAATCAAAAACCGAAATCCCGTAACTTCCGGAGGTGTGGGCCACAAACTGGCCTGGGATGAACACCTCGCTGGAGGAAAAGCCACGAACGAGGTCCGGGAGAACACTGTCGGGAACGGCCAGAACAACCAACTCAGATTCCGCCACTACTTGATCGGCGGGCTTTATTGGCACCCCGGGAAGGAGCGCTTCCGCGCGCAGCCGCGATAAATCCGAAACTGCACTGACACCCGTGCAGTTGTGTCCGGCCGAGCGCAGTGCGGCGCCCAAGACAGCGCCAACTCGGCCTGCCCCGACTACCCCAATGCGCAAACGGGGAGGTGCGTCCATGTCAAAAGCCTAGGGGTGACTAACGTCGTGTCCCATGTCCCCATACATTCCCTGGATCAATGCTTGGGAGGGCGCAGCATTCGGTCCCAGCGGCTTTTATGGTGAGTTTGGGTCCAAGGGGAGAAATCCTTATGAGCACTTTCGTACAGCCGTTACCTCAAATCCAGATCTGGCAGGGGAATTGTTTCCCCATCTGCTAAAAACTTTTGAGTACTGCGGTTCACCTTCGCAATTCCTAATCCTCGATGTCGGTGGATCTGATGGCCAACTGATGACCAATGTGCAGAGCCTCATCCGTGAAAACGGACTCAACTGGAAAACCCAAATTTACGATGTATCCAGTGGTGATGCGCGAAAGATTCCGATCCGAGAGAAATTCGGTGTCGTGATTGCCCATGAACTCTTGGATGACATTCCCACTTCCGTCGTCGAATTCGACCTAGATCTCACACCACGTCTCGTTCTGGTTGACCCAGCAAGCGGCCATGAACAGTTGGGCGAACCCATTTCACAACCGGAATGGGAGTGGCTAAATAAGTGGTGGCCACAGACCGCACCGCATGCTCGCCGAGAAGTGGGGATCACGCGTGATCACACCTGGGTTAAGTTGGTGAATATTTTCAGTGTTGGTCGGGCGATCGCCATTGACTATTCGCATTCAATGGATGAACGAACCAAAGGATTATTTGATGCCGGAACCCTCACCGGATATCAACTTGGTAGTTCCGTTCGCGCGATTCCTAATGGTGAAGTGAACATCACTGCTCATGTCGCATTAGATTCTTGTGCAAGCGCTGCAGTTGCATCACGGGCAGATATCACAGCCACTTCGATCATTGATGTCGATCCTGACCACAACGACTTCCGGTGGCTTATTCAGGACTTTGGAGTTCGACCATGAAACGATGTGCGTATGCGTAGCGTGATTGCCGGTATTGGCTTGGCCCCCGGCGAGATCAGAATTGATCTTGGTGAATTTCACCCCAGTTCTCAGGGAGGTTTTCAACTACACCTAACCCTCGATGGTGAGGTGATCACCCGTGCGGAACCCCGCATTGGCTTCATGCACCGCGGCGCCGAGAAGCTCTTCGAGGTTCGTGACTACCGGCAAATCATGATGCTGGCCAACCGTCATGACTGGTACGCACCGTTTTCATCAGAACTTGGCGTTGCCTTGACCCTTGAATCCGCGATGGGAATTCACCCCCCTGAACGAGCCACGTGGATTCGAATGCTGTTGGCTGAATTCACCCGCATCTCAGCGCTCATTGCATTCCTGCCAACGCCTCAGACTCAGCAAGTCCGCAACCAGATTGCTGACCTGTTCGAGTTTGTTACGGGTAACCGAGTGCACCCCATGTACGCGCGGATTGGTGGTGTTGCTCACGATATTCCCACAGAAACCGACGTGCATAGTCACGCAATTCTTGGTGAACTGCAGAAGATTCTCCCTGGCCTGCGCGAAAGTCTTAATCAGAGCGATCTGCGCGGATTAGCAGTTTTATCCAATACTGATTCAATTTCATTTGGCACTAGTGGACCTGTGGCCTGGGCCAGTGGACTCGACAACGATCTACGATTCGACACCGATTATCTTGAATACAAAAAGTTAGGTCTCTCAAAGCCAGCGGCGTACCGAGATGGGGATGCCTACTCTCGCTTCTTGGCACTGATTGATCAAGTCATATTGAGCATCGAACTCATCAAAACAATATTCCCACACCTTGAGGCCACAAACGGAACAGATGTCAACGTGGTGCTCCCCAAAGTAGTACGCGCACCCGAAGGAAATTCCTACAGCTGGGTTGACGGACCAACAGGCATTAACGGTTGGTATTTGGTGAGCGCCGGGGACAAGACTCCATGGCGACTGAAATTGCGGTCTGCTTCATTTAATAATTTTCAAGCGCTGGTCCCCACGTTGGTGGGCCACCGCATTGATCAATTAGCTTGCGCTATCAGCAGTATGTTTTTCGTTATTGGTGACTTGGATCGTTAGCCCGAATATAGGTGGCGAATCGAGCCCGAAGCAGTGTTTCCATGTCAGGATCGATTTCCCCGTGACCAAACATTTGCTTGGTGGCCCGAACGGTTTCAATAAATGTCCCGCCAATTGATCCAAGGTCTCCACCTTCGCCCTCAATCGCAATCATGCCGGGCATGTGCGAGAAGACATCGGTGAAGAAACCAATATCTAATTTCTTTTCTGCCAAGTGGAAAGCCTTGTGCCGGAGTTCATCAAAGGGTAGGTCTTCAAGCATGGTTTCACTCATGGGAGCACAGTACTTTGATCACGTGTCTGTCGTTGTGCCCTGGTCTCTCGCCACGCACAGGCTCTCCAGCCACAGTGAAGATATGACGAGCAGGATTGCCCCCAGCGCGGCCAGGAAACCATTAATGGTCGCGCTCCAGCCCGCCGGGGTGTCAAGATTCCCCATTGAGGCAAGCGCAACCCCGGCGTAGAAACCAGCAATGGCCGCACCGGTTCTGCTCCCCGCCAGCGCTAGAACCGCGATCCGAGCCGAGGCCAGCGGTGGAAATGGCTTAGTTCCTGGTTCTCGTTTAAGGCGGGGTTTTGCCATATAGGTCCAAATGCCAAATCCGCCGCCAAGAATCCATAATGCACCGGCAGCCATGGCCGGTACGGGGAGTGAGCGTGAACTTTGACCCATAACAATTTGGGTGAGGGCAAATCCAATTGCCATCAGAATCAATGCGATGACGACAAGCCGTGAAATCTTCGTGGTATGCATTAGCGCTCAAGTCCGATCTCAAGACATTCAATTGTCTGCATTGATGACTCCAACTTGTCAACGGGTCCAGCCCCGGGAAGTTCACTGAATTTGCCATCTAATTTCAAAGCGGTCCACGGGGCAGTGACAAATACTCGTTCCCACGCCCGAGGGTGCGGGAGTGTCAGGATCGGATTTGCGCTTGTCACGGGATCACCATTCTCCCAGAGCGCGATCACATCCAGGTCCAATGTCCTTGGACCCCAACGAACCTCACGGGTCCGAGAATGGGCATCTTCTATTTCGTGAAGTCTGCTAAGAATGTCCAGACCTGAGAGTCCAGTTTCAAAAAGTGCTACCGCGTTAATAAAGTCGTCCTGCTCAACGCCACCAACCGGTTTACTTCGATACAGATGCGAACTTGCAACGGGGGTCAACACTTCTGAGAGTTCCCGATACGCGAGCTGTACCGTCTCGATCGGGTCACCCAGATTGGCGCCAAAAGCAACGAGGACTGTATTTGTCATGAGCCGATGAATTTTGCTCGAGTGACAATCACATCGCTGAACTCACCCTCAATTGGTGCATCGGGCTTATGAACTCGGATCTTGGCAAAAACCACCTGCGGGAATGCCAAGCAGTCGGTGGCAATCAGTTCAGCAAGTTTTTCAATCAAATCCACGGGCTCTCCGGCAATTCGCGCACGGATTGAATCTGCTACCTCAGCGTAGTTAACGGTGTCCGCAAGATCATCGGTGTGTGCCGCGTGCGAAATTGAAAGCCCCAAAGTTGCATCGACACTGAAATACTGGCCGTTGATCCGTTCGTGTTCCAGAACGCCATGGTGACCGAATTCACGCAGTCCTAATAACTCAATTGAGTCAATTGCGGGATCCGGGTTAATCGCGCACAGGGCCTTGTACGCATCAGAAGTTGCTTGAACGTCATGGACTCGAACACCCCACGCACCGCGTTGCAGAAGATATGCAGATACAGCCGCGGAAGCAACATCACGCATACGCACGTCCCGAGGTGTTCCTTCGGTGTCTGCGAGCAAAGAACCAAGGAATCTTTTGCGGGAAACCCCCACGAGCAGCGGGTGGCCAATTGCCAGCAGAGCATCAAGATTTCGGAGCAGTTCCCAGTTGTGCTCGGCTTCTTTTCCAAAACCAATCCCTGGATCAAGAATGATGTTGCCTCGGTTGATTCCTGCGCTCAGTGCCGCCATGGCCCTGTTCTGCAGTTCCGAACTAACTTCAACGAGTGCATTGTTGTAGTGAATATTTTCTTGCATGGTCTTGCTCGGTCCACGCCAATGCATAAGCACGATGGGAACACCAAGACTTGCCACCACACTCAACATGTCTGGATCTGAGAGGCCTCCACTTACATCGTTTACCATTCGAGCGCCTGCGGCAATGGCAGCTGCGGCGACCTCAGAGCGCATGGTGTCAATACTTATGTAAATACCCTGCTCAGATAATTGTTCAACAACAGGAATTACACGTTCTAATTCAGTCTCGAGTGAGATTCTCTCGGCGCCAGGACGAGTGGACTCTCCCCCGACATCAATAATGTTGGCGCCATGAGCAACCATTGAAGTAGCAGCATCAACTGCTGACTTCACTGAATCAAATTGACCACCGTCGGAAAATGAGTCTGGGGTTAAATTCAAGATCCCCATTATCACCGGGACGTGAGCGAACACGGGAGTTAGAGTCCAGTGATTAACGTCATGGCCTCAGAGCGGGTTACCGCATCACGCAATACCCCACGCACAACGCTTGTGGTCGTGACCGCACCCGGCTTACGGACTCCGCGCAGTGACATACACATATGCTCCGCTTCCAGAATTACGATTGCACCCCGTGGTTGCAAAATTCTCATTACCGAATCGGCTATCTGGCCCGTGAGTCGTTCCTGAACCTGTGGTCGCTGGGCAAAAACATCAGTGACCCGCGCTAGTTTCGAAAGCCCGGTAATACGACCGTCTTCATTTGGGATGTAACCGATATGGGCATGGCCATAAAACGGCAGCAGATGGTGTTCGCACATGCTGTTGAAGTTAATATCTTTCACAATCACGAGTTCGTCATGGCCGAGATCAAATGTTGTGGTGAGAACTTCTTCAGGGGTTTTATGCAGTCCGCCAAATATTTCCGCATATCCTCGAGCAACCCGGGCCGGAGTATCAATCAGTCCAGCTCGATCCGGGTCTTCTCCGATTGCGATTAACAGATCACGAGTTGCCTTCTCAACACCCGCAAAATCGTAGGGTGCTTTAGGCCCTGGACTCGTGATACTGATCGGGTTAATGTCATTCATGATGCATTCAAACTATACGTCGGATTTGGCGGCATCAAGTGCAGGTACTTCCACCGGTCCACTAATGTCTGGCGACCTGCGCGCCGAGCCTGTCCACGCACCTCGAGGTTCGCGTAAATTCAATTCGGCAAAGATCTCTGCGATCTCCTCTTTTTGGAGTGTCTCGCGCTCCATCAGTGCAACGACAATTGCGTCAAGCGCTTCTCGGTTTGCGACAAGTAGGTCGTAAGCCTCTTGATGCGCAGTTTCGATGAAAGCCCGAACTTCTTCGTCGATCGCAGCGGCAACTTCCTCGGAGAAGTCACGAGTGTGACCCATGTCGCGGCCCATGAACACTTCACCCTGTTCTCGACCGTACTTGATAGCTCCCAGCCGTTCAGTCATGCCGTATTGCATCACCATGGCTCGAGCAACAGCCGTTGCTTTCTCAA
>JBIHZX010000086.1:0-5725 GCA_044240195.1 Candidatus Nanopelagicales bacterium | reverse complement strand
ACCACTCGTGCCTCGACGTTCTTGTAGGCGGGCTGTCGCAGGATGTTTCCGGCGAACATGAGCCTCGTACCAATTTTGCGAGCGTCGAGGAATCTCATGAGTTCTTCACGATCCACAGCAAGTGCCGGATCCAAAGTGATGGGGAAACCAAACCACGATGGCTCAGAATGCTCTGTTGCTTGCGGCATGATCAAACCGGAAACCCCGGAAAGTTTGGCGTAGAGGAAATCGAAGTTCTTTTT
Organism: Candidatus Nanopelagicales bacterium; assembly: GCA_044240195.1. Lineage (GTDB taxonomy): Bacteria > Actinomycetota > Actinomycetes > S36-B12 > S36-B12 > UBA4592. Next base: position 5,483 of record JBIHZX010000086.1, on the reverse strand, counting down.
ACGAGCAGCAACGAAGCCATCGAGTTTCTTAAGTTGTGAAAGACCCAGTGCGGCCTGCATGTCGGTGGCCTTGAGGTTGTAGCCAATGTGACTGTAAATGTATTTGTGGTCGTACCCTTCCGGCAATTCACCCAACTGCCATTCGAACCGTTTCAGGCAAGTGTTGTCACACCCTGTTTCACAGTAGCAATCCCGGCCCCAGTCGCGGAATGACTCAATTTGCCTGGCAACCAAAGGTGATTTGAAGAAGACCGCACCACCTTCACCGGTCGTTATGTGGTGAGCTGGATAGAAACTGGCAGTTGCTGTGTCACCAAAACTTCCGGTGCGCTTTCCTCGATACTCCGAACCCAATGCATCACATGAGTCTTCGATCAACCACATGCCGTGCTCTTTGCAAAGTTCCTGCACAGTATCCAAATCAAAGGGATTGCCCAACGCATGCGCCATCATGATCGCGCGAGTCTTGGGACCGACAGCCTCACGCAATCGATCTGCGATAGCGTCATATGTACCTAAATTGACGTCGACCATAACTGGCTTCAAACCGTTTTGAATGATCGGATTAATCGTCGTGGGAAAACCCATAGCGACGGTGAGAACTTCATCCCCTGGCTTCAAAGCCTTCTTACCCAACTTCGGACTAGTTAGAGCACTCAACGCCACCAAGTTCGCGCTTGACCCACTGTTTACCATCAAAGCCCCGCGCGAACCAACGTATTTAGCCAACTCACGCTGGAACTGCTCATGAAAACGCCCGGCTGTCAGCCAACCATCGAGGCTTGAATCAACGAGTGCCACCAGGTCCTCGGGGGTAAGAACTTTGCCGGAGACGGGGACTGCGCTTTCACCGGGAACAAACTCAGAGGGCTTCAGAGATAAGGCAGAGAAATCCGAGACAAGATCAAGGATTTGCTGTCTTAATGTGTCTAAGTTGGGCATATCAGAAGCATATCTACTTAATCAGAGTGTTCAACTCGTGTCCACTCAATGCCGAAGATACTCTCTACCTTAAAGGAATTAGTTAGTCTTTAAACAAAAAGGACACAGCTTGTTGAACGAACTCGTGCAGTGGATAGCCCGAAAATTTGGCTTTGTGGTAGTTCTCGAGAAGTTACCGAAACAACCGGATCCTGGTATGGGAGGGTCAAAACTTGACTACCAGTATCTCGATCACTTAATGGACTTGACCAGCAGACTAACTACGATTTCGCCCCGCATAATTTTCGAGGTAGGGGCGAACTACGCTCAAGATGCTGCATATTTAGCCGCCAGTTGGAAAATTCCGCATAGTGATGTTTATGTTTTTGAACCGCATCCTGCCATCGCTTCAGCCGTGTCTGATTACTACGAGTTTGAGGTGACCCAGAAGGCGGTGTCAAACGTCAGTGGATTTTTGACGTTCAACGCTGTCAATATCAATAGAACTTCAAATTCTGGGATCTCGTCCCTCCTCAAACACAGCGTGAATGATTCAACAGACGTCGATGGCATCACAGTTGAAGTAATAAGACTTGACGACTTTGTCCGGGCCCGGGGGATTTCCAGTATTGACTTCCTCAAGGTTGATGTTGAAGGAATGACTTTCGAAGTTCTAGATGGCCTCGGGGAATTTATTCATAATGTTGCGTGCATTCAAATCGAGACTGAGGTTTTACCAATTTGGGAGAATCAACATATTCAGACTGATGTGTTTGCGCTTCTAGAATCCAAAGGATTTCAATTAATTGAGCACATCACACAAATGGATGGGATACAGGGGGATTCCTTATGGGCTCGCAGCGATGTGGTAATCCATAAGATTTATAACATGGATCAAAAGGAATGGGTTATACCGTCATAATTGACTTTTCGTGTAGGTTGATGATGAGGCAGGCTCGTGAAGAATTTGAGGAGTTAGATGAAAGCAGTGCTTCTTGCGGGTGGCCTAGGGACCCGCATCCGTGAGGAAAGTGAATTCCGCCCAAAGCCCATGGTGGAAATTGGTGGACGACCAATTCTTTGGCACATAATGAAGCACCTATCCAGCTATGGAATCAAGGACTTCATAATTGCAACGGGTTACAAATCCAACATGATTAAGGAATATTTTCTTAATTATGAACCCTTGGGTAATGACTTCACCATCTCGCTAGGGGATCGAAACTCGCTTCAGATCCATGGTGCGCATGACGAATCTGACTGGAAGGTAACCGTTGCCTTCACAGGTGAGAAAACAGAGACCGGTGGTCGAGTTCTCCAGGCAGCCAAGTACTTGGATCCGAATGAGGACTTCTTCCTAACCTATGGAGATGGCCTCGCCAACGTGAATATTGATGCTTTGCGAAAGCGGCACGCCGAATCAGGAAAACAGGCCACAATCACAACGGTGCAGCCAACAAGTCGTTTCGGTGTTATCAATCGTGATGACAAAGGAGATGTCACAGCTTTTCAAGAAAAGCCCAAGCTCGAGGGGTGGATCAACATTGGTTTCATGATTGTGAACCCAAAGACCCTCGATTACTTCACCGATGACTGTGTGCTCGAGTCAGGCCCACTTGCATCCCTTGCGCGTGACGGAAAATTGAGTTCGTACAAGCACGAGGGCTTCTGGCAGCCAATGGACACCCTGCGTGAATCGAAGATCCTTAACGACCTCTGGGACAGCGGCGAAAAGCCGTGGGCTCAAAAATTGGATTAATTCCACCTGGGAACTGTGACGAGGGTGTCGAATAGTCGCTTGACTCCCTCTGCGAGTGACATTGGATTGAACTGCAGGTCTCGTTCTCGCCAACTGGGTGTCATGCGCAGGTCACGAGGCTGCAATTTGGTGGATTCTAGGTAGGCCAGGCTGATGGGCACTTTGCGGTGGGTCACGTTAATGACAGTTCTGATCACTTCACCAACGGAAGAATTTTCCCCCGAACCAATCAGGGACAGTGAGCGATAAGTGTCGGCGGCAACAGTCTCCAAGAGCAGCAATTCAGCCGCGTCATCCACGTAGATGTAGTCCCGCACAGTGTCAAGTGGGACATAAATCTGTAGTGCTTTGCGTGTGGCAGCCGCAGTACACATTCGATTCACCAGACCTTGTCGCGGTCCAGGCCAAGGTCCATACAAGTTTGTGATTCTTGCGATATGCACTTTCACTGAACTTGGAAATTCTGTTCCAGCAATTGCTTCGATGGCAATCTTGTTTACGCCATACGGGTTTGAAGCTGCGATGGTGCTTGAAACCGAAAAAGGTGGATTTGGTGAGGCGCCGTAAACCCCTCCGGCACTTGAACAAACGACAACTTTGGCATTATTCAAGTTACTTGTTGCAGAAATTGCATGAACGAAATCAGTGAAGGATTCAACTTCACCTTCGTCTTGGCGTTCACTTACTCCGTCAGCACCGGCTGCCCAAATGATTAGCGGTGTTCCACCGGTCGAAAAATCAGCGAAATTATGAGCAAGCTGGCTCATTGCTTCAGCACGCAGGCTGGGGTCACGCCAAGGAATTGGGTGAGCTTGGAATATGGAATACCCGGAGTTGAATGCGCAGCGCGCGATCGAGGTTCCTAGGAAACCACCTTGGCCCAAGATCCACAGGGGTAGGTGGGCTGACTCTTGCAAGAGCTTCTAGTTTCTTGCCACAGGATTTTGGGGGAAGTGCCGAGACGGATCATCCACTACAACATAAAGCGGCTTGCCGAGGGACATGTTCACGGCGGTTCGCAGGTACTGGGCAATAACTCCCAGTGACAAGAGAGTTAATCCACCAACAACAAGCGTTGCAACAAAGCTTGATGTCCAACCTTGTGGAACGGAGTCAGTGAAAAACCTTTGAAACAGGACCCAAAGGGAAAAAACTATTCCAAGCATGAAAAATACAAAGCCGATTACGGAGACAATTATTAGTGGTCGAGTGCCAGAGGAGATCACCAAGCGACCGAAGTGAGCGACCAGTTTCTTGAAAGAGTAATTGCTGGCTTCGCGTCCTTCTGATCGCATGGGGACAGGTGAACTAGAGCTAGTTGCAACTACCCACGAAAGTGCAACATCAAGATAAACACCAGGACCGGTGTAAGCGGCTGTCCCCCGAGCCACCTCTCCGAGCATTAGTCGATAACTGTGGAACTGATCGATATCACTTTCGCCTATTAATCTGTTGAACATCCAGCGTGCGCTAGCAGATCCCGCATTTCGCAGGAAACCGTGGGGCCGGCCATTCGTTGGTGCCGCGTAAACGAGTTGAACTCGTTCGGCAAGTGCGCAATCAAGAAGTTGACCAATGTAGGCCGGATCATGCTGGCCGTCCTCGTCGAGCGTGACAACCCATTCACCTGATGTTGAAGACATTCCGGCCAAAGTTGCCGCATGCTGGCCAAAATTTCGTGAGAGCCAAATTGGGCGCACCCATGAATACGTAGCTTCTAGTTCCCGCAAAGCCCCGGCTGATTCAGGTGAGCCGCCGTCCCAAACGAGCAAGACCTCTGAGACGCGGAATAGGTTTCCCCCTGGACTCACGATCGTTTCTGTAAGGGTTTCGATCTCAGCCAGCAAGGCTGGCAACGTCGTGCCTCCGTTGTACACGGGAATGACAACACTGACCGAATGAGGCTTTTGGTCGAGCACGTCCACTTCTCGCTCGGTGGTCTCACTCACAGACACACCTTAGCGCGCCAAATATGTAGAGGAGACTTGCTGCGGTGATGTCCAAAGACAAAAATTGGTATTCCAATAGAATCACCAAATGAGCAGCATTTGGGAACGGCAAGTGATTCCCGGCCTCTACTCCGTGGGTATTGATCCATTTGAAGACAATAGAGGTGCATTCCACAAGATTTTAGCCGGAGTGCCCTTGGGCATTGAGCCCCTCAAATTTGATGAGATCTATTGGTCGAGCTCCGAGTCCGGGGTCGCCAGAGGAATGCATTTTCAGGTACCACCGCACCATGGGCGGAAGTTGGTTTTCGCAACGACTGGTTCGGTTCTTGACCTCGTTATTGACCTGAGAGTGGGCAGCCCAACATTTCATCACGTCTGGGAGATGCGCCTAAGCCCCAAATCAAAGGGTGTGCTGATACCTGCCGGGTGCGCACACGGATTTGTTGTGATTGAACCCCCCGCAGTACTGGTGTACGCGCAAGAAGGAGTTTATGACAAAGAATGTGACACGGGCGTTAACCTCTCCTCACTCACATTCAGCAGTGGAGTAGAGAGTCTGCAACTCTCGGACCGAGACCAAGCACTACTCAACGTTACGGACTTTGACTCACCGTTTATTTTTGATTCCGAGATGTTCGCCGGCTGGACTGAGTAAGTATGAATGCTGTCGTGTCGAAACAGTGGGAGAACAAGCGGGTACTTATTTCAGGAGCCACCGGTTTTATTGGTTCGGAAGTGTCGAAGAATCTAGAACAACTGGGTGCATACGTCACTTCAATAACTCGACACCCGCCAACAGGTGAGGCCCTTGATTGGATTCAAGTATCAGATTCGGAAACGTTTCCCAGTGA
>JBIHZX010000085.1:0-5750 GCA_044240195.1 Candidatus Nanopelagicales bacterium | reverse complement strand
AGAAGTGTCATCAGCGAAGGCACTAGAACAAGGCGAACAATGAATGCATCGATGAGAACGGCGGCTGTGAGAGCGACACCAAAGAGCTTGATTGTGTCAATGGGAGTTGGGACGAATGAGATGAAAACAGCACTCATAATCGAAGCTGCGATCACAACGACCTTTCCACTGCCTGCAAGGCCGTTAAGAACCGATTGACGATTGTCCCCTGACTTCTCCCATTCCTCTTTCATTCGCGAGACAAGAAAAACTTGATAGTCCATCGATAGTCCAAACAATATGGCGAACACCATTACAGGCAGGAACGGAAGGATCGGTCCCGTTCCGCTGACACCGAGTAATGAATCTGCAACACCCCACTGAAACACGGCAACCGTTACACCCATTGCGGCAGCAAAACTCAACAAACTTGTGACGGCTGCTGTGAGAGGTATAACGAGCGAATGAAATAGCAGAATCAAAGCAAGAAAACCTAACCCGACGACGAGCAGCAGGAATAGTGGTAAGACCTTAATCAGAACGTCGGTGAAATCAGTGGAAACTGCTTGACTCCCTCCCACAAATATCTGAGTTCCATCCTTATTTTCAATCTCCACCGCGGTTGTACTTCGTAGTCGCTCCAACGTGGCAGCAGTCGCTTCATCTTGTGGTGACGTGGTGGGCTGAACCAACACAGACGTAATGTTTCCACTAGCACCAAATGCATCCTTGTTCAATTCAACGAGGGGCAGCATGTCCAGGCTTGGGATCGTGCTGGCGACACCTTCAGTTTTATTGAGAGCACGAATGGTCTGTTTAAGCGCTTCGAAATCACCGTTCTTTTTTGTTTCAACCGCAATGAAGAATGGGCCACTTACTCCGGGACCAAATCCTTTCGCCAGTAGGTCGTAGCCGGTGCGCAGGGGCGTATTTTTGGCTTGGCTTCCGTCATCAGGGAATCCCAACTGAAGGGACAACGCGGGGAATGCCAGGCCGCCGATCAGGATCAAACTGAGCGCAACCGGAATCAACGGCTTTTTCTGAAGTAATAGGCCGAATGCCCTCCAGCGCTTGGGGTCCTCGGGAGTGCTTTGTGGATTCTTTCCCCACGGCATCCGGATACTGAATGCTTTCGTGCCGAGCAAACTCAACAGAGCTGGCAGCATAAATAGGGCTGAGGCCATCACCATGAGGACCGCGACTGCTGCGGCGATTGCTAACCCGTTGAAGAATTGAATCCCCAACACAAACATTCCTAGTAATGCCATGATCACCGTACTGCCGGCAAAGAGTACTGCGCGACCGGCGGTGCCCACTGATTTACGAGCTGCATCCTTTGGTGACATACCTTCTTGTAGGCCTTGGCGGTACCGATTGGTAATGAACAGTGCGTAATCAATACCCACACCAAGCCCAATCATTGCCGCCAGTGTCGGCGCAAAACTCGCAACCGTTGCAAATTTCGCAACAATAATTACTAGTAATTGGCCCCCCACTAATCCCGTAACTGCCACAAATATGGGTAGACCTGCAGCAATCAGGGATCCAAAACCAATAAGCAAAATGACAACAGCGGCAAGGAGACCAATTGCCTCACTGTTGTCTCCACCGGCTCCTGCGCCTTCAAGGACTCCCCCGCTAGCGCCAACGGTAAGAGTGTCCGAGTTCGCAGTCTGGATCAAATCAACAATCCGTGTTGCTTCCGCTGATTTCAGAGTTTCGGTATTAAAAGTCACCGTGGCGTAGGCAACATCGTCTTGCGAGCCGATCGGGCTCAAAGCTGAGTCAGTGGCTTTGGCTGCGGCACGAAGTGAATCCACTTCGGTATTGAATTCTTTTTCTAACTTATTGAGTTCGGCCACGGCTTTTGGTAGCGCGCGCGCAGCGGCCGCGAGTTCAGCCGGTGAGGTTTTCGCCAGTGCTTCACGTATATCCAGCGGAATTTTGGCAAATTCTTGAAGACCACCAAGTGCCTGATCTACCTCTTCGAGTTCTTTTCTCGTGAGTCCGGTCGAGTCATCAGCAATGGCTTGATCAATGCTGCGGAGTCCCGCAATTACGTCGGGGGGCAACATCGATAGCCTCGCAAGTAACGGAAGTACCTTGGCGATAGCGGCTAGATCTGAACCATTTGCCTCTGAGAGTGGTGCGATTCCCGCTAGGACCTTGGCAACTTGATCAATTTCCTTGTTCGTTAGTCCGGTGACTTTACGTAACTCCTTGTGAATCGCGTGCATGAGAGATGTTTCGACGGAGATATTCAATTCAGACTTGCATTCACTGCCGAGATTCTTTTTATATGGACTCGTTACGCACTGAACACCATCAAGACCTGCAATTAACTCCAGCAGAGGTTGAATTGCTTTTTGGGTTTTCTCATCTGTCACGGAGCTATCGGTGGGTGACCAAATGATTTTGATACTCGCGTTATTGGAACCACCCGAGTTCAGTTCCTCCAGTAGTTCTTGGGCTTTTGTGGATTGAGCGCCCGGAAGCGAAAAACTGTCATCGAATTTCGAGTCGAGACTTGTGGCGAAAGCCCCCAGGCCGACGATTAGCAGAATCCAAACGAGTAGAGCGATGACGGGACGCTTGATGGCGAACTTACTCATGTGGGAAATCTACTCGCCGCTCACGGCTTATCTCCGTCAAGGAGCCTCTGATTCAACTGGCTAAATGTGTACTGCAATGAACCCGCATCGCGCTGAAGTACCCAGACCAGATCAAAGCGCTCCTCGGGCCATTGACTCGGTACATCGTCTATATTCACGATCGGGAATTCAGCAATCGCCGCAGGAAGTTCCCCGTGGTGCCACACCACCAAGGTATCGAGAGCTTGCCCGACAATATGAGTTGCAAGGTGATGTTCATGGCCATGCGGGAAATCAACATTGACCTGCACATTCAATGCATCCGCTAGTGGTTGCGCGGTATTGAACTCGCGAGTGCTGTGTGAGTCAGAGTTCGGAGCGGTCGCATAAATTGCCGCTGGTGTGACTAGACCCGGATACCCCGACGGCTGCGCCAACTTGAACAACCCAGCTAAAGCCCCTGCCCGCTGCCACCCGCGAACCGAGAGTGCGTGGGAATCCTCCTTCCCGTGCTGATTCACCCCAAAAGGAGCACCTGACTCACTTGGCTTTTCACCATGCCTAATAAACATAATGGTGTTGGGTGAGTCTTTCGATATTGCAATCAGATCACTGGGCACCCGTGAATCTTAATCGGCGCAGAAGTCCCGGCCCTAATATTTAGTAAAACCACGCACGATCATGTCGCGTTTCCACTCCAGACGATCGTGCCAACGATTACTTATCAAAACCTACCCGTTCTTGATACCCTTCGATTATGAATTTCACTAAAGGAATCACCCGGAGCACCGCAGTTGTTGCAATTGCCGCGTTCGCGTTCGTTGCGCCAGTAAATTTTGCAAGCGCCGAGACCATCATGGTAGATGCCGGCACGAACTTGAGCGACGGCCTGCCGATCACCGGGACCGGGCAGAACCTGCCCTCCATCGATTTAACAACCGGCTACTGGTTTGCGGGTCCAAGCCCCGCACCCTTCGTAATTTCCTACTATTCCTCTGGCGAGGCTCTGAAAGATCAGTCCGAGGTATCCGCCGCAGCGCTTAAGTGGACACGTTCGTGGGTGAAGAAGGAATGCGGGAGCACCAAACCCGCGAAGGTTCGCGCATGCAAGGCAGCAGCTGTCTTTGATGTTGATGAGACGCTTTTAAGCAACTATGAAATTTTCGTCAAGGCCGACCCGCAATTCACTATTGTCGACGCCGACTTTTCGGCAGCAAATGCGAACTGCACCCGCCCGGCAATAGCTCCAGTCCGTGCACTCTTCAAGGCTTTCACAAAACTCGGGATCACTTCCTTCATCATCACCGGTCGACCTGAGGCTGATCGTGTTTCGACCACAAGCTGCTTGGCTGAGTTAGGGATTTCCGGCTACGGCGCTCTCATCCGCAAGTCAGCGGACAATACCCAAAATGCAGCCAACCGCAAAGCCGATCAGCGACTCGCACTTATCGAAAAGGGCTGGAAGATTGGACCCAGCATCGGCGATCAGATCAGCGATATGGCCAATGGCTCAATGCAGCGTGGATTCCTGCTGCCGAACTTGATGTACTACGTCGCCTAGCCGAGATCGGCGCAACTCATCGAAGTTTCATTTTGTTAATGAGATAGCGCTTCTTGTGCTCGATCTCCACGCTTGCGACCTACCACCGCTCCAACGATAAGAGCAACTATGGCCACTGTCGGGGCAATTAACTCCCAACCTGAGGGCAACGGAAATACCTGCAAGACAATGATCGCGACCAGAATCCCAATTCCTACCGCTGGAATAGCAGCCAACCAGCGGCGTGGGCCTGACCATAGAACTTTTATCGCTGCTGCGCAGGCCGTGCAATAGGCGGCCGCAATGAGAACCCCTGCCATATCACTGACCATCTCAAAAGCGGAGAAAGAATCAAATGCAGTCGTAATAGCGGCAAAAATAACCAAAACAAACGCCGCAGCCCCGACGGTATAACTCCCACGCACCGGAGTTCCCTGTACTGAAAGTTCGCCAAAGCGGCTAGGAATAACCGAATCGCGACCGAAGGCAAAGAGAATGCGTCCCCCAGCAATTTGAGCACCAACCAAACATGCGAATGAGGACACAGCACCACCCAGAGTGATCAGGTCTCCCATGCCGTCAGCGACATAAACATTAGCGATGTCACCGGGAAGTGAGCCCGACGCCGAAAACTTTTCCAGTTGATTCGGTGCCGTTCCAAATGCCCACACGGCCACTGTCGTGACAAGAATATAGAACAAACTCGACAGCACCGTGACGATGATCAGTGCACGGGGAATAGATCTTTTGGGGTTATCGGTTTCTTCAGCGGCCGCCGCAGCTCCTTCAAACCCTGCGCTGGACAGAAGTGCGAAAGTGAGCGCAAGAGCAATCGGGCCAATAGCTACTCCCTCAAATTTGAAAGCCGACCAATCAACGGTCTGTCCCTGGGGACCACCACCATTGATGAGTTTGGACAGTGTGATGCCGCAGACCACAAGGATCGCGACCATGGTCAGCCCTTCAAGAATAAGCAATATATGACCAAGAGTCTTAATCGTTCGCCCAGCAAGGAATGAAGTGACGGGGACAATCACCAGAGCAATAATGAGCGAAACAAAGCTGGGCAGGGTTGGTCCGCCCAGTGCCCCAATCAGCGACGTAATGAAAATGCCGAAAGAAACTGCCGTCAGGGATGCAAACGTGACGTAGGCGGTAACGAGCCACAAACCCGCAACTGTTCCTGTTCGAGGACCAATTTCAACGCCAACCAGCCCAAAAAGTGAACCTGCCGAACCACGACGCCGAGTCAGGACCACGAATGAATACACCATGATTCCCAGCGGGATAGCGGCAAGAACAAATATGAGAGGGGTCACTGCGCCCACTTGTTCGGAAATTGCCTGCGGGTTGAGGGACACCGACATACTCGGTCCCATGACCGCCAGTGAAATAGCCACCAAGCCTAAAAGACCTAAATTCCTGCGTAAACCTGGCATTGATTACCTCTTAATTACGTGTAAGAATATTTTCTGTTGCATTTGCGGTGACTATTACAAGAGACAACATTAAGGGCCGCAACGGTTTTCCGCTGCGACCCTAACGCTCCCCCACTTGGACTCGAACCAAGAACCCTCCGATTAACAGTCGAATGCTCTGCCAATTGAGCTATGGGGGAATGACCGCCGAACACTATCAAG
>JBIHZX010000084.1:0-5848 GCA_044240195.1 Candidatus Nanopelagicales bacterium | reverse complement strand
GACCTCGATCCGTGGTGGCTAAAGACACCATCAGGCTTCAGTAAAAGGTTCAGTGCGAGCAGAGCAAGTGCAACTACAGGGGCGTTGCTGGCATCGGTGTAACCGGAAACCAATGAGATCACTAAACCGGTTCCAATGCCAAAGGTCACGGCTCCAACTAACGAATCCAATCCACCGATAACTGCTGCGGTGAATGCAAACACAAGCAGAATGTCAAAACTATTTGGTGAGATTGTCGACACCGGTGCAATGAGAACGCCACCCACAGCACCCGTTGCCCCAGCAATTGCCCAACCCGTAATCAGCATCCGGTTTACTCGAACACCCGAGAGCCGCGCAACCTCGGGATTGAAAGCCGAAGCTCGCATCGATAGCCCCAAGGAAGTCTTCGTGAATAACAAGGTGAGTCCGATGACAAGCGCTGCCGTTACTACCCACACCAAAATGTCATAGAGGGAAACCGGCCAGATCCGTCCAGCGAATTCGAGCCCCGCATTGGAAACGGGTGGAATGAATCCTTCAGGGTCTCCACCCCAAATCATGCCGGCTCCCGCTTGTAGAGCAATGAGCACACCGAATGTTGCGATGATTGCACCCGTTGTATCGCTGTTCTTTACCGGGCGGATGACCAAGAAGAAAACAACGATGCCAAGGATGAGCCCTGCCACCATGGCGACAGCAAGTGCCAATAGCCAGTTCCCCGTTGATTGCTGAACCGTCAATGCAACGTAGGTCGTAAACATTGCTTGCCCAACTTGAGCAAAGTTGACCATGCGGGTTGAGCGCCACACCATGACTAGCGCCAATGCCATCAGTGCGATGACGGCACCGCTGCTAAAGCCGCCGAGTAGGAAGTCGATGAAATTGGTCATGACTCAGTACCCCAGATATGCATGTCGAAGTTCCTCATCGGATGCGATTTCAGCCGCTGGGCCAGACTTAACAACTTCACCCAGGTTGAGGACCACCCCCGTACGGGCAATCCGAAGTGCGACAGTGGCATTTTGCTCCACGAGAAGGACGGCCAATCCGCTATCCCACGCCATCCGTGCAACAAGTTCAAGGATCTGAGTGACGATCAATGGGGCCAAGCCGAGTGATGGCTCGTCTAACAGGAGGACTTGCGGGCCAGTCATCAAAGCGCGGCCGATTGCTAACTGTTGCCGCTCTCCGCCGCTCAGCGTGTCCGCACGCATACTCTTTCGTTCGCCCAGTACCGGAAAGAGCGAGTAAGCACGTGACAGTGAAGCGTTGCGCTGGGCATGGGAACGCCACATTCCGCCCAACTTGAGGTTGTCCTCAACTGTGAGTTCCGGAATCGTTGACCGCCCTTCGGGAACAAGAGCGATACCCATCCTCACGATGTCCTCGGGCTTGCGCCCGCTAATAACTTCCCCATTGAAGGTGATCTGACCAGATTGAGGCTTCTCCAGCCCAGCCAGGGTTCGCATTAAGGTCGATTTACCCGCACCGTTAGCACCGATCACCGCGGTGACATGGCCGTGTGGCACCGCAAGGGATACATCTTTCAGCGCTTGCACCGCACCGTAACTCACGGAGAGGTTTTCAATGAGCAACATCAGGCGTCAACCTCTGTCCCCAGATAAGCGGCAAGCACGGCCGGGTCTTTGCGCACTTCATCTGGGCTTCCGACTGCAATCACCTTGCCAGCATCAAGCACCCAGATCAGATCGCAGACTTCCATAACCAGTTCCATGTGATGTTCCACCAGAAGGACTGTCCGCTCGGGAGTCCAACTTCGAATCATGCGGCCAAGTTCTGCCATGTCTGCGGCACTGATCCCACCGGCAGGTTCATCGAGCAAAAGAACTTTCGGATCTGATATCAGACTTCGGGCAATCGCGACCCGCTTCTGAACGGGATACGGCAACTCTCCCGGGTAACGATCAGCGGCATCGGCGATTCCAAACTCGGTCATGACTGCCATGGCCTCACCGCGCAACTTATTTTGCGCTGAGTCGGCCCATGGCGCCCCAAACGAGTCAGCGACAATTCCGCTCTTGACGCGCGAAGAACCACCCAGCATTACATTTTCCAAAGCGGTAAGTGATGCAAAGAGTCCAACCCCTTGCAAAGTCCGCGAAATCCCCAACTTGGTTAAGTGGTGGGTTTTAATATGCTTAAGTTTTTTGCCCTTAAATCGCACATTGCCTTCATCAGGGGTCAGAAAACCACTCATGATGTTGAAGACCGTTGTCTTGCCGGCACCATTAGGGCCAATCAAACCGGTGACCGCGCCTTCCGGGACACCGATACTCACGTCATCGAGAATTTTAAGACCACTGAGCGTGATGCTGATATTTTCGAGCGCAAGTAACGGATGGGTCAAGGGAAGAACGTATTTCACGTGAGTGCCTCATCCCTTCGCATTAACGCCCCAGAGCGACTTACATATTAACGCGTAAGTCTGCAGTCAATTACTTGATTGGTCAATGCGAATCGCAATTGTTATTTAAATAGTTTTCACCGAAATGATTGAAGTCCGTGCACCACATGGCGCACGGACTTCATTGAAAAGAAAATGGGATTTACTCTTCCACTGTAAGAAGTGAACGGGTCCGGTTGGGATCGATCTGAATTCCTGGTCCCATGGATGAGGAGACTGTTGTCTTCTTGATGTAGCGTCCCTTTGACGAGGATGGCTTCAAACGCAGGATTTCATCGAGTGCGGCTCCGTAGTTCTCCACGAGTTGCTCAGGTGTGAAAGATGCCTTGCCGATGGGGAACTGCAGGTTGGAGTGCTTGTCAACGCGGAATTCGATCTTTCCGCCTTTGATGTCGCTAACAGCTTTCGCTACGTCCATGGTGACGGTTCCGGTTTTAGGGTTGGGCATAAGACCACGTGGTCCAAGAACCTTGCCCAGTGTTCCCACCTTGCCCATGAGGTCTGGCGTACATACCGCTGAATCAAAGCCGGTCCAGCCGCCAGCAACCTTTGCAATCAAATCGTCTGAGCCAACAAAGTCCGCCCCCGCTGCACGGGCTTCATCGGCCTTTTCGCCGTTTGCGAAGACAAGCACAATTGCTGTCTTTCCGGTGCCGTGCGGCAGGTTGACGGTTCCACGCACGAGTTGGTCGGCCTTACGAGGGTCAACACCCAGTCGCATGGAAACTTCAATGGAGGAATCGAACTTGGTGACGGAAGTTTCTTTCGCCAGTCGTGTTGCCTCAATCGGTGCATAGAGATTTTCTGGGTCAACCTTGAGTGCTGCTGCTTGGTATGCCTTGCTGCGCTTCATATCTGCTCCTTCGTTGTGTGCAGGAATTTCCTGCGTGCAGGTTGTGGTGTGCGAGCCGCGCTGGCTCTCCCACGTCTTGCTGGTCGTGCTGGTCGTGCTGTTAATTCATTATGCGGAAACGGTAATTCCCATTTGGCGTGCAGTTCCTTCGATGATCTTCATTGCGGCTTCAATGTCATTGGCATTGAGGTCTGGCATTTTGGTTTCCGCAATTTCACGAACCTGCGACTTGCTGATGCTGCCGGCCTTCACCGATTGAGGAGTGCCGGAACCTTTTTCCAGACCCGCGGCCTTGAGAATCATGCGGGATGCTGGTGGAGTCTTCAAGATGAAATCGAAAGAACGATCCTCGTAGACCGTAATCTCAACGGGGACAATCGTGCCCTTTTGTGCTTCTGTTGCAGCGTTGTATGCCTTACAGAAATCCATGATGTTCACACCGTGCTGACCCAATGCTGGGCCAACGGGTGGAGCGGGGTTGGCTGCGCCAGCCGGAATTTGAAGCTTGATTAATCCGGTGACTTTTTTCTTCTTCGGTGCCATTGTGTTTCCTTCTTGTGTGGGCGGAGTTTCTTAGATGGATTTAGTTGTTTGCATCAATCTGGCTGAAAGCTAGTTCGACAGGGGTCTCGCGTCCGAAGATCTCGACCAAGCCTGTGATCTTTTGGCCTTCGATATTGATCTCCGAAATAATTGCATTCAGTGTTGCAAATGGGCCGTCAACAACGGTCACCGAGTCACCAACATTGAAATCAACGCTGATCGGCGCAGCCGAGGCCAATCCACCGCCGCCCTTTCCTCCCGCTGACGCTGCCGCAATCTGCTTTTCGGGAACCGGAGCGAGAATTGCAATGACTTCGTCCAGCGCTAGGGGTGAAGGAGAGTGGCCGTGGCCGACAAATCCAGTGACTCCCGGCGTGTGGCGAACAACACCCCACGACTCGTCGGTGAGGTCCATGCGAACAAGGACGTATCCGGGGAACTTATTGCGGCGAATCTGCTTACGCATTCCACCTTTGATCTCGGTGACTTCCTCCATGGGAACCTCAACCTGGAAAATGTAATCCTCCATGTTGAGGGTTTGGCTTCGTGCTTCCAAGTTTCCCTTGACCTTGTTTTCATAGCCTGCGTAGCTATGAATCACGTACCAGTCGCCAGGAGCAATACGCATAGAGATTGTGAATTCTTCAAGTGGATCAATTTCGCCTTCTTCAGCTTCTGCTTCAAAGACAATTTCTTCCGCTTCGGCGACAACGGCGGCCTCAGCCTCAGATTCTTGCTCGTCCTGTGCGATTTCGTCAGCGACTAGTCCAGCGACCACTTCTTGCGCAAACGCCTCGACGTTTTCATCACTTTCGGGTGCGTCAGGGGCGAACGGATCCACGGGGATCGATTCGTTCTCATTCGACACATTCTCATTCGACACGAGTTTCTTACTCCTTTAGATACTTATGGCAGTGAGTGAAGTCCTATCGTTTTGGGGCTTTACCCAAAAACGAACAGCACTCCCCTGGTGAAAACAAAGTCGTATAGGGCAACTATCCCTGACATCAGGAATATGAAGAAAACTACGACGATCGTGTAGTTGACCAACTCATTTCGTGTTGGCCAAATAACCTTGCGAAGTTCGACGACAACTTGGCGGATAAACAGAGCCAGCCGCGAAAAAATGTTCTTCTTTTTCGCGTCAGAGCCACCGCTGTCGCCCGCGGGCTTAGCGTCGGTGTCCACCATGTTTACTCCACTCGAAATCTTGTCGGACTTGGTCTTCTTCGTCTTGCGGTCACACGTATTTCTTTCATGCATTAGCGCCGGCTTGCACCGGTTTGCAGGGCTGGAGGGACTTGAACCCCCAACCCCCGGTTTTGGAGACCGGTGCTCTACCAGTTGAGCTACAACCCTTTAGTAGGCATGCTTGCGCAAGGACCTACCGCGGGACGAGAGTCTACGCTCTGCCCCACCCCTCACACATGGGCGGGTCACGCAGGGGTGGGTCACACATGGGTGGAGCGTGCTGAATTGAGTTCCCCTGACATTATTGAGCCATGGCTACCTCAAAGGCTCCCACGAACCCGGCATCACGTAATCGAATTTCCGCTCGAATCGGGGCTATCACCGAATCTGCCACGCTTGCGGTGGATGCCCAAGCCAAGGCTCTCATCGCAGCCGGGCGTCCGGTAATCGGTTTTGGTGCGGGTGAACCAGACTTTCCCACCCCCGACTACATCGTGGAAGCAGCAGTTGCCGCTTGTCGGGAGCCCAAATGGCACCGCTACACCCCCGCCGGTGGCTTGCCCGCACTCAAAGAGGCGATCGCCGCGAAAACCGTGCGTGATTCGAATTTTGAGGTTTCTGCGAATCAGATTTTGATCACCAATGGAGGCAAACAGGCCCTCTATAACGCTTTTGCCACCCTTCTTGATCCAGGTGATGAAGTAATTTTGCCGGCCCCCTACTGGACGACCTACCCAGAATCGATCATGTTGGCTGGGGGCAAGCCGGTAATCGTGATGACCGATGAAACAAGCGGTTACCGCGCCACCGTTGAGCAACTTGACGCTGCCCTCACCCCCGCAACAAAGGCGCTG
>JBIHZX010000027.1:0-18681 GCA_044240195.1 Candidatus Nanopelagicales bacterium | reverse complement strand
ACGCTATCGCGACCTCAATTGGAACCGGGCTTTTTGACTTTGGACATATTGATGGTCCAGCAAACAGTGCACGCTTACAGCACCCACTGGGGATCACAACAGATGGTGAAATCGTCTACATCGCCGACACATACAACGGTGCGATTCGCCTGTTCAACTCGACTTCGGGCGTGGTGAGCACGGTCGCCCGTGATTTAGCCGAACCGAGTGACCTGTGCCTTACTCCCGACGGGGAAAGCCTCCTCGT
This sequence comes from Candidatus Nanopelagicales bacterium, assembly GCA_044240195.1. Classification (GTDB taxonomy): domain Bacteria; phylum Actinomycetota; class Actinomycetes; order S36-B12; family S36-B12; genus UBA4592. The sequence goes on along the minus strand of JBIHZX010000027.1, from coordinate 18,434 downwards.
GGTCGAATCCGCAACCGGTGTGGTTTCCCGTATTTCTATTGGCGAAACACTCACCATCACGGGTGAGGAAATGCACACTGTCCGCCCGGAACTCGAGATCGCAGCGGGGCAAGTCAGCCTCACGGTTCTCTTCACCCCACCCCCCGGTCAAAAGCAAGATGATCGATACGGGCCATCAACCCAACTCACGGTGGGATCCACTCCCCCCGAGCTAATAATCCACGGCAGCGGCACCGGCACCGAACTCACACGGGAATTACGTATTAACCCTGACATCTCCCATGGAATTCTGCATGTTGCTGCGAAGGGGGCTTCATGTGACACCAATGCAGAGCACAGTGCCTGTCACATGCACCAGCAGGACTGGGGAGTGCCGGTAAAGGTCACTTCACTTGGCAGCAGTGACGTTCAACTTATCCTCTCCCAATAGTTATCCTCTCCCAATAGCAACACCACTGGCATGTGAGACTTGCTCGGTGTCGGCACCAATAACCACCAGTGAACCAGCGCCACGATCCGCACTTGAATTCGTTCACCTCACTCCCATTGATGGGCTTCGGGCGGTAGCGGCAATCTTGGTCGTGCTTTTCCATGCAGAGATGCCTGGCTTTGGGAACGGATTTGTCGGAGTCGATGTTTTCTTCGTACTTTCAGGTTTCCTGATCACCTCACTTTTACTGCGTGAGCGACTTCGCACCAATTCAATTTCACTCTGGGGCTTCTACGCTCGTCGAGCCCGCAGACTTTTCCCCGCCGCACTATTTGTGTTGCTTGTCACCGCAGTCCTGTATCAACTCTGGGCCACTCCCCTGGAAGTGGCGACGAACCGTTCCGGATTTTCATTTGCATCAATTTATGTCTCGAACTGGTATTTCATGGGTCAAGCAACCGACTACTTCGCGCAGGACAGCGCCGTGAGTCCGGTTCTGCACTACTGGTCGCTCTCCGTTGAAGAGCAGTTCTATTTGGTCTGGCCGGTTGTCATGCTCGGCGTCCTGGCGATTCGTTCAATTCGTGAACGTCTCAATATTGCGTTTTTCATCGCACTTCTTATCGCACTCTTTGCAATCTCCGCAGTCATGGATTCAGGAAACGAGACTTCGGCCTACTTCAACACGATTGCCCGTGCCTATCAACTTATCGCCGGCGCCACTCTCGCTGCGATCGTTCTGAAATGGCACCAACTTGGTAGACCGACCAACGCGCTCACCCGTCAAGCACCATTGATTGGCGCCGGCTCACTCATCCTGCTTCTCCTTGTGAGTACGTCACTGACCAGCCTTGGTCCGTGGCAAGTCGGTGTAGTCGGTGTGATTGCAACGGTGGGAATTTTGTGGGGAATCAGTGCAGCTGAAAACTCCTGCGTGTTCACGCCACTCACTACCCGAGGTGCGCGCAGTTTGGGCAACTGGTCGTACTCGATATATCTATGGCATTGGCCTGTGATCGTTCTCGGCGGGCTGATCGGAGTAATGCCAGAGTTCTGGGGATACCGGGTCTCTCTGGTACTCGTTCTCACGATCGCTCTGGCAGCAGCGACCTACCACTTTCTGGAGAAACCTGTTCTCAACGTCTCAGTAACGACAGCACGTGCCCGCAGGGCAGCCGTTGGCATTGGGCTCGTGGCAACAATCGGCGCTGCACTGTTATCTCTCGTGATCTTGCGCGTTCCCGACGCCTCCGCCACGCTCATCAATACCGCAGCCCAAGGCCAACAGGAATCAGATGGACCAAGTGCCGATGTTGTCGTTGATTCAACCGGAGGGGGTAAATCCGTCCTCGTCGTTGGAGATTCACATGCAAACTTTTGGCGACAAGGATTCACGGCCTATGCCCAAGAAAAGGGCTTCACGGTGGTCTTTGTCACCAAGCTAAGTTGTCCATGGATGGATATCCCCGCGCTCACACCGCAGTCGCAGGACACGCTATTCAACTGTCAGGAACGCCTCTGGGATCCAGCGATCGCAGCAGCCAAGGAATTCAGCCCCGCGGTGACGGTCCTTGCATCTCGCTCCGTGCTCAGCCGCGAACTTCTCGTGAATGGAGAAATCATTACGGCTGATCAGCCTGGGTGGGCTGATGTCATTAATGCGGGAACACAGAAGGCTCTGACTCAAATCGCGCCATACACAAACAAAATAGTCATTATTGAACCCCTACCTGAGACCACAACCTCAATGTTGGATTGTCTTTCAACCGGGGCCGAGCCCGTATCTTGTGATCAAGAAGTTGATGTAAAGACGGGAACGCTAACGTTTGAGGAAATTGTTCGAACTATCGTAAGTAAGAATCCCAAAGTTGTCTCAGTTTCACTGGACGAGTTGATCTGTCCTGACAACGTGTGTCCGGCAGAGGTGAACGGTGTCGCTACCCATCGTGACAATCAACATCTCACCTGGGACTACGCCGAGGTAATAATGCCTCAGGTCGACGAGTTATTCGCCCGGCTGGGCGCACCCTTGAGCTAAGACATAATTCATTTGGCGAAATGTCATACTAGGTTGAATGAAGCTCTACAGAAATGCGGCCAATGCCAATTCACATCATTGATTCAGCAGATGATCCTCGTCTCTCGGCCTACCGCGATCTCACCGATGTTGCATTGCGTAAAAAGTCTGAACCAGAGAACGGCGTCTATATTGCCGAGAGCGCCAAGATAATTGAGCGGGCGGTTGCCTGCGGCCACACCCCCGTCTCAATTCTGATGGCGGAGAACTGGCTGGCAAAAATGCGACTACTGCTCCCGAGTATTTCCGAGAATGATTTCGCAGATGTTGATGTTTTCGTCGGAGCCCACGACGTGCTCGAGGAGCTCACCGGATTCCACGTTCACCGCGGTGCACTTGCAGAAATGTTGCGGCCCACCACGGCCAGCCTCGAGTCCGTTCTTGCTGGAGCACAACGTGTCGTTGTTCTGGAAGATATTGTTGATCACACCAATGTCGGAGCAATTTTTCGCGCGGCCGCTGGACTTGGCATCGACGCTATCTTGGTAACACCCGAGTGCGCCGATCCTCTCTACCGCCGCAGTATTCGGGTCTCGATGGGCTCGGTGTTCACCGTGCCATGGACCCGAATTCCCAACTGGCCTTCATCGATTAATGAACTCAAAACCCAAGGCTTTTACACCGTCGCTGTCTCGCCACAAAATATTGGTGGAAAACAATCCCAAGACCTCCGGCAATTTACCGCCACGTCACATGACCGGATTGCACTTATCCTGGGTACGGAAGGTGAAGGACTCACGGCGGCGTCATTAGACAACTGCGATCAGAGTGTTCACATCCCTATGTCCAATGACGTGAGTTCACTGAATGTGGCATCAGCTGCGGCAGTTGTCTTTTGGGCCCTGCAAGGCGCCGACTAGTGCGGGTATTTTTGACGCAAATACTTCGCGTAGGTGTAAGAGTCCTCGGTCCACCAATTCGCTAGTTCCCATTCGGCAGATTGTGCTGACATTTCCCGAGCTTGAATGTCCTGAACACCCTCGGGCTTTGTCCCCACCAAGAACGGTGCAGTGGTCAGATCCAATTCGTCGACGAATGGGAAGAGGGATTCGAGTAATCGTGGTCCCCCTTCGCATACAACCCGCTGGTGCCCTTGCTCGCGAAGGTAAGTGAGTGAATCAATTGCTGGGTCATCAAGGTGCACAAGTTGAACCTTGTTCTGCTCCTGCATTTGCATAGCTAATGTAAATGCAGAGCTGTTACTTTTCGCACTGAACGATTCACTTCGCGTGAAGACAATTGGCGCATGTGTTGATTCGCCAAAAAGCGGTTCCTCCCACGGCAGGTTCAACGAAGGGGACACGATCGCAACCACCGCATTGGTGAGCATTGGTTTGTAGCGTTCGGCTCGGATGGTTGCGGCGCCCACGAGAACGACATCTGCCAAACGTCGAACTTCAAGCAACACTTCTCGATCACGCGGATTGGACAGACTCTTACTGCCGCCGTCAGGACCGAAATATGCACTGTCAAGGGTGTGTAACATCATTGCGCGCACCCACCAACCTTGTGGCCACGCATAAAACTGTGCTAAATCTGGTGCTGGCACGCTCATAGTCGGATTGTTGCACGTGCAGGTTCACACATCACTTGGCCTTTGAAACAACATTCAAGTAGTTATATTCAGAGACCTGTTGTGAGCCGCGCATCGTTGCATGGACTCGCGATGCCACAAACCAGCACAGCCAAACAAGAAGAGCCCCTGCGACGGCATCGACTATGAAATGATTCCCGGTTCCCATCACTACAAAAGTTGTTGCTGCGGGATACAGCCACACAGCCCAGCGCCAACTTCGGGGCCGCAGGCACACATAAAGCGCGAGAGCGACCCACACGGCCCAGGCGACATGCAGGCTAGGCATTGCTGCGTATTGATTTGCCATTGACGCCGGACCGGTCGGGTCAGCAGCGGAAAGAATGTTCTCAACTCGCAGGGTGTCGACAATATTTTCCATGGACAAGCGAGGTGGCGCAAGTGGGACAACCCAGTACATGATGAGCGCAACAAGGCTGGTTCCGACCAGAACATTGCGCAGCATGGCGTAATGGTCGCGGTGTTGAAAACGCACCCAAATAAGAACTAACGGGGTTACTGCGAAATGCAGGATTCCATAGAAATAACCCGTTGAGTACAACAAGAAGTCATTACCGGCAACCCAGTGGTTGATTGCGACCTCAGGGTTAAGGTGCACGGCTGACTGCACCTGCCAAATCCATTCGGCCCGGGAGATCGCAGAGGCAGCCGAACCGGTAACAAAGATTTGAACACCTTGATACATCAAGTAGCCGGCACCGATAATCATGACTTCAATCCACCAAGGCGGCAGGCCGGCACCGGAACCAAAATATCCGCGAAGGCGAGCCCAAGAAAATGTGAAGCGCGCTGGGCTCGGGGCAGGTGTGTACGGCTTTACCACGATTACCTCCCGCTGGATTTCCAAGTGAAACGGCCCAAGACCTCGCGATAGATTAGTGGATACAAGTCAGCAATTGGAAACGACCTGTCCTCAAAGCCCGCCCGATAGGCTCCTGCCATGCCCCAAAGCGACCGCCTAGTCTGGATTGACCTAGAGATGACCGGCTTAAGCACCGAGAATGACGAAATTGTCGAGATCGCAGCGATAGTGACCGAGGCGGACCTCACTGAGATCGACGCCGGTGTCTGCTTTGTCGTGAAACCCAGCGAGTCAGCTTTGGCAAACATGGACGAGTTCGTTACCAATATGCACGCGGAGTCAGGGTTGATCACCGAAATCCCCCAAGGGCTCTCCCTCGCCGATGCCCAAGCAAAAGTACTCACCTATATAAAGGAGCACATTCCTGAGGAGGGTAAGGGTCAACTCGCCGGTTCCAGTATTTACGTGGATCGCGGTTTCCTCGCAAAATACATGCCTGACATTGATCAGTACCTGCACTACCGCCTGATCGACGTCTCGAGCATCAAAGAACTCACTCGTCGCTGGTACCCGAAGGTCTATTTCAATACTCCCGAAAAAACGGGTAACCATCGCGCTCTGGCTGACATTCGCGAATCAATCGCTGAACTGCGCTATTACCGTGATGCCGTTTTCGTGGACCTCCCCGGTCCTGACGGTGAAGCAGCCAAGGCCATCAGTTCCACCCACATCGTCGAGCATCAGTAATTCGTCTTGCTGTAGCCCTGAGGCCCTCACAGCCTGACATCTGCACCAGATATGCTTTACCGGCCGGTCTTAAGTTCACGTGTTTTTAGATCAGCATGGTGGGTGTAGCTCAGCTGGTAGAGCGCTGCGTTGTGGTCGCAGATGCCGCGGGTTCAAGTCCCGTCACTCACCCCACTCGTTCCCTACACAATGGGTAACCGGATCCGAATTCGGAGGCCACCGGTGGGGCTTTCCTCCAGTGCGATAGTTCCCAAGTGCGCAATCACCGTGGTCTTAATAATGCTCATTCCAAGACCAAAGCCGCCAGTTTCGGTCGAGCGCGAATCATCGAGTCGAGCAAAGCGGTCAAAAATCCGTTCCCGCATATTTTCTGGGATGCCCGGACCCGAGTCATCGATGACCAACTCGACCACGGAGTTTCCATCGCTCACGATTTGGTGCAGTTGAACGGTCACGGGTGAACCCTCTGGTGTGTATCGGATGATGTTCTGCGTGATATTCGCGAGCACTTGCTCCCAACTGTCTGGATCCCCGGTCACGATGACCGACTCGATTGACAACTCGATCGGTCGAGGTGAGATCGCATTTAAATCGTCAAAATATGTGGACACGATCACACTCAGCGGTACAGCTTCCTGTATTGATTGAATACCACCGCGCCGGTCTAGTTCCAACAAACTTGTAACGAGACGCTCCAGGCGTCTGGCTTCGGAGTCGATTCGTTCAAATGCGCGACGCTCTGACTCGGTCGCGTTGGATTGCGCCAGAAGAATTTCGCCATAGCCGCGGATCACGGTCAGCGGGGTTCGAATTTCATGTGATGCATCGGAAACGAAACTGCGCAGCGCCTGTTCAGACTCCTGAGTTCGCACAAGTGACTCCCGAAGACCCTGAAGCATCATGTTGAGTGCTTCTGCGAGATCACCGAGCTCTGTTCCCGGTGTGGCGTTGGGTACCAGCAGTGACGTGTTGCCATGTGAAATTTCACCCGCCGCCGCGATCATGGAGTCAACCGGCCTGAAAAAACGGCGGACGACAAACCAAGAAATCACCGCTCCCAGAAGGGTGACCCCGAAAACATAGGCAATGATCGACACCAAAATCTGGCGCATCGTGTTGGAATAATCCTCAAGTTGGGTTACCGCTACAACCTGCACATCGCGACCACCAGGGCGAGCAACCAGCCGAAATTGCTTCTCTGAGGTCGGATCAATAAATGTTAAGGTTTGGTCGGGACCAATCTCGATTTCTGACACAGGCAACGTTGGGAATGGCTCAGGTGCGTCCTTGGTTCCGGCAGGACGGACGACACTCACTTCACCGTTAACCAAAACCTTTCCAATGGCGATCGAGTTGTAGAAGTCGGATGATTCCCGACCCCGTGGAGCCTGACGCTCCACTGCTCGTCTCGGGTTAGGCCCGAGCGCATTTTGCAGACTGGCGTCAATGGCACTGATTTGTGCTCGAGAGATGCTGACGTAACTGGCTACCCCAATAGTTGAGGAAGCCATGGCAATAAGAAGCGCGGTAACCAATGTGATCCGCCACTTGAGGTTCATTGGGCTACGCGCCCGGTGAATTGATAACCCACACCACGCACGGTGCGTAAAGGAAGCGCGTCTCCCAGTTTCTTGCGTAGATAGGAGACGTATGTTTCAACAACATTTGGATCGGCGTAATTATCCAATCCCCAAACCTCGGCGAGAAGAAAATCTTTACTCAGTACCCGATTTGGATTCTGCATAAATGTTTCTAGTAGTCGAAACTCTGTGGGTGAAAGATCAATGGTGACTTCGTCGACCGACACATAATGTTGATCAAGGTTGATCGTGATAGCGCCTGCGACTATGACAGATTCATTCTCGACATGAGGCTGCGATCGTCGCAGAATCGCGTTAACCCGCAGGGTCAGCTCTTCGATCCCAAAAGGCTTGCGCACAAAATCATCAGCGCCTAATTGGAATGCGCGCTTCGTGTCTTCGCGGTCAAGTCGCGCGGTGAGAACTATTACGGGTGTTTTTGAACCCTGCTGGCTCATTCGTTCCAATACTTCATAGCCATCCATGGTGGGCATATTGATATCAAGAATCATGAGGTCTATCTGGTTATCCCTGAGTTTTGATAGCGCTTCCATTCCGTGCGCAGCGGTAATGCTGCTTAGCCCAACAAGGTTCAGGGCATCAGAAATCAGATCACGAACGCCAGGTTCATCATCGACTACCAAAATGAGTGAGGATCCCACGATAAATCTTCTCCTTGATTGTGACCGGCACCTCTGGGCTTACTTTTTCACACGCAAGTGCGGAGTGAGCGCTCAACGCCCACTCCGCACTCTACCTTTGATGAAATTAGGCTTGGCTGTTTCCAGCTGGGGCCATTGACGCACCTTGTGCGGCACCCCTACCCTGGCCTCGCGCGCCTGCCTCTGCTTTGCTCGCCTTGCTCGCCTTGATCGCATCGGCCTGTGCCTGAGTGATCGTTGAATTCGCAACGAGCGTGCTCAGCACTGAATCACGCACAGCATCGCGATTCTCGGTCTTGTTTGCCTTCATGGCATCACGGAGTGCTTGGGCTTGTGCCATGGTGAACGTTCCGTTAGTGATGAGGTCCCGCATGGCTCCACGATCACCCTCGGCTGCCTCGAGTGCATCAGCTTGGGTTTTCGTGATGGTGCCTGCGGTAACGAGTGCGGCAATCGCTGCATCCTTCTGAGTTTCAAAGGCTGCGTGCACTGCATCTTTAACAGCTGTTGCCTGAGCTTGGGTCAACGTACCGTTGGTGACGAGTGAACTCCCTAGTCCACCACCAATATTGGGGTTGTGGGCCGCAGCGACGCCGGTTGAGCCGATTACAAGAGCAATCGCGCTTGCTCCGAGTGCTACACCTGTCATTAGCTTCTTCGTGGTATTCATGTGATTTCCTTTGGTTTGATCTGATTTACTCAGATTGTGGTTGTTGGGGTGTTCGGTTGGTGCTGAACTAAGAATGCGCGACAATCTTGGGATTTCGCTGGGTTGTACCTGTGAGAATGCTGTGAATAATTCCGTGAGAGAATAAAACCCTTGGCCGGCGCTCTAGCCCGACCCCAAATTGAAATTAGAAGTTGAGGAACCGTGTCTACGCTGTGGCAAACCCGCCACTTTAAGAAACTGATTGTTTCCCGGGCTGTCAGCAATATTGGCAACGGAATCATGCCGATTGCACTGGCATTCGGTGTACTCCACCTGCCGGGAACTACACCCGTTTCACTCAGCATCGTTCTTGCCGCTCAAGCCGTGCCACTCGTGCTCTTCCTCCCCATTGGTGGTGTGTTTGCTGACAAGTTGGGTCGCGCTAGCGTCATCGCTGTAACTGATTTGATTATGGCTATTTCCGTCATGAGCATGGCCGTGCTGTTTTTAACCGGCAACGCCACCGTGCTGCTGCTCGCCCTCCTCGGTGTGATCAATGGGTGCCTTTCGGCGTTTTGGTACCCGGCCATGAGCGCTTTGACACCCGATGTCGTCCCAGATGAACACCTGCAGCCGGCGAACGGGTTTATTGCCATGTCCCAGAATGGTGGACTGATTGCGGGTAGCGCGCTCGGCGGAATACTTGTTGCCACTGCTGGTTCCGGAGTTGCGATCGCAATTGACGCGCTCTCCTTTGCCCTTGCGGGTCTATTGGTATTTAGTTTCCGGAACGTGTCATCACCGTCTAAATCTGAGACGGGAATGGTCGACGATCTCGCACACGGTTGGAGCGTGTTCACCAGTTACCGGTGGATTGTGGTGATTGTTGGTGCCTTCTCCCTGATCGTGATGGTCTGGCGCGGATCTGAAGAGGTCATGGGTCCGGTGTTATCACTCGAGATTTACGGGGGCGCTGCTGGATGGTCTGTCGTGTTAGCTTCTCAAGCAGTGGGTTTATTGGTGGGCGCTTTCCTTGGCACTCGCATTGACCCTAAGCGACCTTTGGTTTTTGGCATGGTGGTTATCGTGTCGATGCCCGTTTGGATGGTCGCACTCGCCTTGCAATCTCCACTGTTCGTCATTGCCATTACTGCATTTTTCGTGGGAATCGCCCTTGACGTGTTTTACGTCGTCTGGATTACTGCGATCCAACGTAAGGTCCCGAGAGAATCCCTCTCTCGGGTCATGTCCTATGACGCTTTTGGTTCGCTTCTGTTCGGCCCACTAGGACTGATCGTTGCTGGCCCACTTATCGCAGGCGCTGGACCAACTGTTGCCTTTGGTGTTTTTGCCGCGATAGCAGCCGCCGCCATTATTGGGGCGCTCATGTTTCGATCCGTGAGATCACTTACCAACTCGGTGGAATTGCCGTGAGTTTTTAGCGAGTGATAACGGGTGAAAGCCCGGTGTTCTCAACGTGCGAATCCAAGCCCGCAGATCGACGTAACCCACGACCACCGGTGGACGCGAGAACAACAAGGAATAGCGCAGCGCCAACCAGAACGATCATGGTTCCTGAAGGAACATCCGCGTAGTAACTCGCGTACATGCCAACGAGTCCACACAGCGTGCCGATCAGTGTGCTGTAGGCCAACATGCGGCCAAATGAGTCGGTCAGCATCCGTGCGATAACCGCAGGGATCACGAGCATCGCTGCAACTAACGTGACACCGATTACCGTCAACGTCGCCAAGATCGCCAGTGACAGCACCACCATCAATGCTGCCTCGATCCGGCCAACATTGACACCCGATACGGCGGCCACGTCGGGGTCGAAAGTACTAAAAAGCAATGCGCGGTAACGCAGAGTGACGAATGCGACAGTAAGAATTGAGACCGCAACAAGGCCGACAATCTGCCCGGATGTTATCCCGAGGATGCTGCCAAAAAGTGCATTTTCAAATGATGGGCCGCTGGTCCCAAACTTTGCAAACAGCGCGACTCCCAGGGCAAATGAGGCGATCGTGATTACGCCGATAGCTGCGTCAGCACCGACTCGGCTGCGTTTTGTTACGGTCGTGATGGCGAGCGCTGATGCAATCCCCCAAAGCCCCGCACCGATTGCGTAAAACTGGGCCGCAAACAATTGCATTGCCGCGAAGCCACCGAAAATCGAATGCGACAGACCGTGACCGAGATAACTCATACCGCGTAAAACGATATAAACGCCGATGAGTCCGAGCAGTGCGCCAGACAGACTGGCTACCAACAATCCTTTTTGAAAGAAGGCGTAACTCAATGGCTCTAGGAGAGTTTCCATGTCAGATCTTTTCTCCAGGGGTGAAAGGTGTTGGTGCTTCATCAACGACTAAGCGCACGCCCAGATGCTCGAGTACGTCCATGCGAGCACCGAATGTTCGTTCCAACACTTCTGGAGTCATTACTTCACTAGGGGTTCCCTCTCCCACGATTCGGTGGTTAACGCACACCAGGTGCGGCAGGTGAGTGGCCATTCCGTTGAGATCATGGGTGGTGAGCACGATGGCAACACCGTCCTCATGGAGGTCGGCGAGAAGGTGCAGAATGTCGTGACGCGTCGAGATGTCAACACCGCTAGTTGGTTCATCGAGTAACAAAACTTGAGGCTGTCGAAGGAGAGCACGCGCTAAAAACATCCGTTGTTGTTGGCCGCCGGAGAGTTCGCGAATGTGACGCTCCCCCAGGTTGCCAATTCCCAATCGGTCAAGAACGGCGGACACACTTGCTTTCTCCGATGCACTAGCCCAAGGCCTGAGCCTTCCGGACTTGCGGGACATAAGGACACACTCGAATACGGTGATGGGGAAATTCCAACTCACGGTTTCTAACTGCGGAACATATGCGACCCGCAGATCGGGTGCGCGCCAAACGGTGCCTGATACTGGCGCCAAAGTTTGAAGCAATAGCCGCAACAATGTTGTTTTGCCCGCACCCGATGGACCGACAATGCCGGTGAACTGATCCTCATGGACGTGAAAGGACACGTCTTCGAGCACCAGGTGGTGGTCATAACTTGCATTGACACCATCAAGCCTGATCAGTTCAGGGCCAACTCCAGTGCCGGTCATCCCGGTGACTTTATCACTGTGGGTATACAGCGCTGTTTGAACTATTCGGTGCCAGCACGATGGCATCGAGTTGAGTTGGTGTTCCACCTAGGCCTGAAACCATAGTGCGGTAGTTGTATTTCATCAGCCCTAACCATGAGTGTTCGGCATCACCCGGTGCGCCCGGTAGGTCGTCATCACGCAGTGAATCTTCATAGCGAGCACCGGTTGCGCTTCCGACCTCTTCAAGGACGGCTGATGGGAAAACTTCGGAGCCAAAAATAGTGGTGATATTTTCAGCCTTGACTTGATCAATGAGTCTGGCCACTTCAGAGGGTGAGGGGTCAGCAAAGTCATTGGGTTGAAGGGCACCGATAACCGTCCAGCCATAGTTTTTCGCAAAGTAAGCGTACGCGTCGTGGTAGGTCAGCAGTTTCAAGTTGCCGGCAGGGACACTCTGCTGGTCGGCTGCAACAGCCTCGCCAAGTTCGGTGGCCTGCTGCTCAAATGTGACAAAATTGGCGGCGTAATCAGAAGCGCAATCTGGGTCGAGCTCACTGAGTTGGTCGCGAATCACTCCGGCGTATTTGATTGCATAACTAGGGTCAGTCCACAAATGTGGATTGGGCTTGCCTTCCTCTTTCGGGAAGGAAAAGTCGTAGATGTAGTCGGCCTCAGGGAGCACCAGTGTCCCGATCTCAACTATTTGAGTGGAGTCCTTTTTATTGGTCTGGGCCATGTCAATTGTTGGATCCTCAAGTTTGAGGCCGTTAACCAGGATCAGATCCGCATTGCTGAGTAACTCGGCAACGGCAGGGGAAGGCTCAAACGTGTGGCTGTTTGTCCCCTCGGGCACGATCCCCTCGATCCGAGCGCAGTCCCCGGCGATTGAAGCGGCGATTGAGGTAATTGGGGAGACTGTTGTGGCGATCAGGGGGCGGGTGTCACTCTCACCGGCTGAATCGGTGCCCGAGCCTGATGAACAGGCTGACAAGGAAAGCATGAGGGCCGCGGCAAGGATTACAGATCTGGTTGATGTCATGGTCGTATCTTATTACAAATGTTAGTTGTTGCAAGTTATTTGCAATTGCAGAATCACTGCGAATGTGCTCCCCTCAAGCACTCATCGGGCATAAAGCCGGATAATTTTGTCATCCGATGGCCGAGGCTCCCCCCTCCCATCCGTATTGCTGGTGATCACCCATAGCGAGCCATCTGGTGCCACGCCTATGGAGCGCAAGCGCCCGGCATCACCAATATCCCATGACTTAGCTTTCCGGGCCGTATCCCCCTTGATCGGGACCTGCCAGAGACGTTCCCCGCGCAGACTAGCCACATAAGCAACATCGTTTTTAATTGCGATGCCACTGGGTGAGGCGGTTGAGGTGGGTGACCACACGGTCTTGGGGTTAATAAATCGTGAACCTTGGCCGCGCCCTTCAACCTCTGGCCACCCGTAGTTTCCACCTGGAACTAACAGGTTCAATTCATCTGCATCGCGTTCACCGAACTCGCTGGCCCACACGCGACCCTTGCTATCCAGGGCAAGACCCTGCACGTTGCGGTGCCCCGAAGTGAATACGGGCGAACCTGCTGAGGGGTTGCCCGCCGCTGGGCGACCATTGAAATCCACCCGCAGCACCTTGCCGGCGAGTGAAGTGCGGTCCTGTGCAAGTTGTGGGTCTCCAGCATCACCGGTTGCTATGTAGAGCGTTTCATCTGCTCCAATAAGTAAGCGCCCGCCATTGTGATACGTCTGCTTAGGAATTCCGGTAAGGATAGTTTTCTGCGCGCCTAGACGTTGCCCACCATCCAGTAGGGGCACTCGCACTACCCGGTTGTCCGAGTCTGAAGTGAGGTAAGCGAAAAGGACCGGTGTGCTACTTCCTTTAGGGGTGGCTACCGCTATTCCCAGTAAGCCACCTTCACCCTCGGGAACAACACCATCAATACGCCCGATCGTTGAGACATTAGAACCCGCACGACCGTTTGGATCGATTCGTTTAATTTTCCCGGTATCACGCTCACTCACTAATGCCGAACCATCGGGAAGAAATGCGAGTCCCCACGGTGTTTCAAGTCCTGACGCCACCACCCGCTGCACACTGAGGGAAGGGTAGGTCGCGGCGCTTGCAACCGCCGGCGTCCCCAAGATAAGTCCGAAAACAAGTACGAAGCTAAGACGTGAAGTGATGACCTTCCGAGGCGCGCGCATGACCCCATTATGGGCAGATTTCCCCATATTTCGCATCTTGAGTATTCCTGTGGCCGATGTTGCTTCACCCCTAAAGGCAGCAACTAGAGTGAGCGCCGTGGATAGATATATCGTCACTTTGCGGTGCGTGGACGCCCCCGGCGTTATTCATGCAATGGCTTCGGCGCTTCTCAAGGCCCAAGGCAATATTTTGGAGCAAGCCCAATTCACCGATGAAGCAACGGGTAAATTCTCAATGCGCACTCGTTTTGAAACACCACTTTCACAACTCGAGGAAGTGCGCTCGCTGCTCAACACCGAAGTGAGCAAGTTTGATCCGATTATTTCTCTTCGCCGCGAAGATGAACGACGCCGTGCACTCATCATGGTTTCTCAGCAGGATCACTGCCTTGCAGATCTGCTTTATCGACATGCAAATGGTGAACTTCCCATTGATATTCCGGTCATCGTTTCGAATCACGAAACTTGCCGTGCACTCGCGAGCCAGTACAACATTCCCTTTGCCTACATCCCGGTAACCACTTCCAATAAAACCGATGCAGAACGTGAATTGATGGATTTAATCGATAAGCATTCGATAGACGTCGTGGTTCTCGCACGCTACATGCAGATCCTTTCCAATGACTTTTGCTCAACCTTGGAAGGTCGGGTCATCAATATTCACCACTCATTCCTGCCAGGGTTTAAAGGTGCCCGCCCGTATCAGCAGGCATATGACCGTGGCGTGAAGCTCATTGGGGCAACAGCACATTTTGTCACCGCAGATCTGGATGAAGGACCGATCATTGAGCAGGACGTACATCGCGTCCAGCACAACCACAGTGCCCTTGATTTAGCTGAAATTGGCCGCGACGTTGAGCGCCGAGTACTTGCTCGAGCAGTGCGCCTCTACTCCGAGGATCGAGTCCTCCTCGATGACCAGCGCACCGTAATCTTTGGCTGAAGGCGAATACGGCAAACTATGCACATGGACACTGCCATTGGAGACTCAGAGCACCAGTGGACCCTTCTCACGAACCACGGGCGCATTCTGTTGATCATTGCGCGGGATCAGGAATTGAGAATCCGCGATGTTGCACTGGCTGCTGGGGTAACCGAGCGACGGGCGCAGTCAATCATTGTTGACTTGGAGAAGGCCGGTTACATCAGCAAAAAGCGTGAAGGTCGTCGCAATGTCTATTCGGTAAACCGCAAACGCCCATTTCGTCACTCAGCTGAATCAGGACACAAGGTCGGGGAACTCATTGACCTTTTCGCTAATCCGATTGATTGACCCGATTGGGTGACGGGCTAAGAACTAACCGACACCGAAGAATCCTGCTGGTTCCGTCGTTTTGCACGAGCCACCCACCATGCTGCAACAACTCCGATGCCGAGCAAAACTACGATCAATAGCAGCATCAGAAGCCTTTGTGGTGATGCTGAGTTGGCAATGGAGTCAGACGGTGAATCACTGGCAATTGAACTGGATGGTTCCCCGGCCACATCAACATAACGAGGATTGAGAACATCAACGCCCAACGAAACGGTGAACAGTTCACCATCAGGTGTTACGCCATCGAGCTTGATGGTGTGCGGTCCAGCCGGAACCGACGGCGGAATCACCAGTTCGGAAGAGAAGACACCATTGGCATCCGTTGTAACAACACCCAATTTGGTCGGCTCGGAAAAGATTGTTACATCGACTAAACTCGCTGCAGCAAAGTTAGAACCTTGCAACGCAACAATTCCTTCGCGCACAACCTGAAGTCGCGAATTCCCCGAAGTGGTTGCCGGGATGAAGATATTGGGCGTATTCGATCTCACCATCACTTCAAGCCCTCCAGGAAATTCCAAAGCAACTTCATTGGAGGAGCTCGACAGCATGGTCACTTCGACTTCCCGCCCACCAATCACACTCGCAACTTCACCAGGCTTGACCCCACGAATTCCCTCACCTGGCAGTGGCGCTTGCGGGTACACGGGATCAATCCTTGCCTCAGGTCGCACCACTAGTGGAGTCGTCGACGGGGTTTGTTCTAAGGACGAAATATCCGCGCCCGGTTTTTTGGCCGGCCGAACTGGCGCCTTCACCGGTGTTCCTGTTGCCGAGGAACCAGAGTCGCCGAGGTTTACTTCATTGTAGGGATTACCTACCGTTCCCGTTGGTGACAGAGTATTTCCGGAAGTTTCCGTACCTGAGATTGGAGCTGTTCCCTCTCGAGCGACAGGAGCCAGAGCAGGAGCGGGCGCTAGCAGCGCAATCAATTCATCGACGATCGTGCGAGTGGCCGCGGCACTGCCTGAAACCAACCAGTCTTCTGTATCAAAGAAGTCATTGAGCGCCTCGACTTCTTCATCAGTGGTGATAGCCGTGTAACCAAGTGCGTGCCAATGTTCAAGAGTTAAATTCACGTTGTCGTTATCTATTGCATCGCATCCTGGCGAAAGAGCGTTAAACGCATCAACGAGAGCTTGAATTTCTTCGAGTGAATCCGTTTGGCTTATACCCATAATAGCCAAATAGTCATTGATACCAGCGATATTTGCGGCATCGACACCCGAGACGCCAAGAGCTACAAATGTCGCCAAGACGGGTTCGGCATTAGAACCGTTGTAGTCGCGAATGACCGCGAGTGCCGCGTTCTGAGTCGATACGACATGTGCAGCGAGGGATTGGATCTTCGCAAGTGTATTTACTCCGGAAGTGTCATCGGGACTTTCCTCAATTGCAGCAAGCATTAATGCAAGGTTGCTCGAATTGATTCCTGTGATTCCAATCGCACTGAATGACGCTACGGAGAGCGCCACGGTGGGTGTTGCACCTGAGGAAGTTGCGATGATTGCGGCCACGATGTCTGCCAATGCGGCGAGTTCAGCTTGTGTATCGACACTAGTGACACTTGCTCGATCAATGAGTTCGTTCATCAAGTTGATCTTGGCACTCGTGTCGATCGCTGCCAGACCGAGGCTAGCGAAGTCACTGGACGTGAGTAACGAACCACTGTTAACGAGTCCGTCAGCACCCACAAGTACCTTCTGCATCGCATTAACAATCGGCTGGATCTCAATGGTGGTGTCGGAGTCACCGGCGCTCACCACTGCCAATACCGAGTTAACAGCCTGGATGTTTATCGCGGTGACTCCCGTAACTTCAGCATTAGCAAAATCTGACAGGGTTGGCACGGAATTGTTTCCATTAAAACTACTGATTACGTTAAGCCCTACTGCGAGAGCAGCCGCGGCCGCAGCCGTGGTTATCGCCTGAAGGTCAGCGAGTGTGCTCAGCCCGGCCGCACCCGCCAACGCGTATGCCTCGAGAACGAATGCAAGATTTGAAGTGGTAACTCCGCTAATACCCAATGCAGCGAGTGATTCTGGGGTCAGCGCAGGAACCGCGACGCCTCCGTTTGCGGTTGTCATGATCCCAGCAACGGTCGTCCCTAATGCATACAGCTCTGGTTGCGTATCCACACTCGCCAATGGGCGTGAGTCAACAACGGATGAAAGAAGGCCGCTCTCCCCTGCTGTGTCGATCATGCCCAGACCGAGTGCTTGGAATTGCGCCTGAGTTACGGAGCCGCCATCAGCCAAACCATTCGCAGCGGCAATTACCGCGGCATACGCATCAACAACAGCCGAAATCTCAGCTGCTGAATCCGTTACCAAGGCAGCCAACGGAGCAATAGCCGAATTGATGATCGCCAAGTTGGAGACAGAGACTCCGCTCACGCCTGCATTTGCATAGTCATTCAGCGAAGGAACCGATGTTGATCCGGCGTAGGAGGAAATAACCGAAAGGGCTGTTGCCGTCGCCTGATTTGCTGCTGCGGTAGCGATCGACTGCAATTTAGCCAGTGAATTAACCCCTGAGCCGTCGTCTGCCGTTGCTGCAATCGACGCCAATACAGCCGCGAGATTCGCATCAGTGACACCGCTAATTCCCAACATTGCTAGGTCGGCTGCGGTCAACTGCGGGCTCGGCGTTCCCCCTGCAGCGATCTGGCTAATGGCATCCGCGATCCGGGCCAATTCAGTTAACTCAGCAAGCGTGTCAACGCTCGTAGCCGTGCCTGCGTCAACTATCGCGTTCATCAGGAGTGCCTCAGCCGTTGAATTGATCACTGACAAGCCAAGGGCCTGGAACTGAGATGCGGTGAGCGTCGCGTTGCCATTGGCTGTGCCGTCTGCAGCATTAAGAATTGCGTTGTAGGCGTCCACCACGGCCTGCACCTCTGACGCGGAATCAGTGGCCGAAGATGAAAGTGCTGCGATGACCGAGTTGATGGCGGCTAGATTGCCGGATTGAACACCACTCACCCCTGCTGCCGTGAAGTCCGCGACGCTGGGTGCGGTGTTGCTGCCGTCATATGCCGAGATGATCGAAAGTGCCGCTGCTGCAGCCAAGGCCGCATTCGTCGTGATGGTTTGCAAGTCGGCCAAACTTGAAACACCACTGCCGTTGTCAGCAGTTGCTGCGATAGCGGCCAACACTGCAGCGAGATTGTCGGTAGTGACACCCGTTAAACCGATTGCGGCAAGCTCAGCCGATGTCAACGCGGGGGTTGGATTCTCGCCTGCAGCAGTCTGGAACAGGCGCGAGATGATCGATG
>JBIHZX010000083.1:0-5876 GCA_044240195.1 Candidatus Nanopelagicales bacterium | reverse complement strand
ATATCTCGGCTACAACACCAGCACCTTCAAGTAGCGACGCGACAAACTCCGCAGCCGGCCGCTCATTGGCACCGTCAACTCCACCGAAATTCGAAGTATCAATGCGAATAAGATCACTACAAATACCAACAACTTCACTACCAATGACTGTTACAGACTCCTCGTTACTCAAGATCTACTCCTAAGTTAATCGAGAATTTAGGTTATTCATTGCCGACGAAGGTCCACTACTTCTTAGAGTTGCCCTGGTCACTAGCAAGGTACTCGCGGATCCAACTTAACGTCCACATAAGCGCATCATTTAAAGAAGACTCCGCGGCCTCTCCATCTTTTGCCTCGACGGCCTCGTAAAACCGATCCCAGAACTTTGAGGTGAGAACATCGTCGCTACCGCCGGCAATCGCAATCCGCAGGTAGCGCTCGGCAGAAAGCCTGAGATCCTCGATAAGGCGCAGTAGTCGCGGCCACCCGGAAGCCTCGTAGCAGATATTTTCAAATGCACGCAAATGAATCACATACGAGTCAATGTCCTTGTCGGCCATGGCTTTCTTGAGTAAAACCAATTCCTCGCGCATTTGGCGCAGGCCTTCGTCATCAACATTGGGGGCTCCTGTACGCGCAGCAAGACCCTCCAAGCCACAACGCATGAGCTGAACCTCTTCAATATCTTCAACTCTCAACGGAGCCACCCACGACCCGCGACGAGGAAGGGTAGAAACCAGACCCTCAGCCTCCAATCGCCTAAGGGCCACCCGAACCGGCAAGGTACTTACCGCGAGCGACGCGGCTATCTGATTAAGTGGCAACTTGGTGTGCGGAGCCAGCCCGTGAACAATTTGATCACGCAGCGCCTCATAGACCTGATCTTCGGCGCTGCGAATCGTCAATGGCTCGGAACTGACTATGCCCACAAAAACCTGCCTCGATACGAAGTCCAATATGAGTTAAGACACCTATATATGTATGCCTTCTAATGACCGGGTCAACTCTAGGTCAGATTGCCTGATTTTGCAACTTATGATCAAAGATCACATAATTGACCACCCTGACCCCCTTGAAGCCCTAGAAGTGCCTCAAATGGCAGTTCCCGAGCAATCTGGGTCAGCCCAGGTGGGTTTGTCTCGAATGGCTATAGACCGGTCAGTCGGGGCACCGGTCAGACTGGGCACCGGGGAACTATACGAGGTGGAGCGGTCAAGTTCAACCTTAGCGAGATCAAGCAATTGACCTGCGAGGCTGCGATGCCGCGGCTGCTTACCCCAAGGGTTGAGCACATAGCGTTTGTTCCGACGTTGCGGACTTCGACGTAATGGACTCCGACGTAATGGACTTCGACGTTATGTATTCGCGCTGCGACACAGATTGTTTGTCACCTAGTTCTGTAAAGCCCCTCATTCTGTCTAACTCCCAAGCTATAGTGATTGATATGCTAAAAAATAAATACGGACTTGTAACGGGTGGGGCAAGTGGTATTGGTCGAGCGTGTGCAATTCGAATAGCACGCGAAGGTGGAGCAGTCGTTATTGCAGACTTGGAAAGCTCCCGAGACAAAGGCGAGGACGTTGTCAAAGAAATTCAATCCTTTGGTGGCACTGCGACATTTTTTGGTTGCGACGTAGCGAAGGAAGCTGACAATGAGGCACTGGTCAACGAAGTTGTTTCTCGATACGGCACCCTAAACTTCGCGCTCAATAATGCGGGAATAGGACACTACGTTCGATTAGCAGAAACCGAAGCCGCGGATTTTGATCGAGTCATCGCCATTAACCTTCGCGGAACTTTCCTTGGCATGAAATATCAAATCAAACAGATGCTTATCAACGGGGGCGGTTCGATCGTAAACACTTCTTCCAGCGCCGGATTACGCGCCGTCAATTTATTGGGTGCCTATAGCGCAAGTAAGCATGGGATTCTTGGACTCACCAAGTCCGGCGCGCTTGAATATGCAAATGACGGGATTCGAGTCAATGCAGTCTGCCCAGGTGCCATCATGACGCCCTTAATGGAAGTCCAATCAATTGAATATCAGAACGAATTAGTGAGTCCACAAGCGATGTCTCGATTTGGACTACCCGAAGAAGTTGCTGCGGTAGTAGTTTGGCTGTGCTCGGATGAATCTTCGTTCGTAACAGGCGTTTCCATGCCGGTAGACGGTGGCGGTGACGCGTCTTACTGATTTCAGACGCGCACCCACTCGACTTCCAGCCACACCCCGCGATGGACGGCGAGCTATGTCGTTTCTAAGTTACCGCTCAATGAAGCTAAAACTTGCCTTCAGTATTGAGTTCAGGAATTCTTCCATCGTAGAACGGTAGCCGCACGGTTCGAGGAACGTACCTGTTTTCCTTGACTTCTTGATTCACATAGTTTGCGATTTCCTCGAGGGTTGCAAACCATACGTTCCCTTTGTCCATCATGTATTGAATCATCTTGTCAATTCGAGCACATCTCGCAAGGCGGCCGGATACAAAAGGATGCCATACGGCAATCCATAGACCTCCATATTCCCAAGCCGCTTCAAACTGGGATAAGTAGACGTCCATTGCACGATCTGGTGAATTTATCGGCATGGTGTAGTGCAAATCCGGATTGTGCGTGTATTGAGGCCAGTCATCCATCGCCCAGTCGGTCGGGAGTTCTACCAGTTGACCCAAATCAGACTCAATGATGTACGGGATGTCATCGCCCATGAGAGAAGAATCGTAGAGAAATCCTTCGCGGCTGAGAAAGTTAGCCGAGTTTTTTGAAAAGTTGTACATAGGCGCCCTAAAACCCCTTGGACGTTTTCCGGTCACGTTTTCAAGTGCCGCAAGCCCACGCATAAACCAATATTCTTCCTCAGCTGCAGAGAAACTATTGGGATGCTCATGCAAATACCCATGATGCGCTATTTCATGACCAGCCGAGACAATCGCACCCACAGTCTCTGGATAGCGCTCAGCGCACCAGCCAGGAACGAAGAAGGTCTGCTTAATACCGTATTTTTCGTACATATTGAGAATTCTGGGAATAGCAATCTGGTCATACTGCAACCAAGATGTGGTCGCAATCATTTGATGGGCAGTATCTGGATTCTCGACATGGAGAAAACTATCCGAGTCCATGTCGAATGTGATTGCCACAGCGCACTTAGCACCGTCCGGCCACTTGATCGGATTACTGATCATGATTCTCTGGTACTCCTTTTCCAAGTGAATTATTTGCCATACCGACTCCAAATACTTCTTGTTACTCAATACTAAACATCATCCGTGCGTTTTACATGATCTTGACAAAACTCGTGACAAGATCCTGCGGAACACTCTCTAAGGCTTATGGCTGGATCATTACTTTCATCGCTTCCTCAACATCAAGTTGAGCAGCAAACGCTGCATTCGTGTCTTCGAGTGAAAAGTGATGTGTGACCAAGTCGCTGGTATGAATGGCACCAGATGACAATGAATCGATGGCCATGTCAAAATCTCCGCCTAAAGATCCCACTACGCGAGGAAGCTTATGCACAATTTTTGATATGTCGATTAACTCTGGTCCTTTAGGGAGAGCCACAAACGCTATCGATCCGCCAGCTCTCACCATTTCAAATGCCAGTGAGATTGTTGCTGGACTCCCCGCACATTCGATGACAACGTCAACCATGGCGCCTTCGTGGAAATGGTATGCACCGACTCCGAAATTATCCTTGGCCCATTCCAACGGCACTTCATTGCGAGCATCACACACTAAATCTGCCCCATGACTGCGGGCAGCTTCCAAGCGTGAATTGGACACCTCAACAACGCCCACACGACTAGCGCCCGCTATCTTCGCCGCTTGCATGCTTGCGTTACCAATCATCCCTGCCCCGAGGATCACCACCGAGTCCCCGGGCTTGATTCCTGCTGCGACGATTGCATTTAGCGCTACCGCGACTGGTTCAGAAGTCGCAGCCGTATCATCATCGATTCCGTCAGGGATGCGCCAAATATTTAGTCCGATGACCGCTGAAGGAATGGCCACAAATTCAGCAAAAGCACCCGGTAAGCCATACCCGGTCGAATTAGTGAATAGAGCAGGACACAAAATCATCTGGCCCGTGGAGCACCAAAAACATTCTCCACATACCCCTGCATAGAAACCAGTGACACGGTCCCCCTCAGCGAGACCGACTACTGCGGCCCCAACCTCTGCGACCAGGCCCACAAATTCATGGCCCATCACTTGCTGATGAGAGATGTAAAGCCCGGTCTTGTAGCTGTGTAAATCTGACCCGCAAATACCAGATTGCGTGACACGTATTAGCACGTCCCGTGGCCCGATTTCCGGCACCGGAACCATCTCTATTTCAATATTGTACGGACCCTTGAAAACTGCAGCACGCATTTCTCTAGCCATTACCACTCTCCATCTCCTAGATTGCCAACACCAAATCCGAGCCGAATAGCACCGCTAGCGTTCGAGTCCGAGCAATGGATCCCAACCCTGTCTCAACGAATATCGCAACATCCGAGCTGCATACCTCAGTGCAACGCCACCGTTGTTGTTGTCCTCTCCGTATGGACTAACAAATCCTTGTCGGTCTTCGGAGTAGAACTTCATGCCAACAGCTCCACCTCTGACCGCAAGATCCCTCATAAACTCCTTTAAATAGGCATCATTCAGCGCGTTTGCACCACCGATTACAAGAGTCACGGGAGGGCCTTGCTCGATCCCCAATGCTGCACGATCTTCGCCACTTAGAGACTCAACAAATTGGTTCGATTCTCCACTCCACCATTCACTATCGGACAAGAACGCAACTGCATCGGCTATCGACGCGAAAGGTGGCTTGAATAATTCATGAAATGACCAATTAGTGAACTCGGGGTCAATGAGTAACTGCAAAGTGGGCAATGTTTGCCCCAATGACAAAGCTCTTTGAACAATAAACGCCGCCAGATAAGCACCAGTTCCTTCACCAGCGACCGCCACGACCTCTGCATCACCATCAATATCTGCGGCGTTTGAAACTGCCCAGTCAAATGCCCGGCAAGCGTCTTCAAAAGGTGCCGAGATTCCCGATTCAGGCGCAAGCCGGTAGTTGGGCGCAACAACAACTACGTTGGCAACATCAGCCAACACTTGACATAAACTCGCGCAGGTGTCAGCGTCTCCCCCAATCCACCCACCTCCATGGAAAAATACAACGATGGGAAATTGTCCGTAGCCGTCGGGTCGATAGACCCGCAACTTTAAGGGGCTTTCGCCAGCGGCCACTTCCACTTCTCTGGCAACATACCGGCCACTCAGTCGAAATGATGCACCTTCGCACATCTCGCGATACGCATTTCGATACTCTGGTAAGTTCTCAAGTGATACCTGTGCGTTGACCTTTTCAAAATTGATGGTTGTTTGAACGTTCCGACCTTTGGCTGAATCCATGTTACCCGACCTCCATTCTTCTTTCGGCTTTAT
Organism: Candidatus Nanopelagicales bacterium; assembly: GCA_044240195.1. Taxonomy (GTDB): domain Bacteria; phylum Actinomycetota; class Actinomycetes; order S36-B12; family S36-B12; genus UBA4592. Next base: position 446 of record JBIHZX010000083.1, on the reverse strand, counting down.
CGCTTGGACCAAATTTCACAAACTCTTCACTGCATCTGTTCATATGTGTAACAACGCCTCGCCAACAAGCGAGCCTCAACTCATCTTTATTCCAGGGTAATTCTCCTCCGCCTGTTCACACATTGTGCGATACTCGGGGAAGCCTCCGATAAATGACAAAACCCTTTGAACTTTTCCTTCGACGTTGCTCCCCGTCCACCACGAGGCGGTTTGAGCAATAATTGACGCGTTTGCAATTTCATCATGAATTTGGACGTATTCATCAGTAGCTGCCCTAGATGCTTCCGCCGCAGTCAGATTGTGCTCGCGCATATACATTATTAATCTCAAGATCCAACCTCCTTGCTGCTCAATCAAGGTTGGTCCATTTGTCAGAATTGCAGGGTTCAAAGGTCCGCAGTAAAGAGTAAAGAGATTCGGAAATCCCGGAACCATTAGTCCAAGAT
>JBIHZX010000005.1:0-51686 GCA_044240195.1 Candidatus Nanopelagicales bacterium | reverse complement strand
CCCTTTGCGAAACGACGACCATTGGTTTCTTCCACGTGTCCGGTAAATTCACGCTTGGCCTTGCACTTAACGCAATATGCCTCGCCGGTGTAGCTTTCCTCCGCCATGGGGTCCTCCTGTTAAACATTCGCCGCCGGAGCGGTGGTGGCGGGCGCCACCCTCGTGGCCGAGAACTAGCGGCCGGCTCCACCATAGGGCAGAAACACCCACCCTCAGGCTCTACGCACAGGCTCATTTCGGCGTGGCGGCAAAAAAAATCTCAATTTACCCGACAAATCGGACATTTATTCAATTGCGGCCCTTAATTTCCCCTTGGGCTCGGGTCACGACACAATTCACTCGTGGCCAAGAACAAACATAACAATCACGATCTCCTTATCGCTCCAGCGATCATTACGGATCTCAACGCGCTTCTTTCCATTGCCTCTATGGGCGGCACCGACGCCGAGCAACAAGCACAGGAATTTATGGCCCAACACCTGCGTGATGCGGGCTTAGAAGTCCACACCTGGGACATGGATCTTGCGAGCATCACGGCCGACCCGCAATTTCCCGGTCAAGAGGTTGAGCGCGAGCGTGGACTAGGGGTGCTGGGCATTTGGCGCGGCACTGGCGGCAAGCCCGCGCTACTCATCAATGGGCACACCGATGTCGTCCCACCCGGTGACCTCAATGCTTGGAGCGGTGATCCATTCACCCCTAAGCAAACCAGCATCAATGGTGAGAACGTGATCATGGCTCGTGGCGCCTGCGACATGAAAAGGTGGGTTGATTGCGGCTTTGGCTGCCGTGAAGTTACTTCGTGAAACTGGATTCACACCACAGGGTGATCTACTTTTCGCACCGGTGATCGGCGAAGAAGACGGCGGTTTAGGGACTTACTCACTAATCACTGAAGGACTTCCACGCTTCTACAACCTAGATGATCATGACGTTATGGGCGCGATCATCCCTGAGCCAACGTCACTCGCTGCGATTAGCGCCAATGGTGGGGCACTCACATTTCGCCTGTTCGTTCATGGTGCTGCGATCCACGCCTCCCGCCGCACCGAGGGCGTGAGCGCAATTGAAAAGTTTTACCCGATTTATCAAGCGTTAGAAGATTTCGAGATGAAACGAAATAGTGAAGTCGATCCGCGGATGCAACGGTGGCCAATCGCCTACCCGATTTCAATCGGGACCGTACACAGTGGCGACTGGGCCTCAACCGTCCCTGATCTGCTCATTGCTGAAGGCCGATTCGGAGTCGCACTCGGTGAAGACACTGCCGTTGCGAAACAAGAATTTGAAGAATGTATTTCGCAGGCATGTTCACGTGATGCCTGGCTTACCAAGAATCCAGTAGAGATCCAATGGTGGGGCGGTCAATTCGCTTCCGGACAAACGGAGGCGGACTCCCAGATCATAAAAAATCTTGCAACCGTGCACGAGCAGATCACCGAGATGCCCCTTGAGGAATACGGCGCTCCCTACGGATCGGATCTGCGGCTACTCACCGGTTTAGTTGGTATTCCCACGGTTCAGTACGGACCGGGGGATGCCGGTGTTGCCCACGCACCTGATGAATATGTTCAGGTTTCTGAACTTGTCACTACCGCGCGGGTAATCGCTGAACTCATCACAATAAGTATCGGCTAATTCCTCGATAAAGCTCTCCACTTATATCGAGATCGCCTGTGGATTGCACCTCGCTATCCACAGGGAATCAGTTTCACACTTCACCCATGGATGATTCATTTTTTCAACGCGTGTATCCCCAGTACAACCACCGCATTCCGGTGATCAGTCGAGCAGACGGTTCTGTTGAATTCGGCGACTACCCGTTATCGAAAATCCCCAGTTCGAAAAGCGTTGAGTGGTTTATGTCCCTGGATGGTTCACGGAGCGCCAAACAAGCCAGCGTTGAGGGATGCGAACAAATCGGGGTTCCCCGACGAGTGGTCACGCGTTTGCTGATTGACGGATTTGAATCAGGAGCACTCATTGACTCACGCACGCCACCACGCACCGCACGCTGGCGGAATGAAAAGAACAGGGACCGCACTCATACTGATATTGCCTGTGCCCAGAAGCACGTAATCAATTACACGGATAAGTTCCCCCATCAGGATGCCGCTGAAATCATTGACCACCGGAGTGCCGTTCAAATTGAGCTGGTGGGTCAGGGTCCACTAGCCGAGGCCATCTATCAATTGGGACGTGACTCAGGGTTCGAATTCACTCAACAAAGATCCTGCGCATCCGTTGTTGTTTTTGTGAGCAGAGCACATCCACGTGTCTTTGAACACGCAAATTCACATCTATGTTCACTACCCCACCTTCACGTTGGGACACGTTTGGACCGCGCGCAGATTGGCCCCCTCGTGATTCCTGGTGAAAGTTCATGCTTTCGTTGCGCCCAACTGCATCACCGCGATTCCTCGCCCGACTGGATGGGTGTTGATCTGCAGTGGCGACACCACGCGAACTCCGGTGAGGCTGACTCGATCCTGACCTACCAAAGCGCTGCTTACACGCTCTTACTCCTTCGACACTGGATGGACGGGATGGCAATCACCAATACCGCGTGGATCGCGAGTCTGCCTTGGTTGCATTTTCGTGCCCAACCTGCGCTACCGCACCCATTGTGCGGATGCCAGCTTCACGCATCCGATTTCACCGGCTAAACATCGGCTGGGAAGCCCGACCGCGCATGAATCTGCCTTTGGCCACACAATAGGCGGGTGCCAGAACTACCAAAAAATGCGTTTACCCGCGGGATCCGGATGGCGTCACTGCCGGCAACGTACGCCGGTCGAACCGCACTCGGCTTCGGGAAACGAGTCGGCGGCAAACCAGCGGAAGCAATTGCGGCCGAAATGTCCGCCCGTACGGCTGAACAAATGTTTAAGGTGCTGGGCGAACTCAAGGGTGGCGCGATGAAACTCGGCCAAGCAATGAGCGTTTTTGAAGCCGCCCTCCCTGAAGAATTCGCGGCGCCGTATCGAGCCATGTTGACCAAATTGCAGGACTCCGCCCCCGCAATGCCAACGAGCGCTATTCACAAAATCTTGTCCGAGGAGCTGGGTGAAGATTGGCGCGATCGGTTCATCGAATTCAATGACCAACCAGCCGCGGCAGCCTCAATCGGTCAAGTCCACAAGGCAACCTGGCATGACGGGCGCGTTGTTGCCGTCAAAGTGCAATACCCAGGAGCCGACAAAGCGCTCGTAGCCGACCTGAATCAAATGATCCGGATGGGGAAACTATTTGCTGGCTGGATTCCAGGCCTTGACATCAAACCACTACTTGAGGAACTAAAAGAGCGAGCCATTGAAGAGCTCGACTATCTGCTCGAGTCCCAGAATCAACGGGCGTTTGCGGTTGCATTCGAAGGCGACCCTGATTTTCACATTCCCCATGTACTCGCAGCAGCGCCACATGTTTTAGTGAGTGAGTGGATTGAAGGCCGACCACTGTCCAACATCATTGCCCAAGGAACACAGGCTGAACGTGATCGCGCCGGTTTGCTCTACGAGCGGTTTCTGTTAACCGGCCCTTCGCGCGCGGGACTTTTACACGCGGACCCTCACCCCGGCAACTTTCGAATGACAGCCGAAGACAAATTGTGCGTGTTGGATTTTGGCGCCGTATCTCGACTGCCTGACGGCTTACCCGTTGCAATGGGAACCCTCCTGCGAATCGCCCAGAGTGGAAACGCAGAAGACGTTCTTGAGGGTTTACGCGCTGAAGGGTTCGTGAAGCCCAACATTGAGGTCGACGCCGATGCGATTCTGAGCTACCTCGAGCCCTTTGTTGAGCCAACTCGCTACGAGAGTTTTCACTTCAATCGTGACTGGATCCGCGGGGAATTCGCCCGGCTCAATGACATGAAAAGTCCTGACTTCACCATCGGCCTCAAAATCAATCTGCCACCCTCCTATGCGCTGATTCACCGGGTGTGGATAGGGAGTATCGCGGTGTTGTGTCAACTCGATGCCAATGTTCCGGTGCTCGCAGAACTTAACGCTTGGGTTCCGGGTTTCACGGTTGAAACCATCAGTGCTGAACGTGAATAATTTCTAGTAGTTCGGCACCAAACTCGGTGAGTTTCGCTGGACCAACCCCAGGGATTGCCGAAAGCTCGTCGATATCACGTGGCATGAGTTCAGCCATTGCGGTCAGTGTTGCGTCAGTAAAGACAATGTATGCAGGGACATTTTTTTCAAATGATTTTTCCTTGCGCCATGCTCGCAAACTTTCAAAAATCATTTCATTGGGTTCCCCGGGACATTTTTGACAACGACCAATTGTTCGCTCAGAGGGAGTTACCAGCCCCTTGCCACATACTCGGCACGGTTTAGGCCCGGTTCTTTTACGGTTGTGCGTAACTTGGGAACTGCCCCGGACCACCGAGCCGTCCAGGCCAATCCGACTTTCATTATTTGCACCCGCCGAGCTTTGTGGCTCATCTACAAAGAACCTGCTGAGAGTTCTCGTTGCCTTACCTCCGGGAGCCCGCGACCTACCCCAGCTCAGCTCAAGAATTCGAGCGGCACGCGTAATTCCAACATAAGCCAGTCGTCTTTCTTCGTCGACGCCATCCTGCGAATCGGCATAGGACAAGGGGAGCAATCCTTCACTGCAGCCCACGAGAAAGACCACGGGCCATTCCAACCCTTTTGCCGAATGAATCGAGGCAAGGCTTACTGCATCAGCTGTGGGTGCGTGTTCAACTGATGCTCGAGCATCAAGGTCTGCGATGAAATCGCTCAGTGAGGTACTGGGATCTGTTTCCTCGGCCATGGTCATCAATGCCAGTAGCGACTCCCACTTTTCCCGAACAGCCCCGGTACCGCGGGGGGCCTGGGGGCTCCATCCGGTTCCTGACAGAACGTCGCGGACATGCTCGGCGAGATTGGTCGGAGATAGTCCAGAGTTTTTTGCGTCCCCTCGCAGAAGCATCAAAGCCGATTTGACCTCGGGTCGTTCGAAAAAACGTTCGGTGCCGCGCAGCACGAGCGGGATATCCAGATTCGTGAGTGCCGTTTCATATTCAGCTGACTGCGCGTTGATGCGAAAAAGAATTGCGATATCTGATGCCGCGGTTCCTGAATCAATAAGTCCTTTAATCGACTGAGCAACATTTTCTGCTTCATCGTGGTCATCGGCGTAAGCCGAAATTCTGGGAGTTACGCCCGATTCTTGCTGGGAACGAAGTACCAATGCTTTGGTTCGCGTATCACCATTAATAACCGCATTGGCCATCTTCACAATTTCGGGTGAACAGCGATAACAACGAACCAATTCAATCTGGGTTGCGCTGGGGTAGGTCGCAACAAAGTCCAGCAAGTACTTCGAGCTCGCACCCGTGAAGGAATAGATTGTCTGGCTGGGATCCCCCACCACGCATAGATCGTCTCGTTCGCCAACCCATAGGTCCAACACGCTTTTTTGTAATGGGTTTACGTCTTGGAATTCGTCAACGGTGAACCACCTGTATGCCGAATGCACTGCAGTTGCAATGTCAGGACGGGAACGAATTGCGGCTGACATCAGCATTAAAATATCGTCGAAATCCAAGAGATTACGGTCTTTCTTGAGAGTCTCATACGAGTCCATAACTTTGGCAAGGGTTGCAACGTCGATCGCAAAGTCACGCTTTGCTTTGTGGATCAAAGCTGAATCCATCATGTTGGATTTGCACCATTCAAGATCGCCACTGACGTCTCGCACCAAGGCTGTGTCACTGTCTACTTTGCAATGGGACAACGCGCGAGCAACTATCGGGGCCTTGCTCGACATGAGTTCCGGGAACGCCGTCCGCGAGAGTTGCGGCCAGAAGAATCGAAGTTGACGCAATGCGGCAGAGTGGAATGTGCGTACCTGCGCGCCTTGAACACCAAGACCCCTGAGTCTGTGACGCATTTCCCCGGCCGCACGATTGGTGAATGTCAGGGCGAGCGTGCGCTCAGCTTCACTGGACCCGGTGGCTACCGAGTACGCAATGCGGTGGGTTATCGCCCTTGTCTTACCGGTACCTGCACCAGCGAGAACTCGAACCGGGCCACTCACCGCCAAGGCGACCTCGCGTTGCTGGGCATCTAGTCCTTCCAAGATGCCCTGGGCACGCTGCTCTGAATCCACGCGCTGATCCTGTCATGGGGATCTGACCCCCTCGCACCAACTCCAGTGCACACGTAGGCTTGCCTTATGAGCGAGGCAACTTCAGTAATCATGTACAGCACGGAGTGGTGTGGCTATTGCCAGCGCCTCAAGGCCCAGATGAAGCGGGCAGGAATCGAATACACCGAGGTAGACATTGAAGTTGATGCCGAATCCGCGGCTTTTGTCGCTTCGGTAAATGGCGGCAACGAGGTGGTTCCCACGCTCAAATTTCCCGATGGAACCACACTGACCAACCCACCCATCGCTGAGGTAATTGCCAAGATGGCGGTTTAGGTCAGCTTCGAGGTTCACTCTGAGCTGGTTTTTCTGACTCTATACACCAAAGTGGTGTATCATTGTCCACATGGGGAGAACCAATATTGATATCGATGATCACCTCATCGACACTGTCATGGTGCGCTATCAACTCAGTACCAAAAGAGAAGCCGTTGACTACGCACTACGTCACCTGGCCGGGATCCCCCAATCCACCGTGGACATAGCCCAGCTATTCGGAGCTTTTCCGCACTTCGAAGTGCCCTCCGACCACATTGAGTACACAAACTAACCCGTGACTCAATCGACAACACGTGCGACAACACTTGTTGACACTTCCTATTGGATTGACTTCTTTCGCGGTAACTCACAAGGCCTGCCGTTAGTTGAGCGATTGGGTCGTGGCGAGCCATTGTCGTGCAGTGAACCAATCCAGATGGAAATGCTGGCCGGAGCAAGGACTGCTGCGCAATACAACACAATCCAAAACGCAACACATTCAGTGCACTGGTCTGGCATTGATCCAGCATCGGATTTTGAGGCTGCTGCCCGGATCTATTCCTTGGCGCGCCAAAATGGAATCACAGCAAGCGGTCTCATCGATTGCCTGATTATCGCCATTGCTGAGCGAACAAATTCACAACTCATGACTCGGGACAAAACACAAAAAGAGATTGCTCAATTACTAGGATTAACAGTCGTTGATGAGTAACCCATTGGCTAGCGAAATGACGTGTTGCTGGGTAACTGCTCCCCGTACCAGCGAGTGATGAGCTGGTGGGCAATGCTCACGCGTGGTGGCAGGTGCAATTTCTGGGTCTCACACAATTCCCGTACTTGCTTTCGGTCATACCAGTGGGCTTCAACTATTTCCTCGCCATCAACACAAATGTCAGTATTGAGGGCCCTAGCCTGGTAACCCAGCATCAGCGAGTTGGGAAATGGCCACGGCTGGCTGCCCATGTAATCAATGCTTTCAGGATCGATCCTGATTCCAGATTCTTCGTAGATTTCACGAATGACAGCTGCTTCGGCCGGTTCGCCCGCTTCGACAAACCCTGCCAAAACCGACACCCAACCCTGCGGCCAGCGACTTTGCCGCGCAAGCAACACGCGGTCATCAGGGTCGCTCACTAAAACAATCACCGCAGGGTCTGTTCGTGGAAAGTGAATTGAGTCATCGGCTGGACAACGCCTGGTCCACCCAGCCTCATTTTGCTCAGTGTGAGTACCGCACCGCGGGCAGTGGGTATGCGTTAAATTCCAATTGTCTAAAGCCACCGCAGCGACTAACAATCCGGCATCACGGTCACTCAATATTGACCCGCTAGCTCGCAGGTTCGACCACGAGTCAGGGTCGTGGGTTGAAACAAAATCGGCATCAACGCTGACGCCAAAGAACGCAACATCACCTTCACGCCCAAGAAAATAAGTCAACGAATCCTGCGGGATTTCCTCAATGGTGAAGAATCGAATTTTACTCTCATTGACGGGTGCACATAAATAATTTACGCAAATGAATAAAGTAGATGGGTCCTTCAGCGCTCCCGCAATCCACTCGGGATTTTTGCGCAATTCTGCACATCGATCAGTCGCACTGCGGGACAGTAGTAAATCGGCCAGTATCGGCGAATGTGACATGTAATCCTCTCAACGGAGGTCAACCTACCCTCTGATTGCACCGAGAGCGCATAGGGTTTGGACGTGAACGTGTTCATTAGGCAGCTGACCGGTATTCGACTCGTCGCTGCGGTCTGGGTTTTGCTCTATCACTCACAGGGCCAGCTCGACACAATCGGACTGATGGACATTCCGATCCTGCCGGACTTCATTCGCATTGGTCGACTCGGAGTGGACCTGTTTTTCGCACTCTCCGGATTTATTCTGGCGCATACCTATCTCAATTCCCTAGGTGAACGCCTCAAAGCAAAGAAATCGGTCAGGTTTTGGTGGCTGCGCCTGGCCCGTATTTATCCGGTGCATTTGGTCATGCTCTTCGTTGCAGGATTTGCCCTCGTGGCTCAGTCAATCGTGACCGGTGAGGACATCAATCGCAGTTGGCTCAATCCATGGGATTTCATTAAAAATCTGTTGCTCATCCAAGAGTGGGGTTCGGATCCCCAAAGGGGTTGGAACTTTGTTGCCTGGTCCCTTTCAATGGAGTGGCTCGCCTATCTGCTCTTCCCCCTCATTGCACTTGTGCTTTGGCGGATGCACAAGCACCTGCCCACTTGGGCGCTGGGCTTTTTCTGGTTGCTCTCACTTACCCCACTGGTGATTTACGGCCTGGGAACGACCGATCCGTATTACATGGATAGTTGGGGTTCCACCTACCGTGTTCTTACTGCTTTTGTTGCAGGTGCGGTCTCTTATTTAATTGTTGAACGACTTCGCAACTCTGACCGCACAGCATCAGTGTGTGACGTACTCGCATTTGTACTACCCGCAGTTGTTGTTGCCGGCTCGGTGTTTCTCGCTTGGCTTCCTGCTGCTGCCGCACCAATTACGTCCACGGATCCAGATGCAGAGCCACTGCCCCCCTACTTCCACCTAGTCTTGGTTCCCGTCCTGGTCGCCTGGATCGGTGTTCTCGCACTCTCCCGTCGAGGTATGTCTAATTGGCTCGCAACCAAAATCATGGTGTTCGGCGGATTTATTTCTTACTCGCTGTACATGACGCATCTTGTGTGGTTCGGTCTATGGCGTGCAGGGATGAATGCAATTGGGATCGATGGTGGCGTGCTCTATGCGTTGGCGGTGGTAATTCTTCTTGGAATGTCCTTTGTGATTGCCTATGCAATGTGGCGTTTCATTGAAGAACCTGCCCGAGTAAAGATGCGCAACTGGATTGGGGTCCGCCCAACACCAACGGAAGAAGCGGGTGAAGCGATCGTTGAATCGACCGATCCCAAGACGGCTAAACCAATTGACGTTCCAGATCGCGAATAATTTCGTCAGTGTCCACCGAAATTTCAGTCCCCAATGACAACATGACGAATGCGGTGTCAATGTCTCGCCAGTCAACTCCGGCAATGCGCGCCCACGCTAGCCGGTAAAAGGCAAGCTGAGCGGGATCCAAATGCTCGGTCCCACCCGTTTTCCAGTCAACAACGAGATATCGGCCATTCACTTCAAATATGGCATCGATGTAACCGGTGATCGAACGACCCGAAATGGTTAAAGTGAATTGTTGTTCAACGGCGGCCGGGGTCAGGTGGGCAAATCGACTCGCTAAAAATGCCTCTTTGAGCTTGCGAGTAATGGCGCTGTCTTTGGCTCCAGAATCCAGTGCACCCTCGAGCTCATCCCAGTCAAAAAGGGTTTGCATTCCATAATAATTCTCGATAAACGAGTGAATTTCGGTGCCACGAGCAGCGACATAATTGGGTTTACGCGGCATGGGTCGCGCAAGTTCCACCGCAAAAACTTCCGGCTCACGCATTGCCCGCAACATGGAACTCGCACCTAAACTTCTCGGCAATGACACTTTACGAATAGGTGATTCCAACCGCGCACGTTCGCTATTGACGGCAGCAAGTGACTGCACCCACAGGGCCGCTGTGGCTGACTCGGTGGGTGTTAAACCATCACGGCTCACATAATCGCCCACATGTGCGGACTGCTCAATGAGTTGACCCACGATGCCTTGTGGAACTTGGGCTGGCCACGACAACGCTTGGATATCTTGCACCCGTTCTGGGCGATCCCCCTCCGGTTGTGGGGCCCAAAACGGAATATGAGCGCTGGTGCCTGCAAGTAGGTTGTGGGCCGCGGTGAGAAATGGGTGCGGACCATGTGGTTTCTTCCAATTAAACCCCCACCAACTTCCGCTCAATGTCAGCGAATCTTTGGCGCGGGTAAATGCGACATAGGCCAATCGCTCATTGTCACGATCTTTGAGTGAATCAAAGTGTGCGAGATAGTTCTTTTTAAAGTCAGCCTCAGAGAGTTTGGTCACGGTGTAATCCGGGAAGTCGGCAATCGGTGCTGGCGCGTCTTGGCGTAGTGGCCAGGGAGCCATAGTGGCCTCGCTACTCCAATTACTTCGCGCTCTTCCTCCCGGGAAAGCCCGATCGCTGAGATTGGGTAGGTAAACGTGTGTGTACTCGAGACCCTTTGCCTTGTAAATCGTGATGAGTTGAACTGCGCCTTTTTCGACGGGTTGTTCAAAATCAAGGCTGATATCAAATCTTTCAATGTCGTTAAGGCGAGAGATAAAGGCCCCCAATGACACTCTGCCGTCAATGTCGTTGAAGTCCGCTGCGAGATTGATGAGTTCATTGATGACAACTGCATCATTTTCATTGAGTTGGGCCTGAATGTCTATTCCCGACTTGCGAATTACTCGACCCATAAATTCCAATAAAGGCTCTCCCGCATGGGAACGCAGTGACCGAATTTGCTGCGCCATTGCACCAAATCGTTCTAGTGCACCGGTCGAGTAGCGATCAAGTTCACCAAGATCAAAAAGTGCGTCAGAGAGGGAGACGACGTCCACTACATCGATACCTTCAACTGCTGCCTCAAGGGCTTGTTCAATGTTTTCAGCATTGACTCTTCCTTGTGACTTGGCGAGCTCGCCTGCACGCGCACCCAAAGCTGCTAGATCCCGTGCGCCAATGCGCCACTTGACCCCACTTGCCCAACGCACAAAGGACGGATTGGCAGTTGGTTCGTGAATGATCTCCAGTAGTGCCCGTAGGTCAATGACAAGGGGTTGTGAAAGCAAACCGGCTGCTGAATGCAATTGCACGGGCACTCCACGCTGTTGCAGGGCCTCACGCATGCGTAACAGTAAATTCCCGGTTGCGGCCAAAACGGCAATATCTTCATCGAGTCCAGCAGCTTTTATTGCACCGTGTTGAACGGCAATCTGATCAGCCATCCAGTTCAGTTCTTCATCGGCAAAGTCAAAAAGTGCCAATGTGACATCACCCTGAATGTCACGCGTGGGATCCAAGCGTTGAACTTTTGGGTGTACGGCCCGCAAATTTTCTGAGATCAGATTCGCCAATTCGAGAATTTGCACACCCGAGCGCCGATTGGCCGACAATGGGTAGACAGAGGCATCTTGCTTGTCAACATTCTGGAATTGCTGGGGGAAACTATTGATGTTCTCAACACTGGCCCCGCGCCAACCATAAATGGCTTGACATGGGTCCCCCACCGCCGTTACGGGGAAGCCATCAGAAAAAATTGTTTCCAGAAGGATTCGTTGACTAATTGACGTGTCCTGGTATTCATCGAGTAAGGCAACAGAAAAACGTGACCGAATTTCCTTTGCCACGTCGGGGAAATCAATAACTATTTTGGTGGCAAGCCTTACTTGATCCGAGAATTCAATGAGCTCACGTGAATGTTTCAGTGCCCGCCAATCTTGCACAAGATGCGCGAGGGCGATTCTCCTCGATGATGTTCGCGAGATCCGTCGTAGTGTTTCGTTTGAACTAGTGAGACCGTTAATGAAACTAATTACTTTCTGGTCATACTCGATAACGGTCGTTGGCTCAATCGCGAGTTCGCTGAGTTCGCTGTCGAGGGCTAATACATCAGAGGTTATTTTTGCGGGACCTACAGAGATTCCGCTGAGATCTTGTTGGGTATTGCATACGAGTCGATAGGCCAGTTGCTGCCGTGCGCCATCGGTGAGGACATCGGCGCTGAAGTCCCGCCCGAGCAGTGCCCCAAATTCTTTGACGATTCCGGATGCGAATGAGTTGTAGGTCAAAATGACAGGATCCCCACCCTCGGTTTCAGAGCTCTGTGGGTACAACCTCGTCAGTTCGGCGATTCGAGCACGCGCAGAATCCAGTAATTGAGCGGTCGCCTTCGTGGTGAAGGTAAGACCCAGAACCTGTTCGGGTGTGACGTATCCGCTTCCTATGAGGAAGGCGATCCGCGCTGACATAGATGTCGTTTTGCCCGATCCGGCACCGGCAACCATCACGGCAGGTTCGCGAGGGGCTTTAACCGCATTCAATTGCTGTTCGGAGAGGGCGAATCCAAGAATCTTTTCAAGATCTCTGTCACTGAGTTCATTATGTGAATTAGTTGTCATCTGTTTCTCCCTCCTCCACCACGCCACGGTTGAAAACATCTGTTGACGTGGTGGGGCACACGCTCTTATAGGAGCAGTAACGACAGGAAGGATTCACTTTCGGCGTGAATGATTCAGTGCGAATAATCTCTGCGGCTTCACCAAGTTTTACTTCAATCCACGTAGGTGATTGTGAAAAGTCAATGGCCTCTTGCGGTTGAATTTTTGGTTTCGAAGTATCAACTTTCAACTGGACGAGCGCCGCACCCACGGGGATCTCGTCGTGATTCTGGGCATCCCAATTCAGATCTGGGTTCTGTTGGTCGCGGAGCAGCAATTGATAAATCCCCAACTGCCCATTCTCCGCAATTTCAGCTTTCGTGGGTTGGGTGGCGACATTCTTGAAGTCAATGGCAACAAGTCGTCCGTCAGTATCTATTTCCACCCGATCCAAGATTCCACTGAGTTCAATCTCCTCGCGCCCACCACTGGGTGTGACAACCGTGAGTTCAGTTTCATATCTGCCTTCAGCCTGCTTGAAAACTCGCGGTGAAAGATTGTGATAATCAAGGAAAAGCTCAGCCGCTTTATAGGCCTTGGCCAATTCTGCTTCTGACTGCCATTGCGCTTCAAATGCAAGGGAATGCCAGGAATCATTGATCAATTCGCGGATGTGCGCTGGATCTTGATCCAGTTCCTCTTTGGCAACAAACTCAGCGATTGCATGGACAATACTTCCAAATGCCGTTGCTGATCCGCGAGAAATCTTGGCATTTACTTCTCGATCCAAGAACCATTTCAGCGGGCATTGCAACAGAGAGTCCAGTGAACTACCTGACATATGAATGGGTAAGTGAGCCGGCCGGACAGGGCGACTCGATTCAGTAAGGGGCGCTAATCCCCACCACGAAGGCGGCCCAACACTTGGCCCCATCTCGTGGAGCACATTTCCCGCGATGGATTTGAGTGATGGACTTGCCAGTGGATCCGCGAGTGTCGTTCGCAGGCTCGCCGCTAGCCCCGACCAACTTGAACGGTTTTTTGGGTAACCACTCACAGTGTGGGGGGTTACCCCACCGGCGAGAACGTCGCGAATAAATCGGCTTGGCTGATCCCCACCTTCACTTCCTTGGTCAATGCAGGTCAATGTCAATAATGAGCGCGCCCGAGTGCTGGCAACATAAAACAGGTTACGTTCCTCCCGCAGGAGAGCAACCGGGTTTGTGCCGGGAACCGCGTGCCCCGGACCAATTTCTTCGGCGCGCAATAAACTCCCACGGGAAACCAGATTCGGCCAAATCCCTTCTTCGAGCCCAACCACCCAAACGCGATCCCATTCGCGGCCCTTGCTCTGGTGAACGGTCATTACTTGAACAGCATCAGCGCGCAAGCCCCGCGCAGAAACCGGCTCAGCCGGCAAGTTCTGAAACCGCAATTGATTCAGGAAGTTATCAATTCCAGCATTCGTTCGCTCGGAGAATCGAGTGGCCGTGTCAAAGAGTGCAATGATCGAATCAAGGTCGTGGTGCGCACTTGCACTGTGAGCGAGAGCGGCTTGCTGTAGGCGTTGCGGCCAGCCGTGCGGGTGCTTTGGATCACCACTCCATGCGGTCCACAAAATATCTATGACCGGTTTGTGGTTCGCAATCTCACTTCGAATAAGTGTGATGAGTCCGGTTATTGTTTTTACCCGAGAACCCAACTCTCCCGGAATATCATTCGCAGAGCTAAGTCCAACGATTAACTCCCGGATCAATTCCGATGAACTGACATTGGGTTGTGCGGTGCGCAAGACTCGGCCAAGGCGACGCATCTCACTTGCATCAAATCCATAGATCGGTCCGGTCAACAGATCCGATACGTCCGAGGCGGTGCTCTGTTGCGGACGGGCGGCTAAGGAAATCAATCCAAGTAGGACTTGTACTGCCGGCTCATCTTTTAATGCGATTTCATCGGTTCCGACGACGACAGGAACACTAGCGCGATTCAGGGCCCGGGTGATGAGCGGAATGTCTGAACGCGCCCGACCGATCACGGCCATTGACCTCCAGGGAACGCCCTCGGTCATGTGGGCATCAAATATGTCTTCCGCTACAAATGCAGCGCGTGCATTTCGAGAAGAATATTTCTTGACAACCACCGAACCCGTATCAACAAAAAAGTCTCGGTAACCTACTTGTGCCATAGCGCCCCCGGCAAAAGGTGCTGTGGCAGCAGCAGCAATTTCAGGTCCAAACCGCCAGCCACCATTAAGTTCATGAACTTTCGAATGTGAAAATTCCTGCGCAAACCCGGTAGCCATGTCAGATTCTGATCCTCGGAAACCAAAAACACTCTCATGTGGATTACCAGCAGCGACGAGCACCTGAGCTTTCTGGGCGAGTGCGGCAAGGAGTTCGCGGTGTAGTGGACCAACTTCTTGGTACTCGTCCACGTATACATGCGTGATTCGTGAAATTACCGGTGATTGTGGCGCCAAGGAAATTGCTTCCAGCAATAAAGAGTTGTAGTCCATGACATTCTCGAGAGCCATCACTTCAGCGTCATTGGATGCGATGTAGCCCGCAACCACCCACTCGGGCCGATCGAGTTGCTCGCCCAATGTAATCAGATCTGCACCGGTCAAATGCAGTTCCTTCAGTCGCGCAATGACATTTCGAACTTCTCGAGCAAAGCTTTGAGTAGTGGCGGCGCTTCGAAGTGAGGCCGGCCATTCACTCGTTGCTCTGTAATCCGATGGACCCGGTTGATCTGAGAGCAAACCTTTAATGAGGTCACGGATCCGAGCATCTTCTTCGGCACCGGAAAGCAGTTTGGGTAACTCCCGTGAATCGGGCTGCATTATTTCGGGGGCGCCCATCACGATCGAGTAGGCCAATGAGTGGAATGTGCCGATATACGGGAGGACGGTGTTGTTCACCTGCCCCGCGAGCTTTTCGCGGAAGTCGCGAACGGCTAATTTCCCGTAGGTCAGAATCAGGATGTGGTTGGCCGGAACTCCCCCGCGAAGTGCTGTAGCAGTGGCAGCGAGCAGCGTTGTCGTTTTCCCTGAGCCGGCCGAACCGATGACCAGATTGCGACCCGAATCCAGGTTGATCACAGCATCTTGGGCAGCATTGGCCAATATGGCCTCTGGCGCGCTCAGATCTGTGTCCAGTTCCCACCGCATGGGCTATGAATACCATGTTTAGCTGACAAATCTGCCTGGCAAACCCCCGAAACCTTGCACGGGCATGTTGGGTGGGCGTATTGCAGAGTCGTATTGCACCGAATGGGGAGGCCTATGACACGATCACCCCGTGGCGTCCGAACCGGAATCAGGAATTGAGACGCAGTTCACCATTGCCGGTCCCATTCCTTATATTCCCCAAAATGGTGTCCCCAATGTCGGAAACCAACTTGGCTCCACCCACACAGGGAGTCCGATCGTCATCGATGACGGGGCAGTCAAGAAGAGAATTCGTCGCCCACTTGATCTTGTTCGTTTCGTTGTAGCAATTGCTTTAGCCGCCGGAACAATCGCACTTGGCTATTTTGCAACGAGCACCACCGCTGGCCTGGACACCGACATTGAAGGCGGTGTGGCACTCCTTCCATCTCTCGTTGTCCTTGCTCTGAACATAATCGGTGGTATCGGGTCATTGGGTCTACCCGTTGCCGGCTCCATCAACTTAATTGTTCGCAGGCGGTTTCGACAGCTTTTTGATGCACTGGTGGCCCTGTTCCTCACTGTGACAGTGTTATCGATTGTCGCAATCGTGATTGGTAACTTGGACAACACTCGATTACTTGTCGCCATGGCGGGTTCAACCAGCAGCACGAGTGGTTCTACCGCCCCCATCCTCGGCGGCATTCTGGCTTTCATCACCGTTGCACGGCTGATGGGTCGGCGCCCGTGGAATGTGCTCTCCAGTGTTGTCGTTGTGTCACTGATTTTGGTGACGGTACTCAGTTCTGGGATTGCCTTGGCCGGGATTGGATTTTCACTGGCGATCGGTTGGGCTATTGGTCTATTGACCCGTTACGCACTTGGCACCACGACAACTCGGCCGAGTGGAGCTGCAGTTGCCACAGCGTTAGAGCGTGGTGGGTATCCCGTTACCCAACTGCGGATCGACAACCTCACCAGCCGCGGACGCCGTTATTCGGCGACAACCAGAAATGGTGACACTCTGCGCATCAGTGTTCTTGACCGAGACCTTGAAGGCGCTGGGCTGGTTAATGCTGCATGGACCAGTCTTCGGTTGCGTGATGAACCAGGAAAGGGTGCCTTTAACCTACGTAAGGCTGTTGAACACTCTGCATTGATCGCCTACGCCGCACAGGCCGCCGGTGTACCTGCTCCCCGACTACTGCTCACTACTGAAGTTGGCCCAGATTCGGTCGCCCTTGTCTTCCAGTACATCCCGGGTACACCATTTGACGAGCTTGAGGACATCAGTGATAGCGAGTTGGATAGCTCGTGGCGAGCAATTAGAACCCTGCACGAACACCAGATGAGTCACCGAGCTTTGTCGGGTCGACACCTGCTACGCGGGACCGATGATTCAACGTGGTTGCTCGGTATGGATCAAGGATCAATTGCGGCAAGTGATGTGGCAATGCGTTTGGACCTTGCGGAATTACTGTGTTCATTGGCAATGTTGACCTCGGTTGACCGTAGCGTTGCCTCCGCTCGACGGGTACTTGGTGGCGACGCTATCGCTCGAGCGCTTCCCGCACTTCAGCCTGTTGCGCTCTCTTCCAGCACTCGTAAAGCTTTACGAAAGCACAAAGGCATGATCGTTGCCTTGCGTGATGCAATTGTTGAATTGCGCCCCGATGCCGACACGGAACAAATCCAATTCCAGCGAGTAAAGCCTCGAACCTTGGTCATGATCGTGGTGGGAACAATCGCCGGTTATGTCTTACTTTCCCAGCTCACTTCAGTTGACCTTGCAACTCTGTTTAGTACCGCTCAATGGTCATGGGTGGCTGCGGCACTTGGATTCAGTTTGATTACCTATGCCGGTGCGGCCTGGTCACTATCCGGCTTTGTCCCCGAGAAGTTGTCATTCGGAAAAACCGTTTTAGCTCAGGTTGCTGGCGATTTCGCCACGTTAGTCTCACCGCCAACATTGGGCGCGATCGCAATCAATGTGCGTTTCCTGCAAAAATCTGGGCTGCACCCGGCTCTTGCCGCGGCCAGTGTTGGTGTGTCCCAAGTCGCTGCATTCGCAACACATATTCTCCTACTGCTCGGATTTGGTATTGCCGCAGGAACTCAAGCAGATTTCACATTTGATCCCCCCGTTTGGGCGGTAGTCGGTGTGACCGCTGTCGCGGTGATTCTTTTGGCACTGCTTGCGGTACCGGCCGTTCGACGTGAGATTAGTCGGAGAATCGGTCCACTCATCAAAGAAGTGATACCCCGGCTGGTAACGATTGCCCAACGACCAGCCAAATTACTCGAGGGTATTGGCGGAATTCTTATTCTCAACATTGCCTACATCGCAGTGCTCTACTCCTGTGTCACAGCTTTTGACGGCAATTTGAGTATCGCGGTCGTTGCGGTCGTCTACCTTGCCGGCGCGACAATCGGTCAGGCTGCTCCCACTCCTGGCGGCCTCGGGGCGGTTGAGGCAGCCCTTGCGGCAGGCCTTACCGCAGCTGGCCTTGACGCAGGTTTAGCAGTATCTGCCGTATTGCTCTTCCGGTTGGTGACTTTCTGGTTGCCCACCATTCCCGGGTACTGGTCCTTCACTTACCTCACTAAAAAGAACCTGCTTTAGCCACCTCGCGTGGGCTCACTTACCCAATCGATGAAACCGCCACCGTAGTGCTTGACTCCAGAAATCCCTTGCGCCGCAAGTTCATGCAACAGATGCTCGGAACGAACCCCGGCTTGGCAATACAAAATTATGTTTCCCGAAAGTGCATCCGGTTCAAATGTGGAAAGAGGCAGGTTGATCGCGCCAGGAATGAAGCCGTGGAAGAGTTCATATTCCTCTCGAATGTCAACCAAAATGAAATCAGTTTCACCACGTTCACGCAAGCGCAAAAGTTCAACCAATTGTTGTCGTGTCACCGTGTCGGTGCTCATCCTGCTTGAGCCACCAAATTTCGCAGGACCCTGAGTCCAACCGAGAGGGTGGCTAAGTCCGCTTCTTCTACTTGCAGGATTTCGTCAAGTGTTGCTCTCGTTCGGGCAATCCCCTCGGTGCGCTGCTCCTCCCATTGACTTATTCGCGTCGATACTTCCCCACCTTGCGTCCCCCGATAAACACTGCCGGTCAGTTCAGCTATCACGGAATACAAATCAGATCGCAGTGCCTGACGCGCCAGAGAGGTCCAACGATCTCCACGCGGAAGGGCCGAGATCTGAACAAGTAATCGGTCAATGTCAAAACGCTCTGAGAGGGAGAAATACAAACTAATCACGTCATTCATATCGGCATTAAGTGAGCCCGCCAACTTCGTGATATCGAGAAGGGTGAACACATCAAGGCCACTAGCCGCGCGGTCGGCTAATTCCTTGGGTGCCCCGGCGTCAACGAATCGCGCCGACAGCCGTTCAAAGCGCTCCGACTCTTCACCCTTTAAGGCCCGTGGCACTCCACCGGCGTACTGCGCCACGATGTTCTTGAAAGTGGAAATTTCGGATTCAAGCTCAATCCCAGAGCCCCGATTTTGTAAGAACCAACGAGCAGATCGATCAAGGAGTCGGCGAACCTCTAAGTGGAGTACGGTTCGTGCGCTCGCAGGGACATCTGCGGGGAGTGTGTTAATCCACCGCCATAAGTCCCTAATCCCGAAAACTTCCATCGCCGCGAATGCGGCCTTGACCACTTCAACAGTGCTAGATCCTGTTTCTTCAACCGCACGAAAAACAAAAGTGATCCCACCGATGTTAATCAATTCATTCGCCATCACGGTATTTGCGATCTCTGAACGAAGTAAATGTGACTTTATTTCCTCACGATAGCGATCTCGAATTTCTTTCGGAAAATACTCAATCACAATCTGATCACACCAAGGGTCATTACCCAGACCCACCGCGTTGAGCTCTTTTGTTACCTCGATTTTGGCGTAGGCCAACAAAACCGCCAATTCAGGTGAGGTAAGTCCCTCTCCTGCCAGCCGTCTAGTTTCAAACTCTGCGTCGTCGGGGAGGTACTCGAGCGCCCGACTGAAAAGTCCCCGACGCTCCAATTCCCGAATCATTCTTTGGTGTACCTGAAGCAGTCTCACCGATCCAGCTCTCGCGTTGGAGAGCACGACATTTTGATTGAAGTTGTCTGCCAAAACCAAAGTTGCCACCGACTCGGTCATGCTGTGCAGGAGCTCGTCACGCTTTTCCATAGTGAGCGCGCCATTTGCAATGAGTGGGGCGAATAGAATCTTCACGTTCACTTCGTGATCGGAGGTGTCAACCCCCGCAGAGTTGTCAATTGCATCGGTGTTGAGTCGAACTCCACTTCGAGCAGCCTCAACTCGACCAAGTTGAGTCATCCCGAGGTTGCCGCCCTCCCCCACAACTTGGACTCGCAACTCCCCACCGTTGACTCGAATTGCATCATTTGCTCTATCACCTACGACAACATTCGTTTCTGTGCTTGCCTTTACATAAGTTCCGATTCCACCGTTCCACAACAACTGGGCCGGGGCCTTGAGAATCGCATTAATGAGTTGATCCGGCGTGCACGAACCTGCCTCGATGTTAAAGTCGAGTGCATCTTTAATTTCCTGAGTAAGAGCAATGCTTTTTGCACTACGGGAGAAGACACCGCCACCATCTGAGATCAATTCCGTGTTGTAGTCCGCCCATGAACTTCTGGGTAGCTCGGCCAGTCGTTTTCTTTCCAAAAAACTCACAGCAGCATTCGGGGTTGGATCAACAAAGATATCTCTATGGTCGAATGCGGCAACAAGCCTTATGTGTTCACTGAGCAGCATCCCGTTACCAAAAACGTCACCACTCATGTCACCAATGCCGACAACCGTAAAATCTTGCCGTTGAGTGTCTATGTTCATCTCAAAAAAGTGACGCTTGACAGATTCCCACGCACCAAGCGCGGTGATTGCCATTGACTTATGGTCGTAGCCCGCGGAACCGCCGGATGCAAAAGCATCACCCAGCCAAAAATTCTCCTCTATGGCAATTGCATTCGCGATATCAGAAAAACTCGCTGTTCCCTTATCTGCTGCCACCACCAAATAGGGGTCATCAAGATCATGGCGAACAACACCTACGGGTGGGGTAACAACCGAGTCGACAATATTGTCCGTTACCGAGAGCAGCGCCCTGATGAAGTCTTGATAGGCGCCAATTCCCTCATTCATCCACGCTTCCCGGTCTACCGAGGGATCCGGTAGATGCTTGGCAAAAAAACCACCTTTTGCTCCAGCAGGAACAATCACGGCATTTTTCACTTCCTGAGCCTTGACCAGCCCAAGAATCTCCGTTCGGAAGTCCTCGCGCCGATCACTCCATCGCAAACCACCACGAGCAACAGCACCGAAGCGCAGATGCACTCCCTCGACCCGCGGGGAATAAACCCAGATTTCATGTGCTGGCTTTGGCAATGGAATGTCGCTGACCATCTTGGGCGCCAATTTGAATGCCAGGGTTTGTGCCTCCGTGAAGTAGTTCGTCCGCATCGTGGCCTCAAACAAGGACCAAAATAGTCGCAGAATTCGATCGTGATCCAATGAAGGAACTTGTGCAAGGAGGGCCTCAAATTGCTCGCGAGCAGTATCTGATTCGCTCTCCCGATCCCCGGTAAACGCCGGATCAAATCGCACCCGGAAAAATTCGATAAGCAAGCGGGTGATCTCGGCATTTCCCACAATCACCGACTCGATGTAATCCTGGCCAAATGTTGAACCGATCTGTCGAATGTAGCGGGCATAAGCTCGTATCAACTTGGCGTCTTGCCACGTTAAACCTGCACGAGTGACTAAGGCATTGAATCCATCACTTGCTATTTTGCCGTGCCAAGCTGATTCAAATGCCGATCCGAATCGGGTGAAAAGTGTTTCTACGCCATAAATCTCCCCCTTAGGGAGAACAAGACCAAAGTCAAGGATCCATGCAGGTGCGCAATTATTTCGCGCAATCTCATAGGGATGCTCGTCCAAGACTTCAACACCAAGGCGCTCGAGAATCGGTAGGATTTTGGTCAGCGGCATTGCTGGTCCGACTCGAATCACTTTAAATCGGAGTTCACGAGCGTCACGGGCGACCGGCGAGTAAAGGGCTAAAGCCAACTCGCCCGGTTCAAGTTGTTCAATGGTGAGGGCATCACTCACACCAACGCTGGGATCAAAGTCTTCCTTATAAGCCTCTGGAAAAGCATCTGTGTAAATGGCAATGAGTTCAGAATGCTCTCCTGCCAGCGCGAGTGATTGATACTCGTCCATCCAACTTCGACTGGCACTGGTTAATCGTTCTTCAAGTTCCACCAGATCTGGACGGATGATTTCGACTCCACTTGGCATGTGAATTACATAATGCAACCGCGCCAACACGGACTCGGAAACGCGTGCACTGTAATCAACGCTAACTCCGCCAAAGGCCTCCCGCAAAATAACTTCCAAGGCCTGTCGAACGGCTGTCGTGTACCTATCTCGGGGGAAATAAACCAGTGCGGAGACGAATCTTTCATAGGGGTCAAAACGGGTATACAGCTTGGTTTGACGCCGTTCTTGTAATTTCAAAACCGATTTGGCAATCTGATTCAGTTGATCAACATCCATTTGAAAAAGTTCATCACGGGGATAGGTGTCCAAAAATTCTTCAAGGTCCTTCGCGCTGTGGGACCCGGTAACGTAATCAAGGCTTTTCTCAACTCTTAGGTATTTTTTACGTAGGACAGGGATGTCAGCGACTCTGTCTGAATATGCCCGAGCGGCAAAAAGACCCAGAAAACGACGCTCCCCAATAACATTTCCTTGTCTATCAAATTTCTTGACTCCGACATAATCTAAAAATGCTGGTCGGTGAACAGTTGATCGAGAGTTTGCTTTACTCAGTACTAAAACAGTTTTTTCACGAGCCTTGGCTCGCACGGGAGTTGGCAAGATCGAAAAACTTTTCGATATTTTTTCATCATGGCTTTCCCGTAAAACACCTAAACCAGAGTCAGGAACTGGACGCAAGGCATCTTCGCCATCTTGTTCAACTAAGTCGTACTCTCGATATCCAATAAAGGTGAAACTTTCTTGAGTCAACCACTCAAGAAATGCAATCGATTCGTCGAGTTCGTCCTGTCCAATGCCAACTGGTGGGGTGCAGCGCAATTCGTCCGAGACTTCAATGGCCTTTGTGCGCATTAAACTCCAGTCGTTAACGCACTTGCGAACGTCGCTAAGGACTCGCTCAACCCCGGCAACAAGTTCAATGAGATTGTCTGAGGTGAAATTTCGCTCGACATGAATGCGCATCCATGATTCCGCGATCATCCCCTTTTTGATTTCATCAACGTCGAGGTCATGTACCGCGGTTAATTGATGCGCTTCATCTCGGCTTACGGCAAAGAGTGGATGCGCAAACAGTTGAATTGCTCGACCTTCACGCGTTAACTCTGAGGTGACCGAGTCAACCAGGAAGGGCATGTCATCGGTGACTATTTCGATAACCGAGTAGCTCGCTCCGGGTAGATCCGGGGTCCACGCCCGAACCATGGTTTTCCCATGCATTCCATTTGGCCTGGCATTGGCCCATGCCACCATCTCTGCGGCTTGTTCAATTGCAACTGGATCACTTGCGTCAAAACCCAAATCTATGCGGGACTGATCCTGAAAAAGTCGCCGAGCAACCAGGCTGGCTAATCCCGGGACCGACGAGCTTGGGGAACTCACCCCCTTAGGCTAGTCATGAAAAGTGATTCAGGTATGAAGGAGATGAGATTTACGTGCCCACTTCGTTTGAGTACACCCAAAATTTCACTGGTAGTCCATCCGATGTTTTTTCGGTGCTTGCCCAGGAGGACTTTATCGTGGCGAAATGCGCTGCAACCGGTTCACTCTCGACCCAGGTGAAGGTAAGTCAGGACAGTGATAGTGACGTTCACACTCTGACCAGCATCCGAGTTCTGCCCGCGGACTTGCCAGGCCCGGCTAAGTCACTCGTTGGCGACACAATCACGGTGACGGAGACCCAAGTCTGGAGCGCACCGGGTCCTGACGGTGGTCGTACAGCAACGGTTACCGTTGAATTCTCCGGCCCCATGGGCTTTACCGGAACCCTGGAACTCACCCCGACCCAATCGGGTAACACGACAATCACAAGTCGGGGCACATTCACTGCCAATGTTCCATTTATCGGCGGAAAGATCGAGAAAGTTGCAGCTGAACAAACCCAGCGCTATCTCTCAGCCGAAGAACGCGTCGCAGGTGAGTGGCTCGCGCGCTGATGGGTCACATTATTAAACGGTTTGCTTAGTCCAGGTCAGTGGGCTCGTGCGCATGGACGTTTGCAAGACCAGTTTCCTTCGAGTTGAATCCATCAAATTGGTTCCGATTGCTGTTAAGTCCTCAGCCGTCGGGGTGGCAATGAAGACTTGGGCGCCACCCGCCTCAACGGCAGCAATTTCCCCTGCCGCAGTTCGAGCAACGACGCCCCGCCATTGCCGCTCTAATTTAGCGGTGAGACTTTTCGGATGATCTGATTCAGTGATCGACATTGGGGCGATTACATACACTTCTTCATATCCTTCGTGACTCACGACATCAATGCTGGTTGCGGACACCGCACCGCCGTCGACATAAGTCCGATTACCGATCTTTACGGGTGCGTACCAACCTGGGATTGCGCAACTTGCCATGACTGCCTCAGAGAGTGATGCGTGGGGGGCTCCCGCCCTGCCAAATACAACTCGCTTGCCACTTTCGTAGTCCATCGCAACAATCCATACGGTCGGGTAGCTACCGTCAGCATGTTCTCCTGCTTGGGCCCACTCACCCAGTGGTGAGACAGCATCAATTAAATGCCCAACGCGTTCCAGACTCTTACCTCCGGGTGGCAACAACCCCGAAAGCATTGCTGTAATGGGAAGTTCCCCCAAGTTGAGCAGACCTGATCCAACCAATTTGGGCGAACCGGGTCTCAAAATTCGTGGCCACCCTGGCCGTGATCCTCCCGTTGCGCGGACGGGGTTCCATTCGTATCCTGCGAGCGGACCGGTTGTCACCTTTTCGTCCCCGTACTCTTGACGAAGCTCACCGGTGCTGACCCCACTTGCAATTAGCGCGGCCAAAACAGAGCCCGCCGAAGTGCCCACGATTAATTCACATTCACGCGCAGCAATACCGAGTTCAGCTTCTAGTGCGCTCAATGCACCAACAGCCCATGTTCCACCCAGTACACCCCCACCACCAATGACGATTGCGCGGCGGGGCATCAGGAGGCAACCACCCGAAGGTGTTTCTCACCGGTGGGTCCTGGTGAATTGGTTCGTTGATCAATTGACGCACGCAAGCCAATGATCGACTCGCGGATGCTTGTTGCGATGACATCAAGATCTTCGAGGGCATCACGATCTGCCATGAGCCCGATGTACAGGCCGCCGTTGTAACTCGTCAACCCAATACTCAAAGCTTGACCGGGTACCAACGGAACACAGGGGTACGAGGAAAGCATTTCTGATCCTGCGGCGTAAAGCGCGTGTTGTGGCCCGGGAACATTGGTAATAGTTACGTCATATGCACGTCGCGTAAGCGTTGATGCCATTCGTGCACCGAGCGCATGAACTGAGGCTGGTCCGAACCCTGCGATGTCGATAATCGCGCGAGCGCCAAGAAACTCACCGGTTGGGTCGAGATCAGACATTTGTTCAACAACACTGAGTAGCCGGTCAACCGGTTCGAACTGCGCAACCGGCAATTCAATTACATAGGCATTAACTGCGCCGCCCAAAGTTGGTTGCTCAACTCGTGAATCAAGGGAGACGGGAACCAGAGCATTGAATCTTTCCTGACCATTTGGCATTCCATCGCGTCTGATCAACCAGCTCCGCAGAGCACCTGTGAGAACGGTCAAAATAATGTCATTGACGCTAACGCTTTGAGCCGTTAACGCGGCTGCGGATCTACGTATTTCCCGTAATTCCTGCAGATCAACATCTACTGAAACGAACCTGCGTTGAGCACCAATCTTGGCCTTCAAAGGCGATCGGGTTCGAAAGCGAGCTAAAGAAACAAGGTCATTCATTGCCGATTGAGCGGCACTTACCGCGCTACCAACAACAGCCTGCGTTCCTGCCACAACTTCACTGGTAGTGCTCACCGCAAGTTCAATCGCTGCAGTGGGGTGGGTGAAGACCTCAGTAAATGCCGCACTTATCAATTCAATGCCCGATGGCTCCGCTGCTGGGCGCCATGAGCTCGGTGGACCGAAAGTTACCTGCGATTCGCTGTCAAAGATCACCTGGGAAATGTCAAGGGCCGCGAGCCCGTCAACAAGTGCTTCATGACTTTTGGTGACAATTGCGAATCGTCCACCAGAGAGTCCTTCAATTAAATACATCTCCCACAATGGACGGGTTCTATCTAGTGGGCGACTCATCAATCGTGCTACCAACTCGTCAAGTTGGTCCCGGCTTCCTGGCTTGGGCAACGCGGATCGCCTGACGTGATAGGAGACATCAAATGAGGTGTCATCGACCCAAACGGGGCGAAACATGCCCAGTGGGATGTCCTTGACCCGCTGGCGGTACCGGGGCACAAAAGCCAATCGGGCTTTGATCAATTTGACCAATGTCTCGTGGTCGAAGCCAGTGTCCGGAGCGGTAAAAATGGATACGCTCCCAATATTCATGGGGGTTTCAGCACTCTCAATATAGAGAAATGACGCGTCCAGACTGCTCAACCGCTCCATCAGAAGGGTCCGTTCCTCATGGCGCGGTTCATACCAAACTGCCTGAGTACCACATTTTCCCATTTTAGTGGCACAATACTTTTGTGCCACTTCCCACATGGGTGCGATTTGTTCGCGCCTCCGTAATCATCCCGGTTCTTGGCATATCCCTGCTCGCTGGTCTTCTCATCGGCTTGCTCGCAACCTCGGACTCCCCCAGCGCAACGGCTCAACCGGTCACGGCGAGCGAAGTCGTGGTTGAACCCACCGCGATACCCACCGCGATACCCACCGCGATACCCACCGCGATACCCACCGCGATACCCACCGCGACGCCCACAACGGCGGCTACTCCGACTCCCGTCGCGACACCAATAAAGCTCAAGAAACCAAAACCCGCAACCCGCGAACGCAAAGCCAAAAATGTCCCAGAGCGTCCACTTGATGACAACACCGGTCGTCGAATTGTCTATGACAAGGCATTGATGACCGTGTGGGTCATGGATGAATTTGATGAAGTTGTCTACCGCTTCCCCGTGGTCGGACGCTGGGATCGCCCGGTAATGGGGAAATACAAAATTTATTCGCAGTCACAGCACAGTGGTAATCCCAATTCCAAGGTGACCTTTGATCACATGACGCGATTCGCTTATGGGATGGACGGCAAAACCCCTATTGGTTTTCACAGCATTCCCGAGTACTACAACGGGGAAATGATGCATTCAACAGACCAGTTGGGACTACCTGTTGCGACTGGCGGTTGCATCCGAATGGATGCGAGAGACGCCAAGAAGCTGTACAAGTGGGCTGAACTTGGTGACAAGGTCTACGTCCTCCCTTCCCCGTAGAGACGCATCAGCACATTCACCAATTGCCTTGACCAATGCCCCGCGTGAATTCAACTCTCTCAACGTGCTCGCTTTTTTGACCATGTCGGTCGCGATCGGGTCGCTGGGTAAGTAGCGAACTTCAAGCTCAGGATCAAGTGCGGCACAGATCGCCCCGAATTCCCGTTGAATCTCATGCACGTCTGGTTTCTGAACCATGTTTACAACAACACACCTGCGTGCACTGGTAAACAGCGAACTATGAATGCTGTAGGCATGAGCCAGCCTTTGTGCACCTATTGCATCAGCCCTGGTTACTACAAACACTTGATCCGAATTCCCCAAGACCGTACGTGTTACTATCGCTCGTCGAGGTACCAAAGTCGGCGCCAAATTGATCCCGAGTTCGCCGTCAATTTCATCAAGGCCAGCTCCAAGATCGATCACAACATGATCGAAATATTCGCGGGCTCGGTCAACAATTTTCTCCATGGCTCCGGCCCGCACTTCGGGCCACCGCGAAGGGTCAGAAAGTCCGGTCATTACCCAGAAATTGGGTGCAATCACCCTCACGCAGTTGGCCAACGACCGCGAATCCAATGCATTCGCCTCGGCATAACGTGCTGCAACAACGATTCCACTGACGTCCTCTTCGATCCCTAGTGTCAGAGCAACTGATGGAGCGATGGTGTCCGCATCAATGAGAAGCACGCGGGCCCCACGCTTTCCCAGAGCCTCGGCGAACCCAATGGCAAACGTGGTGCGTCCGTGTGAGCCGGGTGGCCCCCAACATGCGCTCACTTGGCCGACCGTGTCAGCGGTGTGCGGTGGCTTTTTTTCCTGCACCCCAATGGGCTCGGACAAGTCCTGCAGCAGCTCTGAAACCAGATCAAAACCAGCATGATCAGCGCGAAAAATTCGGGGTGCATTCCATGACCGCGCAAGTGCTTCCTCATGATCATCAAATGCAATGACAGCCACCGTTGCCACCTGCTGTGTAAGAATGGCAAAAATCTCACTACTCATGCGTGGAAGTTGCGCACCCACTAATACATGGGTTCCGGGAACCACGGCACACACCGAGAGAAGCTCTGGCGCATCAGTGCATCGTCGACTTACTTGAATCCCACCGGCGTTGGCTAATGCGATTAACTCTGCTTCCGCTGGCGCCCCACTCAG
This sequence comes from Candidatus Nanopelagicales bacterium, assembly GCA_044240195.1. Lineage (GTDB taxonomy): Bacteria > Actinomycetota > Actinomycetes > S36-B12 > S36-B12 > UBA4592. Next base: position 23,383 of record JBIHZX010000005.1, on the reverse strand, counting down.
TGCCCAGACCATAGTAAATTCATGCGAGCCTGCACCATTTTTTTGGCTCACCGTGAACCCTGCGATTCCAATGGGACCTTGACCAAGTCAATGACTCCAATTCGAATTGCCTGGACAAGGCTGGATACTTGGGTAACCGGAACAAGAAGTACAACACCAATTTCCCCGCCGGTCCCCACTACATCACTTGCAACAGCTCGCACTGTTATTCCTGACAGCACCAACATCGGTGGGAGCACTGACCCGACATCCTGAGAACTCGACCACACGTCAACTTGGTCACCGGCGTTAAGTCCGACTGCTACGTGTAGTGGATCAACCGGCACCGTGACCACTCGCGAGTCGGCTGGAGGTAGGACGCTAAGGGCCGAACTGGGAATGAACTCACCAGCTCCGATCGGCCTCACCACAATCCCCGAAGGTGGAACCGGTCCACGGAAATACGGTTCCTGCGCCCCATTAAGAGCGACAATAACCGCCTCGATCCCCGAAAGAGGACTTCCCGATGCAAGTTCAGAGCTCGCTCGCCATAGAGTCACCGTCTCTTCACCCGATGCCATAACCCGCGCCCCGACAAACATTGAAACAATCAAAAGTGACATTCCAAGCCACAGTCTGAAATCACTCCACCTCGCAGACTTTCGGCTTCGCGGCTTCACCGACCGATCTTTACCCCAACGAACTCGCATGCAACACCTTCTCGCTCGCTCACATGTTTCACGGCCAGCGTGCGATCACAACACCGGTGCTCCCACTATCCGCCCAAAGCCCCGATTCACGAAATGGTTATCCACAGGTCAAGGGTGGTTGCTGCGTTTGTCCAATGACTTTGACACTATGTCCCTATGGCCCGTTTTCTCACTCTCGCCGATGTCGCGGAGACCCTCAACATTTCCTCCGCTCAGACCTACGCATTGGTTCGTAGTGGTGATTTGCCTGCGATCAAGGTTGGTGGGCGCGGGCAGTGGCGCGTAGAAGCCCAAGCACTTGAGCAGTACATCGAAAATATGTATGCCCAGACCCGCGAATTCGTCTCCACCCACCCATTTGGAAAAGATGAAGAGTCCGGTCCAACCTCAGACTAAGCAACAACTTTCATCGAGATGACCGAACTAAGTGCCACGACCAGCCTCAATTCAATTCCGCCACCATTATCAATTTCGATAAAATCTCGGCCAATAGCAGCCACAATCCCATGAATGGGACTCGCAGAGTCATGAGTTGTTATCACCACCCGGCTACCCCACTGTCCGCGCAGCCAAGATCCCTCTCGAAATCCGATCCTGATTCGGGCCAGCGCTTCAACGACCGGAACTAGACCGCGAGGAAGCCCGAGTGCCGAATTTATACAGCCGGTCCGGATGAGACACTCAAAAGTTCGCGCTGAGTCACCCTCAGTGCACTGGAGCAAAATGAAATCACCCGACGCGCTGATTTCGATAAGAACTCCACACCATCGACTTCCGCGGACATCAAGGTCAACCTGCTCACCCCTCGCCTGTGTAAAACGGGCAACCAGGGTCATCTCACTCCACTGTGCTTCGGCAAGGTCAGCAGCCTCAGCCACCACCTCTTGATCCAATTGGGCTTGCACGCTGGCCTGGGCTTGAATCCAAACTTCGGGAATATGCACTTCGCAAGTTTGAGTGCCGCCCTCACGTATTTTCCAATTGATTTTGTGGCCTGTGGATACGTGTTTGAAATTCCTATTTATGGGCATAACCGGGGTGTAAGCAAAATTGGGTCTTGACAAAAGAGATGTTCTTACCCACATAATGCATACGTATTTAAAATGATGCAAACAAAAGCAAACGAAGGCTAACGCTAAGAAACATCCACCGCGAATTGTGTGAGGATCAACATGACGAACTACGTAATCCCCCATAGCAAGGGCAGTATTGGAAAAACTGACCGAGCGCCTGCCCCACCGCCACATCTACGCGTGATCAACGGGGGTGTACCTGACCATGTTGACTTCAAGGAGCAACTTCCATTACCCCTGACGTGGCAGGTCGCTCCGGGTGTGCCGGCTTCTCGTCCACTTGAGTTAGTGCCCAATACAACCGGGTCCTCAGTGTTGCCCAGTCATATTCGGGTTCCCAACGAAGAGGGTGAACTGGTTGACGTCCCACACCCAATCAGTTGGGCCGGCCACATGGCCCGAATGGTTTTTGAAGTGGGTTGCGGCGAGCGCCCCAGCGCTCAACTCAACCGCTGGGTGAGCCGAGATCAACTTTCGCTGCTGGCGATGCGCGGTCGAAGTTACGCGCGACACCCTTCAACACGAGCCCAAAGAGGTTTGTCGAGATTGCGCAAAGTTCGCGGCGTGCGGGCAATGCAGGTTGCTCCTGGCATCATCGAGGCGAGTGCTGTGCTCGTTGGCACGGCTCGATCACACGCTATTGCTATGCGCATGGAAGCGGTTGGCAACCAATGGCTGCTCACCGCTATCGAAATGCGCTAGCGCTTTCGGTTAGCTCGCTCAATTCGCCTACGCTCGGCCCGGCTTGCGTTGGGATCCACCTCGATGATCCCGCCTTCCCCCGCATCCATTTCGCCGTGAACCACCCCACCCTCTGCATCGACATCAGGTGCCGAATACTCCAAGTGCCTGGGACGCTGAGGGGCTAATCCTTTGGCCTCTAAGTTCAGTGCAGCGCCAACATTGGTTCCCGTTGCATCAACGAGACCTTCAATTGCTGCTGCCGCTTCCTCTTCGACTTCGGGCTTGACAGCGACTTCTGCATGGAAGAGGTATCCAACCGTCTCTTCCTTAATTGAATCCATCATGGCCGTGAATAAATCGAATCCTTCACGCTGATACTCAATCAGCGGATCCCGCTGCGCCATTGCTCGCAATCCGATTCCATCACGCAAGTAGTCCATCTCGTACAGATGCTCGCGCCATTTACGGTCCAGTACCGAGAGAATCACTCGACGTTCAAGCTCTCGGGTGACCTCCTCGCCCAATGCTTCTTCGCGGACGTCATATGCTTTCTCGGCGTCTTCGACCAACATATTGCGCAGAAAATCAGCACTCAATCCGCCGATGTCGCCACCGGATTCATCGAGGACCTCATCAATTGTTAGCCCAACGGGGTACAGCGCCTTGAGTGCATCCCACATTCTGTTGAGATCCCACGACTCTGGGTAACCCTCGCCGGTCACAGACGTTACATAACCGTCCACGGTTGCCGTAATGAATTCTCTGACTTGATCTTCGATATTTTCGCCCTGCAAAACACGACGTCTTTCGTCATAAATAACGAGCCGTTGGCGGTTGAGAACATCATCGTATTTCAGAACATCTTTTCGAATCTCGAAGTTCTGTGCTTCAACTTGGCTCTGCGCCGAGCGAATTGCATTCGACACCATTTTTGCTTCGATCGGGACGTCGTCTGGGACGTTAAACCGCTGCAAGAATGCGTTCACCATGTCTGCCTTGAACAAACGCATAAGGTCGTCTTCGAGTGAGAGATAAAACTGGGACTCACCGGGGTCACCCTGTCGGCCGGATCGGCCTCTGAACTGATTATCAATTCGGCGGGATTCGTGCCGCTCGGTACTCAAAACATAAAGCCCACCAATACCAACAACCTCGTCATGTTCGGCCTTAACGCTTGCTGCTGCAGTTGCTAAGGCTGGCTTCCAAGCCGCTTCATAGCCCTCTGGGTCCTCCACCGGATCGAGTCCTCTACGGGTGAGATCAGCAGCCGCAATGGCCTCGGCATTTCCGCCCAACATGATGTCAGTGCCTCGACCAGCCATATTGGTGGCAACCGTCACAGCTCCTCGACGACCTGCCATCGCAACAATTGCGGCTTCGCGTTCGTGCTGCTTAGCGTTGAGGACTTCGTGGGGAACACCATTTTTCTTCAATAAAGCTGATAACTCTTCGGATTTATCAACGCTCGTTGTTCCAATGAGGATTGGCTGCCCGGCTGCATGTCGTTCAACAATGTCTTCCAGGACCGCGGTGAACTTTGCTTCCGCGGTTCGGTAAATCAAGTCTGCATTATCTTGGCGAACCATGTCACGGTTGGTGGGAATCGGCACAACTCCCAGGTTGTAAATCTGATTGAACTCGGCGGCCTCGGTCATGGCGGTACCGGTCATGCCACCCAATTTGTCGTAGAGCCGGAAAAAATTCTGCAAGGTAACCGTGGCCAGTGTTTGATTCTCGGCCTTGATGTCAACGCCCTCTTTGGCTTCAATCGACTGGTGAAGCCCCTCGTTGTAGCGGCGCCCTTTCAAAATACGACCCGTATGTTCGTCAACGATAATTACTTCGCCGTCCATGACCACGTAATCGCGATCCAATTTAAATAACTCTTTTGCACGAATCGCGTTATTCAAATAGCCAACCAGGGGTGTATTTACCGTGTCGTAAAGGTTGTCAATTCCCAATTCGTCTTCGACAAAATCAATTGCCTCTTCATGCACGCCGACTGTCTTCTTCTTCTCATCTACTTCATAGTGCTGATCGCGAGCCATCTTCTTGGCAATACGAGCAAACTCCGCATACCACTCGGTGGCCTGGTCGGCAGGTCCGCTAATAATGAGAGGGGTTCGCGCCTCGTCGATCAAAATTGAATCAACTTCGTCGATCACGGCAAAATTTTGGCCGCGCTGAACCATTTCCGCAGCCGACCACGCCATGTTGTCGCGCAGGTAGTCAAATCCAAATTCGTTGTTCGTTCCGTAGGTGATATCCGCTGCATACGCTTCGCGCCGTTGCGCAGGTGTCATGCCGTTCAGAATCGTGCCGACACTGAGACCGAGGAAACGGTGAACACGCCCCATCCATTCGGAGTCGCGCTCGGCGAGGTAGTCATTGACGGTGACCACGTGGACACCTTTGCCGGAAATCGCATTGAGATAGGCCGGTAGCGTGGAAACCAAGGTTTTACCTTCACCCGTGCGCATCTCGGCAATATTGCCCAAATGAAGTGCTGCACCGCCCATGATTTGGACGTCGTAGTGCCGCTGGCCCAATGTTCGCTTTGAAGCCTCCCGAACCGCCGCAAATGCCTCCGGCATCAGGTCATCAAGGCTCTCGCCCTCGGCGTAACGCTCTTTGAATTCGTCAGTAAGTTCACGCAACTGCTCATCGGTGAGGTCAACGAAGTCAGGCTCAATCGAATTTACCGTCTTCGCGATCCCCTCCAGTTTGCGGAGTGTTTTGCCTTCGCCTGCGCGAAGAATCTTGTCCAGAACGCCCACGTGAAACCTTCCAAGTAACGATTAGATAAAGCAGCAGGTGCCATCGTAGTTCCACAGTCGGAAATTGCCTCTAGCCACCCAGATCCCGGCCCGGTAGACATGTCGAATGCGGTCTATCCTGCAGAAATTTGTGACTGAAATCAGTGATCTTGTGCTCGCCCGCGAGTGCATTGGCTGCAAGTCCCTAGGGTCTCTGATCTGCGCACATTGCCTAGCTACCGTCCACAATGGGGCCCATATTATGCGCGATTTGAGATTCGATGACCTGGCAGAGGACCTTCGAATTCCGGTGGCAATCGCCCACCGATATGCGCCACCGGTTGACGCCATGATTTACCGCTACAAAGACAATGCGATCCCTGAACTTTCTCGCCTGCTTGCCAATTTACTTTCCGGGGCAATCGCACAAATTCCTCGGGCTAACCCCCAATGCGATCCCGAATTCGCCCAGCTTCCCATCTTGATTCCCATTCCCTCAAGGAAATCATCGATTCGACTGCGCGGATTTGACCCCATGAGACTCATAGCTGACCAACTCGCGCACTATGGCTACCCGATCGCTCCCTGGCTGGTCGACCAACGCGGTGCAGGTCGTTCAAAGACATTAGGTTCGGCCGACCGAATGCATGCAGCGCATGACGCTTTCCGAGTGGGGCGAATTCCCGACCGCTACGCACGCAACCCGGTTCCCGTGATTGTGATCGACGATGTCACTACGAGTGGGGCGACATTCACTGCAGCGGTCTCCCAACTCTTGCTAGCCGGCGTGCATGTAATTGGATGCGCTGCTGTCGCAGGCGCTCGTAGAAGGTGAAGCAACATACCCGGCTATTTATCCGGGATAGGCGGCAGCGCTTCCTTGGATGCGCACAATCCACGACTGTGACGAATTCTCATAGATGGAGCCATCGGCAGAGGTCACGAGCGAGGGCAACCCTGGAGCAGCGGCAATTGATACGGGATCAGCGGGTGAACCTTGGGCTTGAATCTCGCCGCGCCCCAAATCAATTTCATAAATTTGAAGTGTGCCCGCCGTTTCAGTCGCAATGACGGAAATCGTATTGGCACTTGACCAGGCGAGTCCGGTTACAGCACTTAGCTTGGACTCAACTCTCATTGGCTTAAGCAATTGGATTCGAGTTACATTTGCAGGAGTTGGTCGACTCACTTGCGCAAGCAGCAGCACAGAACCCGTCGCAGTGGAAACAATCATCGCCGCGCGAGTGCCATCACGTGATGGGATGACTGATTGCACGAAATCGCCTTGGTCAAGTCCAATAATTTCGATTTCATTTGTTTCACCGGTTGGTAGCAATGTTTGCGCTATGCCTCGGTCAGTGACAATCCAGGCAGTAGTGTCTCCATCAAATGCAAGCGACTGCGCTCCTACGAGAGGATCTGCTGTGGGAGTTACGGATTCAAATGCTGAGCCGATAATCAGGCTGCCCCACAAGAGTTCGCCATTCGGAGTGGATGCAATCACTCTCTTTCCATTATTGGAGACTGCGAATTTCGTAATGGGGCCCTCTTCCAGTGCCCCAAATTCACCGGGTACTGAGATATTTCCCGAGGAAGTCAGTCGCACTAAACCTGCGCCAGTCGAGGCGTAGCCAACGGCATCAGCCGGTAAGCCATTTGGATTCACTTCCGGCCACGCGTCGCGCGATTGTGGCGAAGCGGTCCCCGGAACACTCAGGGGTGTTCCATTCACCAGGATTTCAACGAATTGCACTTCGGGTAATTGCCTCAAAGTCCACACGATCTGCTGCGATAAGGCGAGACGCGCAGCGTCATTCGCCAATGCCACACTCGCAGTGAGGTTAACTCGCGCTATGCCGTTCTCAATAGGTACCGCGTCAACTGCCAGTTCGACACCCGGGGGAAATCCAGTTCGTACCGCTGGGCGAAGCCATTGATTCGGACCGGAGATGAGACGCTGAATCAGAGTTGTTCCTAACGCAGGGCCAATGACCGGGATGAGCCTGGCATCAGGGACCAGTGTCTGAAAACTTGGATTAAAAAAGTACAGGGGGAAACTTCGATAGGCACGGTTAACGTCAAAATTCGAGAGCAGCAATCCATTTGGTGCAAGATTGATTCGCCACTGGCCATCCCTTTGAGCAAGGAAGAAACTCTGCTGCAATTGGGTACCCGGATCTTCAACCGTGTAACGGCCAATGCTTGAAATACGTCCATTCAGTGTCGTGCTAAATAACACGGCCGCACCCGCTTCGACCAGGGTTGGGACCCCGTCATAAACGTCTACTCCCGAACTTGGATCCCAATTCCCTGCAGCCTCAGGGGTTAGATAGCTGCGAGCAACCGCGTGATTATTGTCGAATGAGGCCGAGGATTCCAGGAAACCTTGCACGATTTCGGTCGGTGTCATGCCATCACGCGGCGGCCTAGCAATTACTCGAATGAATTGATTTGCACTCGTATTTGCGACAAGTTGGCCTTGCTCGATTGGTCCTTCCGTTGGGACCTGCGCCACGAAGGAACCTGGCGCCATCCCGCAGCCAGTGAGCAACATGCTTACCACCGCGAAAAAAAGAATTCTGCGCATCACGGACGACTCCTTTGCCATGGAGCAGTGTCAAGGGGGTCCCGGGCTCGAGTTGCCTGGTCAGTTGGGTCAGCTACTTCAATTTGCGTAACAAGTTCTTCCACACCCGTTTCACCACCGGACATCACGCTGTCGGTGAATCCTTCAACCATCGAGAGGGGTGAGGAACTAAACGCCTCCCCCGCAACTCGGGGCAAAGTCAATCGAAAACATGCGCCGGCACCGGGTTCGCCGGCCGCCTCGAGCCAACCACTGTGGAGTCGAACGTCTTCTAATGCGATAGCAAGTCCCAAACCAGTTCCTCCGGTTGTTCGTGCCCGCGCCTTGTCCGCGCGCCAGAATCGGCTGAACACCAAGCTGGCTTCACCGGGCATAAGGCCTACACCGAAATCACGGACTGTAATTGCGACCGCCTCGGCATTACCCGCAATTTCTATGACCACGTCGGTTCCATTGGCATGCTCAATCGCGTTATCCACCAGATTGCGGATCACTCGGTCAATTCTGCGCGGATCGCACTCAACAAATGCTGGACGCTCATAGGCGGCAAATCGAACTCTGAGGGAGTTTCTCTCGGCGAGTAGCTCGGTTGCGTGAATTATTCGCTCGATCATGGGTACAAGATCCGTTCGATCTCTTTCCAGGATGGCGGCTCCCGCATCAAAGCGCGAAATTTCTAGCAGGTCTACAAGCAGTAATTCGAAACGATCAAGCTGCTCTTGGAGTAACTCCACTGATCGCGCATTGGATGAATCGAATGCGCCACGATCCTCATACATGACGTCTGCTGCCATGCGGATGGTCGTTAAGGGTGTGCGTAGTTCGTGGGATACATCGGAGACGAATCTCTGCTGCAGAAGTGAGAGTTGTTCCAACTGGCGAATCTGAGTGGCCAAATTCTTTGCCATATCATTAAATGAGGTTGCCAGTTGCGCAAGGTCATCCTCTTTTTTCACCTGCATACGTTCATTCAACTTTCCGGAAGAAAAGCGCCTGGCAATGCGCGCTGCTTCACGGACCGGGACAACAACCTGTCGGGTAACCAGCCAGGTCACCCCGGCTACCAAGATCAATAGGACGATTCCTGTACCCAAGACGGCGCTCGAGACGAGGTCAAGGGTCTCTTGTTCTTGATCGAGGTTGAACAGGTAATACAACTCATAAGGCCCAACCGTTGGAACGGTAAGTGGTGCACCGACAATTAAACCTGGTGCGCTGCTGCCATCCAAGAAGACAATGGGCGCATAGGTCCACGACTGTCGCTTAGTCGAAGCAACTGATTTCCGCAATTCATCGGGGATACTCGAAACGGCAACCAAGTTTGTCCCACGCTCAGGTGCATTCGTGTTTGCATCAGTTGCAAGCAACAGGACATCGAATGCAGAGGGTGAACCAGAACGCGCCCCCAATGTTGCAATCACACTGTCGACCAGCCGTGCTGCTGACGGAGTCGCCGGACCGGTGTTGGCTGCATCAAGTAGTCGCTGTGCCTCACCTAATCCTGATGTCGCCTCACTAATTGCCGAACGATCCTTGGAATCCAGGAGCCCGGTTGTTACTCGCGATAGAAGCGAAAAACCCAGGATTGTCACGACTATGGCACTCAAGACCAACGTTGATGCAGTGACTCGAAAAAGTAGGGAACGACGCCAAATCTTCCTGCCCGCCCGAAAGGGGGCCGTTAGTAAATGGAAAATTCTCACGGTCGTGAAATCACGCTAGAGAGGGCCAGCTTTGTAGCCCACACCGCGAACCGTCAAAACAATATCGGGGCGTTCTGGATCATGTTCGATCTTCGCCCGTAGCCGCTGAACGTGAACATTGACGAGTCGGGTGTCGGCAGAGTGTCGGTACCCCCACACATCCTCGAGCAGAGCCTCTCGTGTGAAGACTTGACCCGGTTTACGTGCAAGGCAAAGCAGCAGGTCAAATTCAAGTGGTGTCAATGACAGGCTTTCCTCGCCCCGTCGCACAGAGTGCCCCGTGACATCGATCTTCAGATCGCCGATCTGTAATCCTGCTATGGCTGGCTCTTCATTTCTTCGGATCCTGGCACGAATACGCGCAACAAGTTCCTTAGGTTTGAATGGTTTAACGATGTAGTCATCCGCGCCGGCTTCTAAACCCACCACGACATCAACCGTGTCACTTTTCGCCGTCAACATAACAATGGGGGTTCCCGACTCGGCGCGAATGAGTCGACATACATCAACGCCATCTTTGCCGGGGAGCATTAAGTCCAGCAGAACGATGTCAGGTCTACTTTCCCGGAAAACTCGCAATGCTTCAGATCCATTGGAACAGAAAACTGGATCGAAGCCTTCACCACGTAATACGATCCCGAGCATCTCCGATAGGGCGATATCGTCGTCGACGACGAGTACCTTGCCACGTGCTCCAACGTCAGTGCGTGAACCTGCACCCATATTGCTCATCCCCCTATGTTGTCACCCTTGCACCGCACTCACAAGGCCGGACATGCCAGAAATGCAAATGCGGGGCAAATACTCGCTGAGGAGTACCCACCCCGCATCACGATGCAGGTAATGCTGGTTTTTCTAGTAGCGGTACGTCTCTGGCTTATAAGGGCCGGCGACATCAAGTCCGAGGTACTCGGCCTGTGGCTTAGACAGCTCAGTGAGGTGCACACCCAGTGCGTCAAGGTGCAAGCGAGCAACCATTTCGTCAAGGTGCTTGGGGAGAACATGAACACCGAGAGCGTACTCATCACGCTTGGTAAACAACTCGATCTGAGCCAGTACCTGGTTGGTGAATGAGTTACTCATGACGAAGGATGGGTGCCCTGTCGCATTTCCGAGGTTGAGCAAGCGACCTTCGGAAAGCATGATGATCGAGTGACCATCGGGGAACGTCCATTCGTCAACCTGTGGCTTGATCGTCTTGCGCTTGATTCCGGGGAACTTAGCCAGACCCACGATGTCGATCTCATTGTCGAAGTGACCAATGTTGCCGACAATGGCCTGGTGCTTCATCTGTGACATGTGCTCGGCCGTGATGACGTCGAAGCAACCCGTTGCCGTGATGAAAATGTCAGCCTTGTCAATGACGTCTTCGATCGTTGCAACTTGGTAACCGTCCATGGCAGCCTGCATTGCGCAAATGGGGTCAACTTCGGTGACAATAACGCGCGCGCCTTGTCCGCGAAGGGAATCCGCTGAGCCTTTGCCGACATCTCCGTATCCTGCGATGACTGCAACCTTGCCACCGATGAGAACGTCGGTTGCCCGGTTGATTCCGTCAACGAGGGAGTGGCGACAGCCGTACTTATTGTCGAACTTGCTCTTGGTGACAGAGTCATTGACGTTGATTGCAGGGAACAGCAATGAACCTTCGCGGAACATCTCGTACAGTCGGTGAACACCCGTTGTGGTTTCTTCGGTGACGCCAATGATTCCGGCACCAACGTTTGTCCAACGCTGTGCATCTTCGGTGAGGGTACGAGCCAGCGTTTCGAGAACAACCGTGTACTCCTCGGACGTGTTCTCATCAGGCTTAGGAACAACACCTGCAGCTTCGAATTCTGTTCCCTTGTGCACGAGCAGAGTTGCATCTCCACCGTCATCAAGGATCATGTTTGGTCCCTTGCCGTCTGGCCACATCAGGATCTGCTCGGTGCACCACCAGTACTCGGGGAGGGACTCGCCCTTCCACGCATAGACCGGAACACCCGATGGACTGTCAACGGTGCCATGGGGGCCGACAACAACCGCTGCGGCTGAATGATCCTGGGTGGAGAAGATATTGCACGATGCCCAACGGACATCGGCGCCCAATTCAACCAGCGTCTCGATCAACACGGCGGTTTGAATGGTCATATGCAGTGAGCCAGTAATCCGAGCACCGGACAGTGGCTTGGTGGTGCCAAACTTTTCACGCATGGCCATCAAGCCTGGCATTTCGTGCTCGGCCAGACGTATTTCATCGCGTCCAAATTCAGCAAGATTTAGGTCGGCGACCTTAAAATCTGGGGTTCCGTCGGCCTTGAAAACACTTGCTTGACCGGTTGTGGCTTTTGCCATTGAAGCTCCTTATTTAGTGCGGATATTGAACGCCCACTTTGCACGCCTGTTGCATGGTGCTTGGTGCATGGCGAAAGCAAGGTAGATGCTCGATAATTGGATTTCCACAACAAATTCCAGGGCTCCGGCTGCGTGGCTTCCCCTAGTGTGCCAGATATCCACTTATTCGCACGTCGGCGCACCCCGATTTTACCCAAAAATTCCCCTCGACACCGTTCATTCGTTGGGGTTCGCTACATCGAGGCCGGGCACGGGACTGTCGGCACCGTCGGCATCGCGGCCACGGTCAAGGTCAAGGTCGGGTTCCAAGAAAATGTACTTTGCACTGGGAACTGCACTCCGTAAAGACACCTCAGCATCATTGATCGCCCGCGCAATTTGGGCACCGGTGTCCGACTCATGAATGGCGATCTTGGCAGCCACCAGCAGTTCATCAGGTCCAACATGCATTGTGCGTAAGTGAATCACTCGCTCGACACCGGAGGAATCTTCGAGCGCCTTGCGAATGGCTGCAACTTCCTCAGGTAATGCGCTTTCACCAACGAGCATCGCGGTCATTTCAATGGCGAGGAAGATCGCGATCACGATCAGTAACGTGCCAATCCCCATCGCTCCAAGCGCATCGAATCGGCCATCACCCGTGATCACCGCTGCACTAACACCAAGAAGGGCTAAGACAAGACCAACGAGGGCACCAGCGTCTTCCAACAGAATGACCGGGAGTTCAGGTTGACGGGCGTCCCTTACAAATCTAAAAAGTGAACGCTTTCCGCGCGATTTATTCGCCTCGCGTAATGCTGTTCGAAACGAGTAACTCTCGAGACCGATTGCGATCACCAAGACAACAACAGCGATCCACCAATCATCGAGTGGTTCAGGCTGCTGCCACTTGTGAATTCCTTCATAGAGCGAAAACAATCCGCCGATGAGAAACAGAACAATTGCGACAATGAATCCATACACGTAGCGCCGCCTGCCGTAACCAAATGGATGGCTTTCATCGGCCTGCTTTTTTGAGCGTTTATTTCCGACTAACAACAAGACTTGATTTCCCGAGTCAGCAACACTGTGGATCGCTTCAGAGAGCATCGAAGATGAGCCGGTCAAAGCGAAAGCAACAAATTTACTTATCGCAATTCCAATATTGGCCACCAGCGCTGCGATTATGGCCTTAATGCCACCCTCAGTGCTCATGACTTCATCTTAATGATTGCGCAGCGGCCGGCCACCGAGATCGTGACGTTTGGTTCTAGAGCGGTCATAACAACCGCTTGTCCAGGAACAACGGTGGTGTCAAGGATCTGTGCCGTGCCTTCGAGACATAAAACTAAGCGGAATTCTCCGGAAGGTAAATCGATTTCGGTCGGAAGCGCAGGGCCATGCCCAAAAACTTCGACACTAAATGGCGCATCAGTTACGGGTGGTAGCGAAGCCTCGCAATCGAGAGCGCGCAGTGCCAATTCAGCATAAATCGGTTTGGGGGTGAGTCCAAGTCGCAGGACGTTGTCCGAGGAAGTCATAACCTCAATGCCCGTTCCCGCAATGTAACTGTGGGGAATGCCTGCAGGAATGTAAACGCTCTCACCCGGCGCTAATGAGATCGGTTGCAGAAAAACTGCAAGCAGCGCACCTTGATCCCCGGGGTACTCTGCGGAAACTGTTGTGTAGGCAGCAACCTCATTTGGTGAAAGCCCGGCACTCATAACGGATTGAGGAATTGCATCGAGCATTTCACGTGAGAATGTTTTGCCGACTACGTATTCAAATAAGTTGCGGCGCGCATTGGGGGAGTTTGGAGAATAACCCTGCGGAAGGTCAAGGGAGAGTGCAGCAAAGACCTGCAGGACCGCTTCCAGTGGTCGCCAACCGCAGAAGGCCGTAAACGGTGTCAACGCATAAAGTAATTCGGTTTTTTCATACGGGTCGGCAAATGCACCAGCAAACGGTTGCGTGTTGTTGAGTTCGGCGAAACCCTCGTGCGCAAGTTCGCGGTGCGGGTGGACCTGAACCGACAACGGTTTGGCCGCCGCCAAAATTTTTACCAGGATGGGAACATCGTCTCGGTTTAGGACTTCCCCCAAAGTCAGTTCTGAATCAACAATTTTTGACGCACCGCTGGGGTGCACTCCAAACCAAAGCTCCGCTTGTGGCTCAAGGGCCTGCTGTCCGGCAGGAGTGTTTAGCCAAGGTGTGAGACCCCCGGGGATTCCCCACTCATAGTTCTTGAGTGCTCCCTTAACTACGTACATAAAAATACCCGCATATTGCACATACATTTGGCTCGTTCATGGCAGAAGCATGACCGGGATTCCGTCGCGCACCGGAAAGTGAGCGCTACACACTGAGCACACGAGTTCAGGGATCTGCGAATCTGAACGTGGAATGAGTTCACCGTGAGCCGGACATGGACAGGCAAGGACAGCCCATAATTCGGGCGCAATACCAAATGGAGCTGTGGACACGGGTTCCGTTGGTGCATTCATCAGCTCTAGGACCTCATCTCGTAGTTGCTGCATCTGTGAAAGGTCACGCGCTTCAACATTAAGTCGCAGAAGCGGCTCAGTGTTGCTCGCTCGTACGTTGAACCACCAAGAGTCCGAAGACACCGTTAGACCATCAAGTTCGTCGAGATCATTTTGCGAATACTTGGACTTGATTGCTGAGATAACACGCGCTTGATTGCCAACGCGCGTATTAATTTCACCACTTGCCTCATATCGATTGAATGGAGTCATCAAGCTTGAGAACACTGTTCCCGGCGGTGTCTCACCCAAGGCCGCGATGCAATGCAGTGCCGCCAGCATGCCTGAGTCAGCGCGCCAAAAATCGCGGAAATAGAAGTGCCCCGAGTGCTCACCCCCGAACACGGCATTTGTCTCGGCCATGGTTGCTTTGATGAATGAGTGGCCAACGCGGGTTCGAATAGCGGTGCCACCATTTTCTTTGATTACCTCGGGAACGGTTCGAGAGGTAATGAGATTGTGGATCACATTGCTACCTGGATGGCGGGCCAATTCACGAGTCGCGATCAACGCCGTGATCGCAGATGGAGTGATCGCCTCTCCGTGTTCATCGATAACAAAACAACGATCCGCATCACCATCAAATGCGAGGCCGAGATCTGCTTTGTGCTCGATAACAGCTTTTTGAAGATCAACCAGATTTGCCGGTTCAATGGGGTTGGCTTCGTGGTTGGGGAAACTTCCGTCAAGTTCGAAATACATCGGGATGATGGTGAGTGGCAGTTCCGACAACCCAGCCCCTGTACCTAAAACCGCGGGGACCGTAAATCCGCCCATGCCGTTTCCTGCGTCAACCACGATCGTGAGCGTTCGTCCATTTTCAACCGGGACAAGTTGCCTCAGGTAGCTCGCGTATTCGGGGAGTACGTCTCGCTCGGAATTTTCACCCAACGGATGGATGGGCGAATCGGCGGTGCGCTTGGGATCGACCGCACCACTAGAGATCAATTCTGATATTTCACGCAAACCCGAATCTTGACCAACGGGTGCAGCACCCGCACGACACAACTTAATTCCGTTGTACTCAGCCGGATTGTGACTTGCTGTGAACATTGCACCCGGAAGATTCAAACTACCTGAGGCGAAATACAGGCCATCTGTGCTCGCTAAACCAATTTCAATGACATCGCAGCCGGCCTCGCGGACTCCTTGGGCGAATGAAGCCACCAATGATGGGCCAGAGGGACGCATGTCATGGCCAACAACAACAGCCCCGGCACCTCCATCGGATGCGCGGATACGCAGTACCTCGACAAATGCGGTCCCGACGGCGTGAGCAAGATCCTCGTCCAATTGGTCAGGGTAGGTGCCTCGAATGTCATAGGCCTTAATAATCGCGCTGAGATCACGCTCACGAAGTTCACTCACTGGGTAAACCTATCGCTTCGTGCGGAAGCAGTTGGAAACTATTGCTCGGGTGTAACAAGAACACGCAGATGACCCCGCCGGGCCACCTCAACGGTGCTACCTGCGGTGGTAGCCGCGGCTTCACGTTCTAGGTACCTGGGTCTGGCCGCCTCGCGCACCGCATTGGCTAAAGCTTCTAGATCATCAGATGACGGCTTCAAGGCGTCAGCGTCGGGTGTAATACGAACTATTTCCCAACCTCGAGGAGCCGTAAGCCGTTCACTGTGCATGAGGCACATGTCGTAGCAATGTGGTTCGGCATAAGTTGCTAACGGACCAAGAACAGCGGTCGAATCTGCATAGACGTAGGTCAACGTGGACACCGCAGAGCCGTTACATGATGGCTTCGAGCATCGGCGTTTACTCACCCCATTGACGTTAGTAGCAGATGAGCGCTAACTCGTGGCGGCGCGCCGGACAGCGAGCGCTTCATTCTGTGCGGCGCTGGGAACGGCAACCTCAATGCGTAATGGACTCCATGGATAACCAGTGATCAAATCACCGAAACGTGACTTTTCACGGATCCTGTGCGCGAGTAAAACGGGGCCTGAGCCTTCAACCGGTGTGACAATTGCGGTATACCAATCGATGCCAGTCGGTGGATCCAATTTAATGTTGCGAAGCTTTCCCGCTGCAACCGTTATCCGTCGAGGTGCCGTTAGCTCACCAACGGTTTTCCCACCAAGAAATGGGAGGAAAGCGATATCTACTGCTACGTCGCCCTCGGGCGCACTAATAGCTAATCGAACGTCGGTTGCTTCACGCACAGGAAGTCCGGAAACTGCCGAGGGCCCATTAATGGGTTGGGCTCCCGCGCTGAACGCCGTTTCATCTTGGACTCGATTGCCGCCAAAGAACTGGCGCATCCCGACAACTATCGGTTGATCCGAAGTCAATTCCAGGGTAGACGGCAAGGAACCATCAGGGGTTTGCGGCAACGCTGTTGTCATGTCACTTGTCAGCACGGCGCCGGCCGTAACGGTAAACGTGTTGCGTTCGGCTGGTTCAAATGTGCCATCGGGTGAAATAACGCGAACGGTGACGTTCGCATCATTATCCGTTGTCGAAACTATCGAAAGAACACGCGGACCAAGACCGTTGATCACACCAGGGACATAGACCTTGGTTGCAGGTAGGGCTGATTGCGGAATCCAGTCTGTTCCAATTGATTGCAAACCCGATCGTTGTTCGTCGTCTACTGATGCACCGATTCGACCGGTGCGCGCAAGAACATGAAAGGCCGTTGCGGCGACACCGGGTGCGAGTACATCAAGTTGCACACCTATTCGATCAAGTGGTGGTACCACCAGACCCCGACCGGCCGGAGCATCGAGAATTCCATCGGGTCCGTGAATGATCACGTCGACAAGTGCTGCGGTGTCGTCCGGGTTCACCAAAATCACGCTGGTTTTGCGACCGGCAATTGAACCGCCGCCCACGAACCAGAACTCGGATGCAGCAGGAGCGCACGCGGTACTCGCCATGCCGCGACCTTGTCCACTTGGATCCCGACCCCACTGATCAGCGACAAGTCCCGGGGCAAGGGACCCTTCACCGTATGCGCGAATTGCCGGCAAGCGATCACCGAATGCCTCAATTTGACCCTGTTCCCCCGGCGCGGTGATGCGTGAACTCGCCGATTCTTTCCCGGGCAAAGTTTCGATTCCCGCTGATCCAGTACCGGTATCTTGCCCAGGTTGTCCGGGGACAACCGCTGCTGTGACTCGCACCCCGAGGTCCCCGCCGGTACCCGGCTCAGGACACAGCAGCACAGATGAGCCAATTGGTTCAATGGTGACGGCACCTTCTGAGGCTTTCGGCAGATCAACTTGAATGAGTGCAGAAATTCCGATCACAAGTGCAGCTGCGGTCACGACCGCAACAGGGGCGAAGAAGCGCGATTGAATTATTGACGAATCAAAGTTAGCCACGAGCATCACCGCCTTCACTCATGTGTGCAATATCGGGCGAAATATCAAGATCCGGATCAATTTCAATACGTGAGCGAGTAGGCAGAGCGATCACGATAAGTGAGAGCACAATGAAAAGTTGTGCGAGCAGCCACAACTTGCGGGATGAGTCATCAAATGAAACCCGAACATTGGGGCTTCCGGTAGGGATCTCAAATGTCGCGGACCAGTCCAACAGGCCCTGCGTTGTAACGGATTCCAAATCCCCCGCGTTCCAACGCGAATCCGCACTCGCCCCGACGTACAGCACACGCGTGCCGGCTCCTTCGGGCAATGTCTGGTCAATGTAGGGATCTGTCCCCAGGTCTGCCGGTGACGCAATTCCAATCGGTGACGTGGTGGCTCCGTCACTGATACTCGCTCGCGATGTGACACCGGAAACCCGCCAAAGAACTTCACCGTCAGAGCTGGCAAGCCGGCGCAAACCAGGTTCAGAATCCAAAATGGGGATAATTTCTCTTGATGACCCAGGGGCCAACAGGACGTATCGCACCCCGTATCCGCCCAGTGCAGCGATTTCGTCACCGCCGCGACCCGATGCCATTGCAGCTACAAACGGGTCAATTGCACGCCACACATCAGCCGCGGGTGGAGTATCAGCGTCACCCAACCGCAATCCGTCACCGTTAATCAAGGTGTACTCGATACTTCCCGCCGCCAACTGGGTAAGCATCAGTGTTCGTGGGGCTTGCGGCCCAAATGCATCGGCTGCAACGAATGCTGGCACCGAAGAAGGAGAGGTTCTCGCAAGTGCACTCGTATTTGCTGGGACAAGCCAGATCAAGGAGAGCAGTGGCGCGGCCAGCGCGGCCAGCACTGCGATCGCTGCAACCGGTTGGCCAATGCTGAAGCTCTGCCCCGTAAACCGTGTGCGCAAACCCTGTGCACCCAGCGCTGCAGCAGTAATAAGCATCAAGCCAATAAACAAAGTAGCCGGACCCGGCCAGCTTCGCATCTGGGTGGTGGAGCCGGCAGGCGTGAAAAGGAAAACAACTTGAATAAGGGCAAAAAGTATCGCTACCCACGCCGCAACAATGATCAGGACAGCGACAGAGCGGCGGTCCGTTCGCAGCAGGGCAAGCACGGATGCGAGAACCACTCCGATGGTAATAACGATGGGTGAGCTACCTGGTCCGCCCGGATGCAGAAGGAAAATGTCAAGCATTGAAATATTTGGGTCGGTCAGCTCCGCGGAGTTCATGCCCGGTTCAAAAAAGAACTTCACCGGATTGAGCACCAATGAGAAACTCCACGGAACGAGGGCAGCAAAGGATGCACCAAATGCAATTCCCGCCTTAATAACAGCTTCCCTGGTGCGACGGACTAAGACAATCGCCAAGATCGCGCACACCAACAGGATCAACCACAGTGACGGGGCGAATGCCAGAAGTAATGCAAGGAGCAGGGCCGTTCCGGCTGCCCGTCGTTTCGTTGATCCCGGAGTAAATAGGCGAACACCTGATCGCAAGGCGAATGGTAAAACAAATGCCGCGAAACTAGTCCCCAGTCGACCCTGGGCGAGCGCACCCGTCATAGCGGGCAATAGCGCGTAGGTTGCCGCGCCCCAGAAACGAATGGCCTTGCTCGGTATGAGGCTCCGGGAGGCGAAGTATGCGGCCCAACCGGCAAGGGGAATGGCTAAGAGCAGCATGAAGGTAACCGCCGCTGTTGCCTTGCCAAGCATCAACGTTGACAGCAGGGCGATTACTGCCAAGTAGGGCGGCGAATCACTTACCGAGCCTGGCCCAACGTTATGCCAGCCTTGAAGATAGAAACTCCATAAATCTGACGCGCCCCACGGACTGGGTAGTAGCGCGCCGCCTTGAATTACACCCTCACCCAGCCACAGTGATCGAGACGTAATAAGGGCAACGAGTGTCAGCAACCCGACTATTACAACACTGGGCTTACGCAGTACCCGTTTGATGAAACCTGATGAAGACTCCTCGAGGTATGACGCGTCTTCATCAGTGGGACCGGAGTCAAGTGCACTCAACGTGTTAGTTGTTGATCCACTGGTTGTTGCAAGTCCCGCTGCCGCCTCGCCGAGTGAACGAATTTGCTCCCACGTACTGGGTCGTAGGTGTCGAACTACCGATGCAGGTTCAATCGATGTGGCTGCGACCAACGCACGGGATCTACGTAACCGCGAGGGGTGCGCGAGCACCGAAAAGATCGCCCCAAATTCGGCCCTTGCATCGATGACATCTTTACCCAATAAATAGACGATTGAGCGGATCGCGCTGCCCAGAAACAGGCGAAGGGCAAGGAGCGCTCCCCCAACACCGCCGGATTGCGACAGCAGCACGTAAATGGCTGCCTGCCGATCAGCGCGCAGTAGCCGAGAACTTGCCTCCTTAGCGTCTTTACCTGAACTTTGCTGATCAAGTCGGCGCCCATGGGCCGAGGCCTCACGGTGGTGGAGGCGCGCATTAGTGGCCACAATCACCCGTTCACCCATGCGGTGTGCCCGCCAACATAGGTCTAAATCATCGCGGAATAGTGGGAGTTCCGGATCAAATCCGCCGAGGACATCGAAAACATCGCGTCTGATGAGCATCCCTGCGGAACTGACCGCCAGCACATCACGATCACCATCATGTTGACCCTGATCATGTTCGCCTCGCTCAAGCCCGGTGACTCGCCGCCCATCCGAAGTGATTCCGACACCGATTTCCAGAAGGAGTCGGCGGTCATGCCAACCGAGAATTTTGGGTCCGAGTACGGCGACACTGGGTTGACGGTCTGCCGCTATAAGAAGTTGCTCAAGGGCTGTTGAATCCGGCGCACTGTCGTCGTGCAATAACCAAATCCACTCAATCGTGTCCTCTGGCCGGGAGTCTGCCGTGAAATCCGGACGCGGGACCAAAGCGAGCCCGGCATCAACGCATGATCCAAATCCTGGATTCACGTTGAGGGCGACCACCCGATCCTCGCCCAAACTGCGGGTCAGGATTTCACGCGATGAATCCGTTGAGTTGGCGTCAACCCCAACAATTACTTCAGGGGGACGAGTAGTCCGGGCGAGCTGTGTCAAAACTGCCGGTAACCATGTTTCTCCGTTATGTGAAACAAGTACCGTGGTGACGAAATGGGAGCGGGTGATGGCACCGGGGAACGGCGAATCCTCGTCGAATTCGAAACTTATATCTTGATCGAACCACGGGGATTCCGAATCAATCGCCGATTCCGGCTCGAACGGGGATTCCGGCTCGAACGGGGATTCCGGCTCGAACTCTGACTCGCTCACCAGCCCACCCTATGTCGCGCACCCGATGGAGCGGTCCACCCACCATGAGGGACTCGCGGTTGGCTTTCTAGGAGACGTTAAGTTTTTTCAGCCGACGACGCTCACGCTCAGAAAGCCCACCCCAGATTCCAAAACGCTCATCTTGCTCAAGGGCGTATTCCAAACAATCCACCCGCACCTCACATGAGAGGCACACTTTCTTGGCCTCACGGGTGCTTCCACCTTTTTCAGGGAAGAAGGCCTCTGGATCGGTTTGTGCGCATAGGGCCTGCTCTTGCCACGCGAGTTCCTCAACATCGGATAGGGGAACCAACCCCAGTACGACTCCTTGAGTTTGACGTGTGTCCACCACAGTTAGATCCTCCTCGACCCAAAAATACTTCTACCCATCAAACATTTGTCGCTCGCAACATCTGCGAGTTATTAACTCTTAGGCTGTATTACAGGGGTGTGATTCACAAACGTCAAGCGCAATACGGACATTTAGGACACAATTCTTGATAATTGCGAAAAAAAGCCACTTTTTCTGCATGTCGGCGTATTTCCGTCTAGTTCTGTCCCGCGTCAATGGCAGATGACTACCCAATAACTAAGCGGGAAAACTGTGCCAAGATGGCGCCGTGAAAATCACTGCGTTAGCCGGCGGAATTGGCGGAGCCCGATTTTTACGCGGACTAACCCAATCGGCAAAAGTCACCAGAGAAGTCGACGTCACCGTAATTGCCAATACCGGAGATGACATCTGGGTTCATGGCGTGCGGGTCTGCCCCGACCTTGACACCGTGATGTACACCCTCGGTGGTGGCATCAGCGCCGAGCGCGGCTGGGGCCGCGAAGGTGAAACCTTCACAGCGAAAGAAGAACTTGCCATCTACGGTGTTGAACCAACCTGGTTTGGTTTGGGCGACAAAGACCTCGCAACCCACCTGATCCGCACAACATCCCTCAACGCAGGCTATCCGCTGAGTGAAGTGACACAAGCCTTGTGTGATCGCTGGAAGCCGGGAGTGAATTTAATCCCCATGTCGGATCAACGCTGTGAAACCCACGTTGTGGTTGACAACCCTGAAACGGGTGGGCGCATTGCCATGCACTTCCAAGAATGGTGGATTCGGTATGGGGCCACGTTGCACGCCCACGAATTTATTCAAGTTGGTCTCGACACAGCGCAACCAGCGCCCGGGGTCATTGACGCGATCAACAACGCAGATCTCATTATGTTGCCTCCGAGTAACCCGGTGGTCTCAATCGGAACAATCCTGGCTGTACCTGGAATTCTCGATGCAATCAGAAACACGTCCGCACCCGTCATTGGTCTGTCTCCCATAATTGACAACGCACCCGTGCGTGGGATGGCTGATGCATGCCTTCGTGCAATCAACGTGGAGACAAATGCGGCAGCGGTTGCGCGCCATTACGGCAGTAGATCCAATGGTGGGATTTTGGACTACTGGTTAATTGATCACCGCGATTCGGATTCACTGGGTGACATTGAAGAACTAGGAATCACCGCCCGCGCAATCCCACTTCTCATGACCGACGTTGATGCCGCAGGTGCCATGGCTAACTCGGCACTTGACCTAGTACTTGGCAATTAAGTCACGTTTCCGATGCACCCCGATGCTGGCATTCAGGTTTACGGTCTCCCGACCAACCATCAATTCGCATCAGGGGATGACCTTGTAGAGATATTCCTTGAAGGGCTCACGCCGGACAAAGACTTGCAAGACGGCGACATAATCGTGATCACCAGCAAAGTTGTGGCTAAATGTGAAGGCCGAGTTGTCACCGGGGTTTATGACCGCGAAGAGGCTATTGCGGGCGAGGCGAAGCGCATTGTTGCTAAAAAAACCCATGCTCGCGGCGTGACCACAATCGTAGAAACACACACCGGATTAATTCTTGCTGCCGCAGGAATCGATGCCAGCAATACGGAACCCGGGACAATAGTTCTGCTTCCCGTTGACCCCGATCACAGTGCGCGTGAGCTTCGCGAGCGCTTTAAAATAAAGACCGGGAAGACTATTGGTGTTGTCATTACCGACACCCTCGGCCGCGCATGGCGACTTGGAGTCACCGACCATGCGATAGGTGCCGCAGGGATTACCGTCCTTGACGACCTCACCGGAAAGCCCGACGCCTTTAATCGCACACTCGAAATGACGGTAGTAGCCGTAGCCGACGAAATAGCTGCCGCGAGTGAATTAGTTCGCCCAAAAGACTCGCTCACACCTTTTGCCATCATTCGCGGACTGGAACACTTGGTGACCAAGGAGCACGGGCCCGGCGCTCAGGCAATCGTTCGCCCAACGGAGGAAGACCTATTTTCCCTCGGCACTGCTGAGTCAATTGCACTCGGTAAGGAGCAGGCAGTCGCCGATCGACGAACCGTCAGAAACTTCCAA
>JBIHZX010000082.1:0-6186 GCA_044240195.1 Candidatus Nanopelagicales bacterium | reverse complement strand
AACTCAATCGCCACCGCTACTGAGTTTTCAGAGCACTTCTCGCCACCACTGATGCAGGTCACACCCATGTGAATTTGTGAAGGCGTATTTGGCATTGCTTTAACTATTTCAACAGTTTGGGGGAAACATTTTCCGATGAACTCCGTGGTAATTCCCACAGCAACAGAAATCACCATTGCATTGTCCGCAATAAAAGGTTGAAACTCGTGAAGTATCTCTTTGATAATTTGGGGTTTAATTGCAATCACTACGACATCACAGTCGACAAGGGCTTTTCGGTCTTCGGTTACCTCAATGCCGAGTGATTTTTCGAGATGCTGGTATTTCACAACATCACGCACCACCGCAACCACGGTTGACCCTGACTCTGTCCAGCCAGAAATCAAGGCTTGACCCATTGAACCGGATCCGATCACACCTATTTTTCTCATTTTTCCCATTTCCCACCACCAGGGAGTGGTTTTGTTGGATCGAGAAGGTCCTGAACTACGGGAGACACTAGCGCGACCACCTGCTCTTGGGACAAACTAGACAACGGCTCGATCTTTAAGAAATAGCGGTAGGAGATGACACCTGTTAAGTATGAACTGATGAGGGCGCCTCGAATACGCGCATCAGGGATGCCCATCAAAACCAATGCTCGATCCACAACCGCACTTTGGAAATAGTCGGATAGCGGCTTGATTACTGCGAACATGTCAATTCCTGAGTTCAATGATCGACCAGCATTTGCCGCTTTGACGAGATCCTCACGCACCTGCTGATCTGCTACCAGTTGAAGCGTTGCGCGAACGAGTCGCTCGCCCATCCCTTGTATTCCGGGCGCCACGAGTGCCGGGATCGCCTTTTGCGGGTCACTGGGGAAAGACATGGCGGCGGCGAATAGCGCCTCTTTATTCGAATAGAGGTTTGAAACAACGGTCGGCGCGACACCCGCTGCTGCTGCGATTGACTTGATGGTAGTTCGGGCGTAACCGGAATTGAGGAACATGGAGCGCGCAACCCCAACTATCCCGCCGACTTCTTGTTCTGGTTCTTGGGCCATTTTTACTCCTTGCTGCTTGGGAAAACCTCGCGCACAAAATCAATACTGGCCTGTAAATCAGCGATCCGCTCGTCTCGATCAATCGCCGAACGCGTCGAGATCTCGGCAATGATATTTCTACTGAAACCATTTCTCTTGAGTAATTCCAATGCCTCGCGAACAGGTTGAGTGCCGCGACCAGGCACTAGATGCTCGTCGGCGGGCGAATCCGTTCCGTCCGCCAAGTGAATGTGCCGCAGTCGATCTCCAAATTCCTGAATCATCTCAATGGGATCGGTTCGTGAAACTGCTGAATGTGAAAAATCCAAGGTCACATTTCCGTAATCCTGTTTCCTGATGTCCCAATCCGGGGCATAAGCCGGAAATGATCCGGGGCCTGCCCGCCACGGATACATGTTTTCAACCGTGAAACCGATCGGGGAATTCACATTAAGTTCCGCAATTCCATTTTCAAAATTCTTCGCATACTCTCGCTGCCAACGAAATGGCGGATGGACTACAACACTTTCTGCACCAACAAGTTCTGCAACCTCTCGAGCTTTATCCAGCTTGCCCCATGGGTTGGTACTCCAGACCCGCTGAGTGATCAACAAGCAAGGAGCGTGCAAGGAGATAATCGGCAGCTGATAGTGCTGAACAAGGTTCCTTAACGCGGTTGAGTCTTGGCTAACAGAATCCACCCCAACCATGATCTCGACACCGTCGTATCCGGTGAGAGCCGCGAGTTCGAATGCGGCTGCGGTTGACTCGGGATATACCGAAGACGTGGATAATCCAATTTTCACGGTCCACGCCTCCAACGGTCAGTGATCTTTGTAGCAATTCCCACCGCAACCGCCCCGATGAGGCCAACCACAATCGAAATAATGCTGTACCGCTCTGGGCCTAATGACAACAAAAAGAAGTTTGAGAGGAATGGTATGTAAAGCACTGCAACAAATGCTGCGATCATCAGGGCTACCAGCAGCACCCTGATTGCATTTAACGGTCTCGCCGATTGAGCTAGCACTGCAATAGTCACAATGAAAAGAGTGATGGTCGCCGCTGACTGGGCATTGAAAATCGGCTCCCCAAAATAGAGCGCAATTCCATAGCTGATGAACGAGGAAAGTGCAGCGATCACGCCGGCGGGGACAGCGAAAAGCAACACCCGCCGGAAGAAACCTGGTCGAAATCTCTCAGTGTTGGGCATCAATGCGAGGAAGAAGCCAGGAATCCCGATTGTCAACGCGCTCACCAAAGTTAAGTGCCGCGGCAGAAATGGGAACGCGACAGCGAAGATAACTGTTGCGCTGCTCACGATCATTGCGTAAAAACTTTTAGTGAGAAAGACGTCTGAGACACGTTCAATATTTCCCAAAACTTTTCGCCCCTGAGCCACCACACTGGGCATTACCGACCATTGATCATCGAGCAATACCAACTGCGCAACGGCTCGCGTTGCCCCCGATCCGGATCCCATAGCAATTCCAAGGTCAGCACTTTTAAGCGCCAATACGTCATTGACGCCGTCACCCGTCATGGCAACGGTTTTTCCCTGTAGGTGCAATGCATCGACCATGGCTTGCTTTTGCGCTGGAGTTACGCGACCAAAGACATTTGTGGTCGCCATTACTCCAGCGATTTCATCAGTGTTTTCCGGGAGATTGCGCGCGTCATAGGGGTGGTCTGCTCCAGGAACACCTGCTTGGCGCGCTATTGCACCGACGGTTTCAGCATTGTCACCTGAAATGACTTTTACATTGACCCCTTGGCCAAGGAAATAGGCGACCGTTTCCGCAGCATCACTTCGAAGTGTCTGGCTGATCACGACAAGGGCAACGCAGTCAACCGCACCAAGGGCTTCCTCGGTCGAAACGCGCACGGAACTTTTCGCCAGCACCAACACTCGAGCACCCGATGCCGCACTTTCATTGGCCTTAGCCAGCATTTCAGCATTATTTGGGTCAACCATTTCGGGTGCGCCAAGAACCCAAGTGCCGTGATCAGCAAAAGTTGCACTTGACCATTTACGCGCGCTCGAAAATGGTACGGATTCGGTGATCTGCCAGTCGGGATGTGGGTACTTGGACTCAATGGCGCTCAGCGTTGGATTCGCATTTGGTTGGGAGGATGCAATTGCCCCGAGAGCGGCTTCAATGTCAACCAAACCGCCAACATCGAGTGGGATGGTTTCCTGAACCTGCATCCCCGGTTCCGTGAGGGTTCCGGTCTTGTCCGCGCATACCGTGTCAACACGTGCCAAAACTTCAACAGCAGGCATGTCCTGCACCAATACTCGTTTTCGGCCCAAATTAATCACAGCGACAGCCATCGCAATAGAAGTCAAAAGGACCAGACCCTCGGGCACCATGGTGACAACTCCGATGATCGTTCCTCTGATGGCTTCATCAAGTGGCAATTTCGCACGAAACAATTGGGACAAGAGAAGGGCAACACCCACGGGAATCAAGAAATAGGAAACGTATTTAATAAACTTGTTGAGTGCGTCACGGAGTTCAGAGTTTGTGACGTGAAACTGCTTCGCCGCCTCAGTAAGTCCAGCCGCAAACGAGTCTCGACCCACTTTTGTCGCCCGCATATAACCACTACCAGCGACCACAAATGAACCGCTCATGGCGGTATCCCCGACTTGTTTATCAACCGGGTCGGCTTCACCGGTGAGTAGGCTCTCATCAATTTCTAAGCCTTGGGATTGTTCTATTTCACCGTCGACAACTATTTGATCACCGGTTCGCAACATAATGAGATCACCAAGAACTATTTGCGTGGCGCTAATTTCTTGATCTGTTCCATCACGGCGCACAATTGGCTTGGCTTCACCGATGACCGCTAGTTTTTGAAGTGTACGCGCAGCTCGGTATTCCTGAATTGTGCCAATCAAAGTGTTAGCCACAATGACAAAACCAAAAAGGGAATCCTGCCAAGGCGCGACAATCAGCATTACGATCCACATCGAGCCGATAAGGAAGTTGAACCAAGTCAGCGTATTCTCTTTGATAATGCTGGCAAGACTGCGAGAGTTCGCATCTGGTGCGTCATTGGTTTCCCCGGCAGCAATGCGTTGATCAACTTCACTGTGGGTAAGCCCAATTAAATCGCCTGAAATTGGATCGGCGGCACTGTCCGGGTGCCAAAGGCTCATGCCACCACGTTACCCCAAACGTTCGATCCGACCCGTCCCATCCTGCACCAACTTGACGGTGCCAGTGCCTTAACAGATGTCTTGTTGACCTAGGCTGCCGTCATGCCTGAGGTCCCCCTTGATTTCCCGAGAGCATGGGTTGAGTTTGTTGACCCGGCCGATGACGACCAGTTGATCAGATGCGATTTGACTTGGCTGATGTCCAAGTACAACTGCATTTTCGGGAGAGGCTGCAAAGGAATAGACACGGAACGCCCCGATGCTGGCTGTTGCGCCCACGGTGCGCATTTTTCGGAAAAAAAAGATGAAAAACGGGTGGCCAAATGGGTAAAGAAGCTCACCTCCGAACAGTGGGAAAATTTCGAGACCGGCCATGGCAAAAAAGGTTGGACCGAGAAGGAAGACGGAGCCGATAAAACTCGAGTAGTGAATGGCGCCTGTATTTTTCACAATTCCGAGGATTTCGCTGGTGGATACGGTTGTGCACTTCACCACCTTGCCGAGCAGGAGGGTGTCTCCTTCATTGAGACTAAGCCCGACGTTTGCTGGCAACTCCCATTACGACGCTCCTATGACAATGTGACCTACGAAGATGGCCGTGAGCGCACGGTTGTCGTATTAGGTGAATATGACCGAAGAGGGTGGGGGGCCGGAGGCTCAGATTTCGAGTGGTACTGCACGGGTAATACAGAAGCGCACACAGCCAGTGAGCCGGTTTATATCAACTCGAAAGACGAAATCGTGGCCCTGATCGGTGCGCCGGCGTATGAGGAACTGGCCCAATTGTGCCGTGACCGTGACGAAGTCCTCACAGCTTTCAATCAGCGAGGTAAAAAGTCAGACGCAACTGCCAGAATTGGGCTTTCCATTCATCCCGCTGACCCGCAGGACTAACGCTCAGGAACCCACATGGCAAAAAGCACCACAAAAACTCCCCAGTTCCGGTGCACCGAGTGCGGCTGGGCCACCGGGAAATGGGCTGGTCGCTGTGGCGAATGCCAATCCTGGGGCACTGTCGAAGAAGTAGGTGTCGTCACCGCGACCACCAAAGCAAGGGCAACTTCATCTCCTGCACTTGCAATTAGTGCCATTGACATTAGTTCTGCCCAATCCCAAAGTACCGGAATCAGCGAATTTGATCGCGCGCTCGGTGGTGGATTTGTTCCCGGCGCCGTACTGCTGCTCGCAGGCGAACCAGGGGTCGGCAAGTCAACGCTGCTACTAGCCGTTGCTGCCCAGTGGGCGCGACTGGGACACAAAGTCCTTTACATAACGGGTGAAGAGTCCGCCGCTCAAGTTCGGCTGCGCGCGGAGCGAATAGACGCCCTGAGCGACTCACTTTTTTTGGCGGCTGAAACTGATCTGGGAGTTGCCCTAGGCCATATCGAAGAAACTAATCCATCACTCCTGATCGTTGACTCTGTCCAAACAATCTCAAGTGCCGATGTCGACGGCGCCGGTGGCGGGGTTACCCAGGTCAAAGAAGTTGCGGCATCACTTATCAGGGCAGCTAAATCAAGGAACATGACAACGGTGCTCGTTGGGCACGTAACAAAAGATGGAAGTGTCGCCGGTCCTCGCGCCCTGGAGCACCTCGTTGACGTGGTGCTCCAGTTTGAAGGGGATCGCCATGGACCGCTTCGATTGGTTCGCGCGGTCAAAAATCGATACGGTCCAGCTGATGAAATTGGCTGCTTTGAGTTAACCGAGGATGGAATCCATGGACTTCCCGACCCAAGCGGACTATTTCTCGGCGATCGCACCCATCCGGTGCCGGGAACCTGCGTCACCATCACGGTAGAAGGAAAACGACCGCTGGTCGCTGAAGTCCAAGCGCTTATCGCCCCATCGAGTTCACCCCAACCCCGCCGCGTCACCAGCGGACTGGACTCCTCCCGCACCGCCATGATGCTCGGGATCTTGGAGCGCCGGGCCGGGCTCAAACTTTCCACGGCCGATTGTTTTGTGGCCACGGTAGGTGGCATGCGGCTGCTAG
>JBIHZX010000081.1:0-6215 GCA_044240195.1 Candidatus Nanopelagicales bacterium | reverse complement strand
AATACAACGCCAAGTCACTTCCCGTCCCAGCCCTAGGAGATGACAGCTAAAGCCTCACGGCTATGCTTTGTCCTCCCAACAAAGCGATCATTCATTGCTTTAACTTGGGGCTGTGGCGCAGCTGGTAGCGCACCTGCATGGCATGCAGGGGGTCAGGGGTTCGAGTCCCCTCAGCTCCACTTTTTCTCGGTAGATCGATATTTATCGCCGCTGGAGGGCTTAAAGAAATTTAAGAGCTCATAAAGTGTGTAATCTGGGGAACACTGGTCCAGATTTTGGTTTTTAACCTCAAAAGCGACGAAAGGCACCTCGTGTCACTCACAATCCCAGAAACGGTACGCACCCAGGCTTACATTGATGGGGCCTTTGTTGATGCAGCAAATGGTGAGACTTTTGAGTCATTGGCGCCAGCAACGGGTCAGGTGATTACTCGCATCGCTGCGTGCACGGACGTTGATGTTGATAAAGCAGTGAAGTCGGCTCGGGCAGCATTTGAATCGGGTTCTTGGAGCGGCAAGTCACCTGCTGAACGAAAAGTGATCCTGCTCAAGCTCGCGGATTTGATTGAAGAAAATGCTGAAGAGTTGGCGGTCACCGAATCAATCGATGCGGGTAAGCCCATCACTGAGTGCCGCACATTTGATATCCCAGATGTTGTTAACACGATGCGGTGGTACGCGGAGGCGGCCGACAAAGTATTCGGGAAAGTTTCCCCCACTGGAGGTGACTCCTTGGGCATGATTGTCCGTGAGCCGATTGGTGTTGTTGGGGCTGTTTTACCGTGGAACTTTCCAGCCGCGATGCTCGCCTGGAAACTCGGACCAGCGTTAGCCGCCGGAAATTCAATTGTTGTGAAACCAGCTGAACTCTCATCATTGACCACACTGCGTATTGCAGAGCTGGCAACCCAAGCCGGTGTCCCGAATGGAGTGTTTAACGTGATTACCGGACTGGGGCACGTTGCCGGTAAAGCACTTGGACTCCACATGGATGTTGATCTGATTGCATTCACGGGTTCAACTGAAGTTGGCCGAATTTTTCTTAAGTATTCAGCCGAAAGCAACATGAAGGAAATAGTTTTGGAAATGGGTGGCAAGAGCCCCCAGATTGTTATGCCGGACTGCGCGAACAAGATTGACACAATTGCTGAAGAACTTGCCGTTGGTTGCTTCTGGAATAGCGGTCAGAACTGCAGCGCTGGCTCACGCATCCTGGTTCATAATTCAATTCGAAGCGAAATCGTTGCTGCTCTGGCAAAGGTCGCTAACAGTCGCATTGTCGGGGATCCATCAGATCCTGCTACAGCCCTTGGCCCCGTGATCGAAGAAGCGGCACTGGATCGAATCTTGGGTTATGTCAATGGCGCGAAGGCGCAAGGCGCGCAAGTTGCCTGCGGCGGTGAGCGATTGTTTGAAGAAAGTGGTGGTTGGTTTATTGGGCCCACGATCCTTAACGGTGTAACTCCTAGCATGACCGTTGCGCAAGAGGAGATCTTTGGGCCGGTCGTTAGCGTCATTGGTTTTGACACTGAAGAAGAAGCAATCGCAATTGCTAATGGAACCGATTACGGCCTGGCCGCCGTGATCTATACCGATGATCTTGAAACGGCGATCCGGATGGCGCGTGCGGTTCGAGCAGGAACGGTCGCGATCAATGGCTACTCCGAAGGGGATATCAGCACGCCATTTGGCGGATACAAGATGTCTGGCTTCGGTGGCCGCGATAACGGCATCGAAGCACTTGAGCAGTACACCGAACTGAAGACCATCTGGATCACTTTGCGTAATAGTTAAACTAATTATTGAAGCCTTGGGGTCAGCCGATGGGTTCACTCTCAAATGTGGGGGCTTTGCGCGTTGCTAGGTAGGACCCCAGCAGGATCAGTGGGAAACCAATTACCAGCCCCAATGTGATGGGTTCACTCAGTACCAGGACGCCAAGAACTACGGCGACAGCTGGATTGATGTAGGTAATCACCGTGGTTCGCGAAGGTCCAACTTCTGCCACCAAAGAGAAGAACAGTATGAAAGCCAGAGCGGTACAGACCACACCGAGTACGGCAACGGCAAGCCAGACATTGATCGGGACGGATTGCGTCGGGCGATGGATAAATGCAAATGGGGCATAGATAACCGAGTTAATGACCATGGCCATGGCAATGGCGGCCAAAGCGGGAACTTCCGAAAGTTTCTGGGAAACAATGATGGGGCCTAACGCGTACCCGACTACCGCGATGATGAGCAGCGCTGCCGAAAGGAGTTCGGCGCCGGTGACATCAAGGCCGACCAGGGCGGCGACACCGAGAATTCCAACACCAAGGCCAACAACCCGAATTTTGGTAAGCCTCTCATCAATTCCCAGGCGCCACGCAATAATCGCGGCAACAATGGGTACCGCGGCGATCATCAATCCGGTCATCGAACTACTTAGTTTGATTTCAGCAAAAGTGAGTGCGCCAAATGGGAATGCGATCTCAATGATTGCAAAGATAAAGACCCATTTCCAATGCCCTTTGAGTTCACGCAGGTAGCCACGCTTGATCGCGATCGGCAGAAGAATTATTGCGGCAAGGAAAACTCGAAGGAAAATGATCACCTCCGGGGAGAGGTATTCCACGCTGACCTTTATGAGTAAATAGGGCAGACCCCAGATCAAGCCCAAGCTCAGGAACAGGATCAAACCGCGTCGAGACATACGGGCACACTAGGGGAGTGGATAAATTGGGAAGCGTGCGCCATCTCTTGGTACTAGGAGACTCACTCGCATTCCAAGGACCACAAGGGATTGTCTTGCCCTCCGATCCCCGGTTATTTCCCAATATTGCGGCAGCACACCTGGCAGTCCAATTGGGCACACCATTTGAGGTTGACTTGGTCGCGCGTGAGGGGTGGACTTCCCGTGATTCGTGGTGGGCTTTAACAAAAGACCCGGTTGTTTTTGGCACCTACCTACCCCGAGCCAGCGCGGTGATCATCGAGGTGGGGGGCATGGACCAACTGCCCGCCGTGATACCCACATATCTGCGTGAAGGGATGCCGTATTTACGGCCAGGGGGCTTGCGCCGCCGGACCCGCCGGATTTACCGAGAACTCGCGCCCAAGATTGTGGGAATCACCGGTGGCCTGATGCGGCAACTACCCCAGTTGGCAACCGATCGGTACTTAACTCGAATCGTGCAAGCGGTTCGGGCGATATCCGGGGATATCCCAATCGTTGCTATGACGCCATCGCCTTATGACAGCACGTACTACCCGTCGCAGAAATATCACGTCGCTGCTCGGGCATCAGCATTTAGCTGGGCGGCATCCAATGGTGTTCCCATTGTGGACATCGAAAATCATGTTCTTAAAGGTCTTGCCAGTGGCAGCGCAAACCCGGATGGGATGCATTGGTCGTGGGAAACCCACGAGTTGGTGGCTGAAGCGTTAGCGAATGCTCTTGAGCCTATTTAGCCATGACGAATCTATTTAGCCATGACGAATCTATTTAGCCATGACGAATCTATTTAGCCATGACGAATCTATTTAGCCATGACGAATCTATTTAGCCATGACGATGACGGTCAACTTGCCGACATTGCTTTTCGTGCCACCGGGTGCGGTGGTGACGACCGTGACGACCGCTTTGCCAACCGACTTGGCTGTGATCTGCCAAACGGTGGTGCCGGGAACCCCGACCATTCCGGTGGCAGCAGGAGCAGCGTAAATGCCTTGATAGACCTTGACCGACTTTGTGTCCCCGGAGACTTTGGTATCCCAGGTGTAGCCGGTGGTGGCATTGGTGGAAAGTGAAAGGGCAATGGATTCACCGGGAATCAGGCGCACCTGAGCCGGCAACTGGGTGACCACGAGGGTGATGTCCTTATTAGCGGCACTCGCCGGAGAGGACAGCAGGCCGCTGGCCATAAATACTGCGGAACTCACTGCGATGACAACTCTCAAGGATTTTCTCATGTCACCCATGGTAACTCAGGGGAGGCAGTCGTCAAGGCTTTCAGCCTCGGTAGTCTTATCCGCGCACTTGTTTCTCGTAAATTGCTTCGCAAAAAGTGACTCATGAAACCCGCAAAAGGATGGTTGAAACCCCGTGACCGACGTAGCACCCAGCCCGGATCCCCGTGATGCGCAACGCTTCGACTTCGCGGCAATCCAGGAGCGGTGGCTACCAATATGGGATGAACTTGCCCCTTTTCGTTCAGGGGATCCAACCGATACCCGCCCTAAGAAATACGTGTGTGACATGTTCCCCTACCCCTCCGGTGATTTGCATATGGGACATGCGGAGGCTTATGCAATCGGCGACGTGATTGCCCGCTACTGGGTTCTCAAGGGTTTCAATGTTTTACACCCAATTGGTTGGGATGCGTTCGGGCTTCCTGCGGAGAATGCCGCGATCAAAAACAATGTTGATCCGGGTACGTGGACGTATGCAAATATCGAACAACAAAAAGCTTCGATGCGAAATTACGCGTGTTCATTTGACTGGGATCGCGTTCTTTACACATGTGACCCCACCTACTATCGCTGGAATCAGTGGTTCTTTTTAGAGATGTTCAAACGGGGCCTGGCCTACCGCAAATACAGTGCGGTCAACTGGTGTACGCAATGTCAAACGGTGCTCGCTAACGAGCAGGTTGTCGCAGGTTTGTGTGAACGGTGTGATTCACAGGTCACGAAGAAAAAACTTGCCCAGTGGTACTTGCGCATCACCGATTACGCGGATCGCCTGCTGGAAGACATGGATCAACTCGAAGGTAAGTGGCCGGAGAAAGTGCTGCTCATGCAGCGCAACTGGATTGGCCGCTCACAAGGCGCGCACGTTCAGTTTGTGATTGAAGGTCGCGAGGAACCCGTCAGCGTTTACACCACTCGCCCAGACACTCTTTTCGGTGCAACATTTTTCGTGGTGGCGGCTGACTCAGATCTTGCTGCGGAATTAGCCGCGGGAACACCGGCAGAAGCTGAGTTCAACACTTATTTGGACAAAGTGAAGGCATCATCGGAAATGGATCGGCTGGAATCTGGTCGCGAGAAAACGGGTGTTTTCCTGGAGCGGTATGCAATTAATCCTGTTAACGGTGAAAAAATTCCGGTTTACGCCGCGGATTACGTGCTCGCGGATTACGGCACCGGCGCCATTATGGCGGTTCCCGCACATGATCAACGTGACCTTGACTTCGCCCGCGCATTTAAATTGCCGGTAACCGTTGTTGTCGAAAGTGACGAGGATCCACGCGAAACAGGAATTGCGACCACAGACAATGGAGTTTTGATTAATTCAGGACCTCTCGACGGACTTACTAAAGCAGAAGCCATTCCGCGCATGATTGAAGTACTGCAGGAGCGGGGAACAGGTTCGGCTGCGACCAATTACCGACTGCGAGATTGGCTTATTTCCCGCCAGCGCTACTGGGGTACCCCGATCCCGATCATTCATTGCGAAAAATGCGGTGAGGTAGCAGTACCCGAAGACCAGCTGCCCGTCGAACTCCCCAGCACCGAAGGCCTCGACCTCAGTCCCAAGGGTGTTTCACCACTTGCAACGGCACACGATTGGGTCAATGTCGCTTGTCCTAATTGCGGTGGACCGGCACTGCGAGACACGGACACGATGGACACATTCGTTGACTCGTCTTGGTACTTCCTGCGTTACGCGGACTCCCAGAACTCAGAAGCGGCATTTGATCCTAAAAAGGTGGCCGAGTGGCTGCCCGTTGACCAGTACGTTGGCGGAGTAACCCACGCGATCCTGCATTTGCTGTACGCGCGCTTCTGGGTCAAGGTTGCTCACGACATGGGTCTTGTTGATTTCGTGGAACCATTTACTCGTCTGCTGAATCA
This sequence comes from Candidatus Nanopelagicales bacterium, assembly GCA_044240195.1. Taxonomy (GTDB): domain Bacteria; phylum Actinomycetota; class Actinomycetes; order S36-B12; family S36-B12; genus UBA4592. The sequence goes on along the minus strand of JBIHZX010000081.1, from coordinate 375 downwards.
GGGAATGGTGCTCAAGGACGGCAGCGCGATGAGTAAATCGCGTGGCAACTTGGTGCGCTTGACCGAGGAACTGGAAATCAATGGAGTTGATGCAATTCGACTTTCCATGGTTTTTGCTGGGCCGCCAGAAGACGACATCGACTGGGCGGAAGTCTCACCATCAGGTTCCAAGAAGTTCTTAGCCCGCGCGTGGCGCCTTGCCGGTGATGTAACAAGTGAGGTTGGCGCTGACCCAACAAAGGGCGACCAACAACTGCGTAAAGCAACCCACAAAGCAATTCGTGACGGTGAACTCAATGTTGAGTCGCTGCGCTTTAATGTCTTGGTCGCTCGGGTAATGGAACTGGTTAACGCAACCCGTAAAGCAATTGACAC
>JBIHZX010000080.1:0-6263 GCA_044240195.1 Candidatus Nanopelagicales bacterium | reverse complement strand
CGGTGATAAGCCACGAGTAAGGCAGCCTCAATCGAATCAACCAGAAGCTCAAGGGACATGTTGCGTTCCCTCACAAGCGCCTTCAGTGCACTGATATCAATATCCATATCTACTCCTCACGGTTGAATTCAATTTGGATAACGGCTTTGTCCACTTCAGGGACTCTGAACGACACGGTGCTTTCTTCGCTATCTGTTTCCTTGTTGCCAAATTCCTTGTTTACTGTGCCAGTGACTTGATCACCATCAACTTCATGAACACGAATCAACACGTCATCTCGGTCCCCGACGAAAGAGACATTGACGAGGCGACTAATTGCCCGACGCCAATGGCGGACTTCCGTCAACGGACGATCGGTACCGGGCGAGGACACTTCCAGAACGAAAGGATGCTCCTCGAGCTCTTCAATAGAATCAAGCTCTTCTGAAATTGCGAAACTGATTCGCGCGATTTCATCGAGGTCTATACCACCGTCTTTGTCAACAATGACGGTTAACACTTCACGCCGACCCGCTTGCTTTATTGAGCAATCCTCAAGGTCAACACCCATGGAATTGCACACCGATTCCGCGGTACCGCGTACGCGCCCGAGTGGTACTCCCATAGTTCTCACCGCGATTTCCAGTTGTGGTTGGCCAGTTGTAGACCCAATCTTACAACAAAGCCTAGAGCCAGATATCCCACGCTAAACGGATAATGAGAATTGCCGTGATTCCTAGAAAGACAATCCGCACGAATGGGCTCCCCCTTCGGATGGCTGTTCGAGCCCCAAAATAGGCACCCCCCATATTGCATATCGCCATGACAACGCCCAGGGTCCATAAAATTGAGCCGGAGAATCCAAAAACTAGTAGTGCCGCCGCATTTGTGCCCAGGTTCACTATTTTTGCGGTAGATGAAGCTGCAAGGAATGAATAACCTAATAAGCTCACGAGCGCAATGAGAAGAAACGAACCTGTTCCCGGTCCGAAAATTCCGTCATAGAAACCGATCGCTGATCCAACGCCTACCGCTGCGACGTAATGCATTCGAGTACCACCCCAGCGGATGTTGCTCACCGACCCCATCAGCGGATTGACCAGCGTCCAGATCCAAACAAGAGCGAGAGCAACAAGAATTCCGATACCAAAATATTCCGTAGGAATTGTGTGGGCCGTAGCCGCCCCAAGGGCAGAAAACACGAATGCCACACTGGCCATGGGCAGTGCAGTTTTCCAATCAGGACTTAAGTGTTTAACGTAAGTTCGAGCGGCGGTAGCCGTCCCAAAAATACTTGAAAATTTATTGGTGGCCAGCGCGTTAACTTCACTTCCCGCAGGGAGTGCAATAAATAGCGCAGGCAATTGAAGGAGACCCCCGCCGCCACTCACTGCATCAACCCAGCCAGCAGCTCCTGCAGCAATGGCCAACAGGAGAACCGTCCATAAGGTTAGGTCGTGCATATTTGGTGCACTGCTGAGATTGCATCTTGGATTGCAATGTCAACCCGGTCACCGCTTGCGCGATCTTTCACTTCGATGACGCCGTTTTCCAAGCCTTTTCCAACGACGACAATTGTGGGTACACCAATTAATTCGGAGTCATTGAACTTAACTCCGGGGGAAACTCCCACCCGGTCGTCAAAAATCACTCGGAGGCCCATCGAATCCCATGCTGCAGCAAACTCTTCAGCCTTGGCGCTAACTTCTTCGGACTTTCCTGCCGCAATGAGATAAATGTCTGCTGGTGCGACTTCGCGTGGCCACACCAAACCTTTGTCGTCATGGTGTGCTTCCGCAATTACAGCAACGGCGCGTGAAACTCCAATTCCATAAGAGCCCATGGTGACGGTCACGAGTTCACCATTTTCGTCAAGAACCTTCAACCCGAGAGCTTCTGCGTACTTGCGACCAAGTTGAAAAATATGACCTATCTCAATGCCACGAGCCAGGCTCACGGTGCCACTGCATGAAGGGCATGAATCCCCGTCAAAGACTTCGGCGACATCAATTATTCCATCAGATTCAAAGTCGCGACCAGCCACAAGGTCATATACGTGTTTGCCCTTTTCATTTGCGCCCGTGATCCAACGGGTTCCACGCACAACTCTTGGATCAGTGAGAAATTCAATTCCGCTTGCGGAGTTCTTTCCGAGAACACCTGGTCCGATGTACCCCTTGACAAGTGCTGGGTGTCGAGCGAAATCGGCTTCCTCAAATGGACGAGCCACTCTCGGGTATAACGCAGCCTCAAGCCTGCGGGCCTCAATCTCTCGATTGCCAGGTAGGCCAATCGCCAGAGGCGTTTCGCTTTCATCCGCATTCGTCACAATCAACAAAATATTTTTTAACGTATCCGCATCGGTCCATTCACGATCAGATCGAACTAGATCATCTCGCTCATTGGATAACTTGACAAGTGAATCAATCGTTGGCGTGTCAGGAGTCTTCTCTACGTGCGAGACGGGTAGATCGGTCTGCAAATTCACATTGGGATCAAAAATTGATTGTGAAACATGGAACGCTTCAACATTTGCTGCGAAGCCACAATCACACCGCACGTAAGTATCCTCACCGAATGCGTTGTTTGCGAGAAACTCTTCACTACGTGAGCCTCCCATAGCACCAGCCATAGCGGAAACGATCACGTAATCGAGCTTGAGTCGATCAAAAGTAGAAATATAGGCATCACGATGCTTTTTATACGAAACATCCAAGCCTGCGTCATCAATATCAAATGAATATGAATCCTTCATAACAAACTCTCGGCCTCGCAAAATTCCCGCACGGGGTCGGGCTTCATCGCGATACTTGGTTTGAATCTGATAAATCGACAGAGGAAGATCGCGATACGACGAGTATTCACCCTTTACCATCAACGTAAAGACTTCCTCATGCGTTGGTCCCAAGAGGTAATCATTGTCTTTCCGGTCTTTAAGTCGAAATAGGTTGTCACCGTATTCCGTCCAGCGGCCTGTTGTTTCATAAGCCTCGCGAGGAAGAAGAGCTGGGAAATGCACTTCCTGAAAGCCCGCTTTATTCATTTCTTGGCGGACAATTTCTTCAACGTTGCGAAAAACTTGGTAACCGAGTGGTAGCCATGAAAAAATTCCTGGTGCAATCCGTCGAACATAACCGGCTCGAACAAGAAGTTTGTGACTAGGGACTTCGGCGTCCGCTGGATCCTCTCGCAATGTCCGCACAAAAAGAGTTGACATACGTTGAATCACAATTACCTCAATTTCACTTGTTCAGCTGTTTCAGATCTACAACGGGAGCATGCCTTGACTGTAGAAGAATAGTGGAAAAAGAGGCAGCCATTTCGGTGAGGCTAAAACAACACGGTTGCAAATGTTGCCACTTGCTTGAAACCCACGTGCTCATACGTCTTTCGGGCGGGAATATTGAAATCATTGACATACAGGGTCACGGTCTGCGCACACGATGCCCGAATCTCGACGATTGTGGCTGCCAGCGCCGGCCCAGCCAAACCTTGTCCCCTCACACTGGGGTTAACCCACACGCCTTGGAGTTGCGCAATCTCATTAGTGGCAAATCCCACCTCTGTCTTAAAAAGCACGCGTCCATCTTCGATCACCGCGAATGCCATGCCCGAATCAATGACTTCGGCAATTCTTCTCCTGTACTGAAAATCTCCGCCATTTGCCACAGGGGATACGCCCACCTCTTCGGTGAACATGTCAACACATGCCGGGAAAAGCAGATCCAGTTCACTGGCAACTACCCTTCGCACCCTGCTGTCCAGCGCACACTCTGGATCACTGTCAATCTGCAAAAATGGTTGGTTTTCCCTGACATCGCGGGCTTTACCCCAATAGGTTTCTATGCCCTGCCACAAATCACGAACCTGATCTGCTTCACCAAGGATCGAAGAACTTCGCCGCCCAGCGCTAATGAGTTCAGCGGCAAACGCACTGCGTGCTGATGCATCTGTATTTACCGGCATGATGTTTGCCCCCACGAACAGCATGCTCTGTATTTTTTCCCCCATGAAAAATCCCCAGAGTGCCCCGCCAAGTCGCCAATGATCCACGAGCGCAGCTTCGATCCGACTAATGACAAAACCATTAACTGATGGGTCTTTCCGCGCAAAGGCAAGAGCCTGTGGAAACTCTTCGCCAGTGATATTTCGAACTACCCCGGGATGAAACCCCACGGTCCTTTCACGTTCAGTAATGGTCATGAAAATTCACTACACCGTAACGACCGACGGTTCACCTTTAGTGTCCATCGATTCAGCTAACTTCATTGCTTCTTCGATCAAGGTTTCCACGATCTGAGACTCGGGAACAGTCTTGATCACTTCGCCTTTAACAAAAATTTGGCCTTTGCCATTACCCGAAGCCACACCGAGGTCGGCTTCGCGTGCTTCACCCGGTCCATTAACAACGCAGCCCATCACTGCAACTCGAAGCGGAACGTCAAGGCCTTCAAGGCCTGCTGCCACCTGCTCGGCGAGTGTGTACACATCGACTTGAGCCCTGCCACATGACGGACAGGAAACAATTTCTAGACCGCGCTGGCGCAGATTCAAGGACTCCAAAATCCCAATGCCGACTTTGATTTCTTCAACTGGTGGTGCTGATAACGACACCCGAATCGTGTCGCCGATTCCGCGGGAAAGTAGTCCACCGAAGGCAACCGCTGATTTGATCGTTCCTTGGAAAGTAGGCCCTGCTTCTGTGACACCCAAGTGCAATGGATAGTCGCACTGTTCTGACAGGAGCATGTACGCCTTCATCATGATCACCGGATCGTGATGTTTCACCGAGATCTTGATGTCACCGAAGCCATGTTCTTCAAACAATGACGCTTCCCATAGTGCGGATTCCACGAGAGCCTCAGGCGTTGCCTTGCCATATTTCTCCAAAAGTCGCGGATCAAGTGATCCCGCATTAACTCCTATGCGGATCGGCGTCTTTGAATCCAAGGCGGCTTTAGCAATCTCACCGACCTTGTCATCAAACTTCTTGATATTTCCTGGGTTGACTCGAACACCAGCACAGCCAGCATCAATTGCGGCGAAGACATACTTTGGTTGAAAATGAATATCAGCAATGACGGGAATTCCCGACTTTTTCGCTATCTGAGCCAGGGCGTCCGCATCGTCTTGACTAGGTACGGCGACCCTGACCGCCTCACATCCGGCAGCCGTCAACTCGGCAATCTGTTGCAAAGTGCTGTCAACATCTGCCGTCAGGGTGGTGCACATTGACTGCACACTGACGGGGGCGCCACCACCCACAGCTAATGGCTTCAGGTGGTGCTTGAGAATCAACTGCCGGGTCTTGCGCCTTGGTTCAACAATCATTGGTGGGGGCGCAGGAAGGCCTAGGTCAATGCTCACTCCCCCATTATCAGCCCTGTGGGCTAACCCAGCGAGATGGGCTTGACCAAATCTGCCCAAATCACGATAACCCCCATGACCACAAGCGCAACGGCGACCACGTATGCAACGGGAAGCAAACGGGCCGTGTCAACCGGTCCAGGGTCTGGCTTGCCCCTAAACCGGGCCCACTTGCGCTTAATCCCTTCATACAACGCACCGGCGACGTGTCCTCCATCAAGGGGCAGAACGGGGATCAAATTAAAAAGGAAGAGAAAAAGATTTAACGATGCCGCAAGCCCAAGAAATGTTGCAACTTTGGCAGTGATCGGGGAATCCATGCTGGCAATCTCCCCGCCGAGGCGGCTTGCGCCAACGACTGAAACCGGGCCGTCAATCGCTCTCTCTTGGCCGCCAATCAACGTTTCGGTAACTAACTCGTACAGTCGCACGGGCAACGAAATTAAGGCCTCAACCGATCGAACGGTAATGTCCCACATGAACCCCGGCACGGTTGTTATCGATTGGCGCTCATATTCCACCGTAGGTCGCAAACCGAGAAAACCAACCGTTTGACTCTCACCGGTCTCACGACCATTTTCGTCGTAAACCGGGCGCGTTACCTCGGCGACCGCCAGAGGTAACGCCACTTGTCCTTCACCGCGGTTTACTACAAGTGTGGTCTCAACATTTGGGTTAACCAATATCCAATCAGTAACACCATTCCACGTGGTCGCGCTTTGGTTACCAACCGAAACAATTACATCGCCTGGCTGTAATCCCGCTTGAGCGGCTGGGGTTGTAACGGTTCCCTCCGGACACACACCAGAAGGCAACGATTCGCCTGTAGGTCGAAGCACGGTCGGCGTACACGGCACAACAGCGGCAACCGTAAGGGATGGCTGTGGCAAACCAATTCCAACCAAGATGATCGTGAA
>JBIHZX010000026.1:0-19890 GCA_044240195.1 Candidatus Nanopelagicales bacterium | reverse complement strand
ACTGCGAGTGAATACGCGATTGCCGCGCGAAACGTTGCTGACATTGTTGCGGGCGTCGACTTCGCAAGAGAGAACAAAGTCCGGTTGGTGGTGAAGGGAACAGGACACGACTACTACGGCCGATCCACCGGTCCCCGAAAGTCGTTGTTGCTGTGGACACACAACATGCGCGAAATCACGGTACATCGGAAGTTTGTGCCAGCCGGTGCTCCAGCTGGCACCGAATCAGTTGCTGCTGTCACCACGCGCGCAGGCAATCGCTGGCTGGAGGCCTATAAAGCGGCCTCCGCTGCCGGTCTATACATCCAAGGCGGCGGATGCACCAGTGTTGGCGCGTGCGGTGGATTCGCACTCGGTGGTGGGTTTGGTTCGTTTAGTAAGCGTTACGGCTCAGGCGCAGCCGGTGTTCTGGAAATGACGGTGGTGATTGCCAATGGTTCGGTTGTCACTGTCAGTGAGTTCCAAAACTCAGATCTGTATTGGGCATTGCGCGGCGGTGGCGGAGGGACATTCGGTGTCGTGACATCCATGACAGTTCTCGCTCACCCAGAACCAAAGATTTCCGGCTGGATCTCTGGGCCAATTACGGCCAAATCAGATCGGGCATTTGAGGAATTAATCCGTGCCTACCTTGAGTTTTGCGCCAACACCTTGAGTACTCCGTCGTGGGGAGAGGGAGTAATTCTTAATCCCGATTACGGCATGGCAACCACCATGAACACAGGATTGAATGTCATGCAGATTGGTACGACTTTCCTTGATATTCCCATCGAACAAGCGGAAGCTGCATGGGAAAAGTTTTTAAGCCCGTTGCGCTCTCGCCCGCAGGATTTTGATGTCAACGTGAAATTCAGTGCAAAGCCGTTCGCATTGCGTTGGAAGCCAACAACACAGGAAGCAATTTTCGATGACCGGCCAAAAGCACCGAAGGGTTACTTCTGGTGGAAGGGAAATGCATCTGAAGTTGCGGCCTACTGGGGCGGGTACGACGGCCGAGGCGTCCCGTTCGCCATGACCCAAGGAGCAAACGCAGCCGTACTTGCTAAAGCGCTATTCGATGCCTCGCGCACCAGCCTGATTTTGTGGCAGACCAATAAGGCGCTCTACGGTGAACACCCAGAGGCGAGGCTACGCGATAAATCAACGTCAATTAACCCAGCGGTTTTCAATAACATTGCGTTCATCACGCTTGGGGCGTGGCGTCAGGGGAAGTATCCAGGCATCAAGGGACATGAGCCCATTGCTTCAGAGTCACAATCTCAATTCGATGGTGTGATGTCTGCTTCCGCAATCCTGCGCGCAGCCACCGAGTATGGCGGTTCGTACTCCAACGAAGGCAACTACTTTGAGGAAGATTGGCGCAACCAATTTTGGGGAAGCAATTATCCGCGACTATTGCGGATCAAACGTAAATATGACCCAACGAATTTATTCACCGTGCACAAAGGCGTAGGTAGCGCTGATTGATGTTCATCTAGCGGCAGGGGTGGGGGACGACCGTAACTGCTGCCTTATCTAATGAAGAAGAAATACGTTAGGTATCAGGTGGGTGTCAAAAAGAGGTAGGGACTTCTGGGCTCAGTGCTGCACTCTTGGTCGAGCGCCACAAACGGGAGCCGCCGTCGCGAATATCGGGTATTCCGTCCTTTGACTCCGGTCTTAAACCATTTGGCGTAACTTTTGCGCCATATGAAATGCTCTTACTCTCAACGTTTAGTAGTAAACGGAAAATGCCCCAGAGCACGATCGGTGAGCGCCTCATGGTTTAACCAAAATCGGTGACGAACGCCATTGATCGATTGACGGCTCAGGGGCTGCAAAATGCTGGGGATTCCCCGCCAGTCAAACTCATCGACATCAGTAGACCGCTAGATTCGCAGAAATGCTTTAGAAATTTTTCTGAACGTATGTGACCACGTCGCCCACTTTTTGAAGCTTTTCTGCCTCTTCATCGGGGATAGGCTTACCCAAATAGTCTTCTAGGGCCAAGACAAGTTCCACTGTGTCAAGCGAATCCCAACCCAGATCCTTAAATGTTGTATTACTTTGTAAGTCCGCAACCGGTTTCAAGGCCCAGTTTGAAATCCAACTCAAAATATCCTGTTCTGTCGGCATCGATCCGCCTTTTAATATGGGCGTGACGCCTTTCGTTAATGGCATTGGTCTACATTGTTCGGCGACCGAAGTTGAGACGGTGACCGAAGTTGAAGCGGTATCTGAGGACGTACACGCCGCCGTGAGTAAGAGAGCGGCACTCGCCGCGCCTGCAAGTGTCAGCTTCTTGCTAACCTGCATTGGTCCTCCGACTTAGGTGTTGGTTGGCATCATTTGCTACGGGCATCAAGAGAGTACTGTAGAAAATAAAATAATAGATCCATTCAAGTGCGAGTGTAGGTCCTTTACCGTAACTGGATTGCGCAAATGGTCAGTTTGAGGCCAACTCAACACCCCATGTTCTAAGTCAATGGTTCCACGTCAATGGTTCCTCGTCAATGGTTCCTCGTCAATGCGGGGCACTCTTTCGAGAATCTCTGCCCGGTTCTAATCCCATGCGGGACAATCGGGCCCGTGTTTAAAGGGCTCCAAATCAAATCGGATGGTTGAGTTGATCCGAACTTCTGGGGTTGTGAGTCATCATTCTCCCAACGATTTGCTACCCAGCTTCGCCGAGAACGCGAACCGAATCGTAATCGCTGGACAAAAGTGCGCCCGGAGGGACTCGAACCCCCAACCGACCGGGTCCACCCCTCGCTCAACTCCGCGGGTCTGACCGATCGAGCTGAGCGTGTAGATACAAGATGAGAGAAACCGTCAACTTCTCATTGATCCCTCGAAGATCCGAGCCCCCCGCTTGCTAGAGATCGTTTATTGCCGCAACGCCAGAGCGAGCGTAGGAACCTCGTTGGTGGCGTAGGACCAAATCAGTTCGGGGTCGGTTCTGTGATAGTGGTGAGCAAGCACAATTCGCAATCGCGCCAGACTGTGCCAATCAATGTCTGGGTATGCGGCCATTCGTTCGTCACTCACTTGGCTCGCTGCCTCACCAATAATCTCAAGCAATCTTTCAACTGATCGAAGGAGCACTTGATCTGGGGTTGAGTCCTGTTGTCTCAGTGTGATGATGATTTCGACTTCGTTGCACGCATCCAGGATGTCCGCGATGCGTTGGTCATCACTGCGAGTCATACCGGGACAGCTTCACGTCGAATATGTTCGTCCCGTTCCTTCAGCCCACCAGCAGAAACTACGTCGACATTGCAGCCAAGTAGGGCCTCAAGATCGTCTTGAAGTCCCATCAGGTTCAGAAGCGATGCGCCAGCTTCGAATTCCACCAGAAAGTCGACGTCGCTCTCTGGGCGTTCCTCACCTCGAGCGACCGACCCGAAAACGGAGATGGAGCGGGCGCCATGACGTAACGCGATCATGTGTATCTCTTCGCGTTGGCTTTTCAGTGTTGCCAGCCGGGTGCTCATGGGCCAAGCGTATGGCCCAATAAGGAGGTGGTGACGATGAGTGCGCCCGGAGGGACTCGAACCCCCAACCGACCGGGTAGAAACCGATTGCTCTATCCATTGAGCTACGGGCGCATGCCCTCGCGGGCGGAGTGTCAAGGAGTAAGTATTGCAAGGGGCGCGATCACCGTGTTGACCGGCTTATCCCACGAATTCATCTCTTTACGTATTAATAGGTGTTTGCTTGCGCAAAGTGGTGAAGGCCCTGGTGGCCCATAGAGCCCAAATGATTAAGACTGGCTGGAAAAGCAATCGAACGAGTCGAGCGGTATCGGAGTCGAGCCCGAAAGCGTCCCTACCTTCGAAATATTGCCACAGGTTTCCGGGGAAAATAATGAGAAAGAATGCTGCTGTTACCCATCCAATGATTGGCACCCACTTTTTTGGGGAAAAGATGAGTGCGCAGCCGAGTAAGAGTTCAACTACACCGGAGAGCAGAACAACAAGTTCTGGTGCAGGCATCCACGGTGGTACTTGGGCCAGGAATTCATCGGCCGAAAAAAAGTGCCCAAACGATGCAAAGAGCAGAAACAGACCTAAAGCACAGCGAGCGATTGTTCTGAGCACGTGCCTAGTCTTGCATGACCGGGTATCCACACGTTGCTCATTTGTTGTCATGCTTCCACAACTTTAAGTTTGGGGTTTTTCTGAGCTGAACTTTAGTTGATTCTTTCCAGTAATCGCACTGATGAAGGTGCCACAAGGAAAGCTGAGGAATTTCATGAACGACATAACATTGGAAGTTGTAGGAAACGTGGTCAATGACGTTGAATTACGCTTTACCGCCTCCGGTGAAGCGGTTGCATCATTTCGGGTTGCGAGTACTACTCGACGCTTTGATCGGGCTAATGAGCGGTGGATTGATGGTGATACGCACTATTTCACTGTGAGTTGCTGGAGACAAATGGCGCATAACGTGGCATCGAGCCTGATAAAGGGAATGCCGGTAGTTGTGACGGGTCGCATGCGTAGTCGTGAGCACGAAAAGGTGTGCGGGGATCACACCCACATGATGCGTTATGTGGATATCGAGGCCATTGCTGTTGGGGCCGACCTGGCGCGTGGGACATCGGTCTTCACTAAGACGCGCAAGGACTCGGTGGTGGAAAGTGAGCGTCGCATGTTGGCTGATGCATTAGGACAAGACACCGTCGACTATCTCGATCGAATCGGGGTTGAGGGCGACCACGATGAAAACGTGATCGAAAGTATCGACATCGAAACCGGGGAAATACTCGGCGTTGGGTGATGCAGCCGGGGCATCGGGGCCACACTAGGCTTCGATGCCATGGCTGAGTTCATTTATACCCTGCAAAAAGCACGTAAAGCGCACGGCGACAAAGTCGTCCTGGACAACGTAACCCTGTCTTTCCTGCCCGGTGCGAAAATTGGTGTTGTTGGCCCCAATGGGTCGGGTAAATCAAGTCTTTTAAAGATCATGGCGGGCCTTGATGAAGTCTCCAATGGGGAGGCAAAACTTCATGACGGCTTTACCGTGGGCATCCTGATGCAGGAGCCAAACCTTGATGAGAGCAAATCAGTTTTAGAAAATGTCCAAGAGGGTGTTGCTGAGACTAAAGGCATGGTTGATCGTTTCAACCAAATTTCTGTTGAACTCGCAGAACCTGACGCAGATTACGACGTTCTCTTAGCCGAGATGGGCAAGTTGCAAGAAGAGATTGACCACCGCAATGCTTGGGATCTGGACAATCAACTTGAGCAGGCAATGGATGCGCTGCGGTGTCCACCAGCCGATTCTGACATCACGGTTCTCTCCGGTGGTGAGCGTCGAAGGGTCGCCCTCTGCAAGTTGCTGTTACAGCAACCAGATCTGCTTCTCCTTGATGAACCAACCAACCACCTTGACGCTGAGAGTGTTCAGTGGCTTGAGCAACACTTAGAAAAATACCCGGGCACCGTCATAGCGATTACCCACGATAGGTACTTCCTCGACAACGTTGCCCAGTGGATCTTGGAACTTGATCGCGGTCGCGCCTACCCCTATGAAGGAAACTACTCGACCTACTTGGAAACAAAGTCTGCCCGGCTCAAGGTCGAAGGCCAGAAAGACATGAAGCTGCAAAAGCGGCTGACCGACGAACTCGAATGGGTTCGATCCAATGCGAAAGCGCGGCAAACAAAGTCCCGTTCACGTTTGGATCGCTACGAGGAAATGGCCGCAGAGGCGGAGAAGACCCGCAAGTTCGACATGGAAGAGATCCAAATTCCACCAGGCCCACGCCTTGGTTCCGTTGTGGTGGAAACAACCGGTCTGACCAAGGGTTTTGACGATCGTATGTTGATTGACAATCTTTCCTTCACATTGCCGCGAAACGGCATTGTCGGTGTGATTGGTCCCAACGGTGTGGGTAAAACAACATTGTTCAACATGATTGTTGCGGCAGCCGAAGGTGATACGTCGAATAAAGATGCGTTACCTACATCAGGTGAACTCAAAGTCGGTGAGACCGTGAAATTGTCCTATGTGGATCAGAGTCGCTCCGGTCTTGACCCAACGAAGAACGTGTGGGAAGTCGTCTCAGACGGTCTGGATTGGATCAAGGTGGGTAACGTTGAGATGCCCTCACGTGCTTACGTCTCGGTATTTGGTTTTAAAGGACCAGATCAACAGAAACAAGCAAAGGTCCTTTCGGGTGGAGAAAGAAACCGGTTGAATCTTGCTCTGACCCTCAAAATGGGTGGGAACCTGCTACTTCTTGACGAACCAACAAATGACCTCGACGTTGAAACACTCGGATCCCTCGAAAAAGCATTGCTCGAGTTCCCTGGCTGCGCTGTGATCACATCCCATGATCGCTGGTTCCTGGACCGAATCGCAACCCACATTTTGGCGTATGAAGGTGACTCACAGTGGTTCTGGTACGAAGGTAACTTCGAAGGGTATGAAAAAAACAAGGTTGAGCGTTTGGGTGAGGAAGCAGCCAGGCCAACCCGGGCCACTTACCGCAAACTCACACGCGACTAGAGGCAAACATGACAGTTCTCATCACGAAGGTTCATTCTCGCTATAGCGATCTTGATCCCCAGGGTCATGTGAACAATGTCGTTTTTCTGGACTACCTTCAGGAAGCTCGGATTCGTGTATTCACGCAGATTAATTTCGCTGAAATTATGAATGTAAGTCAAGTCATGGTTCATCAATCAATTGATTTCCGGCATCCAATTTTTTATTCGACGGAGCCACTCACCATTGAAACGTGGGTGAGTTCGGTTGGCAATTCTTCGTATCACATGAAGTATCGAATTATAAATGAAGTCGGAGTGCTTGCCGCAGAAGCCGAAAGTGTCATGGTGTGCTTTGATAAAGACAAGGCAATTCCCATTCCCGACACATTACGTAGTGCTCTACAGAGCATTCTTGAAGTGGAGTAATCCATGCAGGTGACACTTGGTTCAACAGAACTGCGCACCCTGATCTCGATTCTTGAAAAAGAAATTGAGTGGAATTCCAATATTGCCGTTCGGGTAGTGACTTCTCCCAGTGCGGTTGCTTTTTACGCCGCTATCCCACTGAACCTGCATGCATTCATTGCTATGCCCGCAAAAATTGGTACAGGAGCGCCATGTGACGTTATTACCGGGGGCCGCGATGTTGTGGCGTTGCTCTCCAATTCTTCCGGGTTAATTGATCTTGATTCCCTTGAACCCGTTGCGGGTGTTGAGGGCGCAGCTCTTTCAGAGCTACCTCCTTCAACTGGCTGGCAGATACCTATTAATGCAGTTGCAAGTGACGTGATACCCATCATCAATGAAGCAGTGAGTGAATTTGATCGTCGCAGTGTTGGTTTGGGCGAGCGGGGTAAGGCTGATCTCGCTGAAGAGATTTGGAACCGTCCGGGTTGGGGTGGACTACCGGTAAAGGTTCTCTACGCTGCTCAGCGATTGAGTTTGATCTGGGATGAACCCATTAAAATTTCTTCGGCAACCTGCGGTCCGTGGAAAAGACTGAGTACCCCTCGGGGGCAGGTGTTCCTCCACGCGAGTGGTCCCGTGGGTAGAAACCGGATGCGGTTAGTCAGTTAGCCGCGCACCCACACGCACGTCTCCGGCCCGATCACGAGATGTTCGCCGTCACCTGAATCAACAACTGCTACTTCAGGACCTGAAGCAGCCAGGACATCGGTCCCGAAAACTTGCGGCACTTTCCACATCCCGCCTTCAGTATTCATAATGCAGGTCAGCGGCTGGGTGGGGTGCAGCCTTCTGTAGGCCAAAATGCGCTCATTGGGAATTGTGAACTCATCCATGCGCCACTCGAGTTCACCGTCACCGGTCGCGGGCTCAACCCGTCGTTGCGCGAGAGCATCCCGGTAGAAGTTCAAAGTAGTGTCGCCGGACTCTTGTGCTTGAACACTTAGGTGCTCCCACTCGGTGGGCTGGGGGAGCCACGAGTTTTCACCGGGGCCAAACCCATAAGAAGGGATGTCACCCGACCAGGGGATCGGGACCCGACAACCATCTCGCCCGAGTTCCTTGCCTTGGGTGCGAAACCAGACAGGGTCTTGGCGTGCATCACCGGGAAGATCAAGGACTTCAGGCAACCCGAGTTCTTCACCTTGATAAAGATAGGTGGAACCGGGAAGCCCAAGAGTGAACAGTGTTGCTGCGCGGGCGCGAGATAGGCCGCGATCAGCATTGTCCGGTGTTGGCGTCACTGTTGGGTTCTCATTTTGTCCGGGAGCAAACCGGGTGGCGTGGCGAATGAGGTCGTGATTGGAAAGGACCCAGGTGGCTGGCGCACTTACCAACTTGTGATTGAGCAAGGTCGCATCGACTGATTTCTTGAGCTTGACGGCATCAAATCCTGCCCGCAAATAATCAAAATTGAATGAAGTGTGGAGTTCATCGGGGCGCTGATACAGGGCAAGACGCTCAGGGGAAGGAGCAGAAGTTTCTCCGCAGAAGACTCGAGGGGGGTCGTAACTATTCGCGATCTTTCGCCAACTGCGATACACCTCGTGCACGCCGTCTTGGTCCCAGAACGGAGTCAAGATTGGTTTGCCCAGGAGTTGTTGCTCCGGAATCGAGTCGTAGTCCATATCGGGGAAACTTTGATCCTTGATCAGGCCATGGGCGACATCGATGCGGAATCCATCAATTCCTACGTCAAACCAAAATTTCACGATGTCTTCGAATTCAGTGCGGACTTCGGGGTTTTCCCAATTGAGGTCGGGTTGGGAGGAATCAAAAATATGCAGGTACCAATATTTGGTTTGTTCCCCATTCGCGAGAACAAGCGGCGACCAAGCGTCGCCGCGAAAAACACTCTGCCAATTCGTCGGTGGCAACTCGTGATTGCTGCCCTTGCCTTCTTTGATCACATAGCGATCCCAGGCGGGTGATCCCGGTTCGGAGCGGAGAACTTCTTGGAACCACGCGTGTTCCCGGCTCGTGTGATTTGGCACGATGTCCATGAAGATTTTGATGCCCTTGCGGTGCGCTGCTGCGAGTAGATCTTGAATATCTGAGACATCACCTAGGCGTGGGTCAACACGTCGGTAGTCAGTGACGTCGTAGCCACCGTCCAGTAGGGGGGAGTCATAAAAAGGTGAAATCCAAATGGCGTCGACGCCTAAGTTGTCGAAGTAGTCCACCCGACTCAGGATTCCCGGGATGTCACCTATGCCGTCGCCATCGCTGTCCGCGAATGAGCGTGGGTACACCTGGTAAATGACGGCATCACGCCACCATTCATTTTTGCCGCTGGGCACGGCTATGCCTCCGTTAGGGGTATTGATGATTGATGTTCAGGTGTTTCATCGGCAATGTTCTGCATGCCGTAGGCCGCGGAAACCAGGTACGTCCACAACTCGGATTCCAAATTGGCATCCATTCCTTGATCGGCAATTGCTGCAGCCATGATTGCGAGCCAACGGTCACGCGCTTCACCGTCGATATGGAATCCGATATGGCGCATCCGAAGGCGAGGGTGTCCACGTTCTTCGCTGTAGGTCTCTGGTCCACCCCAATATTGCTCCAAGAATGAGCGAAGACGCCACTCGGCGCCCTCAAAGTCATCGGGTGGGTACATCTTGCCCAGAATCGAATCATGGGGAACTCGTTGATAGAAATTATGAACGAGGCTTGTGAAGAATTCATGCCCACCAAAACGCTCATAGGGTGTCAACGCGGGTTCGCTCATTGAGTGCCCTGCTCATGGTTAATGTGCCCATCATTAACTTGTTCGCTTTTAATTGGGGCATCAATAATCTGCATTTGGGCGAGTGGGATATGCAATCCGGCTTTATCCAACGCACCTTTAATGCGTTCACGCAAGAGTCGAGCAGCAATGAATTGCTGATCGGGGACAACCTTGGCCATCACGCGAACCACGATTGCATCACCGCGCGCCTCTTCTAAACCGGCGTAGACGGGTGGGTCCATAAAGACCGCGTCGAAGCTGGAATCCATGGCGATACGTTGACCCTCGGCGTCGACTACTTCACGGATCTTGGCTAAATCTGCGTCGATATCAAGGGCGAAATCAACGACCGCGTAAGTCCAGCCTTGGCTTTGATTGGCGATATAAGTGATGGTGCCGTTTCGCACATACCAAACGACCCCGAGAAAGTCCCGGATTCTGGTGTAGCGCAGGGCGACCTGTTCAACGGTTCCCAACACCACACCACAATCAACTACGTCACCCACACCCAATTGATCTTCCAACGCCATTGAGATTCCAGCTAAGTAATCAGCCACCAACGTTTGGGCGCCAAAACCGAGAACGACTCCGAGGACACCTGCGCTGGCAAGTAGGGGACCAACATTGATTCCGACCTCGGTCATGATCGTGATAACGGCTACAGACCAAATAACAATGACGGCAATACTCCTTGCCAAGGAGCCAAGGGCATGCGCGCGTTGTGACACTCGGTTTTGTAGCAGTTGATCTGTAACGGACTGGGTATCTGTTGTGTTTCGTAAATCTGCAAAATCAATTCCGGTGCTTTTTTTCGTGGCTCGATTCACAACGCGGTTAATCGCAATTGAAGAGAATTTAGTTGCCACCAATGCCAAAACAATGATCAGAACAATATGAATCGGCGCATCCCACGGGCCAGCGCGGAATGACTCAATTGCATTGGTAATTGAATCCCAATTCATGTGAAACCCCTTAGCGATCTAGTCCGGTCCAGTGCGACATGAACGCTAACGTATCGGCGCTTTCTTCAATCGACTTGTTCAATGATCGGGCGCCGTGGCCAACATTTTTCTCCGTGCGGACCAAGATCGGGCGGGTACCCGCTGTATTGGCTTGAACGGCTGCTGCCATTTTGCGCCCATGCATGGGATCTGTGCGGGTGTCGTTATCGAAGATCGCAAACATGGTCGCCGGGTAGTCGGCGCCCTTGGTCACCCGGTGGTAGGGCGAGTAGGCGTGCAGCCAGCCGAACTGCTCGGCGTCGGCTGGGTCCCCGTACTCGACCGTCCACGTTGGGCCTAATTCACTTTCAACATAACGGATCATGTCTAAAAGTGGTGCTACGCACACAACGGCGTTGTACAGCTCTGGACGCTGGGTCATTGCAGCACCAACGAGCAGGCCACCATTTGAACCACCATAAATTCCCAGTTGCTCACTGGTGGTCCAACCTTGGGCAATCAGATACTCAGCGGCTGCGTGAAAGTCGTCAAAGACGTTTTGCTTATTGGCCAGCATGCCGGCGCGGTGCCATTCTTCGCCTTCTTCGCCGCCACCTCGCAGATTTGCAATTGCCCACACGCCCCCGGATTCAACCCAAGCAAGAATCGCCGCGCTATAGCCCGGTTGTAGCGGAATACCAAAGCCGCCATAGCCATAAAGAATTGTTGGCCGGGGCTGATCCGGTGTTCCGGTTGGTGAGATAACAAACATGCGAATTGTTGTTCCATCCAATGACGGGTATGTGATCAGTTCAGAGTGCACCTCCGGTGCGGCCACGGCGCCGGGGGGATTCGCGTACAAGGTGAGTTCTCGGGTGCGGGCATCAAATTCATACACCGTGGGGACGGTCGTGTGGTCGGTGTAGACGATCCAGGTGATTGGGCCACCATCAATGTGTTCAACGGGGCCACCGATAGTTCCTGCTCCGGGTAACTCGATCTCGTAAAGAGTGGCGCCATCAGCTGCAGCGTGCATGGCCATCTGAGCAACACCGTGACTTGAATGCACGACAAGCAGTTGGTCGTGATCAAGACCATCACCGTCAAGGAGGGTGACCGACTCGAGAACCGAGTCCTGTGGCTCAGGAATCAGTGTTGTCCAGGAATCCGGGTTCCATGAGCCCGGGGTTGTTACGAGCACTGTTCCGCGGGGGGCATCTCGGTCGGTAAAAATGTATGCGCGACCGTCTCTGCCAAAGGTGATTGACGTTTGTGCATCAACATCACCTTGAACGAGTTCAAATGAAGGACTCGCTGGATCACTCGCTGAGAGATCGGCAATCCACAGGTCATTTCTGGGTTCAGTTCCTTCACTGGAGGACACCTCGAGCCAACGTCCGTCACGTGAAACGCTGACCCCGTAGTAGTTGGTCATGTTCATTCCGGCGCCGAATACAAGAACATCGGTTTGTGGGTCGGCTCCCACGGTATGCAAATAAACGCGTCGGTGAAAGTGCCGTTCACTCTCGGGCAATAACTCTGGTGCAATCCGTCGGACATAATAAAACGCTGAACCACCCTTGAGCCAAGCAATGGGTGAATACCTGCACCGCCCTATGGGGCCTTCGACGATCTCGCCGGTTTCAACATTCATCACGTAGACATCGGACTCTTCATTTCCGCCTTGTGAAATTTGATAAGCGAGCAGATCCCCTTCTTTCGATGGCTGCCAGCTGTCCAGGGTCGTGTGACCTTCCGGGTCCATGGCCATCGGGTCAATCAGGACTCGAGCGGTTTGTGGATCAGTGTGTGAGTCATTGGTGTCGCGAACGTAAAGAACGGCGAACTGCTGACCGGGTTCACGTTTAGTGAAGAAAGTGCGATTCCCACGCATATATGGTGGGGAAATCGCGCCAGATCCGAGTAATTCACCCACCCGATCCACATAGTGCGCCCGTGAAGTCCACGTTTCCCGCTGGGCATCGGTCAAAAGTTCTTGTGCCTGAAGCCACTCGGTGGTGCGGGCATCTTGTGGATCTTCTAAGTATCGATAGGGATCAGGGACGCTTACCCCGTGAAAGTCATCAACAATCCCGCTGTCGGGGAGTTGCGGGTAGTTGATAGGGGCAATGGGTTGCACGCTCGTCATGGCACCACCGTAAGGGCTGGCCCCTATCGCGCACATTAGGCTAGGGGGGTGAGCGCATTACAAGCTGTACTGATATTTGCTGGAATCCCCATAGCCCTCGCAGTAGTCGTGGTTTTAGCGGTTGCGGCTCCCTCGTGGACCCGCAGCAGTCGGGGCAAAGTCACCGACGAATTTGACTCTGCATCAGGCTCGGAATCAATCTTCATTTCAAGTGATATGGCTGCGCCAAATCCTTCGATCCTGCCCCCTGAAATTTCGGCCCAAGCACCGACTCTCGTGGGGGGTGGAGCACATGCATCTTGGTAATACTGCCCGCAGGGACCTGACTCGCTCGGTGAACCTGGCCCGAGAGATTTCGGGCTTGGCTTTTGGTGTTTATATTGGCGAGCTTGCCCAGGGTCGGGAGAGCGCTATTGCACGTCATGCGCAACTTCCCGCTGCTGAGTCCGCCGTTCTCATTGCCGTTGATCCGGATGCTCGCAGCATTGACATTGTCACGGGCAAGGAAGCACACATCTCACTCGATGACCGCTCATGCGACTTCGCTGTCCTTGCATTTGTCTCATGCGCAAGCGCCGGTGACATCGTTGGTGGCGTGCGTGAAGCCCTGATCGTGATGGCCGAGCATGCCCGGGCTCCCAAGGTGTACAACCTTGAAGAGCCTGCTTAATCACCTTTAATCAAGCATCCTTTGCTTGAGCGCGCAATGCCCGCTCGGCGCCGTCTCTACCCTCAGTCACCAGGCGAACCATGGTTGGCATGCTGTTCTTTTTGAGGAAGTCATTTGTCTTGGAAATTAACTCGGGTGATGTTGCATAGACCGGATACATGCCGGAAGTGATGTCTTGGGCCATTTCCATGGTCTGTTCTTCCCAAACACTGGGGAGTTCATCGAAGTAGCGATCAACGAATGCTTCCATGAGGTCACGGTGGTCAGGGTCTTGGAACCCGCCGATTGTTGCCTCGATGATCGTGTTGGGAAGGGTGTTGTTATGCATGACCGCATCCCACGCTGCCTCTTTGGCTTGCATCGTTGGCCGTGAAGCAAGTGCCAGAGTTGCTTGACGCCGACCGGTTGCCGTGTTGTCCACTTCGAGTTCTGCATCAATTTCTGAATCACTTCGGACTCCATTGCTGACCAGTGTTCGCAGTAGTGACCACCGAAGGTCGGTGTCGACCGTGAGTCCATCCCAGGTGGTCGTACCGTCAAGGAGTCCGGCAACTGTTTCCAACTGGGCGTTTGTCGTTGCGTTGCCAATAAATACGCGGGTGAATGCGAGTTGGTGGTCACTGCCAGCAGCAGCTTTTGCAGCCAGCTCTTCACACGCTTGGGCCAGCCGAAGGCGGTACTCCTCGCGGTGGATGGGCGCTGCAAATTGATCGATGGCCATTGAGAGTTGACGTAAAACACCGCTGGTCACTCCAACGTCACTTTCGCGTTCAATTCCCGCCAATACAAGATCAAGGAATTCGCCGGTGCTTGCTTCTGCATCTCGAGTCATGTCCCAGGCGGCGCTCCAAATGACAGCGCGAGCGAGTGAATCTGAGATCCCACCAAGGTGAGTGGTCGCGGTTTTCCACGACTTTTCATCAAGACGTACCTTGGCGAAGGTCAAATCACCGTCATTGACTAACAACAAATCGGGTTGCTTCTTGCCAACGAGTTGGGTTATCGGCGTTTGGGCTCCGGTGACGTCAACGGCAATGAACTCACGCTTCACCAGTCCGGCATCGGTGAGGTCATAGAGTCCAAGTCCGACCCGGTGGGAGCGCAGGGTTGGTTCAACACCGATGGGTGACGTTGGTGGTTCTTGTTCGATAATGACTGACGTGTAGTTACCTTCGGAATCAACGGCGACGATTGGACGCAGCAGGTTCACGCCACTTGTTTGTAACCATTCGCGAGTCCAGCCGGAAAGATCCCGGCCACTTGTTGCTTCCAATTCGGTAAGGAGATCGCTCAGCTGTGTGTTTCCCCAAGCGTGCTTGGTGAAATAGACGCCAATGCCGGCCATGAATTCGGGTTCGCCCACCCAGGCGACCAGCTGGCGAAGTGCGGAAGCACCCTTTGCATAGGTGATTCCATCGAAGTTCACGCGAACCGCATCAAGGTCAACCATGTCGGCTGCAATCGGGTGGGTTGAGGGCAATTGATCTTGGCGGTAGGCCCACGCCTTGCGCAAATTGGCAAATGTTGTCCATGCATCGTTGTAACGGGTTGCATGCACATTGGCGTGGTGCGCTGCCCACTCGGCAAATGATTCATTGAGCCAAAGGTCATCCCACCAGGTCATGGTGACCAAGTTGCCAAACCACATGTGGGCTAACTCGTGCAAGATCGTGTTTGCGCGCTGTTCGTAGGCAGCAATGGTGACGCGACTGCGGAAGATTAGGTCTTCCAAGAATGTGACACAGCCTGCATTTTCCATTGCTCCGGCGTTGAATTCTGGGACGAAGAGCTGGTCGTATTTCGCAAAGGGGTAACCGACCTTGAATTGGTCTTCAAAGAATGCGAAACCTTGCTTGGTAACTTCAAAGATTTCATCGGAGTCAAGATAATCAGAAAGTGACTGGCGGCAATAAATGCCCAGCGGGTAGGTGCCATATGGTCCCGCGTATTCGTCGCGCACTTCGAAGTAAGGACCAGCAACAAGTGCCGTGATGTAGGTGGAAATTATGGGAGTAGGTTCAAACTCCCAGGTCTTGGAACCGTTGTCATGTTCGGTCACTTGAGCCATGGGTGAATTACTAATCACCTTCCAATGTCCTGGTGCGGTAGCGCTGAGGGTGAACGTGGCTTTGAGGTCAGGTTGTTCAAAGCAGGCATACATGCGTCGCGCGTCCGCTGACTCGAATTGCGTGTAAAGGTACGTCTCGTTATCAACGGGGTCAATGAAGCGATGCAGGCCTTCGCCCGTATTCATGTACTTTCCTTGGGCAACAACAACGAGAGTGTTGCTCGCCTCTAAATTAGGGAGTGAAATACGGGCGCCGTGAACCACCTCGGCAATCGCAAGTTCAGTTCCATTGAGGGTCACAGATTCAACGGTGGGTGCGATCAGGTCAATCCACGTCTGGGCGCCGGGAGTTGTGCAAGCGAATAGCGCGGTCGTGGTGGTCGTGAATGTTGGTCCTGTAGACGTCAGATCAAGTGTGACCTCATAGGAGGTGCTCGAAATCAGGTCTGAGCGCTCACTAGCCTCAGCGCGCGTAATGTTTTCCGAGCGGGAACCTGTTGCTTCAGTGAGTGTCATACCGGAATCCTTTCACGTCGCCCGTTAATTGCTCGATCAGGTGGCCCTGCCGACAATCATGGTTAGTGAGAAGATGTCGGTATGACAACTAAAGTCGAATTCTGGTTTGATCCCATGTGTCCGTGGGCGTGGATAACTTCCCGCTGGGTTCATGAAGTGAGTGGGGCACAAGATCTTGAGGTGACGTGGAGCGTCATGTCTCTTGCAGTTCTCAATGAAGGCAAGGACGTCCCAGCAGCGTACGCCGAGCTCATGGCAGCGGCCTGGAAGCCCGTTCGCGTGTGTATTGCCGCCGAGGTTGAGTTCGGTAAATCGGTTCTCGGTCCGCTGTACACCGCTATGGGGACCCGAATCCATGTTCAGGGCCGCAAAGATTACGACACGATAATCGCTGAATCTTTGGCCGAAGTGGGATTACCGGAGGCTCTGGCCGCGGCAGCTGACTCCGAAAACTTTGATGTGCAATTGAAAGCAAGCCACGCGAGAGCTATTTCATTGGTCGGCGAAGATGTCGGGACTCCCATCATCGCAATTCCGGGTGCATCCGGTGAGCCCGTTGCATTCTTTGGACCGGTGATAACTCCCATGCCGGTCGGCGAGGATGCATTGAGGCTGTGGGATGGAGCACTCCTCGTTGCATCGGTTCCTGGGTTTTATGAAATCAAGCGCTCTCGGACGCAGGGCCCCTCATTTGACTAATCACCGAAGCGGTCCACCCGCTGTCTGTATTTTCGATGCAGATTGCGGCATTTGCCAATCCTCGGTTCGGCTAGCGGATCGCCTTGGCGCACATGTCGAGTTCATTGGATTCCAGACATTTGACTTTGCAAGTGCACCCGAAGACCTCACATTGGAGCGCGCTCAATCTGAGGTTGTGTTTTTGGCAACTTCAGGAAAGATATTTGGTGGGGCTGCGGCTGTGGCACAGATTCTGCGGACAAGTCGAGTCGCTCCATTAGGTGCGATCCTTGATTCACGCGTAGTACTTCCCGCCGCCAACGTTGTTTACTCATGGGTTGCACGGAATCGAAGCCGAATGCCACAGGCCTGCGGAGTTAGCCCAGCCCGAGAATCTGACAGGGATACCAATGTGAGGAATACTGCACCCCATGAGTGATCGAGCCGAAAATATCAGTATGCAACCGTGGCGTGGATTCGCCAGTGATAACTATGCGGGCGTACACCCAGAAATTCTGGAAGCACTCACACGAGTCAACTCTGGTCACCAGGTCGCGTACGGTGATGATTCGATTACGGCCGAACTCGATGAACGCATGGCCGCGCTCTTCGGCCGACCCGTTGGTGTTTATCCGGTATTCAACGGAACCGGTGCCAACGTGGTTGCCTTGTCCTCCATCATGAATCCATGGGAAGCGGTTGTGTGCACAAATACCGCACACATTCACATGGACGAGGGTGGGGCACCAGAAAAGGTTGCTGGAATCAAACTCTGGACAGTCCCAGGCGTCAACGGAAAAATCACACCGGATTTGATTCGCTCGGCTGCCCACGATTTTGGTTTTGTGCATTACGCCCAACCAGGTGCGGTATCAATTGCCCAGTCCACCGAAATGGGAACCGTCTACACGGTCGAGGAAGTCACGGCAATCAGCGAGTGCGCGCACGAACTAGGGCTCCGCGTCCACATGGACGGTGCACGGATTGCTAATGCTGCGGTGGCCCTGGGCGTTCCCGTTGCTGACTTCACGGTAAATGCTGGTGTGGATATCTTGTCCTTTGGCGGAACAAAAAATGGAATGCTCATGGGTGAAGTGATTGTTGTTTTCAACCCTGACGTTGTTCATGGCGTTGAATACTTTCGAAAAAGCTTCATGCAACTCAATAGCAAAATGCGTTTCGCTTCTGCCCAAATGATTGCTTTACTCAGTGGGGACCTGTGGTTAAAGAGCGCGACCCACGCTAATGACATGGCTCAGAAACTGAAGTTAGCCGTCGAGCAAATCCCGGGGATTTCCATTGAAGTTCCAACGGACGCCAACGCAGTTTTTGCGCGGATTCCAGAAGATGTTGTCGAGCGTCTGCAGAGTAAGTGGCGTTTCTACACGTGGGACAGTCCGACCCTGGTCCGCTGGATGTGCGCGTGGGACACCCAAGAGTCCGACGTTGAGGCCTTTGCGGCAGACATTGCGACAGAGATGGCTGCAGGCTGAATGCCTGATACAAGAATGAGCGCCAGCTAGTCGTGCCTGAAGGTCACGTTGTTCATAGGCAAGCGCGCGAGCTGAACAAACTCTTCGCAGATCAGATAGTTGAAGTGAGTAGCCCGCAAGGTCGATTCTCGCAATCGGCATCGGTGCTCAACGAAACAAAGTTTGTTAAGTCACAGGCTTATGGCAAGCATCTTTTTATCAACTTTGAACAGGGTCAGGTCATTCATATTCACCTTGGCCTCTATGGAAAATGGACTTTCCTGAATCACACTCCCGAACCGGTTGGTTTAATTCGGCTACAAATTTCAACCTCGGAATCCTGTGCCCAGTTGCGTGGACCAAATGCATGCACTCTCATTTCACCAGCGGAAGTTAAATCAATAAAGGCGAAGATCGGGCCAGATCCCATTCGCAAAGACGACCCGAGTGCCGTGCGAATAAAAGTTTTAGCCAGTAGCACTCCGATCGGGGTGTTACTCATGGACCAAACACTCTTTGCGGGAGTGGGAAATATCTATCGAGCGGAGGCTCTTTTTCGCGCTGGAATTAATCCACAGAGTCCCGGGAAGGAACTGACTTCGGAGCAGTTTGACGTGATGTGGAATGACCTTGTTGACCTGATGAAAATTGGAGTCAGGCGTGGGCGCATTGATACGGTGCGACCGGAACACTTACCTAAAGCCATGAAGCGTGCTCCACGCGAAGATCGGCATGGCGGTGAGGTTTACGTGTACAGGCGAACTGGCTTACCGTGTTTTATTTGTTCCCACGAGATTGCTGAAGCAGACCTGCGGGGAAGAAATCTTTTTTGGTGCCCGACCTGTCAAAAATAAAGATTTAATCGGGGATTCGTGGACTGCGGATACCCGGGTGATCCGCTGGCAGGCTGTTTTTGATTATTCGCCAGGACCAGAAAACAACACCAATCACCATTACATAGAAAAGCGGCCGAACCGCTGCAAGCGCCCACAGGTCTTCACCTTGAATGAGTGGTACTTGAACGGCTGCGCGCACCACGTTGAGTAAAACCCACAGCCATGATGCTTTTGAGTAGGCCTTGAGTAGGTCGGGGTCTTTGCGCCACCGCATCCCGGTCCCGGAGAGCGGGCCAACGATGACACCGAGAAGTGGCCAGCGGATCAGGATCGAAAACGCGAATGCGAGAGCCGAGGCAACATTGGCCAGGACTAGCGGCCAAAAATATGCAACCGCGCTGCCCGTGTAGTACGCAACCGTGGCGGCAAGTACGACAACGAGAAGAGCGCCAACCACTCGGACTGGTTTTTCTCCGCGTGAAATACGCAATCCCGCCAGAACAAGTCCGATTGCGAGCGCTGAAATGACCGCGGCGGTGAGATTGCTATTCGTCGCTAGGTAAACGGAGACGAAAATAACCGGCGGCAACATCGACTCGATAGCGCCACGAGGTCCACCAATTAATGCAGCGAGTGGATGGCCAGAGTCCGGCTCTGCAGCACTTGCGTTACTCACCCGCCCAAATGTAGTGTCAAAGCAGCATTTTGTTTCCGACACTGTGTCGGCCACCTTCAGGGGTTAAGGTTCTGACGTGAGTCAATCGCGAACCCAATCTTTGGCCGATCAGTGGGCCGCGGACCTTGCCACTTGGGCGCTCCCACAGGAGATCCTTGATCAAGCTCCTGAGGTTCCTTGGAAGCACTCCGTTGCCATGTTCACCGTTG
>JBIHZX010000079.1:0-6392 GCA_044240195.1 Candidatus Nanopelagicales bacterium | reverse complement strand
AGGATGAAAGAAATAAGCAAGACTAGGCCGATGGTGCGCAAAAGAGTGAAAAAAACCTCGTGAGCCAAATCCTTTTTGTCTATCTTCCTCGATGTTCTGACTTGTGGGCTAAGTGTCATTGTGTTCCTTTACATCCTCATCCAATGCGGCAAGTTGACCGCATGCCCCATCAATTTCACTGCCCCGCGTGTCCCGCACAGTAACTTGAATTCCTTCAGACTTCAAAATTCGCACGAAGGTGCGTTCATCTTCTGGACGCGACGCCGTCCACTTTGAACCAGGAGTTGGATTAAGTGGAATGAGATTCACATGAACCAATTTCCCCTGAAGACGCTTCGCTAAGAGCTTTGCTCGCTCGGCTTGATCATTAATGTCCCTGATAAGAGCGTACTCAATACTGACACGACGTTTCGTGACATCGGCGTATTCCCACGCAGCATCAAGAACTTCTTCAACCGACCATCGGGTATTAATCGGTACTAATGTATTTCGCAATTCATTATCAGGCGCATGCAGTGAGACGGCTAACGTCAATGGCAGGCCTTCTGTTGCCAACTTTCGCATTTTGGGGACCAGTCCAACTGTTGAGACGGTCACTCCCCGGGCACTCAATCCAAGACCGGATGGACTCGGGTCAACAATCCGATGCACAGCGTCCATGACCGCTGAGTAGTTTGCCATGGGTTCGCCCATGCCCATAAATACTATATTTGAAACTCGGCCTGGTCCTCCAGCAATCTCATTACGTGCCAGAGACTGGGCACCGGCAAGGACTTGTCCAAAAATTTCCGCCGCTGATAAATTTCGTGTCAACCCTGCTTGCCCGGTTGCGCAAAATGGGCAGTTCATCCCACAACCGGCCTGTGAAGAAATACAAATGGTCACTCGGGACGGATAGCGCATCAAGACGCTTTCCACCAAGGAACCGTCATGTAATTTCCACAGGGTCTTGACGGTCTCGCCGTTATCGCATTCGATAGAGCGCACCGGGTCAAGGATCTTTGGGAAAAGCTCACTATCAATTTGGGACTTAGCCGCCTCAGGTATGTCACTCCACTGCGCAATATCAGTGTCTAGGTGCTCAAAAACATGTCGAGAGATCTGGTCGGCGCGAAAACCCGGCATGCCCATAGCAATCAATGCTTCTTTGCGCTGGGGAACGCTCAAATCGAGAAAATGAGTGGGCGGCTTACCCCTTTTGGGTGACTCAAAAACCAATTCACCCGGTACCGGCATCAGACACCCGACCCAAGGAAGATACTAAAGAGCACCCATGAAGCGAATGCATTCGGAATAAGTGAGTCCAACCTGTCCATAATTCCACCATGCCCAGGGACGGTTGTTCCCATGTCTTTGACATCAAGATCCCGCTTGATAGCACTCTCGATGAAGTCACCGCCTGTAGCCCCAATTGTCATGACGAGCCCAGCGATTAGGCCCTGCCACCAAGGTGCATCAAAAATATAGATGAATGCGAGAATTCCAACGATTGACTGGAGCGCAATTGACCCGGCCAATCCCTCCCACGATTTCTTGGGACTGATTTGAGGCGCAATGGGGTGCTTTCCCAGGAAAATTCCAACAACATATCCACCGATGTCGTTGGAAACGGTGAGGAGGAGGAACACGAGAACCCGCCAAGGTCCATTATCTGCAGCGAGGGAGAGCATGAGAAATGCCGCCATGAATGGTAGGTACACAACGAGCATCACAGAGACACTTATGTCAGCTACAAAACCCTCGGATCCCTTACGAAGTCTCCAGATCATGACTGACAGGATGGCTAACCCCGTGGTTGCAAGTTGCGCTTCAAACCCCCATATGTAGGCAACACTGGGGATTACTGCCGTCGCCAGATAGACAGGAGTGCGGGCAACATGAATGCCTTTTGACTCAAGCACCTTAACAAACTCATGAACCGCGACGAGAAGTGCCGCGATCGCGACAACACCAAACAACCACTTAATCGTAAACAGTGAAACGATTACCAGAACGGCAAGAACTACAGCTGATGCTATTGCGGCTGGAAGATTGCGACCCGCCTTCGTCTTGGGTTTCTCACTCATACGTTAAACCTCGAGCAGTTCTGCTTCTTTGTTCTTGAGAATTTCATCAATGTGCTCGGTATGTTTGTGCGTCACTTCATCGAGACTTTTTTCAGCTCGTCGCACTTCGTCTTCGCCGGCTGATCCATCTTTTTGCATTGATTCAAGAGCCTCTTTGGCACCGCGACGGATATTGCGAATTGAAATTTTGGCATCCTCGCCTTTGGTTCGAGCGGTCTTAATGTATTCCTTACGCCGCTCCTCCGTTAGCTGCGGCAAGGCAACTCGGATAACGTTTCCATCGCTTGTGGGATTGATTCCCAAATCGCTGTCGCGGAGCGCCTTTTCAATCGCAGCCGCAGCACCTTTGTCGTATGGCGTAATGAGAATCATGCGAGCCTCGGGGGTCACGAATGAGGCGAGTTGATTGAGCGGGGTAAATGTTCCGTAGTAGTCAACGTTGATCTTGGTAAACATTGCAGGTGTAGCTCGCCCAGTTCGAATCGTGCTGAAGTCTTCCCGCGCAACAGAAATCGCCTTGTCCATTTTTTCCGCCGCTTCGAGTAACACTATGTCAATATCGTCGCTCATTGTCATTCCTTTCGAAAGTGCACTGGTTCAGTTACTAATGAGTGTTCCAATTGCTTCGCCACGAACGGCGCGAGCAATATTTCCCTCTTCCAACAAATTGAACACGACGATCGGAAGATCGTTGTCTTGACACAAACTAATTGCCGTCGCGTCAGCGACTTTAAGTCCTTGCGCCAACACTTGAGCCGGTGTGAGCTGATCAAATTTAACGGCTTCTGGGTTGGTGCGCGGATCACTGTCATAGACCCCGTCGACACCTTTTGCCATAAGTACGACTTCAGCGCCGATCTCGAGTGCTCGCTGAGCCGCAGTGGTGTCGGTCGAGAAATAGGGCTGTCCAAGGCCAGCACCAAAGATCACAACTCGACCCTTTTCAAGGTGTCGGATCGCCTTGCGCGGGATGTAGGGCTCAGCTACCTGGCCCATAGTGATCGCGGTCTGAACCCTTGTGTCTATTCCGGCTTTTTCACAGAAATCCTGGAGGGCCAGACAGTTCATAACCGTCCCGAGCATGCCCATGTAGTCGGCCCGGGCACGTTCCATACCGCGTTCGGACAACTGGGCACCGCGGAAGTAGTTACCTCCACCGATCACCACTGCCACTTCAATGCCGGAATTTACAACCGACTCGATTTGACGGGCGATCGAAGCAACTACGTCGGGGTCAACCCCCAGCGAACCTTCCCCGGCAAATGCTTCTCCACTGAGTTTGAGAAGTACTCGTTTCCAACCGCCCTCAGGGGCTGAAGGCCACATATCGATTACGCCTTCAAGGGTTGATTGAACTGATGCCGAGGGCTCTTTCACGCTCAATCTCCTTTGATTGCGATCGGTGTGCTACTGGCCTGGTTCAAATCGCGCGAAGGCGGTAACGCTCGTTCCTGCATCAGCGAGAACTTGTGCCACCGTCTTTTTGTTGTCCGTCACACTTGACTGCTCAAGAAGAACTACGTCCTTGTAGTAGCCATTAATCCGACCTTCAACAATTTTTGGCATTGCCGCTTCAGGCTTTCCTTCTTCTTTCGCGGTCTCAGATGCAATCCGACGTTCGTTTTCCACGACTTCTGCCGGAACTTCTTCGCGGGTGAGATACAGCGGACGCATAGCGGCAATTTGCATGGCCACACCTCGTGCAGCGGCCTCGTCACCTTCATAGGCCACGAGCACACCAACCTGTGGTGGCAAATCCGATGCTCTCTTATGGAGATAAAGAGCAACCGGAGCTCCCAGCACGCTGACACGGCCCAATTCGACTTTCTCGCCAATTACTCCGGCAAGGTTGCTAATTGCACTCTCAGCAGTTTCACCATTTGGCAATTTCGCTGCCAAAAGGGCGCCTGCATCAGTTACCTGGTTTGCGTTAGCGGCTGTAGCAAGCTGATCCGCGAGTGTCAGAAAATCGACGCTCTTAGCAACAAAGTCCGTCTCACACAGCAGTTCAATGAGTGCGTTGCCTTCAGCGGCAACGATTCCATTTGATGTGGTGCGTTCGGCTCCACGCTTTGCGGCTTTTGCTGCCCCGGAGATTCTCAATGCTTCAATCGCTTTGTCAAAATCACCGTCTGTTTCAACAAGTGCTTTCTTGCATTCCATCATTCCTGCGGATGTTGCTTCGCGCAAACGCTTTACGTCGGCGGCGCTAATACTTGACATGTTCTTGGTTGTCCTTTTCTCAATGATCGTGTGGGCGTTTCTAGACCCATTCCGGAGATTTAGTTTTCAGTTGGTGGCGTGGCGACTTCAGCAGCAGGAACTTCTGCGACTACAGCTTCTGTACCTGCGAGCAATTCGCGTTCCCATTCGGCCAGTGGCTCGACAACCTCAGAGGTAGCTCCACCAGCACGGATCATGAGGCCCTCGGCAACAGCGTCTGCGATTACACGGGTCAGGAGCGCGACGGCACGGATGGCATCGTCATTCCCGGGAATCGGATAGTCGACAACGTCAGGATCACAGTTGGTATCAAGCATCGCGATGACAGGAATTTTCAGTTTGTGCGCTTCTCCAACAGCGATGTGCTCCTTGTTGGTGTCAACAATCCACACGGCACTGGGGATTTTCACCATGTCGCGGATACCACCAAGAACATGTTCCAGCTTGATCTTTTCACGGCGAAGGACTAAGAGTTCCTTTTTGGTGAGATTGGATCCTGCGACGTCATCGAAGTCAATGACTTCAAGTTCCTTGAGACGCTGTAGACGCATGTGCACGGTTTGGAAGTTCGTGAGCATGCCGCCGAGCCAACGGTGATTCACATAGGGCATACCGACGCGAGTGGCTTGATCAGCAATTGCCTCTTGAGCCTGCTTCTTTGTGCCAATGAACATGATGCTGCCACCGTGGGCAACCGTTTGCTTGACATACTCGTAGGCGTTGTCAATGTAGGACAGCGACTGCTGCAAATCGATGATGTAGATCCCATTGCGCTCGGTAAAGATAAAGCGCTTCATCTTGGGGTTCCAACGTCGGGTTTGATGCCCGAAGTGAACGCCACTATCGAGTAGTTGGCGCATTGTTACTGTTGCCATGGTGGTACTCCTTGCAGGCGCAATGCGCCCATAATGCGACTTTCGCCGCTCACGGTTGTTCGGAATTACTGGTGTAACTCCCCTGGTGACTTCGCCCTTGCACCCACAGCGAACTGTGGACCGTTCAAGGCGCGGCCGGACTACCGGATTAAGTCACGCGAATTTGCACTTCAGATTGGGTGACCAGCCATTCTCGGACAAGCTACTCATCTGAGGTGCCCCCCGAGTGTACGGGCATCCACAGCTGAGGGAACAGGTGCCCTGTAGGTCACAATCCCAGGTGGCCCATAGTGGATAGTTGGGAGCTTCGGTGAGGCTGAACACATGAATATTCCGCCATGGGTGCCCGTATTGTCCGTATTTTGGATTATCCCTGTTCTCACCTCGGTTTCGGGTGTGGCCGCCGGGGATCGGTACCCATGGGGTCTCCCTCTGCCAGGAGTCTCCTCAACGGCGATTACCTCGGTGTTTGACCCACCCACTTCACCATTTGGATCTGGACACCGAGGGGTTGATTTTCCGGCCAGCCACGGCCAGCAGGTCACCGCAGTGGGTTCGGGGGTCGTTTCATTTGCCGGATCCATCGCGGGGAAACCCGTGGTTTCCATTGAATTGTCACACTCGGTTGATAGTTCCGGCAGTACCGTGCGGGCGACCTATGAACCGGTGAGCGCAATAGTGAAGACGGGAGACTTCATATACGCCGGGACGGTGATCGGAATAGTGGACTTTTCCAGCAGTAATGCGGGTCATTGCCGAAGCTCATGCTTGCATTTCGGCCTGAAAGTCATGGCTCAGCCAACCCCCCACTACCTCAATCCTGCGATTCTGTGGCGTTCGAGTGCGCTGCTTCAACCGAGTTCGGCTGTGCGCCGGAGCCTGATCGCGGATGAGCAGTCTCAAAAGTTTTCCGAAGCCTCTCGACACTGACATGTGTGTACCGCTGGGTTGTGGCCATTGATGCGTGACCGAGGAACTCTTGAACCACTCGCATATCGGCACCGCCTTCGAGGACGTGCGTGGCCGCCGTATGTCGAAGCGCATGCGGCGACAGCCTATGGCCGGTAACTGCTTGAGTTGATTTATTCACCATTGAACGAACTACTCTCTGATCAATTCGGGCACCTCGCGCCCCGACAAACAGGGATTTTGTGCCTACCGCAATGTCTGCGCGAAATGCACACCATCGATCGATTGCAATCTGCGCAGGAACGCCGTAGGGAACCAT